>JBEKIC010000042.1:0-35478 GCA_050011955.1 Xanthobacteraceae bacterium
ACTCGTCATGCGGACTTCTGAACCAAAGCCACACTAGATCAATACGTTGCTAGTGTCCTTCGATTCCGAAGTTCGCAAACGAGGGTGCCGCATAATGATGCGAACTTCGGAATCGGGACACTAGGCCGCGTGCCTTGCGTTTACGTTTTTCGGGTATTACTAGGACGCCTCGCCGTTGACGTGCCGCGGTAGCTCAGCCGGTAGAGCAACGCATTCGTAATGCGTGGGTCGGAGGTTCGAATCCTCTCCGCGGCACCAGCGCCGTCATTCCGGCTCGCTATCGCTCGGCCGGAATGACGGTCAGCTCACGGCGCGGCTGCCGCAAAGTCGATCGGCATGTCGATGTAGATCTTGTACGTCTGTGTCTTCGGCTTCGCCTTATCCTCCTCGTTGAGATACTCGACCGAGCTTTTTCCCAGATACGCCCGCGGCAGGATCATGACGCGGATGAACCGGCTCGGCCGGTCCGCGGCCTGCGCGAACACCGGTTCGGGCCCGCTCTCGTACCAGGTGCCGCCCGGCCCATAGGACGTCGAGCGGCCGTGCGTATCGATGCGGATGCCGCCTTCGATCAGGCAACGGATGCCGGGTCCCTGATGCCGGTGCCGATAGGCGCAGCCACCCGCCGGGAAAGCGACGCTGTCGCCGCGCAAGATGAGCGCGCCCTTGGGCAGGGTCTCGAGCCGCGCGGCAAGTTTTTCGCGCGACACGATGCCCGCGCCGGCGGCAGGGCCGCCGTCGGCTTCGCCCGCTACCAGCTCCCATCGCCAGAGAGTTGCGCCATCGCGGCCGGCCTTGAGGGCGATCGCGCCTTCGCCGCTCCACGCCTCGTCGTCGTGCAACTCCCGGTCGGCAATAGCGGCGGAGCCATGCACCGCGAAGATCATCCGCGGCCGCGCCGGCCACGCCGCCGCAGCGTCGTTCGACAGCACATCTTCATGAAGCCGAAGCACGGGTTGCATGGCGTTTTCCTGTCATCGGTCAGGTCATCATCGGGGAGGGTCTGGGGAGAGGGTCTAGACGAAGCCCGAGTGTCCACGCGGATCGGCTCTGGCGCAATGGGTTTACACCCGCTCTTGCACCTTGCTAGACCGCGCCGGGTGGGGCCAATTCCGAACTTCGCAAACGCTACCGCGCTGGCCATTGCGATAGGGGGACGAAATGCCGGGCATTGTGGAAGGCAAAGTCGCCATCGTCACCGGTGCGGGGCGGGGCATCGGGCGGGCCATCGCGCTTTTGATGGCGCAGGAAGGCGCCCGTGTCGTGGTCTGCGATATCGGGGCGAGCCTCGAAGGCGAAGGCACCGACGCTTCGCCGGCGCACGCGGTCGTCGATGAGATCAAGCAGGCCGGCGGCGAGGCGATCGCCTCGACGCTGTCGATCAGCGAGCCGGCGAACGGCGACAAGATCGTGAAGTCGGCGCTCGACGCCTTCGGTCGCGTCGACATCCTGGTCAACAATGCCGGCATCCTGCGCGACCGCATCTTTCACCGCATGAGCTGGTCCGACTGGTCGGACGTGATCAACGTGCATCTCAACGGCAGCTTCATCATGAGCCGCGCCTGCGCCACGCACTTCCGCGAGCAGAAGTCCGGGACCTATGTGCATATGACTTCGACGTCCGGGCTGATCGGCAATTTCGGCCAGGCCAATTACATGGCGGCGAAGCTGGGCATTCTCGGGCTTTCCCGCGGCATCGCGCTCGACATGGCGCGCTTCAATGTGCGCTCGAATTGCGTGTCGCCGTTCGCCTGGACGCGCATGGTGCAGTCGATCCCGGCGGAGACCGAGGAGGAGAAGGCGCGCGTCGCCCGCGCCAGCCAGGTGACGCCGGAAAAAGTCGCGCCGCTCGTCGTCTATCTCGCCTCCGACCGTGCCGACGGCATCACCGGGCAAATCCTTTCGGCGCGCAACAACGAAATCTACTTGTTCAATCAGAACCGGCCGATCCGGACCTTGCATCGCTCCGACGGCTGGACGCCGCAAAAGCTCGCCGAGCAGCTCAAGGCCGCGTTCGCCAGCTCCTTTACGCCGCTCGAACGATCGCCCGAGGTGTTTTCGTGGGACCCGGTGTAAAGCGCGGCGGAACGGAGTGAGTCATGGCGATCGTCTACGATAAACTGATGGCGATGCAGATCCCGCCGGTCGAGCAGAGTTACGAGCCGAAGGACTGCATGCTCTACGCGCTCGGCGTCGGGCTCGGGCACGATCCCATGAACGAGGACGAGCTTGCCTTCGTCTACGAGAAGAATCTGAAGGTGCTTCCGACCATGGCTACCGTGCTTGGCTATGGCGGCTCCTGGGTGCGCAACACCGGCATCGATCACGTCAAGGTGGTCAACGGCGAGCAGGGCTTCACGCTGCACCGGCCGCTCAAAGGCCAAGGCACCCTGATCGGCCAGACGCGCATCCTTGAGGTCATCGACAAGGGCGCCGGTAAAGGCGCGCTCATTCTCAGCGAACGCACGGTGACCGATAAGGCGACCGGCGAGTTGGTCGCGACCATCACGGGGACGGCGTTCTGCCGCGGCGATGGCGGCTTCGGCGGCCCGCCGCGCGAGGCGCCGGCGCCGCATCCGATTCCCGCGCGCGCTCCCGACCTGATCTGCGATCTCCCCACCCGCCCGGAAATGGCGCTGATCTACCGCTTGAGCGGCGACTATAATCCGCTGCATGCCGAGCCCGCCTTCGCCAGGGCCGCCGGCTTCCCGCGCCCGATCCTGCACGGGCTCGGCACCTTCGGCGTTTCCGGCCACGCAGTGCTGAAAACGCTGTGCGGCTACGATCCCACCCGATTGGTGGCGTTTGCCGGGCGTTTTTCCGCTCCGGTCTTTCCCGGCGAGACCATCCGCACCGAGATGTGGCGCGATGGTACCGTGGTGAGTTTCCGCGCCCGCGTCGCCGAGCGTGACGTGATCGCCATCAACAACGGCCGCGCCGAGGTGAGGCCGTGACGGAAGCCGCGGACCTCGCGCCGATTCGCGAGGCGGTGCGGGCGCTGTGTGGAAATTTCCCCGGCGCCTATTGGCGCGGCCTCGACCGCGAGCGCGCCTATCCGGAAGAATTCGTCGCGGCTTTGACCAAGGCCGGCTTCCTCGCCGCGCTCATCCCGGAGGAATACGGCGGCAGCGGCCTGACCATGACCGCCGCTGCCGCCATCATGGAGGAAATCCAGGCGTCGGGCTGTAACGGCGCCGCCTGTCACGCCCAGATGTACACGATGGGCACGGTGCTGCGTCATGGCAGCGCCGAACAGAAGGCGCGCTATCTGCCCGGCATCGCGGGCGGCGAATTGCGGCTCCAGGCCTTCGGGGTGACCGAGCCGACGTCCGGCACCGACACGCTCAGTCTGCGCACCACGGCGACGCGCGACGGCGATCATTACGTCATCAACGGCCAGAAGATTTGGACCTCGCGCGCCGAACATTCCGATCTCATGCTGCTCTTGGCGCGCACCATGCCGCGGGATCAGGCTGCTTCGCGCACCGCCGGCCTGTCGGTGTTCCTCGTCGACATGCGCGAGGTGAAGGGTAAGGGACTGACGATTCGGCCCATCCGCACCATGATGAATCACGCCACCACAGAAGTTTTTTTCGAGAACATGCGGGTGCCGGCCGAGAATCTCGTTGGCGTGGAGGGACAGGGCTTTCGCTACATCCTTTCCGGCATGAATGCCGAGCGCATTCTCATCGCCGCCGAATGCATCGGCGACGCCAAGTGGTTCATCGCCAAGGCCGCGTCCTATGCGGGCGAGCGCGTGGTGTTCGGCCGGCCGATCGGGCAGAACCAGGGCGTCCAATTCCCCATCGCGCGGGCCTATATCGACATGCGCGCCGCGGAATTGATGGTGCGCGAAGCGGCCGCGCTCTACGAAGCCGGCAAGGACTGCGGCGCCGAAGCGAACATGGCCAAACACCTCGCCGCCGAAGCTTCCTGGGCGGCGGCCGACATGTGCGTGCAGACGCATGGCGGCTTCGGCTTCGCCGAAGAATTCGACATCGAGCGCAAGTTCCGCGAGACCCGGCTTTATACCGTGGCGCCGATTTCCACCAATCTCATTCTGTCGTACATCGCCGAGCACGTGCTCGGGCTGCCACGGTCGTATTGAGGTCGCGATGTCGCGTCCGCTTGAGGGCCTTCTCGTCGTCTCGCTCGAACAGGCGGTCGCGGCGCCGATGTGCACCTGCCGGCTCGCCGATGCCGGCGCGCGCGTCATCAAGATCGAGCGGCCGGAAGGCGACTTCGCGCGCAGCTACGACAACCTCGCGCATGGCGAATGCAGCTATTTCGTCTGGCTCAATCGCGGCAAGGAATCGGTGGTGCTCGATCTCACCAGCGCCAAGGAAAAGGTGCTCCTTGCGGCGATGATCGCGCGCGCCGACGTGTTCGTGCAGAATCTGAAGCCTGGCGCGGTGGACAAGCTCGGCTTTCCCATCGCGCGGCTGCGGCGTGAGCACTCGCGGCTGATCTGCTGCACGATTTCCGGTTTCGGCGAGCGCGGGCCGTATGCGCGGCGCAAGGCCTACGACCTGTTGATCCAGGCGGAATCCGGCCTCGCCTCGATTACCGGCACGACCGAGCCGTCGCGGGTCGGCGTTTCCGTCGTCGATATCGCCGCCGGCCTGAATGCCTACCAGGCGATCCTCGAGGCGCTGATCGCGCGGCAGCGCAGCGGCGAAGGCGCCGAGCTGTCGGTTTCGATGTTCGACGCCATGGCCGATTGGATGGCGGTTCCGCTCATCCAGCAAGAGGGCGGCAAGCCGCCGCAGCGGCTCGGCCTCGCGCACACGTCGATCGCGCCTTACGGCGCGTTTCGCAGCCGTGACGGCGCCGACATCCTCATTGCAATCCAGAACGATCGCGAATGGCGCGTGCTGGCGGCAACGGTCTTGGGCGACGCCGCGCTTGCGGACGATCCGGCCTTTGCCACGAACGTTGAGCGCATGAAGCGTCGCGCCGCGACCGACGCAAAGGTGGCGGCAAAGTTCGGCACGCTCGACGCGAAAATCCTCATTCAAAAACTCGCCGACGCCGATATCGCGTTTGCGCGCGTCAACACGCCGGCCGACCTCGCGCATCATCCGCATCTTCGCCGCATCACGGTCGGCACGCCGAGCGGCCCGGTGTCCTATCCGGCACCGGCCGAACAGCGCACGTCCACGTCGCGCCATTACGGCCCGGTTCCTGCGCTCGGCGAGCACACCGAGAAGGTGCGGGCTGAATTCGCGGCGGCTGCAGTCAACGCAAAATGATCGCAGGTGAATGCCATGGACATCGGCTTCATCGGTCTCGGCAAGATGGGCTTGCCCATGGCGCGGCGGCTCATTGAGGCGGGGCACCGCGTCGTCGTCTACGACACGCGCCAGGAAGCGATCGGCAATCTGACCGCGCGCGGGGCGATCGCGGCGCGCTCGCCAGCGGAGGTCGCGGACGCGGCCGAGACGGTGATGGCGAGTTTGCCGACGCCGGATATCGTGCTGGCCGTCGCCACCGGTCCGCGTGGCGTGATCGAAGGCAAACGCGTCCGCCGCTTCGTCGATCTGTCGACCACCGGCGCGGTCATGGCGCAGCGTATCTTCGAGCTGCTGGCGCAGCGCGATATCGTGCAGATCGATAGCCCGGTGAGCGGCGGCGTGCGCGGCGCGGAAAAGGGCACGCTCGCCGTCATGGCGTCGGGCCCGCGCGCCGAGATCGCGGCGATCGAGCCGGTGCTCGCGGTATTGGGCAAAGTTTTCATCCTCGGCGAGCGGCCGGGTGCCGGGCAGACCATGAAGCTCGTCAACAACGTGCTGTCGGCGACGGCGATGGCGGCGACGTCGGAAGCGATGGTGATGGGCGTGAAGGCGGGGCTCGATCCGCGCATCATGCTCGACGTGATCAACGCCGGCACCGGGCGCAACACGGCGACCGAAGAAAAATTCGCCAAAGCCATCCTGCCCGGCACGTTCGATCTCGGCTTCACGGCCGGGCTGATGATGAAGGACGTCAAACTCTTTCTCGATGAAGGCGCCGCGCTCGGCGTGCCGACGCAAGTGATCGAGGCGGTCGCCCGGCTCTTGCAACTCACCTGCGAGGAACTGGGGCCGGATGCCGACCTCACTGCGGTCGTGCAGCCGGTCGAGACGCGCGCCGGCGTCAAGGTGCGCACGCCCCGCGTTTGATTACGCCGGGTTGCGGTCAAAAAGCGTTCGTAAATCAAGAGCTTGCAGTAAAGCCACTTTGTGTGATGGCGGTCACTTCGCCATCGCGGGCGAGCCGTTAAGGTTTTCTTAAGCTTAAGAACACAGTTCGGTCTGCCGCGCGGCCCTGCGCATCCCCCCGACCCCCCGACGGGCCGGCGGCGGCCCCGAAGGGGTGGAATCTCGGTCCCCAAAACACCCCCATGGCCCTGAGAAGGGCCTACTCCGCCCGCCCGGACCAAAAGTCCGGGCGGGCTTTTATTGTGGCCCATTCTGCCGCATGCTTGCGTGGGCGCTGTCCCGAGCCGGAGGGGCGAGGGGGCTTTATGCCAAAAGAAAACCGTTCGGGTCCGAGCCTGCTATCGGAATTGCCCGGGCGTCTTTCGACCAATCTGTTTGCCGGCGCCAAGCCGGTGCGGCTGGCCGCCGACGAAGTGCTGTTTCTCGCCGGCGACCCCGGCGACGGCTGCTATCGGATCGAAGACGGCTTGCTCAAGGTGACGATGGTTTCGCGCTCCGGCGCCGAGCGGATCCTCGCTTTCCTCGGCCCGGGCGCCATCGTCGGCGAGCTTTCCATGATCGACGGACGGCCGCGCTCGGCGTCGGTCGTGGCGGTGCGCGACGCCGCGTTGAGTTTTCTCAGCCGTGCCGCGTTCGAGGCGTTCACGAAAAAACATCCGGATGTCTACAAAACGCTGGTCACGCTGCTCGCCACCCGTCTGCGCGAGACCGATGCGGTGATCGCGGCCGGAAGTTTCCTGCCGCTGAAAGGCCGAGTCGCTTCGACCTTGCTCGAACTCGCGGAGAATTTCGGTCAGGATGTCGGCTCCGGCCGCATTGTCATCCGCCAGAAGATCGGGCAAAGCGATATCGCGGCGATGGCCGGCATTGCGCGGGAGAACGTAAGCCGCATCCTCAATGATTGGAAACGCCGCAAGCTGGTGAGCCGACTATCCGGCTATTATTGCCTTGAGAACAAGGCGCAGCTTGAACACGAAGCCGAATTGTGACGACATCCGCCCGCCTGCCGCCCGATCCCGCCGTGAAAACGCCTGCGCTCGCCGACTTTCGCCGTGTCGTCGTCAAGGTCGGCTCCTCGCTGTTGGTCGATTCGCAGGCCGGCAAACTCAGGGAGGCCTGGCTCAGCTCGCTGGCTGACGATCTCGCCGCGCTCCATCGCGAGAAACGCGACATCCTGGTCGTCTCCTCCGGCGCGATCGCACTGGGCCGCGCGGTGCTCAAGCTTCCCGGGGGTCCGCTCAAGCTCGAAGACAGCCAAGCTGCCGCCGCGGTGGGTCAGATCGCGCTGGCGCGCACCTGGGCCGAGGCGCTGTCGCGCCATGGCATCACCGCCGGCCAGGTACTGGTGACGCTCGGCGACACCGAGGAGCGGCGCCGCTACCTCAACGCGCGTTCCACCATCGACACGCTCCTGGAATGGCGTGCGGTGCCGGTCATCAACGAGAACGATACGGTCGCGACCAACGAAATTCGCTACGGCGACAACGATCGGCTGGCTGCGCGCGTCGCCACCATGGTGAGCGCCGATCTCCTGGTGCTTTTGTCGGACGTCGACGGACTCTATGAGGCGCCGCCGGACAAGGATGCGTCGGCGCGGCACATCCCCTGCGTCGCCCGCATCACGCCCGACATCGAGGCGATGGCTGGTGCGCCCGGCTCGGAACTGTCGCGCGGCGGCATGCAGACCAAGATCGAAGCGGCGCGGATCGCCAGCAATGCCGGCACCCATATGGTCATCGCCTCGGGGCGCCTCGAGCATCCGTTGCGCGCGATCGCCGAGGGCGCGCGCTGTACATGGTTTCTCACCGCGGCAAATCCGGTGACGGCACGCAAGAAGTGGATTGCCGGGGCGCTCGAGCCCAAGGGCACGCTGGTGATCGATGCCGGCGCTGTCGCGGCACTGCGCCGGGGCAAGAGCCTGCTGCCGGCCGGCGTTGTCAGCGTCGCGGGCGACTTCGCGCGCGGCGACGCGGTGATCATCCGCGGTCTCGACGGAGCGGAAATCGGCCGCGGCCTCTGCGCCTATGACGCCGAGGATGCCCAGAGAATCCGCGGCCGCGCGTCCGCCGCTATCGAGTCGATTCTCGGCTTTCGCGGCCGGGCGGAGATGGTGCATCGCGACGATCTGGTCGTCGGCCGGGAATGACGAGTGTCGGCAAGCTCAGCAAAGAGCCGGATGTCATCCCAAAGGACGGGTCCGCGCACCCGGCCCGATGCGTTGCCGAGAAGAAGAGAACCCCGACCGCTTGACGCGGCCGGGGCTCGACGCCGGGTGATTGAGGGTGAGGGGCTGGGGGGCTTCGCCCGGCGCCACCAAGTCAACGCCGGCGGGGTTACCGGGTTCCGCGGCGGGCTGCGATTTTTTTGCCGCCGCGCTCGGGTCGGCTTTTGGCTTGAGATTGCTTGGGATTCCCATTGCGGCGGAAAGCCCGGACGCGCGGCGGGGCTGCCGGCCGGCTGAGATCGGCCGGAACATTGATCCGGCGCCCGCCGGGCAAGACGACGTAGCGGGCAATGACCTGCAAATCGCCTTCCTGGGCCCCGTAACCCTCGACCACATAGGTGGCGCCGACCGGGAACCGCCGCGGCAAAACGCGGGGTAGGCGTTCAATTGGCAAACTCATGACACCCTCCCGTTGCGAAATCTGCAGCGCAACGTCCTCAACTTTGGACAAGTTCCTCGGATTCTATGACCGGGCTGCGAAATACCGGGGGATCGCTGTGGACAACGATCGCGCCGCACCTGCTCGCCGGGCCGCGCCGAACATGGTAGGAAGCGCTGAACGCGAGACGGATCAATGCCATGAATGCTCCGCTGAAGGCGGTGGAAGGCGCCGGGAAGCTTGAAGCGACGATGCGCGAGATCGGTCGCGAAGCGCGCCAGGCCGCCCATGTGCTGGCGCTTGCCCCGGCGGCGCGCAAGAATCGTGCGCTTGCGGCCATGGCCAAGGCCATGCGCCGCGCGCAGTCGGCGATTCTCGCCGCCAATGCCGAGGATTTGGCCGCAGCAAAGTCCGCGGGCGCGACCGCCGCCTTTCTCGACCGGCTCACGCTCAACCCCGAGCGAATCGAGGCCATGGCGGCGGGGCTTGATGCCATCCGCAAGCTCAAGGACCCGGTCGGCACCATCATGGCCTCGTGGCGGCGCCCGAACGGAATGCGCATCGAGCGGGTCCGGGTACCGCTCGGCGTGATCGGCGTGATCTACGAGAGCCGGCCCAATGTCACGGCGGATGCCGGCGCGCTGTGCCTGAAGGCCGGCAACGCCGTAATCCTGCGCGGCGGTTCCGAAGGCTTCCGTTCGGCTCGCGCCATCCACGCCGCGCTGGTCGAAGGTCTGGTCGAGGCTGGGCTGCCGGCCGCCGCGATCTCGCTCGTGCCGACACGCGAGCGCGCCGCCGTCGGCATGATGCTTGCCGGGCTTGACGGCGCCATCGACGTGATGGTGCCGCGCGGCGGCAAGGACCTTGTCGCCCGGGTGCAGGCGGAGGCGCGCGTGCCGGTGTTCGCGCATCTCGAGGGCGTCTGTCACGTCTATGTCGACCGCGCGGCCAAACTTCCAATGGCCAAGGCCATCGTGCTCAATGCCAAGATGCGCCGCACCGGCGTGTGCGGAGCCGCTGAGACCTTGCTCGTCGATCGCGCCGGCGCGCCGAAACTGCTCAAGCCGCTCATCGGCATGCTCATCGATGCCGGTTGCGAAATCCGCGGCGATGCGGCGGTGCAGGCGGTCGATCGCCGCGTCAAGCCGGCGACCGAGGCCGATTGGGGTACGGAATATCTGGACGCCATTCTGACCGCGGGTGTGGTCGACGGCGTCGACGCCGCGATCGCTCATATCGAGCGCTACGGCTCGCATCACACCGACGCGATCGTCACCGAGGACAAGGCGGCGGCGGAGAAGTTCTTGCGCGAGGTGGATTCGGCGATCGTGCTGCATAATGCTTCGACGCAGTTTGCCGACGGCGGTGAGTTCGGCTTCGGCGGGGAGATTGGCATCGCCACCGGGAGGCTGCACGCACGCGGCCCCGTCGGTGTCGAACAGCTCACCAGTTTCAAGTATCGCATCCGCGGCAGCGGACAGACGCGGCCATGATTTTCGTCCGCCCGCCGCGACTTGTCACGAACGGCGGCTGGCGGACGACGGGTGTGGAGGGGGTTGTTTCGACGGCCATGAACCGCGAGTTCCCGCCTCCACGTGCGGCTACGCCTTCCCTTTCCTCCTCCGCAAACGCGGGAGCGTCGGGTGGGGTCAAAGCCCGCCCCGTGCTGCCGCCCCACGCCCCCGGCATGCGCATCGGGCTGTTCGGCGGGACGTTCGATCCGGCCCACGCCGCCCATCGCGGGGCCTGTCTGCTCGCCATGAAGCGCATCGGGCTGGATCGCGTGTGGTGGCTGGTCACGCCCGGCAATCCGCTTAAGGACACCCGCGGTCTCGCGCCGCTCGAAGAGCGCGTCGTCGCCGCGCGCGCGCTGGCCAACCATCCGCGCATCGACGTCAGCGATCTCGAAGCGGAGATCGGCACGCGCTACACCTACCAGACGCTCCGCTATCTGCTGCGGCGTTGTCCGCATGTGCACTTCGTCTGGATCATGGGCGCCGACAATCTGCGCAGCTTTCATCGCTGGCAGCACTGGCGCGACATCGCGGCGCTGGTGCCGATCGCGGTCGTCGATCGACTCGGTCCTAGTCTTTATGCCTCGGCCGGCGTCGCCGGCCAGGCGCTGGCCTATGCCCGCATCCCCGAATCGGCGGCAAAAACCCTGCCGGAACGAACGCCGCCGGCCTGGATTTATCTGCATGGCCTGAAATCGCCGCTGTCCTCGACGGCGTTACGAGCGGCACGGGCCTTGCGCGACGATTGATTGCACCACAGGTACACGCAAGACGGTTGAAACTGTTAACGCTGCGTGCCTATCTTAGTGATAGCCCTGGATTCGGTGACCAGGGCCGAAAAGGAGCGAAAGGATAAGGACCCCTGTCCACACCTGCGATTTTTCGGGCCGACCGTCGCGTGCCCGAAGCGGTCTCCAGAATGCGTCCTGACGCCGAGGAGATTCTCCGTATGGTCCTCGCCCGCCTCGACGATATGAAGGCGGAGGACACCCTCACCATCGACCTCCGGGACAAATCTTCGATCGGCGACTACATGGTCGTGGCTTCCGGCCGGTCGCAGCGCCATGTCGGCTCGGTCGCCGACAGGGTGGTCGAGGACCTCGACAAAGCCGGCGTCGCCGCCCGCGTCGAAGGCGTTCCGCATTGCGACTGGGTGCTGATCGACGCCAGCGACGTGATCGTCCACGTCTTCCGCCCCGAAGTCCGCGCCTTCTACAATCTCGAGGGGATGTGGACGGCCGGGCGTTCGGCACGACGCGTGAGCTAGGCTCGCGCCATAACGTTCCGCCACCTTGAGGTGGCCGCCACCAGTCCGGCTCGAACTGGCCGGGTGGATGACAAGCTCTGCGGCCCGCGAAGGCCGACGCTGTACTTCGTCTGCGCGATCATGTGTGGCCGTCCATGCGCCTTGTCGTCGCGGCAATCGGCCGCCTGAAACAAGGGCCCGAGCGTGAGCTCGCCGCCCTCTATCGCAAGCGCGCGGAAGCGACCGGACGTGCGCTCGGCCTGCGCGACGTCGAAGTCATCGAGATTCGCGAAAGCCGCGCCCAGGATGCCGAGCGTCGCCGGGTCGAGGAATCGATTGCGCTCGCCAATGTCATTCCCGAGGAGGCGATCGTCGTCGTTCTCGATCAGCGCGGTCAGAGCCTCGACAGCCCGGCGCTGGCGGCGCTGCTGCGTGAGTGGCGCGCCGAAGATCGTGCGGTTGTGTGCTTTATCATCGGCGGTGCCGATGGACTCGCGCCGAGCCTTCTCCAGCGCGCCAAGCTCCAGCTCGCGTTCGGAGCCGCTACTTGGCCGCATCAGCTCGTACGCATCATGCTGCTGGAACAGCTCTATCGCGCCGGCACCATTCTCGCCGGCCATCCTTATCACCGGGGCTGACCCATCCGTTATTTTCTTAAGGGTTCTTAATCTCGCCTCACCGATTTGTGACAGATGGAGCCAGTCTGCCTTAATCCGGTCGCATCGTATCTGCTCTGTCTTGCGTTCCCGAGCTTGGCGTCTACCTTTGGACAACATGATTCTCCGCCGGTCGAGCCGCACCGATCCGCGCCTTGTGCTCGGATCGGCTTTGGCTTTTGCCCTGCCGCTGGGCGCAAACTTGGCCGCGCTTGCTCAAGCGCCATCGGTTCAGTCTCCCGGGGCGGCGGAGATTCCGTTCTCAGGGGTCTCTTGGCCGCCTGGCGCCCCCGCGACTTCCACACCCGAAAAAGTTGACCCGGACGCCCTCAAACAGCACGATCAGGAACTCGAGGCGGCGCGCGCCAAAGAGCGCGAGTCGATGGAAACCCAGGCCAAGCTCAAGCGCGAAATCGACGCGATCGGGGATGATCGGCGCGCGCTTAACCAGCAACTCATCGACACCGCCGCGCGCGTGCGCGACGTCGAGGCCAGCATCGAAGCGACGCAAGCGCGCGCCAAGCGGCTCGACGAGCGGGAAGTCTTTCTTCGCCGATCGCTCGATCAGCGCCGCGGCGTCACTGTCGAGATCCTGGCGGCGCTGCAACGGATCGGTCATCAGCCGCCGCCGGCGCTCCTGGTGCGGCCGGAGGACGCGTTGCAAGCGGTGCGCAGCGCCATCACGCTCGGCGCCGTGGTCCCGGAAATGCGCGCCCAGGCCGACGCGCTTGCCGGCGACCTCGCCGACCTTTCGCGCGTGCGCAAGGATATTGTCGGCGAGCGCGAGCGCCTGGCGCGCGATCTTGCCCTGCTTGGGCGTGAACAGTTGCGCATGAGCGTGCTGATCGAAGAACGGCAGAAGAAACAAGCAGCGACCGAGCAGGCGCTCGATGCCGAACGGGCGCGCGCCGCCGACCTGGCGCATCAGGTCAACAATCTCAAGGACCTCATCGCCAAGCTCGAATCAGGCCTCGACAGCGCCACCCGCGCCGCCCGCGCCGAGAGCCGCTCGATCGAACAGGATGCCACCCGGCCCGACCTTGCCACGCTCAAGGACCCCGGCCGCCTGGCTCCTGCGGTGGCGTTCGTGGCCACACGGGGGCACCTGCGCTTACCGGTAAACGGGGTGAAAATCCGCGACTTTGGCGCCTCCGACGGCCTCGGCGGCACGCAGAAGGGACTATCCATCGCCGCCCGGGCCGGCGCCCAGATCACCGCCCCATGCGACGGTTGGGTCGTTTACGCGGGCCCGTTTCGCAGCTATGGGCAACTCTTGATCCTGAATGCCGGCGGCGGGTATCATGTCTTGCTGGCGGGGATGGAGCGGATTTCCGTCGATCTCGGCCAGTTTGTGCTCACGGGTGAACCCGTAGCGGTGATGGGCGGCGGATCGCCGGGATCCGCGGCCGTGGCGACCAGGTCTATGCAACCTGTGCTCTATGTGGAGTTCCGTAAGGATGGAACTCCCATCGATCCAAGCCCGTGGTGGGCAACAAACGAAGGTGAAAAGGTTCGCGGATGATGCGCAAAACTTCCCTCATGTTCCTCGGCGCAATCGCAGGTGCCGGGCTGACGCTGCTGGTGACCCAGCCACACACCGCTCTCGTCGGATCGACCGCCAAAGCGGCCTCGTCGGACACCTACCGGCAACTCAATCTGTTCGGCGACGTGTTCGAGCGCGTGCGCGCCGATTACGTCGAGAAACCCGACGACAGCAAGCTCGTCGAATCGGCGATCAACGGCATGCTCGCCGGGCTCGATCCGCATTCGAGCTACATGGACCCGAAGAGCTTCCGCGACATGCAGGTGCAGACGCGCGGCGAATTCGGCGGCCTCGGCATCGAGGTCACCATGGAGGACGGGCTGGTGAAGGTGGTGGCGCCGATCGACGAGACCCCGGCGGCCAAGGCCGGCGTCATGGCCAACGACATCATCACCAAGCTCGACGACGAGCAGGTGCAGGGCCTGACGCTTAATCAGGCCGTCGATAAGATGCGCGGCCCGGTCAACACCAAGATCAAGCTCACGATCATGCGCAAGGGCGCCGACAAGCCGATCGAAGTGACGATCGTGCGCGACGTCATCCGCGTCAAATCGGTGCGCTCGCATTCCGAGGGCGATGACATCGGCTACATCCGCGTCACGCAGTTCAACGAGCAGACCACCGACGGCCTGAAGAAGGCGATCAGCGATCTCACCACGCAGCTCGGCGCCGACAAGATCAAAGGCTTCGTGGTCGATCTGCGCAACAATCCGGGCGGCCTGCTCGATCAGGCGATTTCGGTCTCGGATGCGTTTTTGGAGAAGGGCGAAATCGTCTCCACCCGCGGCCGCAACGCCGAGGAGACGCAGCGCTTCAATGCCCGGCCGGGCGATTTGACCAAGGGCAAGCCGGTTATCGTGTTGATCAATGGCGGCTCGGCCTCGGCGTCGGAGATCGTCGCCGGCGCGCTGCAGGACCACAAGCGCGCCACGCTGGTCGGCACGCGGTCGTTCGGCAAGGGCTCGGTGCAGACCATCATCCCGCTCGGGTCCGGCAACGGCGCATTGCGGCTGACCACGGCGCGCTACTACACGCCTTCGGGCCGCTCGATCCAGGCCAAGGGCATCACGCCCGACATCGAGGTGCTCCAGGACGTGCCGGACGACCTGAAGGCGCGCACCGACACCAAGGGCGAGGCCTCGCTGCGTGGTCATCTCAAGGCCGAGGGCACGGAAGAGTCTGGTTCGCAGTCCTACGTGCCGCCGGATGAAAAGGACGATCGGGCGCTCAAAGAAGCGATCGATCTGTTGCGCGGTACGATCACCGATGCCGCGTTCCCGCCCAATCCGAAGGCCGCCGTCCCCAATTAGACGGCGGGACAGCATGTTCGAATGCGGGGCGGCGACGGAGCCGCCCCGCTGCCTTTTTCAGGCCGGCCATGGGCGCCCGGAGTTCAGTTCCGGGGTTGCTGCCGTGATAGGCTGTGAGCCTGATTCGCCGGGACACGATTCGCCGGGAACGGGCCCTAGGACTTGACGTATGATGGCCGATGATTTCAGCGCCCCGCTCGGCCAGGAGCCGGTAAAGCGGCGGCGCGGCTTGCCGATCGCGGTGCCACACGTTATCGCCGGCGCGCTCGGACTGTTTTTCGCGCTGTTCGTGGTGTGGGTCATCGTCGGCGACGGTTCGTTCGGCGGTGAGCCGACGGTCACCGTGCCGATCGATCTGCATGCCGCGAAGGTGGTCACCAAGCCTGAGGCGATTCCCCCGCCGCAAGCCAATGCCGGCGTGCAGGCTCCGGGCCCATCCGACAGGCCGACTGTTGCCGTCGTGCCGGCCTCGCAGCCGCCACCAAATCAGGCCGCGCCGGAGAGCACCAGGACGGTCACGATCATCGACGGCAAGACCGGGGCGCGCCAGGAGGTGGTGATCCCGGCGGCGCCGCCCGCGATCAGCGAAGGCGACGACAAGCCGCTTGCGGCTCCTCCACCCCGTCGTCGCGGCAGCAATGAAGGCGATGCAAAGCTGAAGCTGAAGGGAAGCGAATAGCGAAACAGCAAAGGCGCGAATAGAATGGCCGAGGCGCCGGCGATGCGCTAGGCACTTCTCACCACCCACCCTTCGCCATTCGCTGATTCCGCATGTCCTTCGAAACTCTGCCCTATCGCCTCTGTGCCGGCATGATGGTGCTCAATCGCGCCGGGCTCGCCTTCATCGGCCGCCGCGTCAACGGTCCCGAGCATGTCGACAACACGCATGCGTGGCAGATGCCGCAGGGCGGCATCGATCCGGGCGAGGACCCTTGGCCGGCCGCTTTGCGCGAGCTGCGCGAGGAGACCAATATCGGCTCGGTGCAACGCCTCGGCGAGGTCGCGGAGTGGCTGACCTACGATATTCCGCGCGCGCTCGTCGGCCACGCCTGGAACGGCAAATACCGCGGCCAGAAACAGAAATGGTTCGCGCTGCGCTTTACCGGAGACGAGAGCGAGATCGACATCGCGCATCCGGCGGGCGGCCACGAACCGGAATTCCTGGAATGGCGTTGGGAGCCGGTGCAAAATCTCCCGGATTTGGTCGTGCCCTTCAAGCGCAAGACCTACGAGCGGGTGGTGGCGGAATTTAAGAAATTCGCGGCAAGCTAAAGCCGAACGGCGCTCATGAACCGAGCGACGGCGCGCTATGGCGCCAGCGCCGCCTGCAAAGCCTTCAGCTGCTCGAGATGACGCGCGAGCTTGTCGCGCTGAGCCTCGTTCGTCGAGTCGGCGACGTCTTCTTCGGCGTCCTTGATTTCGTTCGCCAATGTCGTGGTGTCGAAATCCTCGCGCGCCACGGCGCGGTCGGCGAGCACGGTCAGCCCGGCGGGGCCGACTTCGGCAAAGCCGCCGGTAACGACGACCGGTTCGCGCGCGCCGCCGCGATAGATCGTCACGATGCCCGGCCGCAGCGTGGTCACCAGCGGGGCATGGCCGGCGAGAATGCCCATGTCGCCCTCGGCGCCGGGCAGGTCCACCTGGTCGACGTCGCCCGAAAACAGCACGCTTTCCGGCGAGACGAATTCGAGATGCAGTTCAGCCATGGGTGCCTATGCCGTTGTCACGCCGCTTCGGCAAGTTTCTTGCCCTTCTCGACCGCCTGCTCGATGGTGCCGACCATATAGAACGCGGCTTCGGGCAGGTGGTCGTATTTACCCTCGCACAGCCCCTGAAAGCCGCGGATGGTGTCGGCGAGCTCGACGAAAACGCCGGGCGAGCCGGTGAACACTTCGGCGACGTGGAACGGTTGCGACAAGAAGCGCTCGATTTTCCGCGCCCGCGACACCGTCAGCTTGTCCTCTTCGGAGAGCTCGTCCATGCCGAGGATGGCGATGATGTCTTGCAGCGCCTTGTAGCGCTGGAGTATCTGCTGCACGCGGCGGGCGACCGCATAGTGCTCCTCGCCGACGACCGTGGCGGAGAGCATACGCGAGGTCGAATCGAGCGGATCGACGGCCGGATAGATGCCCTTCTCGGCGATCGAGCGCGACAGCACCGTGGTGGCGTCGAGATGCGCGAAGGAGGTCGCGGGCGCCGGATCGGTGAGGTCGTCGGCCGGCACGTAGATCGCCTGCACCGATGTGATCGAGCCTTTGGTGGTAGTGGTGATGCGCTCCTGCAACTCGCCCATGTCGGTGGCCAGCGTCGGTTGGTAGCCCACTGCCGAGGGAATGCGGCCTAACAGAGCCGACATTTCCGAGCCGGCCTGGGTGAAGCGGAAGATGTTGTCGACGAAGAACAGCACATCCTGGCCCTGGTCGCGGAAATATTCGGCGACGGTCAGACCCGAAAGGCCGACGCGGGCGCGCGCGCCGGGCGGCTCGTTCATCTGGCCATAGACCAGCGCGCACTTTGATCCCTCGACCGAGCCCTTGCGCGGGTCCTTGTTGACGCCGGATTCGATCATCTCGTGATAGAGATCGTTGCCCTCGCGGGTGCGTTCGCCGACGCCGGCGAACACCGAATAGCCGCCGTGCGCCTTGGCGATATTGTTGATCAGCTCCATGATGATCACGGTCTTGCCGACGCCGGCGCCGCCGAACAGCCCGACCTTGCCGCCCTTGGCATACGGTGCGAGCAGGTCGACGACCTTGATGCCGGTGATAAGGATCGCCGCCTCGGTAGACTGCTCGGTAAAGGCCGGCGCGTCCTGATGGATGGCGCGTGTCTCTTGGTGCGGGATTTTTCCCGCCTCGTCGACCGGCTCGCCAATGACGTTCATGATACGCCCAAGCGTCCCCGCGCCGACCGGAACCGCAATCGGCAGGCCGGTGTCGGTCACTTCCTGACCACGGACCAGGCCTTCGCTTATATCCATGGCCACCGTGCGCACGGTCGACTCGCCGAGATGCTGGGCGACTTCGAGCACCAGGCGATTACCGTGGTTGTTGGTTTCCAGCGCGTTGAGGATCGCCGGCAAATGATCGTCGAAGTGCACGTCGACGACGGCGCCGATAACCTGTGTGATACGTCCGACTTTGTTCGCCATATGGCCCTCTTCACAAAATTGCTTACAGCGCCTCAGCACCGGAGATGATCTCGATCAGCTCCTTGGTGATCATCGCCTGGCGGGTGCGGTTGTACTTCAGTGTCTGCTTGCGGATCATGTCGCCGGCGTTGCGGGTCGCATTGTCCATCGCCGACATCTGCGCGCCATAGAACGACGCCGCGTTTTCCAGCAAGGCCCGGAAGATCTGCACGGCGACGTTGCGCGGCAACAAATCGTACAGGATATCCTCGGCTTCCGGCTCGAACTCATAGGCCGCGCCGCCCAGCGCGTCGGCTGCCTCGGCGTCGAACACCAGCGGTATGATCTGCTGCACGGTCGGGATTTGCGCGATCACCGAACGGAAGCGCGAGTAGAACAGCGTGCAGACGTCGAATTCGAAATTGTTGAAACGCGTGATGATCTTTTCCGCGATCATTTCGGCGTGCTCGAAGCGCAGCGTCCGCGCCGCGCGCAGGTCGACCATCTCGAGGATCTGTTTCTCGTAAAGTCGCTTGAGCTGGTCGTAGCCCTTGCGGCCGACGCAGAAGAACTTGACCTCTTTGCCGTCCTTCATCAGCGCGTTGGCGCGCTCGCGGGCGAGCCGCACGATGGCGGTATTGAACGGGCCGCAAAGGCCGCGTTCGGCCGTGCAGACCAGAAGCAGGTGTACGCTGTCGCCGCCGGTGCCGCGTAAGAGCCGCGGCGCGGTCTCGATCCCGCCGACCGAGGCCGCGATGTTGCCGAGCACCTTATCCATGTGCGTCGCGTAGGGCCGTGCCGCCTCGGCGGCCACCTGAGCCCGGCGCAGCTTGGATGCCGCGACCATCTGCATGGCCTTGGTGATCTTCTGCGTCGCCTTGGTGGCGGCGATGCGGTTGCGCAGGTCTTTGAGGGACGGCATCGGGTTTAAGCGTGTCCCTGCTCAGGCCGCGAACGTCTTGGCGTAGCCTTCGACTGCCGCCTTGAGCTTTCCGGCCGTGGCGTCGTCGAGGTCGCGCGAATCGCGGATGGCGCTGAGAATGTCGGGGTGCTGCGTGCGCAGCGCACCGAGCAGACCCTCCTCGAAGGCGCGTACGCGCTCGACCGGAAGCGGGTCGAGATAGCCGTTGACGCCGGCATAGATGACGCAGACCTGCTCCTCCATCTTCAGCGGCGAGAATTGCGGCTGCTTGAGCAGCTCGGTGAGCCGCGAGCCGCGGCTGAGCAGCCGCTGCGTGGTGGCGTCGAGATCGGAGCCGAACTGCGCGAACGCCGCCATCTCGCGGTATTGCGCCAGCTCGCCCTTGATGCGGCCGGCGACCTTTTTCATCGCCTTGGTCTGCGCCGAAGAGCCGACCCGCGACACCGACAGTCCCACGTTCACCGCCGGACGGATGCCCTGATAGAACAAGTCGGTCTCGAGAAAGATCTGGCCGTCGGTGATGGAGATGACATTGGTCGGGATATAGGCCGACACGTCGTTGGCTTGCGTCTCGATCACTGGCAGCGCGGTGAGCGAGCCGGCCTTGTGGTCGTCGTTCATCTTCGCCGCGCGCTCCAGCAGCCGCGAGTGCAGATAGAACACGTCGCCCGGATAGGCCTCGCGGCCCGGCGGCCGGCGCAACAAGAGCGACATCTGGCGATAGGCCACGGCCTGCTTGGAGAGATCGTCGTAGATGATCACCGCGTGCATGCCGTTGTCGCGGAAATACTCGCCCATGGCGCAGCCGGAAAACGGCGCCAGGAACTGCATCGGCGCCGGATCGGACGCGGTCGCCGCGACCACGATGGAATAGTCGAGCGCGCCGTTCTCCTCCAGAACCTTGACGAACTGCGCCACCGTCGAGCGCTTCTGCCCGACCGCGACATAGACGCAATAGAGCTTGAGCTTCTCGTCGCCGGAGGCATTGATCGACTTCTGGTTCAGAATGGTGTCGAGCGCGATCGCGGTCTTGCCGGTCTGACGGTCGCCGATGATGAGCTCGCGCTGGCCGCGGCCGATCGGGATCAAGGCGTCGATCGCCTTGAGCCCCGTCGCCATCGGCTCGTGCACCGATTTCCGCGGAATGATGCCGGGCGCCTTGACGTCGACGCGCGCCCTTTTCTCGGCGTTGATCGGCCCCTTGCCGTCGATCGGATCGCCGAGCGCGTCGACGACGCGGCCGAGCAAGGCCTTGCCGACCGGCACCTCGACGATGGCGCGGGTGCGCTTGACGGTCTGGCCTTCCTTGATCTCGCGGTCGGTGCCGAAGATCACGATGCCGACATTGTCGATTTCGAGGTTGAGCGCCATGCCTTTGACGCCGCTCTCGAATTCGACCATCTCGCCGGCCTGCACATTGTCGAGGCCATAGACGCGGGCGATGCCGTCGCCGACCGACAGCACCTGGCCGACCTCCGAAACCTCGGCCTCCTGGCCGAAATTCTTGATCTGCTCTTTGAGAATTGCGGAGATTTCCGCGGCGCGGATATCCATTATCGGGCCTCTTTCATCGCATGCCTGATCGCATTGAGCTTGGTGCGCAAGGAAGTATCGACCATGCGGCTACCGAGCTTGACCACGAGCCCGCCGATGATGGCGGGATCGATTTTGATATTAAGGTCGACATCCTTGCCGCTGACCGCCTGGAGCGCGCTCTTCAGCGCGGCGACATGATCGTCCTTGAGTTGCTCGGCCACGGTGATCTCGGCCGTGGCCTCGCCTTTGTGCAGGGCCACCAGTTCGCGGTAACCCCTGACTATGTCGCGCGCGGCGAACAGGCGGCGGTTCATGGTCACCAGCTTGAGGAATTTGGCCGCCAGGCCGCCGATCCCGGCGCGATCGAGCACCGCCGAAAGCGCCTGCAACTGCTCCGCGGCGGAAAATACCGGGCTGCGCACTAGCCGGTTGAGGTCGGCGCTTTCGCCGACCATCGCGTCGAAGCGTTCGAGGTCGGCCTTGACCGCGTCGATGGAATTGGTCTCGCGCGCCAGCTCGAACAGCGCGGTCGCATAGCGGCCGGCCATGCCGGATACGATGGGTTGTTCGCCTGCCAAGTGCCTGCTCTAAGCTCGCGTGCTCTCTACGCGTCGGTTCGGGTTCTTTTTGAGCTTTTCCGCAAGACCCGCAACCGGCGCGAACGGCCGGCGCAAGCCTTTGGGATTCAGGCGGGACTCGGGATATGGAGGCAGCGGGAATGCCCCCGCGGCCCCGCTAAAATCGCGGCGTTGCTAACATACCGCGCCATGCGGTGCAACATAGCGCCCTGTGGCTTCCGGCAGAGCTGGCGGCCTTGGTGCCGCGGCCCCGGGCAGGCATACTTCCGCGATGATCGAGCAACCGGGAACAGCCGCGGCAGAAAAGCGGCCGGCAAAGCGGCCGATGCTGCCGAGGGAGCGCCTTGCCTATTCCGCCATGACCGCGCGTGCGCCGTTCAAGATCCCCGACGGCGCCCTTGCTGCCGGACCGAAAGCGCAATGACCGTCCGCGAACACCGCGCGGCAAAGCCCGCGGCAATGGGTGTCGGCGACGTCCGGGCGAAGCTGATGCTCGTCCTGCTTTGCCTGATTTGGGGCATCACCTGGCCGGCGATGAAGATCGCGCTGAATGAAATCCCGCCGTTCAGCATGCGCACGGCGACGGCGGGCATCGGCGCGTTGACGCTTCTGGTGGCCTGTCTGGTCAAGCGCCGCAGCTTCCGCATCGCGACGGCGCGGACGTGGGCGCACGTGGTGGCCGCCTCGCTCCTCAACGTCGTCTCCTTCAGTCTGCTCAGCGCTTTTGCGCAAATCGCGACCGCGACCTCACGGGTCGCGGTTTTGACCTATACGATGCCGATCTGGACGGTGTTGCTGGCTTGGCTGATCCTCGGCGAACGTCCCACGCGTGTGCAGGGGGTTGCGCTTGCCCTGTGCGCGCTAGGACTCGCCGTCCTCATCCGTCCCCTGGCGACGACCGGGATACCGCTGGGCGTCGTGTTGGCTGTCGCCTCCGGCCTGAGCTGGGCCGCCGGCACCGTCTATCTGAAATGGGCCCGCATCGAGGGGGATCCTTTGGGGATTACGAGCTGGCAGCTCACCATCGCATTCTTCATCATCGCCGCTTGCCTCCTCGTGTTCGAGGGCGGACCGCATCTCGCCGCTGCTCACGCCGATGCACTGTTGGCCACGGCGTTCGTCGGGATCGCCAGCGCCGGCGTCGCCTACGCCATGTGGTTCGACATCGTGCGGCGGCTGCCTGCGGCGACGGCATCCCTCGGCATTCTGGCCATTCCCGTGATCGGAGTCGTCTTCTCGATCCTGATCCTCGGCGAACGGCCGACCGGCGCCGACATCGTCGGGTTCGCGTTGATCTTTGCAGCGTCCGCCTGCGTGCTGCTCAGCCACGGTCGGCCTAGCGGCTGACCTCTTTCGCCAGTTCGGCGATGCGCGCGACCATGGCGCCGGCGGGATCGGCGAGCGCGTCGATGACCGTGAAATGGTTGCCGGGGAATTCCTGGTAGCGCGTTTGCGCCGTGCCCTGCCGCCAGGTCTCCGCGATGGTTCGGCTCTGGCGCTTGAACTCGTCGGATTCGACATCGCCGACGACGGCGTCGAGCGCGCGGCCGCGCGCGACCGGCCAGAACAGCGGCGAGACGCGGCGCGCCTCTTCGGCGTCAAGGCGCAAGTCCTGGTTCATGCTCAGCCCGATGAGCGGGGTCAGATCGAAGAGGCCGGAGATCGCGTAGCCGGCCGGCACCAGATCGGGCGGCGCCTTGGGATAGAGCGTCGGCCAATCGGTCGCGACCATGGCGGCGGCAAGCTGCCCACCGGCCGAGTGCCCGTAGACCATGATGTGGCGGCCGAAGCGCAGCCACAGGAAGACGCAGGCGCGCCGGATTTGCTCGATGATGTCGCCGACGGTGACGATCGGACACAAATCGTAGCCGACCACCGCGACGGCGACGCCGCGCCCGTTCAAGCCGCGCGCCATGTGGCTGAACGAGGAAGGATCGAGCGAGCGCCAATAACCGCCGTGAATGAACAAAGCGAGCGGGGCGGCTTTGCCCGCCTCGGGCAGCAACAGATCGATGGTCTGCCGCGGCGTATCGCCATAGGACAGGCCGAGTTCGGCGCGGTCGCGCTTGAGCGTCTCGGCGCGATAATCCTCGGCCGTGCGCGCCCAACGCGCAAAAATCTCCGCATGGTCCGGCACGCGGGCACGATTGTTGTACTCTGCCTCGTAGTCGATGGCGGCCATCGGCGTCTCCAGCGGGTGGCGCGAGATTGCGGCAAGGACATTGCGCGGGCAAGCCGTGCGACATAAGAACGGATCATGCTCATAAAAGGTTGCTCATGAAGGTCGACGGCAAGGCCATGCGCAGCATCTGGGTCGAGCCGGACGGCTGGTCGGTCGGCGTGATCGATCAGACGGCGCTGCCGCATCGCTTCGCGACGGCGCGCCTGGCGACTTTGCAGGACGCCGCGCACGCCATCCGCGCCATGGTGATCCGCGGCGCGCCGCTGATCGGCGCGACCGCGGCGTATGGTGTGTGTCTGGCGCTGCGCGAGGACGCTTCCGACGAAGCGCTGGAGCGCGCCTACGCGACCCTCATCGCCACGCGGCCGACCGCGATCAATCTGAAATGGGCGCTCGACCAGATGATGGCGGCGTTGCGCAACCGGCCGCGCGGCGAGCGCGCCGCCGCCGCCTATCGGCGCGCGGCGGAGATTTGCGAACAGGATGTCGCCATCAACTCCGCGATTGCCCGCAACGGCCTGCCGCTGATCGAAGCCGTCGCCGCGCGCAAGAAGCCGGGCCAGCCGGTGAACGTGCTCACCCACTGCAACGCCGGCTGGCTGGCGGCGGTCGATGTCGGCACCGCGACGGCGCCGATCTATCTGGCGCACGACAACGGCATCGCTGTTCACGTCTTCGCCGATGAGACGCGGCCGCGCAATCAGGGCGCCTCGCTGACCGCCTGGGAGCTCGGCCAGCACGGCGTGCCGCACACCTTGATCGCCGATAATACCGGCGGCCATCTGATGCAGCACGGCCTGGTCGATCTGGTCATCGTCGGCACCGACCGCGTCACCGCCAATGGCGACGTCTGCAACAAGATCGGAACCTATTTGAAGGCGCTCGCCGCGCGCGACAACAGCGTGCCGTTCTATGTCGCGCTACCGTCGCCGACTATCGATTTCACCGTCGCCGACGGTGTCGCCGAAATACCCATCGAACAGCGCGGCGCCGACGAGGTGGCGACGATGACCGGCCGCACCGCCGATGGCCGCATCGAGACCGTGCGCATCGCGCCGGCGGGCTCGCCGGTAGCGAATTACGGCTTCGACGTGACCCCGGCGCGGCTGGTGACCGGCCTCATCACCGAGCGCGGTGTGATTGCGGCCTCGCGGGTGGCGCTTAAGGGGGCTTTTCCGGAGCGCGGCGGCGCGGCAGAATGAGGGGCTTGCTGGGGCCATTCCCGCGCGGGGACGACACCGCGGTGTCGGTTGCGCAGTCGGAGTCCGTGGCGTGCGTAAGCTCGATATTCGGTGTTCGCCGCACCTGCCGCTTCCTGGAATTTTGACGATGAGCGTCAACCTGCTGCCGGCCGCGGTGCCGGTCGATGGACGGCAATCGCAGACCGCGTCGGCAATCGCGCGCGGCACCGCGCGGTTTCTGCACGCGCTCGGCTATTGCGTGGTGAGCGAGCTGCCGCTGCCGTCCGGCCGCCGCGCCGATCTGGTCGCGCTCGGCGGCGACGGCGAAATCCTGATCGTCGAGATCAAGTCGTCGGTCGCCGACTTCCGCGCCGACCAGAAGTGGATGGACTACCGCTTGCACTGCGACCGGCTGTTCTTCGCCACGATCGTCGACGTTCCCTGCGAGATATTCCCGGGGGATGCCGGCCTGATCGTAGCGGATGCCTTCGGTGCGTCGATCGTGTGCGAGGCGCCGGAGCACCGGCTGGTGCCGGCGCGGCGCAAGGCAGTGATGCTGCGCTTTGCGCATGCGGCGGCGTTGCGCTTGCAGGCGTTGGCCGATCCGCAAGGACCCTACGGCGGAGAGGTATAACGGAATTACGCCGCGGAGCTGCGCCTCCTTGGACGAGGCCAACCTGTTTCCTGAGCATGAACGCGCATCGCGCCCGCTGCTATACAGCGCGCGGCTTTTCCGGTTAAATGAAACAGTTGGGACTGCAACTAATCGCCACGGGGAGGGCTTCATGCGCCGGACGCGCCCAGGAACGCTTTGCGGCCTCGCGATGCTCGTCCTCGCACTCGGCATCGGCGCTGCCTCGGCCGAGGACAAGACTTTTGAGCTCAAGCTGTCGCATTGGCTGCCGCCGTCGCATCCGTTGCAGAAGGCAATGGAGGATTGGGGCGCCGCGGTCGAGCAGGATTCCGGCGGCACCATCAAATACAAGATCTATCCGGCGCAGCAGCTCGGCAAGGCGTTCGACCATTACGACATGGCGCGCGACGGCATTGCCGACGTGACCTATGTCAATCCCGGCTATCAGCCCGGCCGCTTCCCCATCTTCGACGCCGGCAACCTGCCGTTCATGCTGGCCAACGGCAAGGGCGGCTCCGCGGCGCTCGACGCCTGGTACCGCAAATACGCCGCCAAGGAGATGAAGGACGTCAAGCTCTGCTTCGTCTTCGCGCACGATCCCGGCAGTTTCCACTCGCGCAGCAAGAAGATCATGGTGCCGCGCGACATCAAGGGCATGAAGATCCGGCCGGCGCATGCGACCATCGCTTCCCTCATCGCCGAGCTCGGCGGCTACAATGTGCAGGCGTCGGCGCCCGAGGTCCGCGATACTATCGAGAAGGGCGTGGCCGATGCGGTCACCTTTCCATGGGGTTCGCTAGTGCTGTTCGGCATCGACAAAGTGACCAAGTACCATATCGAAGCCGCGCTCTACACCACGAGCTTCGTCTGGGTGATGAACAAGTCGACTTACGCGCAGATGTCGCCGGCGCAGCAGAAGGTGATCGACGACCATTGCAATACTGAGTGGGCGGAACGGATCGCCGCGCCCTGGGCGGATTTCGAGCATGCCGGCATCGCCAAGCTCAAGGCCGAGCCCGGCCAAGAGGTCTATCCGCTCACCGATGCGCAGCTTGCGGAATGGAAAGCGGCGGCGGGCCCCGTGGTGCAGAGGTGGTCCAACGCGGTGAAAAAGACGGGTAACGATCCGGACGCCGTGCTCAGCGAGCTCAAGGCGGAGCTCGCCAAGTACAATTCCGGTTATTGAAGCCAGACGCCGTTAGTGGCCGTCGAAGGGCGACGGCCCGGCCTTGGCCGCATCCTTCGAGGCGCGGCTTCGCCGCGCACCTCAGGATGACGGTGAAAGATTCAGGATCAAGCCATGGCTGAGCAACAAGAGCAAACCGCGCCAGGTGCCCGCCCGCCGCGCAATGCCATGGACCGGTTCATCGACGGCATCGAACTGATCGCCGCGTTTTTCGCCGGGCTCGTCGCCCTCGACATCTTCGTCTCGGTGCTGCTGCGCTACTTCTTCGCCGTGCAAATTCCCGACAGCTATGATTTCGGCCGCTTTTTGCTCGGCATCATGATCTTCTGGGGCATCGCGGCAACGTCGTATCGCGGCACACACATCACCGTCGATCTTATCTATGCCAATGTCGGCCCGCGGATGCAGCGCACCATCGACGTTTTTGCCACGCTGGTGCTGTTGTTCGTCGTGACCGTGCAAACCTACACCTTGTTCGACAAGGTCGTGAGCACGCGCGCCGAGAACGTGTCCACCTTCGATCTGGGCCTGCCGGTGTGGCCGTTTTTCCTGGTCGCCTGGCTGGGCGATGTCTCGGCGGTGCTGCTGATCGCCGTTCGCACCTACCGGCTGATCGTCCATCCGGAGCTGTTGAGCGGGCGATATCAGATCAAGCCGGTCGAATGAGGCGCAATCCCAAAAGATGCATGTGAGCACCGACCTGGTCGCCGTCGTCGGCTTTGCCGCCCTGTTCGCGCTGATGCTGCTGCGCGTGCCGGTGGGCATGGCGATGGGGCTCGTCGGCGTCAGCGGCTTTGCCTATCTCGTCAATGGCGAGGCAGCGCTGAAAATCGTCGGCCACACCTCGATGCGCACGGTGACCGATTACACCTTCGGCGTCATTCCGATGTTTCTGCTCATGGGCGCGTTCGTGTCGAATTCCGGCATGAGCCGTGAGCTGTTCCGCGCCGCCAATGCGTTCGTCGGGCATTTCAAGGGCGGGCTGGGCATCGCCACCGTCGCGGCTTGCGCCGGCTTTGCCGCGATCTCCGGCTCGTCGGTGGCGACGGCCGCCACCTTCGCCACCGTCGCCTATCCGGAAATGCGGCGCTACGACTATCCGCAATCGTTCGCCACCGGCGTGATCGCCGCCGGCGGCACGCTCGGCGCCATGCTGCCGCCGTCGACTGTGCTCGCCGTCTACGGCATCATCACCGAGCAGGACATCGGCAAACTGTTCATCGCCGGCATCATTCCGGGACTGCTGGCCGCGGCGATGGACATGCTCACCATCGTCATCATCGGCCGCCTGCGGCCCAAATTCCTGCCGGCGGCGCCGTGCCATTCCTGGCAGGAGCGCCTCGCCGGATTACGCGACATCTGGGCGATGCTCGTTCTCTTCGTCTTCGTCATCGGCGGGCTCTATGGCGGGCTGTTTACGCCGACGGAGGCGGGGGGCATGGGCGCGATCGGCGCCCTGCTGATCGGGGTGGCGCGCGGAAAGCTGACGCGGCCGGAAATCCGCCGCTCGCTGCTGCAGGCGGTGCGCACGGCGGCCGCGGTGCTCACCGTGCTGATCGGCGCCTTACTGTTCGGCTATTTCCTCACGGTGACGCAGACGCCGCAAAAGGTCACCGCTCTGCTCACCGGGCTTGGGCTCGGGCGCTACGGCGTGCTGGCGCTGATCATGCTGATGTATCTGGTGCTCGGCTGTCTCATGGATGCGCTCGCCATGATCATCCTGACCATTCCGATCATTTTCCCGGTGATCACTCAGCTCGGGTTCGATCCGATCTGGTTTGGCATCATCATCGTGATGACCGTCGAACTTGGCCTCATTCATCCGCCGGTCGGAATGAACGTTTTTGTCATAAAAAGCGTTGTCCAAGACGTGACATTTTCGACTATATTTATTGGCGTTTTGCCATTTATCGTCACCGACCTGATCCGCCTCGTGATCCTGATCTCTTTTCCTATTATCGCGCTCTATCTGCCCTCGCATATGTGACCAATCTTTCCGATCGGGGTAACGCCGGGGTAACGCCTGCAAATGGTTTGCGTCTGAGCGAACGCCCCGGCAGGCGATGGGCCGGGTGAGCGTGCAGCCGAGCAACGCGAAACGGCTACGGCGCAACGCAGGTGCGGCAGGTCGCTTAATGGGATCGAGCCGGCCTTGGCGCTGCTCATCTTCGACAGTTTGCGGTCGCTAAGGGTGGAATGCCGCGATCGCACTGCGGAGGTCAGGGGTTCAAATCCCCTCGGCTCCACCAATGATTTCAATGATTTAAAGCCGCGATCGATTTGTCGACAAATCACCGGAAGCGTACCGGAAGCAAAAGAATCGAACTCGATCTCGGTCGAAAATCGGTTCGATCAGTACGCTCAAAATTCGACATTTCGAATCTTGGCGCGCGCGCGAGAGTTCGCCCGGTTTCGGTCGCGCTCGGGCGACGAAACTATTCGGTGACTCTCTCGGTGGTCCGTGCCTTGACGGCGTGACCGGGTTCAACAGCGCATACGTTTTGATGCGTAGCCCGTCGTAAGCCAATTCATCGCGAACAAGATCGATGTCCAAGACGGTGAGCTTCGCTCGGCCTACGCAGCGGAGGTGGTCAACTCGATGGGCTCGACGATCGAGGGGTCGTCGTTTTCCGGCTTATTGACCCGCGTGGAGATCGGCCACATCCGCATGGGTGCGACCGGGAAAGGCCGCATCAAATCGCCGGGATCGGGCTCGTCACTCAGCCAGCGGGCATAATCGCCGGGCGCTAGGATCAGCGGCATGCGATCGTGGATTTCGGCCACCAATTCGTTTGCGTCCGTCGTGATCACCACGAAAGTCCGAATCCACTCGCCCGAAGCTGGTTCTTTCCAGTTCTCCCACAACCCGCCAAGGCCAAACGGACTGCCGTCCTTCATGGCGATGGCATAGGGCTGTTTGGCTTTTTGCCCCTTGATCGCCTTCCACTCGAAGAAGCCGTCGACGGGAACGATGCAGCGGCGTCGGCGATAGGCATCTCGGAAGGTCGGCAGATTGCGTACGGTCTCGCATTTGGCATTGATAGGCCTTCGCCCGCCCTTCGGGTCCTGGCACCAATAAGGGACAAGACCCCAGCGCAGGGGGTCGAGTGATACCTCGCCCGCCTCATGATTGCGCCGGATGACCAGCAGATCCTGGCTCGGCGCGGCGTTCCACCGAGGCGGATAATTGTGCACGCGGCTGTCGCGCACGTTCATGCCGTCGACAATGGCATAACGTACGGGCGCGCTGCTTTGGATGACTCTGCCGCACATGATCGCTATGTGGTGCGCTTGCGACGGTCGACAATACGAGAGCCTGCGTCGATGTTGCCGCCCGGTCGCCTACTCAGCAGAGCCGCATGCATGCAACCGGCAACTCTGTCGCACCGACCATGAAACACCCGTCCGAGAATCAGTCCCAGGAGGCTCTTGCCGGTCTCGTCGAGCGCGTCACGTACCATAATGCCGAGAGCGGCTTTTGCGTCCTGCGGGCCAAGGCGCGCGGGCATCGTGACGTCGTGACCGTTGTCGGCCATGCCGCAACCATCGCCGCCGGCGAGTGGATCGCGGCGTCAGGCGAATGGGTCAACGACCGGAGGCACGGCCAGCAGTTCAAGGCGCGGTTCCTGCGCACATCGCCCCCGACCTCGGTCGACGGCATCGAGAAGTACCTCTCGTCCGGCATGATTCGGGGCATCGGCTCGGCTTACGCCAGGAAGCTCCTGCGCGCCTTCGGCGAGAAGGTATTCGACGTCATCGAGGCGACGCCGGGCCGACTGCGCGAGGTCGACGGCATCGGGCCGGTTCGCGCTGCCAGCATTATCGCCGCCTGGGTCGAGCAGAAGGCGGTGCGGGAAATCATGGTCTTCCTGCACAGCCATGGCGTCGGCACGGCGCGGGCCGTGCGCATCTACAAGACCTACGGTCCCGACGCCATCCAGGTCATGACCGAAAACCCGTACCGCCTGGCGCGCGATATCCGCGGCATCGGCTTCAAGACGGCCGACGCCATCGCGATGAAGCTCGGCATCGAGAAGACCGCAATGGTGCGGGTCCGCGCTGGCATTTCCCATGCACTGACCGAGGCCATGGACGAGGGACATTGCGGCTTGCCGACGGAAGAGCTGATACCGCTTGCCGAGAAACTGCTCGAGGTTCCGCAGGAGCTCATCGGCACCGCGCTCGATCTCGAGCTGCAGGAGGGCACAGTGGTCACCGACCGGGTTGGCGAGACGCCGTGTGTATTTCTGGCCGGGCTACATCGGGCCGAGCGCACCATCGCTGAGCGGCTGATGCGGATTGCGAACGGCAAGCTGCCTTGGCCCGGGATCGATGCGGACAAGGCCTTGCCGTGGGTCGAGGGGCGTATTGGTCTTGCGCTTGCCGAAAGCCAGGTCGCCGCGATCCGACTCGCCCTGACGTCCAAGGTTTTGGTCATGACCGGTGGCCCCGGCGTTGGCAAAACGACCATCGTCAAGGCCATCCTGCGTATCCTTGCGGCGAAGGGCACCAACCTTCTCCTGTGCGCTCCGACTGGCCGCGCTGCGAAACGTATGACCGAGGCGACTGGGTTCGAGGCCAAGACCATCCACCGGCTGCTGGAGGTCGACCCTAAGGGCGGCGGCTTCAAACGCGGCGATGACAACCCGCTCAACTGTGACCTGTTGGTTGTCGACGAGACCTCCATGGTCGATGTCATGCTGATGCAGGCGCTCATGAGGGCAGTGCCGGACAAGGCCGCCCTTTTGATCGTTGGCGACATCGACCAGCTTCCCTCGGTCGGTCCCGGCCAAGTGCTGGCGGATGTGATCTCGTCCGGCGCCGTGCCGGTGGTGCGTCTCACCGAAGTATTCCGGCAGGCGGTGCAAAGCCAGATCATCGTCAATGCTCACCGTATCAACCACGGTGTCATGCCCGATCTTCGCAAACCCGAGGGCGAGAGCGACTTCTATTTTGTCGAGGCGGACAATCCCGAGAGCGCGGTTCCGCGCATCATCGAGCTGGTCAAAACCCGCATCCCGCGCCGCTTCGGTCTGGATCCAATCCGGGACGTCCAGGTTCTCTGTCCGATGAACCGAGGCGGTGTCGGAGCACGCTCCCTCAACATTGAACTCCAGGCCGCATTGAATCCGGCGGGCGAGCGCAAGGTCGAGAGATTTGGCTGGACCTTTGCGCCCGGCGACAAGGTCATGCAGATCGAGAACGACTATGACAAGGAGGTCTACAACGGCGACATCGGATTTGTGACGGACGTTGAGCCTGAGGAAGGCAAACTCACCGCCAGCTTCGACGGGCGCTCGGTCACCTATGGCTTTGGCGAGCTTGACGCCCTGGTACCGGCATACGCCGCGAGCATCCACAAGAGCCAAGGCTCAGAATACCCAGCCGTGGTGATTCCGGTCATGACGCAGCACTACGCCATGTTGCAGCGGAACCTTCTCTACACCGGCGTCACCCGCGGCAAGCGGCTGGTCGTTCTGGTCGGGCAGAAGAAGGCCGTCGCCATCGCCGTGCGCAACGTCTCGGGCCGGCGGCGTTGGTCGAAGCTGCAGGAGTGGCTGCGTGCTGGCACGTCTGCCTCGCGGCCGATCGGCATGGCGGGTTGACTATGGTCGCAGCGGGATTTTCTTCGCATCCGCCCATCGATTGGCTCGATGTTACCGACCGGCCGGTCGCGTGCCCTTAGCAACATAGTCGAAGAATCGCTCGACCGAGCCACCCGCCGTCCATTGGGCGCGGAGCCTCGTCTTCCGCTCGACCCGCCGAAGCTCGCTGAGCAATTCGCGGTTCGCGTCGCGGGCGCTCGCGCTCTCGACCTCCGCGCATACAATCCAGTCGCTGCCGTCGCGCGCGACCGACGTGGCGCCAAGCTTCGCAACGAGCAAGCGGCCGACGGCGTCAGGCGAATCCTAACTGACACGGGCCTCGAGCCGGAGTTTCATGGCGGCGTTCAGCAGAAGGGGTTAGAGCACCGCACTCGAAATGCGGTTACGGCCATTTCGGCCAGTGATGGCCTGTTCTGCACGGTCCTGTTTTCTTTGAGGATTTTGGCCAAGCCGTCCACCACAACTCTTTCCGTGTCGTGCGCTGCTACCGGTTTGGGTAGCAAAATGGTAGCACGATGTTCAGTTTTCGTTCGATCCCAAGTTGCGGGGTTTGAGTATCGATCCGGCGGTCGAGATGATGCCGCCTCGCGCGGCTTCAACGTTGTCTCAGGGGCACGGACCCGAGCGGCAAAAAACAGGCGCTCACGATTGAGCGCCTGTTGTCGTCCATGATAAACTTCGCTTTAAGCCTTCAACTTTGCCTCGGTCATGATCCGCTTCACCGACTGAAGAAGATCCGTGATCTTTTCGACCTTGGCGTCGTCGCCGGCCCGAAGCGCCTCAATCTCCGAGATCGGGGTGTCGTTCAGCATGTCAGTGACATCTTCGATCTGCTTCCAGAGCTTCGACGTCAATTCTGTACGGGCAATGAAGCGGGGGCTCACGTGGCAACAAGATCGACTTCGATCTCCGACCTTCTGAACCAAATCCGCGAAGAAGAACTCGTCCTGCCAGACCTTCAGCGCGACTTCGTCTGGGATCCAGAACAGATGCGCCTCTTTTTCGATAGCGTGATGAGAGATTACCCGTTTGGGTCGATGCTTATATGGGAGACCCAATATCACGAAGTGCTCTATCGACCATTCGTCGCAGACTACAAACCTGGAATGAGTTTCGTTCCAAAAGTGAAGGAGGCCGGACGTCGCCGCAAGATGGTTCTCGACGGACAACAGCGGCTCCAGACCCTTTACATCGGCGCTTACGGGTCGTTCGACGGCCGCAGATTATACTTCAACATAGTAAGCGGCCCCGGCGATGCAGACGGGGAGACCGACGATGGTCCATCAGGTAGCTACCGCTTCGAGTTTCGGCAGGACAATGACGCGCGACGTCCGAAATATCTCGTTCGTGTTGCAGATGTCATTCAGTGGGATCGTCGCCACGAGGAAGATGACATCAAAGACGCTATAGACCAGGCGGGCCTGAACGGCGAGGAGGCTGATCGCGCCGCAAGAAACTTGAGAAATCTGCGACGTGTTTTCACTCAAAGTGATATTGTGCCGCTTGAAACAGTCGACGAGGATATCGTCAATGCTAGACAAGCGCGTAGCATCGACGAAGTTCTTGAAATCTTCGTGCGGGTGAACTCAGGCGGTACGCGCTTGTCGCGTTCTGACCTCATGTTTAGCTTAATCAAGTCCAAGTGGACAGGCGCGCGCGTCAATTTCGATGAAGTTATAAGATCGGTTGATCCAGACGGTGTCGTCGGTATCGACAAGGATTTTCTCATCCGTGGTCTCTTGGTCAATTCCGACTTGCCTGTTGCGTTTGAAGTAGACACTATCTCGCGCTATTGGGACATAATGGAACTGCAGTTTGATAAATTCTCAGCTGCCCTAAAAAGTGTTCTCGATTTCTGCCGAGACCCGGATGTGCGCGTCGTGGCTGCCTCTCTGCTTCAGCCCGCAGCCTCGCTGTACCCATTAATTTACTATGCGGCAAAACAGAAGAATTGTTCCGTACGTGACCAAGATCGGCAGGCACTCAAGACGCTGCTCTACATGTTGTTATTTAACCGGTTCGTGAAAAGCAAAAGCCCCGAAGCCCGCATCCGTTGGCTACGTGAAGCGTTGCAGGGTGCGAGGGGCACTTTTCCGTTGCAGCAATGTCTTGAAGTGATTAGGCGGCGTCAGACGTGGACTTGGATGACGACTAGCGTCGAAATGCTCAACTCTAACCAGACGCTCGCCCTCAATATTGTTCAACCTAGTGTCTGCAGAAGGACCTACGCATGGCAGGCCAAGCCGGAGCTAGACCATATCTTTCCCTTTTCCCTCTACTGGGCGAAATACTCAGAATTGGTGAACGATATTGGCAACAAGGCTTTTCTTGGTAAGCTGAGGAACATCCGCAAGAGCAACCAGCTCCCCGGGGACTACTTTGCAGAAGTATCTGACGCCGATCTCGATCGGGACTTCCTGGTGGACCGGCGGCTCCTCGCTGACGATAAGTTCGAAGAATTTGTAACGTCACGTCGCGCGCGCATCGTAGCTGGGGTGACGGAATTTCTAGGTCGCTGAACCTAGCAGCGCTATTGAACAGGCTACGATCCATTACGCCGAAGACTTTGCCGCGCGCGGTGTGTTAGTGGACAATCGCCAATGGGCGCTGAGGGCCAACCTATTCCGATTTTTGATGGGACTGTGGACGGGACGAGGGGACATCGCGTGTGGTAATGTTTCTGTGTCACCTAGCGACCTGATATCATCATGGCCCCTCGTCGTTCTGCCCCGCCTAAGCCTGAACGCCCCGCCCTTAGCGTCGAGCAAAAGCGCCGCCGCATCGAGCAACTGCGGAAGTGCATCCAAGACCTCGAAGCCTTCGATCCACAGAAAGTGCAAAAGCGGTACCGCGTACCCGAAGTTATGGCGATCGAAGCAGACATCGATGCCGCTCTCTCGGCGGCATTCGGGCACCAGACCGAGGCGTACAATCGATATAGCGATGCCGCGACGCTAGACCACGGTCCCCACGTAGCGCACCTCGGCTTGGGTTTTGGTGGAACAGCGAACTACGGCTCGCAGGAGGCGCACGAGGCTCGCGAATATTTTGCGGATGGCAGGCAACAGTCGATCGCGCTACTAGGCCGAGCTATTCGTGCACTCGAGACAGAAATTACTGAGCAAGAGCAGCTTGAACAGCCAGCGTTGACGCCATCGGCGCCTGCGCTTCCGAAAAACAAGGTCTTTGTCGTCCATGGTCATGATGAGGCTGCGCTTCAAGGTGTTGCGCGATTTCTTGTGTCAATCGGCGTCGGATCGGGACCCCAGATCGGCATCCAAAAGGGACCCCCTCGTTTTGCGTTTCGAACGATTAGCGTTCGCGCCGTCGGAGCTGGTCGGGGTTGCGGAGACGGGGCGAGCGCGGGTTGACGTGTGATCGTCGGCTCGGCTCTTGAAGCGCCAACTGTCGTTGCCGGTCTCGACGATGTCGCAATGGTGGGTCAAGCGAT
>JBEKIC010000043.1:0-34288 GCA_050011955.1 Xanthobacteraceae bacterium
GCGAGCACATCGATGCCTTCATCAAGGCCTACAACACCAATGCCACCCCGTTTGCCTGGACCAAGTCAGAGGTCCATCAAAAACGCCTCAAACCACGTTTCGCGCATCAATGATTCCGGGTACTAGTTATCCAAAATCTCCGCAGCTTCCTCGATCGCGACGGATGCTTGATCCCCGGGTCTAGGGGGACTGAAGGCTTCAATTGTCCAGAAAGCTTCGGAGTTTTCTGGAACGAGAAGGATGTTTTAATTTCCGCAGCGCCTTGGCCTCGATCTGGCGGATGCGCTCGCGCGTCACCGAGAACTGCTGGCCGACCTCTTCCAGCGTGTGGTCGGTATTCATGCCGATGCCGAAGCGCATGCGCAGCACGCGTTCTTCGCGCGGCGTCAGCGAAGCCAAGACCGCGTCGTGGTCTCGCGCAGGTTCGACTGGATGGCTGCGTCGATCGGCAGGATGGCGTTCTTGTCCTCGATGAAATCGCCGAGGTGGGAATCCTCCTCGTCGCCGATCGGGGTTTCCAGCGACAGTGGCTCCTCGGCGATTTTGAGAACCTTGCGCACCCTCTCGAGCGGCATGCCGAGCTTTTCTGCCAATTCCTCCGGCGTCGGCTCGCGGCCGATCGCGTTGAGCAACCGGCGCAACGCGGCGCGATCATGTTGGGGCCTTGCTCCACTTCGCGATCCAGGCTGTGTTCTCCGTTTCAAGGATGCTCTCGCAGTCCTTGACGAAGTCGGACCAGATAGGCGCCGGGCCGGTCTTGCGGTCCTCCAGCCGGCGCGCGGTCGAAAGATACACCGTCGCCAGATAATCGAAGCGCGACGCCTCGACATGCGCCAGCACCGCGCCAGCGATAGTGGTGAGTACGGCGGTGAGCGCGGCGATATCAAAGGAATAGCCGAATAGGTGGGTCGCCTTGCCAGTCACACTGGCAAGCGCGGTGATGAGTGTTGCGGCGAGCGCGAGGCAGAATTCTGTGCGCCGCAGCACCTTGACCATGCCCTGATAGCTGGTGGCACGCGTGCGGTAGAAGTTTATCTGCGCATCGACGCGGCGCGTTTTGTACTCGTCCTGCGGCAGTTTTTTACGCGGCACGGAGCCGGCGCCTGCATTGGTCACGTAATCCGGCAGCAGATCGTCGCCGTCGTCCTCGATCTTCTTGCGCTCGCTAGCGAGCAGCGCGTCGGCGGTAGCAGGCTGATCGTAAGGCGCGGCGTCAGCGGCGTATTTATAGGCCTCGCGCTTGAGCGCCTCCGAAATCGCACGCGCACGCACCCAGGCGGAAACGCGCTCCTTGCCGAGCAGACGCTGCGTGAAGAAGGTCGCGGTGGCGAGGCTAAGCGCGCCGACGATGGCGATCCAGGTGCGCGGATCGTTGACGCCGGACACGGCTGCGCCCGGCGGATTGGTCCACTGGCTGGCGATGGCGGCGAGCAGCGCGCCCAGAACCGAGAAACCGAAGACTGCCCAGCGCGCCCGATCCATGCCCGCTTTCAGCTTGTTTGCAGTTACTGACCAGCCGGCCTGGCGATCGGCGATCATGTCCAATGCGGCCATTGAAGGCCCCCTGCGCTATCGCGGCCAGCCGATGCCGGAATGGCGCGGCCGCGCCGCTTGCCCGCCCCGTAGACGGCCACTAATATTTGCACGTTTAACGTGCGTGGTCTACACTTAGCAAGGCTTGTGGGGGTGCGCGCTCAGATGAATCTATTCGTGAGCTATGCCTTCAACGAGGACAATCGCTGGATCGAAGAGCTGGCGATCCCATTGATCCGAGCGCTGGGCTTCGATGTGTTGAGCGGGCGGCGCATGGAAGGCGACATCATCGTCGAAGCCGTCGATGCGCGCATGCGGGAATGCCGCGGCTGCATCGGTTTTACCACTCGCCGCGACCCGCTTGCGGATGGGAAATTCAGCACACATCAGTGGGTTCTCGACGAGCTCGCCGCGGCGCGGGCGCTGAAGCTGACAGTGGTCGAGGTGCGCGAAGACAGCGTCCAGGTGCAAGGCGCCGCCAATTCCTTCGTGCAGCTGCGCTACGCCCGCGATGCCCGCGACAAGCTGCTGGTGCAGCTGGCCGAGACGCTAGCAAAGTGGCCCACGCGGACCGTACGCGTGCGAATCCAGCCGCCGCAGGCCGCAGTGGACGAATTTCGCAAATTCGTCCTGCGCGGCGGTGTACAATGCCGCTACCAGGTGCAGAGCGGGGGGCGCGTTATCGCCAGCGGTGAAGCGGTGATAGAGCCGATCACCGCCGGCTTTTTTGTCGATCTCGAAGTGCCGCGCGAGGACGTATTGGTGCAGATCGAAATCAAGAAGGATGCCAATAGCGCGTGGAAATCGCTCGGCTCGAGCTTGTTTGCCATCCCCATCGACGTCTACGACATTTGACGGAACGCGCCATGCGCATCGCACAAAGCGAAAAATACGAGGGCAATGACTGGTGGACTTGGTCAGTGTGGATTGAGGGCACGGCGGAGGAGCTGCGCTCCATCGAGCAGGTGACCTATACGCTGCATCCAACCTACTCCAATCCAGTTCGCAAGGTCACCGAACGTCGCAGCAAATTCAAACTGACCGAGTCCGGCTGGGGCACTTTTATCATCTATGCCCGCGTCGACGTGAAGAACGGCAGGCCTCGCAATCTCAAGCATGAACTCGAGCTGTACTATCCGGAAGGTGCGGAAGCCGATTCGGTCGCGATCCGCATCAATGACGACTTGCAGGAGGAACCGGGTCGGCAGATCGAGGCCCTCCATCTAGCGATCAAAGATGCCGCGCCAGATGCCACAATCGAGCGCGAAGCCGCACCGAAGAGGGGTGAATCCGCAGCCCCACTGCTCAACGTTGTGCTCGCGGCGCCGGCGCTGTTCTCAATCGCCAAAGGCATCCAAGGTTGGCTGTCGAAAAATCCGCAGGCAACCGTCGACCTTCTGAAAAAAGGCCAGGTGATAGCGAGCGGGGTGACCGCCAGCAGCGTCCTGAAGACGCTGAATTCGCTGAAGAGCTGACGGCTGCAGGTCGCCGCTCGAAGCGTGCAGCCGCAAACTAGAGATCGCGGTGACAAGCGCGGCGACGACCTCGGCGTGTGACGCGGCGCCTGCGATCATTATCGAGCACCGAGCACAGCTTGGACGACCTACGCCGGATGCAGCCCCGCCGGCAACGTTTCCTAGTTGTCCAAGAAGCGCGGCAGCTTCCGGCTTCGGCTCGGATGGTTCATCCCCGGTCTAGCCCGGGGACTGAAGGCTTCAATTGTCCAGAAAACTGCGCAGTTTTCTGGACCGACTCGGGTGCTTCAGCTTGCGCAGCGCCTTGGCCTCGATCTGGCGGATGCGCTCGCGGGTCACGGAGAACTGCTGGCCGACTTCTTCCAGCGTGTGGTCGGTGTTCATGCCGATGCCGAAGCGCATGCGCAGCACGCGTTCCTCGCGCGGCGTCAGCGAAGCCAAGACCCGCGTCGTAGTCTCGCGCAAGTTCGACTGGATGGCGGCGTCGATCGGCAGGATGGCGTTCTTGTCCTCGATGAAATCGCCGAGGTGGGAATCCTCCTCGTCGCCGATCGGGGTTTCCAGCGACAGCGGCTCCTTGGCGATTTTGAGGACCTTGCGCACTTTCTCGAGCGGCATGCCGAGCTTTTCCGCCAGTTCCTCCGGCGTCGGCTCGCGGCCGATCTCGTTGAGCATCTGGCGCGAGGTGCGCACGATCTTGTTGATGGTCTCGATCATGTGCACGGGAATGCGGATGGTGCGCGCCTGATCGGCGATCGAGCGGGTGATCGCCTGGCGAATCCACCAGGTGGCGTAGGTCGAGAACTTGTAGCCGCGGCGGTACTCGAATTTATCGACCGCCTTCATCAGGCCGATATTGCCTTCCTGGATCAGATCGAGGAATTGCAGGCCGCGGTTGGTGTATTTCTTGGCGATGGAAATGACGAGGCGCAAGTTCGCCTCCACCATCTCCTTCTTCGCCTGGCGCGCCTCGCGCTCGCCCTTCTGCACCATGTGCACGATCTTGCGGAACTCGCCGATCTCGAGCCCGGTCTCCGACGCCAGCGTGTGGATCTGGCCGCGCAATTCCTTGATGCGGTCCTTGTCGCGGGCGACGAAATTCTTCCAGCCCCTGGCGGACAGTTTGGAGACGCGGTTGAGCCAGCGCGGGTCGAGCTCGTTGCCTTGGTAATTCTTGAGGAAATCCTCGCGGCTGACGCCGTGGCTCTCCGACAGCCGCATCAGCCGGCCCTCGTGGCCGACCAGGCGCTTGTTGATATCGTAGAGCTGCTCGACCAGCGCATCGATGCGCGCCTGATTGAGGCGGAGCGACTTGACCTCCTGGATGATCTCTTCCTTGAGCTTCTTGTACTTGCGCTCTTGATGCGGCGTCAGCGAGCCGGTCGAGTGCAGCTTGTTGTGGATGTCCTGCTCTTGCAGGCGGCGCAGCCGCTTGAACGAGTTGGCGATGGTGTCGAAGATCTCAAGCACCTTGGGCTTGAGCTCGGCCTCTATTGCCGCAAGCGACATCGAGTTCTCGAGATCGTCCTCGTCGAGATCGGGCTCGCCGAGCGCACCTTCCGGCAGCGCTTCGTCGCCGTCGGCGGCGCCATTGTGCGGTTTGAACGGCGTGGCGGCGGGCGGCGCCGAAGGCGGCGCCACCGCCTGCGGCGGCTGCGGCACGAATCCCCCGGCGGCGGGCACCCCTGCCGCGACCGGATCGCCGGGCGGCACCGGCGCCGCCACCGCCTTGGCGTCGGGGCCGGCATAGGTCGCTTCCAGATCGATGATGTCGCGCAGGAAAACTTTGCCTTCGTTCAACTCGTCGCGCCAGATGATGACGGCCTGGAAGGTGAGCGGGCTCTCGCACAGGCCGGCGATCATGGCCTCGCGGCCGGCCTCGATCCTTTTGGCGATGGCGATCTCGCCCTCGCGCGACAGAAGCTCGACCGAGCCCATTTCGCGCAGATACATCCGCACCGGATCGTCGGTGCGCTCGGCGGGTTCCTTGGCTTCGGATTTGGCCGGGGCTTTCTGCGTGACTTCGACCAGCTCGCCGGACTCGGCCTCCTCCTCTTCCGGCTCCTCGCGCGCCTCTTCCTCGCCCTCGGCCTCCGCTTCCTCGGTCTCGACCACGTTGATGCCCATCTCGCTCATCATCGCCAGCACGTCCTCGATCTGCTCGGAGGTGACTTCCTCGGACGGCATCACGGAATTGAGCTGCTCATAGGTGACATAGCCGCGCTTCTTGGCCTGCTTGATCATCTTCTTGACGGCGGCGTCAGACAGATCGAGCAGCGGCAGCGGCGCGTCCGCGGTCTCGGGCGCCTCTTTCTCCGGCGCCTCACCTTCCTTTTGCGGGACGGCCTTGACCTTGCTCGCGATCGTCTTGGTGCCCGCGCTCTTGCTTGCCATGTGTCCCGTCTCCACGAACGCCTGTCCCTACCAACGCCGCATCAATCTCATCGTCCCCTACCCTATGGCGATTGCCCACGCCGGGCGGACGGACTGCATTCCGGGGGTTTTGCGCCTTTAGACCCCCGCCAACGGCCAAAAAGGGGCAGCGCGCTCCTGGCGCCGCCCGAATCCAGACCCTTACTTGTCGCGGAACTCCGTTAAGCTCCGACTAACCCTGTTCAACCGCGACGCCCTCATATTCGCTCGGTGCCGAGGCGTCCAGCGCCGACAGCCGGCGCTCAGGTCGATCGCGAGGGGCGGCCGGATTGGTCGCCGAAACCCTCGATCAGGGCCTCGGTTCCGTCGATTGTGGAGAGCCGGGCCTTCACGTCGCGCAGCCGCGTGTAGTTCGTCTCGGTGTTATCCTGGCCGAGCGCCAATTCTGCGTCCTTAAGTTCCCTAGTTAGGGAATGCCACTGCCGATGCAAGGCGAGAAGCTGCTTCCAAGTCAGTAAAACGTCGGCGGCGGCGGCCTCCGGCCGCGCCCCGAAGACCGAGGGCGTGGTGATGGCGCGCTCGATGCGGACCAGCAGGTCGGCAAAGCCGCGGCGGGCAAGCTCGGCGACGAGTTCCGCCCGGTCGATGTCCGCGGCTTTGCCGGGCTCCTGAGCGGCGTCGTGAACCGATTCTTGGCCCGATTCTTGGCTCGATTCTTGGCCGAAGCGGTGGGCGAGGACATCAATCAGGGTCGCTTTGAGCTTGCGCGCATCGGCGTGGCGGAATTCGGCTTCGGCCAATTCCTCCAACCGGTCGTGCAGAAGCCAGGAGTGGTTGAGCGCGGCTTGCAGGATCAAGGCCTCCCGGCGCGGGATTGCCGCGCGATGGCCGCGATGCAACGGGCTCGCGCTGAGCTGGGGGCTCGACGCCACATAGGGCTCGTCGCGGCGGAACGTGACGCGGGGCGGGGTCGTTCGGGCTCCCGGGCCGGGGCGGCGGCCCCTCTCCTCCCAGTTGCGGCGACGCGAGGCCAGGTCGGCCGGCGCAAACATTTGGCGCAGCCGCGCAGCGAAGTCCTGCCGGTAGTAGCGGCGCACCGTCTCGTCGGCGATTGTCGCGGTGACCTCGGCGAGGCGCGCCTCCAAGGCGGCGCGCCGCTCGGGCGTGTTGAACGGGCCGGCCTCGCTCTCGCGCGTCCACAATACGTCGGCCAGCGGGCGCGCCGCGCCGAGCACGTCCTCGACCGCCTCGCGGCCGCCGGAGCGCACCAGGTCGTCCGGGTCCTGCCCATCCGGCAGCGCGGCGAGCTTGAGGCTCTTGCCCGGCTTGAGCAGCGGCAGAGCCAGATCGAGCGAGCGATAGGCGGCGCGGCGGCCGGCATCATCGCCGTCGAAGCAGAGAATCGGCTCATCGGCCATTCGCCACATCAGCGCCAGCTGATCGGCGGTCAGCGCGGTGCCGAGCGGCGCCACGGTCGCTTCGTATCCGGCGATCACCATGGCGATGACGTCGATATAGCCTTCGACCGCGATGACGCGCGAGCCTTCATGCGCGGCCTTGCGCGCCGACGCGATGTTGTAGAGCGTCGCGCCCTTGTGAAACAGCGGCGTCTCCGGCGAATTGAGGTACTTTGCCGAAACGTCCTTATCGAGCGCGCGGCCGCCGAAGGCGATGACGCGGCCCCGCCAATCGGCGATCGGAAACATCACGCGGTCGCGAAAGCGGTCATAGGGCACCGGGATGTCTTCGCCGGCGACCAAAAGCCCGGCCTCGACCATATCCTCGACCGAAATTTTCAAGGCGCCGAGATGCTCCTTGAGCGCGTATTGCTCGGCGGGCGCATAGCCGAGCCGGAATTTCAGCTGGGTCGCCGACGAGATGCCGCGGTCGGCGAGATAGCCGCGGCCGCGCGCGCCGGCGCGCGATGCCAAATTCGCCTCGAAGAACTTGGCCGCCAGCTCGACGACGTCGTGCAGCGTCTTTCTGCGCTCCTCGTGCGCCTGCGCCTCGCGCGTCATCACCGGCATCGGAATGCCGGCCTGCCCGGCCAGCCGCTCGACCGCCTCGGGGAAGCTCACCCCTTCGGTCTGCATGACAAAGTCGAAGATGTTGCCGTTCTTGCCGGAGGAGAAATCAAACCACATCGCCTTCTGGTCGTTGACGAAGAAGGACGGCGTCTTTTCCTTGTTGAACGGCGAAAGCCCTTTCCACTCGCGCCCGGCCTTGCGCAATTTCACGCGCTTGCCCACGACTTCCGAAACCGGAAGCCGCGCGCGCAGCTCGTCGAGGAATTGCGGCGAGAATCGCATGGTGATTCGCCAGGATAGCGCGGAAGCGGGCTAAATAGGGGGCGGCGCGGTGGCGCGGCAGATCCTGCGCCGCTTGTCCCGGTTATCCACAGCCTGAGCGCACGCCCGCAGGCAAAATCATAAAGCGGAATGACCCGCCAAGAGCTTCTTCACCAGCGCGCTCGCCTTGCCGAAATCCATCCGCCCGGCAAAGCGCTCCTTGAGCGCCGCCATGGTGCGGCCCATATCCTTGAGCGTGGCGGCTTCGAGTTCCTTGATCAGCGCGGAGATCGCCTCGGCGGCTTCGAGGTTCGACAATTGCTTGGGCAGATAGGCCGAGATGATCTCGATCTCCTCGCGCTCCTGCGCGGCGAGGTCGGTGCGGCCGGCCTTTTCGTAGATGTCGAGCGATTCCTGGCGCTGCTTGATCATCTTGCCCATGACGTCGAGGATTTCGGCGTCGGTCAGGGTCAGGCGCTCGGCGGCACTGGTCTCACGCTGCAGAATTGCGGCATTGACCAGCCGCAGCGTCGAGACACGACGCTTGTCGCCGGCCTTCATGGCGTTCTTGAGCGCATTGTTGATCTCGTCGCGCAACACGGCTATGGCCTCTCGCAAGTTCGCCGGCGTTTCGGCGGGTGCGCAGAAGATTTAGGCGCTTGTCGATGCTGACACAACCGCAGCCGCAACCAGTGTGGGACGAGCCCAAGCCGACGGCGCTGCTCGTCTTGGCCGACGGCACCGTGCTCGAAGGTCAGGGTTTTGGCGCCACCGGCCACGCCGTCGGCGAGGTCTGCTTCAATACCGCGATGACCGGCTATGAGGAAATCCTTACCGATCCGTCCTATGCCGGCCAGATCATCACCTTCACCTTCCCGCATATCGGCAATGTCGGCACCAACGAGGACGACATCGAGACCGTCAACCTCGCCGCCACGCCCGGCGCGCGTGGCGTCGTGCTGCACAGCGCCATCACGGCACCGTCGAATTACCGCGCCACGCGGCATCTCGATCAATGGCTGAAAAGCCGTGGCGTCATCGGGCTATCAGGCATCGATACCCGGGCGCTGACCGCCTTCATCCGCGAGAAAGGCATGCCCAACGCGGTGATCGCCCATGAGCCGTCCGGCCGCTTCGATCTCGCCGCCCTTGCCCGCGAGGCCAGGGAATGGCCCGGACTGCTCGGCATGGACCTCGTGCCAATGGTGACGACGGGCCAACGCTTCACCTGGCAGGAAACGCCATGGTCCTGGGGCGAAGGCTACGGCGAGCTGCGCGAGCCGGAATTCCATGTCGTCGCCATCGACTACGGCATCAAGCGCAATATCCTGCGGCAACTCGCCGGCAATCGCTGCAAGGTCACGGTGGTGCCGGCGCAGACCTCGGCGGCCGACATTCTGGCGCTCAAGCCGGACGGCATCTTCCTGTCCAACGGCCCGGGCGATCCGGCCGCCACCGGCGAATACGCCGTGCCGGTGATCAAGACGCTGATCGAGCAGAAGCCCGTCTTCGGCATCTGCCTCGGCCATCAGATGCTGGCGCTCGCGGTCGGCGGCAAGACGATGAAAATGCACCAGGGCCATCACGGCGCCAACCACCCGGTGAAAGACCTCACCACCGGCAAGGTCGAGATCACCTCCATGAACCACGGCTTTGCCGTCGATAGCAAAAGCATGCCGACGAGCGCGGTGGAAACCCACGTCTCCTTGTTCGACGGCTCCAATTGCGGGCTCAAGCTCAAGGACAGGCCGGTGTTCTCGGTGCAGTATCATCCGGAAGCGTCGCCCGGCCCGCGCGACAGCCATTATTTGTTCGCGCAGTTCGTCGGGATGATGCGCGACTTCGGTCGAGGCTGAGCGGCAAGCCAATAGCCGGCCTCCTGGTTCGACGGTTTCAACCCCTATTGGTCCGTGGCGCGCATGATCTCCGATTGGCTTGCGTTCTGGGACAGCCGGCATTTTCTTTACGGCAATGCCCGCCATAAGGACGTGCACTATCGGCTGATCGCGCAGGCGATCGCCGCGCTGGTACCGTCTGGCGAGGCGCGCGTGCTCGATTACGGCTCGGGCGAGGCGCTGCACGCCGATCTTGTGGCCGAGGCCGCCGGCGAAGTCCTGCTGTGCGAAGCGGCGCCGGGCCTGCGCGCCGGACTGGAAAAGCGCTTTGCCGGCAACCCGAAGATTCGCGTCGTTGCCCCGCACGAGATCGCGCGGTTGCCGGAGCACTCGCTCGATCTGATTGTCATGCATTCGGTCGCGCAATACCTCACGGCGGCCGGGACCGGCGCCCTGTTCGCGCTGTTTCATCGGCTGCTGAAACCTGGCGGGCTCCTGGTCGTCGGCGATGTTATCCGGCCGGAGACTTGGGCGGCGACCGACGCCTGGGCGCTGCTGCGATTTGGCAAAGCCAACGGCTTTTTCTTTGCCGCGCTGTGGGGGCTCCTGCGCAAGTTCTTTTCGGACTACTGGCGGCTGCGTTCGCGCATCGGGCTGACGCGTTATGCCGAAGCCGTCATGATCGAGAAACTCAGCACCGCCGGCTTCGCGGCCGAGCGCGCGCCCGCCAATATCGGCCATAACCAGGCGCGCATGACGTTTTATGCCCGACCGCGCTGAGGCGATGCCGCCTGGTGGCCGGTTAGCGGCGCTTGAATCGGCGCGCGTGAGCACCCATTGTTCGGTAGCGGGCCGAACCCCTTCCCCGGCCGTCGTTTCTGGTCTAAAGAGCCCTCCGTGCGCGGGCTTACGCCCCGGCGCCGGCTGAAGGACGCGCGAATTGCGCGCCCTTTTTTTGTGCCCCAGATACGGAAGCAATGCCCAAACGGACCGACATCTCCTCGATCCTAATCATCGGCGCGGGACCGATCGTCATCGGCCAGGCCTGCGAGTTCGACTATTCCGGCACCCAGGCCTGCAAGGCGCTCAAGGCCGAGGGCTATCGGGTCATCCTCGTCAACTCCAATCCGGCGACCATCATGACCGACCCGGATTTGGCGGACGCGACCTATATCGAGCCGATCACGCCGGAGATCGTCGCCAAGATCGTCGAGAAGGAACGTCCGGACGCGCTCCTGCCGACCATGGGCGGGCAGACCGCGCTCAACACGGCGCTGTCGCTGCGACGCATGGGCGTCCTCGACAAATTCGGCGTCACCATGATCGGCGCCACCGCCGACGCCATCGACAAGGCCGAGGACCGCAAGCTGTTTCGCGAGGCGATGACCAAGATCGGTCTCGACACACCGCGCTCGCACCAGGTCAAGACGCTGATCGGGGCGCTCGAAGCGCTCGAGGATATCGGCCTTCCCGCCATCATCCGGCCGTCGTTCACGCTCGGCGGCACCGGCGGCGGCATCGCCTACAACAAGGCGGAGTTCATCGAGATCGTCGAGCGCGGCATCGACGCCTCGCCGACCTCCGAAGTGCTGATCGAGGAATCGGTCCTCGGCTGGAAAGAGTTCGAGATGGAGGTGGTGCGCGACAAGCACGACAATTGCATCATCGTCTGCTCGATTGAGAACATCGATCCGATGGGCGTGCATACCGGCGACTCGATCACCGTGGCGCCGGCACTGACGCTGACCGACAAGGAATACCAGCGCATGCGCGACGCCTCGATCGCGGTGCTGCGCGAGATCGGCGTCGAGACCGGCGGCTCCAACGTGCAATTCGCCGTCAATCCGGAAGACGGGCGCCTCGTCGTCATCGAAATGAATCCACGGGTGTCGCGCTCGTCGGCGCTGGCCTCGAAGGCGACTGGGTTTCCCATCGCCAAGGTCGCCGCCAAGCTCGCTGTCGGCTACACGCTCGATGAGATCGCCAACGACATCACCGGCGGTGCCACGCCGGCCTCGTTCGAGCCGACGATCGATTACGTCGTCACCAAGGTGCCGCGCTTTGCCTTCGAGAAATTTCCCGGCGCCGAGCCGGTGCTGACCACCTCGATGAAGTCGGTCGGCGAGGCGATGGCGATCGGCCGCACTTTCCAGGAAAGCCTGCAAAAGGCGCTGCGCTCGCTCGAGACCGGGCTCACCGGGCTCGACGAGATCGCGATCGAAGGCCTCGGCCAGGGCGACGACAAAAACGCCATCCGCGCCGCGCTCGGCACGCCTTCACCCGACGGCATCCTCAAAGTGGCGCAGGCCATGCGGCTCGGCATGAGCGATGCCGAGATCCATACCGCTTGCCGGATCGATCCGTGGTTCTTGGCGCAAATCCGCGGCGTCATCGAAACCGAAGCCGAGATTCGCGCCAAGGGACTGCCGACGACGGCGGCAACGCTGCGCCGGCTCAAAGCCATGGGCTTCTCCGACGCCCGGCTTGGCCGGCTGACCGGCCTTGCGGTCGACGAGGTCTCGGCGCGTCGCCGCGCGCTCGGCGTGCGGCCGGTGTTCAAACGGATCGATACCTGCGCCGCCGAATTCGCCTCGCCGACCGCCTACATGTATTCGACCTATGAGGCGCCTTTTGCCGGCCGCGCCGCGGACGAGGCAAGGCCGAGCGACAACAAGAAGGTCGTCATTCTCGGCGGCGGCCCCAACCGCATCGGCCAGGGCATCGAGTTCGATTATTGCTGCTGCCACGCCGCCTTCGCCTTGAAGGACGTCGGCTACGAAACCATCATGATCAACTGCAATCCGGAAACGGTGTCGACCGATTACGACACCTCCAACCGGCTGTATTTCGAGCCGCTCACCGCCGAGGACGTGATCGAGATCATCGATACCGAGCGGAGGAACGGTGTGCTGCACGGCGTCATCGTGCAATTCGGCGGCCAGACGCCGCTCAAGCTCGCCGAGCCGCTGGCCAAGGCGAAGGTGCCGATCCTCGGCACCTCGCCAGACGCCATCGACCTCGCCGAAGATCGCGACCGCTTCAAACAACTGCTCGATCGGCTCAAGCTGCGGCAGCCGAAGAGCGGGATCGCGACCAGCCCGGAGAAAGCCCGCGCCATCGCCGACTCGATCGGCTATCCGATCGTGATCCGGCCGTCCTATGTGCTCGGCGGCCGCGCCATGGAGATCGTGCACGAGGCGGCCCAGCTCGACCGCTATGTTACGCGCCTGGCCGCGGACCTCGACCGGCCGTCCGAGTTCGCCGTGTCGGACAAGCGGCCACTGCTGATCGACCGCTACCTCACCGACGCCGTCGAAGTCGATGTCGACTGCCTCGCCGACGGCAAGGACGCCTACATCGCCGGCATCATGGAGCACATCGAGGAGGCCGGAATCCATTCCGGGGACTCCGCCTGCTCGCTGCCGCCGCACAATCTTTCCGCCGCCACCATCGGCGAGCTTGACCGGCAGACCCGCGCGCTCGCTTTGGCGCTGAAGGTCGGCGGCCTGATGAATGCGCAATACGCCATCAAGGACGGCGACATCTACGTGCTCGAGGTCAATCCGCGCGCCTCGCGCACCGTGCCGTTCGTCGCCAAGGTGACCGGCATCCCGGCCGCCAAGATTGCGGCGCGCATCATGGCGGGCGAATCGCTTGCGAGCTTCAAGCTGAAGCCGCAGAGCTTCGAATTCAGCGCCGCGCGTCACATCGGCGTCAAAGAGGCGGTCTTTCCTTTCGCCCGCTTCGGACCGGCGGTCGACACCGTACTCGGGCCGGAGATGAAATCGACCGGCGAAGTCATGGGCATCGACCGCGACTACAACGTCGCCTTCGTCAAAAGCCAACTCGGCGGCGGCTCCCGGTTGCCGAAGAGCGGCACCGTCTTCGTCTCGGTCAAGGATGCCGACAAGGCGCGCATTCTGGAGCCGGTCCGCCTGCTCGCCGGGTTGGGCTTCCGGGTCCTGGCGACATCGGGAACCCAGCGCTATCTCGCCGCGGCGGGTGTCCCGGCGGTCAAGGTCAACAAGGTGGCGGAAGGCCGCCCGCATATTGTCGACGCCATCAAGAACGGCGAAGTCCATCTGGTTTTCAACACTACGGAAGGGGCCACCGCGCTCGCCGACAGCCGTTCGTTACGGCGCGCTGCCCTCTTGCATAAAGTGCCGTACTACACCACTCTCTCTGGGGCCGTCGCCGCAGCGCAGGGTATCAAGGCCTACCTCGGGGGCGACCTCGAAGTGTGTGCACTGCAAAATTATTTTGCGGCCGCCTCTGATCCAAAATCGGAACAGCCAGAGCGACGGCACGTATAGAGACAGACTGAGAGTCGCGTGGCCGGGCAATGCTTCGACCCGCGATTGGAATTTTGTCTCTAGCGCGGGTGGATTTGAAGTTCCTCAGGGGAGGCGGCAAAGGAACTTCAAATCCAAAACCCGCACGAAAAGGATGAAGTTGCCGGCGTCCTTTTGCTTCCGAAGTTCGCATGAGAGCTTGCCGCGGCGCGCGGCGAATATCGGAAAAGAGGACGCTGACGGGTATGGAGGTTGGAGACCGATGGATAAGATTCCGATGACGGCGGAGGGCCATGCGGCGCTTGAGGCTGAGCTCAAGCATTGCCAGCAGGTCGAACGGCCCCGCATCATCCAGCAAATCACCGACGCGCGGACCCATGGCGATCTCTCGGAGAACGCCGAGTACCACGCGGCGAAGGAATCGCAATCGCTCAACGAGGGTCGCATCGCCGAGCTCGAGGACAAGCTCGCGCGCGCCGAAATCATTGACGTATCGAAGCTTTCCGGCGACACCATCACGTTCGGCGCCACCGTCACCTTGATCGACGAGGATACCGACAAGAAGACGGTGTGGCAGATCGTCGGCGAACCCGAGGCGGACGCCAAAAAGGGTAAGATTTCCATCACTTCCCCACTGGCCCGGGCGCTGGTCGGCAAGAAGAAGGGCGTCCAGGTCGAGGTCGTCACGCCGGGCGGCGCCAAGGCCTATGAGATCGTCAAAGTCGAGTGGAAGTGAGCCCCGCCGCGAATGGCGGAGCGCTTCGCCCGAGCCCGAATGACGATTCAGGTTTTCCACCCCTCTTTTCGATTGGGGGCTTTGCGTATCTTGCATAGCTCCTGAAAATCCCTAGATTCCTGGGCGGATGGCCGCAGGCAGGCCGGACTCGGTGCCTTTTCCGGATCCGCCGTGCCCGGTCGACTGAAGTCCGGGCATCTGATCATGGGCTTCCAGGCGGGCGATCGTTCCCTCAGCGCCTGTCTCAACGGACGGACCAGCCGGTGACTAAAACCATCCACGTCAAAGTCCTCATCATCGGGTCGGGACCGGCGGGCTACACGGCGGCGATCTATGCCGCCCGCGCCATGCTCGAGCCGGTGCTGATCCAGGGCGTCGAGGCCGGTGGGCAACTGACCACCACCACCGACGTCGAGAACTATCCTGGCTTCGCCGATGTGATCCAGGGCCCCTGGCTGATGGAGCAAATGGCCAAGCAGGCGGCCCATATCGGCGCCAAGCTCGTGCCCGATCACGTCAACAAGGTCGATCTCGCCCGGCGCCCGTTCCGCATCGAATGTGATTCCGGCGATATCTATTTCGCCGAGGCGCTGGTTCTGGCGACCGGCGCGCAGGCGCGCTGGCTCGAGCTGCCATCGGAGCAGAAATTCCGCGGCTATGGCGTGTCCGCCTGCGCCACCTGCGACGGCTTCTTCTATCGCGGCAAGGACGTGCTGGTGATCGGCGGCGGCAACACCGCCGTCGAGGAGGCGCTGTTTCTCACCAATTTTGCCGCCAAGGTGACGCTGGTGCACCGGCGTGACGCCCTGCGGGCCGAAAAGATTCTGCAGGATCGGCTGTTCAAGCATCCGAAGATCGACGTGATCTGGGACACCGAGCTTCACGACATCAGCGGCGACCACAATCCGCTGAAAGTCACCCATGCGCACCTGAAAAACGTCAAGAGCGGCGCGCTCAACAAGCGCGCGGTCGACGGCATTTTCATCGCCATCGGCCATACCCCGGCGACGGCGCTGGTCGCAGGACAGGTGGAAATGAAACCGTCGGGCTATATCAAGACGGCGCCGCATTCGACCGCGACCTCGGTGCCCGGCCTGTTCGCCGCCGGCGATGTGGCCGACGACATCTATCGCCAGGCCGTCACCGCTGCCGGCTTGGGCTGCATGGCTGCGCTCGAAGCGGAACGCTTTCTCGCCGCGCATGCGGAGCACCGGGCGGCGGCGGAATGATCATCGCCTCTCCCCGCTGCGCGCGGAGAGGTCGTCGCGCGAAGCGCGGCGGTGAGGAGGCCTCTCGGCGATTCTGAGCGCAGTGGAGAGTCCCCCTCACCAAAGCGATGCTTCGCATCGCGTTCTTGTTTGAACGACGGCAGCCGACGGCCGCCTGTGCCCTCTCCCCGCAAGCGGGCAGAGGGAGAAGGAACCAAAATGGATTGGGACAAGCTTAAGGTCTTTCACGCCGCCGCCGAAGCGGGCAGCTTCACCCATGCCGGTGAGCAGCTCGGGCTTTCGCAATCGGCGGTGTCGCGCCAGGTCAGCGCGCTCGAACAGGAGCTGACGGTTTCGCTGTTTCACCGCCACGCCCGCGGCTTGATCCTGACCGAGCAGGGCGATCTCTTGTTTCGCACCGCGCACGACGTGTTCATGAAACTCGAAGCGGCGCGCGCCAAGCTGACCGACAGCCGCGAGCGGCCGAACGGCGACCTGCGGGTGACGACGACGCCGGGTATCGGCTTACATTGGCTGACGCCGCGGCTCGGCGAGTTCCTCGATCTTTATCCGGATATCCGCATCACGCTGTTGACCACGGAGGAGGAACTCGACCTCGCCATGCGCGAGGCCGACGTCGCCATCCGGTTGCGCCAGCCGACGCAGCCCGACCTGATCCAGCGCAAGCTGTTTTCCGTGCATTTCCACGTCTACGCCTCACCGGAATATCTCAAGCGCTTCGGCACGCCGCGGACCTTCGAGGATCTCGACAATCACCGCCTGGTGGTGCTCGGCGGCCACGTGCCGCAGTACCTGGAACGCGCGCGTTGGCTGATCGACGTGGCGCGCGACGGCAAAGGGCCGCGCACCGCCCACCTCGTCATCAACAACATTCTCGGCATCCTGCGCGCCTGCCAGCGCGGACTGGGTATCGCCATGCTCCCGGACTATCTGGTCGAGGGCAACGGCGGCCTCGTGCAACTGTTCTCCGATGCCGATCCGATCGCGCTCGACGCCTACTTCGTTTATCCGGAAGAGCTCAAGTCGGTGGCGCGCGTGCAGGCGTTCCGCGACTTTCTGGTCGCCAACGCGCAGCGCTGGAATTTCTAGCGACGCTCAATCGCGACTACGCGCGCTTTCCCGGCCTGCGCTGGCGGACGCCGGCCGCGCGCTGATCTCCCTTGGATTTTGTGCGTGGCGAGGCAGGCGAGGTTAGCGCAATGAAGAAGCACACCATCGTCACCGTCAACGACAAGATGCAGCGGGGTTATCGTTACGTCCTGTCGGCGCCGGCGGGACGCAATTTCGCTGCCGACTTCCGTCCCGAATTGACGCCAGCGGACATGCTGCGGCTCGGCGTATTCGGCGGCAAATACCTGACCGATTGCACCAAAGAGTTTCCGCGCAGCTGGTTTGCGCGCGCCAAGCTCGCAGGAAAACGGCGCGATTGCGCGCTGAACTATTTCGGCGTCGATGCCAGCCAGAAGCTTTCGGTGTGGCGGCGCAACGGCTGGATTTACCGGGACGATCCGCGCGGCTGGTTTCAGTGGTACTGCCGCTATTACCTGGGGCGCCGCGTCCCCGAGGAGGATGCGCGGCAAATCAAGCGCTGGAAGGCCATGCGCCGGCACGTGCGGCAAATTCAACGCCATTGCGAACCGGGCAACGTCACCTGCCGGCCGCGGCAACGCCAGGCGCTGCTGCACTGGGCCTACGACGGCCGCAAGATTTGACGATCTCTCCGATCCGTCATCGCGCCGGTCGAACACATCACCAAATGTTGCCGTGCGCGTTACCGGCCGCGGCGTGACGCCGATCCCGGACCTCGGCTATATGCCGGATCAGGCTCGTGGAGGAACCCCCATGCTGACACGCAGACATGCCTTGTACGCCGGCGCCGCGGGACTGGCGGCGCTCGCCATCGGCCGCCTGGCGCGGCCCCATGCCGCCGAGGCGGCGGCCAGCTACGAAGTCACCCACACCGACGCGGAATGGCGCAAGCTGCTCAGCCCCGACGCCTATGAAGTGCTGCGCCACGAGGGGACCGAGCGGCCGTTCACCAGTGCGCTGCTGAACGAGCATCGCGCCGGGACGTTCACCTGCGCCGGCTGCGACCTGCCGCTCTATTCATCGAAGACCAAATACGACAGCGGCACCGGCTGGCCGAGTTTTTGGGCGCCGCTCGACAAAGCCGTCGACGAGACGCAAGACCACTCGTTCGGCATGACGCGAACCGCTGTCTCCTGCCACCGTTGCGGCGGTCACCTCGGCCATGTCTTCAACGACGGCCCGAAGCCGACCGGCCTGCGCTACTGCATGAACGGCGTGGCGATGAAATTCGTGCCGATGGCGGCCGGGTCGAGCTAAATCGCGCAAACGTAACCCGAGTTGAGCAGCCGCGAAACCCGGGAACGACCTCAGCGTCCGCCCGGTCGTCCCCGCATTTCGCTTTCGCTCAATGCGGGCTACTGTTGCGCATGACCAACATCAATCCGAATCCTTTTACGACGCGGCCCGTCATCGAAGGCACCTTCGGCGTCGTCGCTTCCACGCATTGGATCGCGACCGCGGTCGGCATGGCGACGCTGGAGAAGGGCGGCAATGCATTCGACGCCGCGGTGGCGACGGCGTTCACGCTGCAGGTGGTCGAGCCGCATCTCAACGGTCCGGGCGGCGACGTGCCGGTGATCGTCTACGACGTGCGGCGCGGCAAGCCGGAAGTGATTTGCGGGCAAGGACCGGCGCCGGCGGGCGCTACCATCGCGCATTATCGCCGCGAAGGCCTCGACCTCGTGCCCGGCACCGGCCTCCTTGCCGCCTGCGTGCCCGGCACCTTCGAGACCTGGATGCTGCTGCTGCGCGATTACGGCACGCTGCCGCTTGCCGAGGTGCTTGCGCCCGCGATCGGTTACGCGCAGAACGGCCATCCGCTGGTCGAGCGCGCCAATGCCACCATCGCCACGGTCGCGGAGCTGTTCCGCCAGCACTGGCCGACCTCGGCCGCGGTGTATCTGCCCAACAACAGCGTGCCGCCGACGGGAACGCTGTTGACCAACAAGACGCTGGCGGCGACCTATCTCCGCATCATTCAGGAAGCCGAAAGCGCCGGCGCCGATCGTGTCGCGCAAATCGAACGGGCGCGCCAATCCTGGTCGCAGGGATTCGTCGCCGAGGCGATCGACCGGTTCTGCCGCACGCAAGCGATCATGGACACTAGCGGCGAGCGGCACCGCGGCGTGCTGAGCGGAGCCGATATGGCGCGCTGGACGCCGCGCATCGAAGCGCCGCTGACCTACGATTACGGCCGCTACACGCTGTGCAAGACCGGGCCGTGGGGACAAGGACCGGTGATGCTGCAGCAGCTCGCGCTGCTCAAAAACTTCGATCTCGACGGCCTCGACCCGGCCGGCGCCGACTTCATCCACCTTCAGGTCGAGTGCGCCAAGCTCACCTATGCCGACCGCGAAGCGTTTTACGGCGATCCCGATTTCGTCGAGGTGCCGATGGCAACGCTCTTGTCCGACGCCTACAATTCGGCGCGGCGGCGGCTGGTCGGCGAAACGGCGTCACTGGAACAGCGCCCCGGCTCGATCGAAGGCTTTGGCGCGGTCATCAAATTACGGCGGCCAAGCGCGCCGGTTGGCGGCACGGATGATGCGGCGACCGCGGCCGGCGCCGGTGAACCGACGGTCGGCCGGCTCGGCGGCACGCACGGCGATACCGTGCATCTCGACATCGTGGACCAAGCCGGCAACATGGTCTCGGCCACGCCCTCGGGCGGCTGGCTGCAATCCTCGCCGGTCATTCCGGAGCTCGGTTTCTGCCTCGGCACGCGGGCGCAGATGTTCTGGCTCGAGGAAGGCCATCCCGCCGCGCTGGCGCCCGGCAAGCGGCCGCGCACGACGCTGTCGCCGACGCTCGCGTTACGCGACGGCGAGCCCTATCTCGCCTGGGGCACGCCAGGCGGCGATCAGCAGGATCAGTGGATCACGCAGCTGTTCCTGCGCCACGTCCATGCCGGCCTCAATTTGCAGGAGGCGATCGACGCGCCGGCGTGGCATTCGGAACATTTTCCGAGCTCGTTCTGGCCGCGCACGGCGCGGCCCGGCGTGCTGATGGTCGAAGGCCGCGTGCCGGCAGCGACCATCGCCGAACTGAAACGGCGCGGCCACATCGTCGAAGTCGGTCCCGCTTGGTCGGAGGGCCGGCTGACCGCCGCCGCGCGCGACGGCCGCTACCGCCGCGCCGCCGCGAATCCGCGCGGCATGCAGGGTTATGCGGCGGGACGGTGATACGCCGCCAACGCGCTACCGCCGGAAATAATCGCGCGCGCTTTTGGCGGCGGCAATCGCGGCCGAGCGCAGCGCTTCCAGACGCCGCACGGCGGCAAACGGCGCCTGCGGGCGCAGCGCCACCAAGCGGTCGCACAGCGCAAGACGCTCGCGCCAGAGGCGGTCGATCATCGGATGATTGGCCGTCGCGCAGGAATCCGCGCGCTCGATCGCCGCGTCTTCGAGGAGCTCGCTGGTAAGCGCCACGGTGAGCATGACGCCGGGCGAAAAGCGCGCAAAGCTTTCGTCATAGGCGATCTTCCAGAACCAGGCGCCGCGCCCGCTGCGTAACACGATGCCGGCGGCAATGGCGCGGCCGTCGAGCAGGATGCGGTTGATCGAAACCTTGCCTTCCGCCGCGAGCGCGCCCACCGCGGTGCGGGTGAAGCGGCGGAGATCGTCGCGATTGGCCGCGGCCGTACCGGCGCGGCCTTTCCATCCGCCGGCCTCCAGCGCGAAGAAATCGTCGAGCGCCGCGGCGACCGCGGCCGGCTCCGTCGCCGCGGTGAACAGCACGGCGCCGGTCTCGCTCAAGCGCCGCCATTGCCGGCGCAGTTCCTTTTGCCGGCGATGGCCGATGGCTTGCTCGATGTAAAGCGACCGGTCGCCGCTCGGCGCCAGCAGCGCACGGCGCCGGCGATTGAAATCGGCGGCCGGCATCTGCGCCCGCCCGACAATCCCATCGAGCATGGTTGCGAACGCGCCGTCCGCGGGCAGGAACGGCAACAGCAGAAATCCCGGCAGTGCCGGATCGCCGGCGATGTGCGTAAGCCAGGCGGCGATGACCGGCTCCGCCGCTTCGCGCGCAACGAGCGGCACGCCAAGCGGGCCGTAGGGATGCGTCAAGCCGACGAGGACCGGCAGATGCAAGCCGTAGCGATGCCGTTCGATCCGCGCCGGAAAAAAACCGAGCAGCCGGCGCGGTTGCGTTTGCGACCAGACCAGCAGCGCGCCGGCGTCACGCCCGAACACCCGCGCCGCCGGCAGCGCGAAGGCGGGCTCATAGAACACGTTCGGCTCGAGCGCACGTTCGGCGAGATCGCGCCATTCCTCCGCGATCGGTTCGAGTTGCTCTAGCCCGCGCCATTCTGTCGCGAACGCATCCGCGGCCTGGCGATCGGCCAGCGCGGCGCGGCGCACACTGGCGATCGCCGCGGTGGCTTCAGAGGCAAAAGCCAGATCGGTCGATGCGTTGACCGTCACGATCGGGCCTCACGTTTCCTTGGGGCCGCCGAAAATGAAGCAGTGCAGGCCCAGGCGGTATTTGGCGACCAGGAACAGGCTCACCGACTCAACGACCAGCGCCACCGCGTTCGCAATCGCCGCGCCGGCGATCCCGAGCGGCGGCAAGAGCGCGATGCAGAGGATGAGATCGATGGCGAACGCGCCTGCATAGACCAGCGCACAGGACCGCCGCTCGCCGAGCATATTGAGGAGCCGTTCCGCCGGCCCGACCGAGGCGCGCGCCAAGAGCCCGACGGCGAGAATGAACATCAGATAGTAGCCGGAGACGAAGTCGCGGCCGAACAGCCGCAGCAGCGGCTCGCCCAATGCCAGAAAGACGGCGATCATGGCGAGCGAAGGCCAAAACGTCAGACTGACGGAAAGCCTGAGAAACTCGGCGAGCCGCTTGCGATCGCCGGCGACGTGATGCTCGGCGAACTTGTGGGCGATGGTCTGCCCCACCGAGAAATAAATGAAAGCGACCAGCGCCAGCGTCTTGGCGGCGGCGTAATAGATCGCGACCTCGCCCGGCGGGCAGAACTGCTTGACGACAATCACGTCGGAATAGGTGAGCAAGAGGTAGAACGCCTCGACGACGAAGATCGGTGCTGCGGTTGCGAGCCAGGTGGGCACCGCATAGGCCTTCGGCCCGGCATCGACTTTGCTCGAAAGGCGGCGGTTGAGCACCGCCGCCTGGCCGATGGTGACGCTCCACAGCGCGACAATGCCGATGAGCGTCGCCGTTGTCGCGTCGGTCGGCAGGCCGAGCGCATAGGCGACGCCGATCAGCGCCAACAGCACCAGCTGGCGCAGGACGTAGGTCGGCATCAGTCCGAGATTGACCCAGTTATAGGACCGCGCCACGCCGCTCAGCACCTGGCCGAGACCGAACATCGGCAGCGCGGCGCAGGAGATGTAGAGCGGAACGACGGTCTCGGCGTCGAGATGCGGCGCCAGCATGGTGACGGCGATGGCGCCGACGCACGCAATAGCGGTGGCGATGATCGCGGCGAGCCAGCGGCTGCCGAGCAAAAATCCCCGCAGCAGCGCGAATTGCTTGTGCTCGGTGTAGTCGGGGATGAAGCGCTGCGTCGCCGAACCGAGGCCGAGGTCGACCATGCCGCCAAGCAGCAGCACCCAGGTCCAGGCATAGATGTAGATGCCGAATTCGAAACGGCCCATCCAGCGCGCCAGCAGGATCTGCGAGATAAAGGCGATCAGCGCGCTGACGACGCGGATGAGATAGGCGGCACCGGCCAGCCGCCGCGCCAGCGAGTTGTCGCTGCCGTCGGCAAAGAGCGCCCGCACCCGCTCGATCGCGCCGCCGATGTCGGCACGCCAGGAGGTGCGCCAAAGCGAACGCGGCGCGGATTCGGAACCGATCGATGCCAAAACGACCTCCGCGCCGCCACAAGCGGCGCCATGGGCGAGCGTTCATGGCTAGCAAGGAAGCGTTAAGAATCGGTTGGAAGACGTTAACAATTTGCCGGCGGGAAGTTCCACGCGGCGGCCGGCACGCAACATCGAACGGATGAACGGGAAATAGCGACGAGCAGCGTTATTTCGCTGCCTTACAACGCGCCAGTGTGGCGGTTCAGAAGTCCGCATCATTTTTGCCGCGAACTCGTCATGCGGACTTCTGAACCAAAGCCACACTAGATCAATACGTTGCTAGTGTCCTTCGATTCCGAAGTTCGCAAACGAGGGTGCCGCATAATGATGCGAACTTCGGAATCGGGACACTAGCGGCGTGTCTAATAATCCTTCAACAGCCGTTCGATGTAATCGAGCTCCTCTTGCGGACGCAGGACGTCGCCGAAACGGCGGCGCAATTCCTCGATGATGCGGCGGGCGCGCTGCACGTCGATCTCGCCCGGCACCTTCACGGTATAGTCGTCGGTGTAGTCGCGCCCGCGCAGCGGACGGCCGAGCGGGTCGGTATCGCGCTGCCCGCGCGGCATCCCGAGCCGGCCGTTTTGACCGGGCTTGGGACCTTGGCCCACTTGCTGCTGCATCGATTGCGCGAGACCCTGCGCGCCCTTGCGCAGCGCGTCGAGCGCGCGGCCTTGCGACTCGACGGCGCTGTCGGCATTGCCTCCGCCGAGATTGCCCTCGGCCTCGCCCATGGCCTCGCCGGCTTGGCCGAGTTGGTCCATCCCGTTTTGGCCGTGCCCGTTCTGGCCCTGCCCGTTCTGTTGCCCCTTTTGCCCTTGCTGGCCCTGCTGGTTCTGGCCGAGACCGCGATTTTTCAGGTCATCGAGCAGCTTATTGAGACGGTCGCGCAGCGCCTGCTGGTTCTGCCGCAGCTCGCGCATGGCGTCGTCCTGCTGCTGGCCTTGCTCGCCCTGCTGGCTCTGCTGCCCCTGCCGTCCTTGCTGACCGCGCTGCGCATTCTGCCGGCGTTGATCCTGGCCTTGGCGGAAGGTGCGATCGCGCAAATCCTGCTGCTTGCGGATCATGTCGCCGAGCTCATCGAGCTGTGACATCATCTCGTCCATGTCCATGTCGTCGCCGTTCATGTCCGGCGTCGCCATCTGCAGGTTCTCCATCATCTGCTGCAGCTGTTGCAGAAGCTGACGCGCGGCATCCTTGGCGCCGTTGCGCGCCAGGTTCTCCAGCCGGTCGAGCATGTTTTTCAGATCCTGCGAGCGCAGCGTGCGCGAATTGCGGTCGAGCGGCCGGGCCAGCTGCTGGCTGTTCTTCAGTTGCTCCTGCATCGCTTGCATGTAGCGGTCCATCGCCGCGCGCAGCTGATCCATGAGTTGCTTGATCTCCTGGTCGCTGGCGCCGCGTTCGAGCGCCTGGCGCAGCGCCTCCTCGGCATTGCGCAAGGCGGCCTGGGCGTCGGAAACGTCGCCGTCCTCGATGCCGACCGCCATCGCCCACAGCCGCGCCGCCACGTCGCGCAAATCATCGTCGGTCTTGGCGTGAATGAGCGACCAGAAGATCGCGCGCAGGCCGAGATAAATGCCGGCGTCGGGCGTGAACTTTTCCGGCGCCAGCGCCAGCGCGTCGAGCGCGGTGATGACAAGCGGACGCGTCCCGGCATCGAGCGCGAGATTGCGCCGTTGCTCGACCAGCGCCCGCGCCAACGGCTTGGTGAACACGCGCTCGGGCAGGCGGAACGCGAACGGCTCGCTTTTGCCCTCGTTGCCGCCCTCGTCGCGCGCGATCAGCGTCATCACCACGTCGGCGCCGGCCCAGGGATGGTCGCTCAAATCCTTGATGGTCTGGCCGATGCCTTTCCTGGTGCGCGCCTGCGGCAAGATCAGCGCGAAATCGGGTGGCCCATAGAGCGGATGCGGACCGGCGTCTTTTGTTGTCGGGGGGTCCTTGCGGGCAAATGTCGCTTGCGCCTGGGTCACCCCGTAATCGTCCTCGAGGCGATAGGACAAGAGCAGCGAGCCGCGCGCCTGCTGCTCGGGATCCTTGGCGAGCGCGATGGTCGGCGGCTTGTCGGGAATGGCATTGAACGCCCAGGTCAGATCGTCGCCGGCGCCGCGCAGCGTCGCAGTGCCGGTCGCCGTGATCTTGAACCGGTACTCTTGCGTGCCGGCCGGCGCATGCACGGCCTCCTTGGCGGGGATCACGCCGCCTTTGCCGGAAACATCGACATCGAGCTTGCCGGTGGCGCGCACCACCAGCGTGCTGCCGGCCGGAACGGAGACCGGCTCGCCCGCCTCGCCGGTTGGCCGCGCCGGCTCGCCGGGATGCATGCCGGCAAGAATGAGCGGCGGCCGCCCGGTATAGGCGGGCGGGGTGACCCACGCGTCGACGCGGAAATTCGCCGGCAGCACCACGCCCTGCCAATCGAACGCCGCGGCGATGCGCTTCCAGTGTTCGCCGCCGGCGGCGATGAAGGTGGCGATGCAGGCGATCAGCACCAGGCCGCGCAGCGCGTAAGGATCGCGCCAAGCGATCCGCGGCGACGGCCAGCCCACCCTGAAGGCTCGCGCCGCCGCAAGCGTGCGCTCGACATGGGTTTTCCACAGCGCCAGTGAAAACGGATCCTGCGGCGTGACCGCGAGCTCGTCGACGATCGTCGTCGCCGGACGATGGCGAAGGCCGCTGCCGCGATCGAGCCGGCGCAGGCCGTCGGCGGCAGCAGGCATGCGCAATCCGATAAACCGGGACGCTGCCGCTAGAGCGGCGATCGCAAACACGAGCATGACCGCGGCGCGGCCGGCAGGCGGCAGCCAGAGAAACAGCCCGAGCCATGACACGGTCAGGAACAGACCGACCACGGTCGCGAGCGTCGCCAGAGCCGGCCACAGCCGCTCCCAGAAGATCGTCCAGCGCGCGCGGCGCAAGGCCGTGCCGAGCTGAGATCGTGCAGCCGTGTCTGCGCCCCGATGCGGCGGGGCAGGAGGGCTCGAAGAGGTTTCCGTCACCTCGGTCTCCACGGAGGAATACTCCGCCTACAACATTTTAGCATGAGGGCGGGTTCAAGGCACCCGACCCACACGGGGTGGGCGATGCAAGATCAGAGCCAGGGCGGCAAGCGGTCGAGCGCGATCAGCTCTTCGACGATGACGCGCGACCGCACCAGCGCCCATTCGTCAGCCCTGACAAGGACTTCGGGCACGAGGGCGCGGGTATTGTAGGTATTGGCTTGAACCGCGCCATAAGCGCCCGCGGTCATGACGGCGAGGAGATCGCCGGGCTTCGGCTCGGCGAGTGAGCGGTCCAGCGCCAGGTAATCGCCTGATTCGCAAACCGGCCCGACCACGTCAGCGATGATTTGCGGCGCGCCGATCGCAGGCTCCCGGATCGGGCGGATGTCGTGGTAGGCCTCATAGAGCGTCGGGCGCACCAGATCGTTCATGCCGGCATCGACGATGACGAAGGTCTTGGCCTCGCCCCGCTTCACATAGAGCACGCGCGTGACCAGGATACCGGCATTGCCGACGATGAGGCGGCCCGGCTCGAAGATCAGTTTGCAGTTAAGCCCGTGCGTCGCGCGCTTGACGGTAGCCGCGTAGGCGGCGGGATCGGGCGGCGGCTCATTGTCGTCGCGGTAGGGAATGCCCAAGCCCCCGCCGAGATCGACGTGGCTGATGCTGTGACCGTCGGCGCGGAGCACGTGCACGAAGTCCGCCAGCAGCGCGAACGCGTCGCCGAACGGATCGAGCTCGGTGATCTGACTGCCGATATGCATGTCGACGCCGACGACGCGCACGCCATTGAGCTTGGCGGCGCGGGCATATACCTCGCGCGCGCGGCTGATCGGAATGCCGAATTTGTTCTCGGCCTTGCCGGTTGAGATCTTGGCGTGGGTCTTGGGATCGATGTCCGGATTGACGCGGATCGAAATGTCCGCCGTGCTGCCGGCGCCGGCAGCGATCGCGGCGAGCAGTTCAAGCTCCGCCTCGGATTCGACGTTGACGCAGAGAATGCCTTGTTCGACCGCGAGCTTAAGCTCATCGGCGGTCTTGCCGACGCCGGAGAACATGATCTTCTGCGGCGGAATACCGGCGGCCCGTGCGCGCAACAGCTCGCCGCCGGAGACCACGTCCGCCCCGGCGCCGAGCCGTCCGAGCGTCGCGATCACGGCCTGATTGGAATTCGCCTTCATCGCGTAGCAGACCAGCGCGTCGACGTCGGCAAAGGCGTCGGCGAACACCCGATAGTGCCGCTCCAGCGTCGCGCTCGAATAGCAATAAAACGGCGTGCCGACGGCCTGCGCCAGCGCGACGAGATCGACGGCTTCGGCGTGCAGGACGCCGTTGCGATAGGCGAAGTGATGCATGAAGCGTGTTTAGAGCATGATCCGGAAAAGTGGAAACCGGTTTTCCGAAAAGATCATGCGCCGATAAAACCATGATCCGGAAAACGCCAGCCCCCGGACTTGATCCGGGGGGTGGAAACCGGTTTCTGTCAGAGCGGCGCTATTGGAGCAGCGGATCGAGGAGAAATGACTTCTTCTGGCTCGGCGCCGGCGGCGGAACCGCGGGATTCGCAGTAGCCGGAGCGCCGGACGCGTCGGCGGCCGAAGCCGCCGGCGGGGGCGGCACCGCCGCGCTGGGCGGCGGATCGAGCGGCCCTTTGCGCCCGCAAGCGGATAGGCTAAGCGCGGCGGCTGCGACGAGCACGGCCACCGCAAACCTGACGCTCAAGCGATCAAAGGCCAAACGACGCTCCCCACCCGCTTCGGCGACAGCATAGCAGATCGAACCGCAGCGGCGAGATTTTGGCGATCACACCTTGCCAGCGGGTTTACCTGTTCCACCCGGAATCGGGCGCTCAAGCCGCTGCAGCCAGCGTTTGGCCTGGGCGCGCACGTTCTTGGGCGCGGTGCCGCCATAGACTTCGCGGCTTTTCACCGACTTTTCGACCGAGAGCACGCCGAAGACCGCGCCGGTGATGCGCGGCTCAATCGCCTGCATGGCCGTCAGCGGCAGCTTGTCGAGCGACACTCCGGCCGCGGCTGCCGCGGCCACGATCCGGCCGGTGACATGGTGGGCCTCGCGAAACGGCAGTTTGAGCGTCCGCACCAGCCAGTCGGCGAGATCGGTGGCGGTGGAAAAACCCTCGCCGGCGGCCTGCCGCATGCGCGGCAGATCGGGCTCCAGGTCGCGCACCATGCCGGCCATGGCGCCGATCGACACGATAAGCGTGCCGAGCGCGTCGATCGTCCCTTCCTTGTCCTCCTGCATATCCTTCTGATAGGCGAGCGGCAGGCCCTTCATCACCATGAGCAGCGCCGTGAGCGCGCCGACGATGCGCCCCGTTCGCGCGCGGACAAGCTCGGCGGCGTCGGGATTGCGCTTCTGCGGCATGATCGACGAGCCGGTGGTGAACTTGTCGGAGAGCTTGACCAGCCCGACCAGCGGCGACGACCAGATCACGATCTCTTCGGCGAACCGCGACAGATGCACCGCGGTGATGGCGCAGGCCGACAACGTCTCCAGCACAAAGTCGCGGTCGGCGACGGCGTCGAGCGAGTTCGCCATCGGCCGTGCGAAGCCGAGCGCCTTCGCGGTCATGGCGCGATCGATCGGGAAAGAGGTGCCGGCAAGCGCTGCGGCGCCGAGCGGGCTTTCGTTGAGCCGGGCCCGCGCGTCGGCGAAGCGGCCGCGGTCGCGCGCCGCCATTTCGACATAGGCGAGCAGGTGGTGGCCGAAGGTCACCGGCTGCGCCGTCTGCAAATGCGTAAAGCCCGGCATGACGGTCGCGGCGTGTTCCAGCGCCTTCTCGGCCAGCGCGCGCTGATAGGATTTAAGCGCGGCATCGATCCCGTCGAGCCAATCGCGCACCCATAGCCGGAAATCGGTCGCCACCTGATCGTTGCGCGAGCGGGCGGTGTGCAGCCGCCCGGCGGCCGGCCCGATCAGTTCGGCGAGCCGGCTCTCGACGTTCATATGGATGTCCTCGAGCGCGCGCTTGAAGGTAAATTTACCGGCTTCGATCTCTGACAGGATCGTGTCTAGACCGTGAGCGATGCGCTTTGCATCTTGCGCCGTAATGATGCCGGTTTTGCCGAGCATCGCGGCATGCGCCTTGCTCGCGGCAATGTCCTGCCGGTAGAGGTGGCGGTCGAAATCGATCGAGGCATTGATGTCCGCCATGATGGGATCGGGAGCCGCCCCGAAGCGTCCGCCCCACATTTTGTTGCTGCTCATGTCACACTACACATGAAGGTTGCGCCGAGGTTTTATCGCCGATGACCGAACTGCCCGCCGAGCCCTATTCCAAAGTCCGCCGCCTTAAAATGACCGCCCTGGCGTTGTGCGGCGCCGTCGCCGTGCTGGCGGGGGTATACGGGATTGGGCGTCTGCGAAGCAATCCGGCAGCGGCGGCCTGTGCGCCCGCGGTCGAGACCGCCGGCCGGATCGCCCCGCTGGCGCATGGCGAAGTCGCGGCGTTTGCGGTGGCGCATATGCCGTTCCGCGTCCCCGACCTCGCGTTCAAGGACGCCGAAGGCCATGAACGGACGCTCAAGGACTGGCGCGGCCGCACCGTCCTGCTCAACCTCTGGGCCACCTGGTGCGTGCCATGCCGCAAAGAGATGCCGGCGCTCGACGCGCTCCAATCCGATCTCGGCGGCCCGAAATTCGAGGTGGTCGCCATCAATATCGATACCCGCGATCCGGCAAAGCCGCTCGCCTTTCTCAAGGATATCGGCGTGACGCACCTGACCTACTATGCCGATCCGAGCGCAAAGGTGTTCCAGGAGCTGAAATTGGCCGGCAAGGCTTTCGGCATGCCGACGACGCTGATCGTCGACCGCTCCGGCTGCGAGATCGGCGAAATGGCCGGACCCGCCGAATGGGCCAGTGCCGACGGCGTCAAGCTTGTCAGCGCTCTACTCAGAAGCCCGGATTGAGCGCCAGCGAAATCCGGTAACGGCCTTTCAGCGGACAGACCGCCCCGGATATCGCTCCGCGCCATCCGGCTACGACTGCAGTTTACCCTACCCCGCCGGAATTCTTTAACGATTGGTGCTGTTTTATTGCTGGCTGCTGCGCGCTGTTGCCGCGCAGATAATGAAATCGGCCCGAGGAGAATCCCGGTGCAAAGCGCCGCTGAAGGCGCGATCGCGACGGCGCCAGGCGAACGCCGGAACGTGCTGCGCGCCCGCCGGCTCGGCATCGAGACGCATCACGAAGCCATCGCCTTCGCACACAAGGATTGCCCGGTGTGCCGAGCCGAAGGCTTCGCCTCGCACGCACGTATCCGATTGACGCGCGGTCGGCGTTCGATCATCGCCACGCTTTATCAAATAACCTCCGACCTGCTGCCGGCGGGCGAGATCGGCCTCTCCGAGTCGGCATGGAGCCGACTGGGCCCCGCGGATGGCGAAGAGATCGCGGTTAGCCATCCGCCCGTCGTCGAATCGTTCGGCGCCGTCCGTGGCAAGGTCTATGGCCACCGGCTGCAGGCGCATGCGGCAGACGGCATCGTCAAGGACATCCTCGCCGGCCGGTATTCCGATCTCCAGCTGTCATCGTTCCTCACCGCCTGCGCGGCGCGTCCGCTCGATTTTGCCGAAACCGTCGCGCTAACGGCCGCGATGGCGAATGCCGGCAACCGGCTCAGCTGGCCGGTGCGTCCGGTGATGGACAAGCATTGCATCGGCGGCCTGCCGAGCAACCGGACCACGCCCATCCTCGTCGCCATCGTGGCGGCGTGCGGCTTCACCATTCCCAAAACTTCGTCCCGCGCCATCACCTCGCCGGCGGGCACCGCCGATGCGATGGAGACGATGGCCCCGGTCGCTCTCGATTTGACATCAATGCGGCGCGTCGTCGAACGCGAGGGCGGCTGCGTCGTTTGGGGCGGGACGGTGCGGTTGAGCCCGGTCGATGACCTTCTGATCCGCGTCGAGCGCGCGCTTGACCTCGACAACGGCGGTCAGCTTGTCGCGTCGGTTCTGTCGAAGAAAATTGCGGCCGGCGCAACTCATCTGCTGATCGACATGCCGGTTGGCGACACCGCAAAGGTGCGCAGCCAAGAAGACGCTGCAATGTTGCAAAAGCGATTGCTGGATGTCGCCGCCGCCTTTGGGATCGACGCGACGGTCGTTACAACCGACGGCAATCAGCCGATCGGCCGCCGGATCGGGCCGGCACTCGAGGCCCTTGACGTGCTGGCCGTCCTGCGCGGCGATGCCGACGCGCCGATCGATCTGCGCGAGCGCGCGCTGGCTTTGGCCGGCGCGCTGCTCGAACTCGGCGGCATGGCGGCGGGCCGCGGCGAAGCAATGGCGCATAGCGCGCTCGCCAGCGGCCGCGCCTGGAAGAAATTCCAGAATATCTGCGAGGCGCAGGGCGGCATGCGCGAACCTCCGGTCGCCAAACAGACGCGGCCGGTCGTGGCAAAAACCGAAGGCCAAGTTTGCCGTATCGACAATCGGCGTCTCGCCCGGCTCGCCAAGCTCGCCGGCGCGCCGGATGCGAAAGCCGCCGGCGTGGAACTGCTCGTGCGCGTCGATGATTACGTTGCGGCGAAGCAACCGTTGTTGACCGTTCATGCGGAGACGGGCGGCGAGCTCGCTTATGCGATGGACTATCTCGCAGCGAACGCAAACATCGTAAGCTTCAATCGCTGATCCCCGGCTGCAAAATCGGGGAAATGGCTGGACCTGCCGAACGGGCGAGCACCGAGACATGAAGCTTGTCCGCGCTGCGTTCCAACAGTTAGACAGCAAAGTCGTCATTCCGGGGCGCGCGCAGCGCGAGCCCGGAATCCATATTCGCGGACGGCGGTTATGGATTCCCGGTTCCTCGCGGATCCTGTCATCGGGCCGGCCGAAGGCCGGACCCGTTGGCTCGGCCCCGGAATGACGTATCCTGCGGACGCAATGAGCACATTCCGCACCGTCGCCTGCGCGTCCCTCGCCGTCATGCTCGCCGCACTCGCGCCGGCGCGCGCGCAAAACCTGCAGCCGCGCCCCGATCGGGACTGCGGCGAGATCGAGCGTGACTACGAGCTCATCAAAGCCGAGGCGGTGTCGGTGCAGATCAATATGACGCTGTTCGCGGCCGCCGACAAAGGCTGCGCGACTTTGGCGCGCAAGCTCATTGACGCCGGCGCCTCGCTTTTGGCGCGCGACCGCCGCGGCGCCAGCCCGCTTGCGCATGCCGCGCGCGCCGGCCAGATCAAGCTCGTCGAGCTTTTCCTCGCCCAGGGCGCGCCGATCGATGCCCGCAACGTCGACGGCGGCACGGCGCTGTTCGCCGCCGCCGAAGCCGAGAAACATTCGACGGTAGCCTTGCTGCTGGCCAAGGGCGCCGACCCAAATCTTCCCGGCCGCAAGGGCGTCACGCCGCTGACGGCCGCGGCTTTCAAGGGCAACGGCCGCATCGTCGACGCGCTGCTGGCGCGCGGCGCCGATCCGAACGTGCGCGACGAGACCGGCAAGACGGCCATGGTCTATGCCGCCTCGCGCGGCTTCGACGATATCGTGAGCCGGCTCATTGATGCCGGCGTCGACCCGCGGGCGCGTTACGGCAACGACCTCACCGCGCTGATGTGGGCGGCCGGCCACGACGAAGGCGTCGGCGCCGCGGCGGTGGGGCGTGTTGTCGATATCCTGCTCGCGCATGGCGCTTCGCTCGACGACACCGACAATCGCGGCCGTACCGCGCTGATGATCGCCGCCGGGCTCGGCGATGCCGCCGTCGTCGATCTCCTCCTTCAGCGCGGAGCCGACCGGACGTTGAAGGATAAACAGGGCAAGACCGCGCTCGATTTGGCGGCGAACCCCGACGTGCGAGCCAGGCTTGGCCGCTGACGGAGCAATCACATCCCGGCGAGATAGGCCGCCATCGCGGCGATCTCCTCCTCCGTGAGCCCCTTCACGAACCCGGTCATGCCTGGATTGTTGGCGCGCTCGCCGCTGCGGAAGTCCATCATCGTTTTTTGCAGATAGGCGCCCACCTGGCCGGCGAGGCGCGGCTGGGTGCTGTCGCCCTTAAATCCTTCCTGATGGCAGCTGGTGCAGACGACGGACGCATTGACGCGCTGCGCGTCGGCGGCGGCCGCCGCCGGCGCCGCCGGCTGACGCAGGTCGGGCCAGGCTTTCTTCGAGAAATATTCCGCCAGCGCCATCAGGTCCGCTTGCTCGAGGCCTTGCGCGATCGGCGTCATGACATCGTTCTTGCGGGCGCCGGATTTGAAATCGCGCAGCTCGAAGAACAGGTAGCCGAGCTGTTGGCCCCAGATCACTGGCACCGGGAACGACTGCTCCACCGGCACGCCGTTCTCGCCGTGGCAGGCCGCGCAGACTTGCGCCTTTTCCTCGATGCTTTCCGCGCGTGCCGCGGACGGCAGCAGAACCGCCAAAGCGAGCCATGCCGTCAGCGTCAGGTGTGGGCCGCAGCGGCAACCCGGAGCTTCATTCATGGCAAAACCATCCCGCCAAAAAAACGGACGGGGCCGTTTCCGGTCCCGTCCTTGCAATCGCCCCGAGGTGATCGGGTTCCGTTATTCCAGCGTGAAGGCGACGATGCTGTCGCCGCGCCTGGAATCGACCTGCACGTTACCGCCGGCCGCCACCGCAATATATTGCTTGCCGCCAACCATGTAGGACGAGGGCGGCGCGTTGACGCCGGCGCCGGCCTGGAACTTCCAGAGCACCTTGCCGTCCTTCGCGTCATAGGCCTTGAACCAGCCGTTGCTCTCGCCGGTGAACACCAGGCCGCCAGCGGTAGCGAGAATGCCGCCGATCATCGGTTGCGGCGTCTTCACCTGCCACTTGATCTTACCGGTGTTGTAGTCGACCGCGGTCACGTTGCCGGCCTGGATGCCGCCCGGAACGTTGGTGAAGGCGCCACCGAGCCACAGCTTGCCGTTGGGATACGGCGCGCTATCGACCGTGTAGGTCATCTCTTGCTCGAGGTTGATCGCGTAGGCCAGCCCCGCGCCGGGATTGGTTGCGATCGGCGACCATTCGACGCCGCCATTGGCGCCCGGGAACATGCGCGCGCCCTTTTCCGGCGTGGTGGCGGTCGGCAGCACCCACCTGTCCTTCTGCGACACCATCGGCTCGGAGAAGCGGATCAGCTTGCAATCCTTGCGATCGTGCACATAGACGTAGCCGGTCTTGCCGGCGTGCAGCACGCCCGGGACAGTCTTGCCGCTGGCGTCTTTCACATTGACCAGGACCGTGGGGCTCGTGGCGTCGAGATCCCAGAGGTCGTGGGAGATGTACTGGAAGTAGCAGGCCAGCTTGCCGGTATCGAGATCGACCGAGACCAGCGAATCCGTATAGAGGTTGTCGCCGGGACGCAGCGATCCGTCGAGATCGGGCGACGGATTGCCGACCACGAAATAGATGCGCTTGGTCGCGAGGTCGACCGAGGGATTCTGCCACACGCCGCCGCCGAGCGTTTTGTAGGGATCGCCGGTCTTGGCGAGCTGCACCTTCTCGGCGGCGATGTCGCGGTGCATGTCGCGGCCGGTCGCGTCCTTGGTCGCCCAGACGCCGACCGAGTTCTCCGGAATCGTGTTGAACGTCCAAAGGAGCTTGCCGTCATTGGCGTCGAAGGC
>JBEKIC010000044.1:0-33982 GCA_050011955.1 Xanthobacteraceae bacterium
TGAATCCGATTCGTTCCCGCAGGGGAATCCCGCGATTCAGTCTTTTCGGAAAATGCTCTAGTGTCCCGATTCCGAAGTTCGCATCATTATGCGGCACCCTCGTTTGCGAACTTCGGAATCGAAGGACACTAGCAACGTATTGATCTAGTGTGGCTTTGGTTCAGAAGTCCGCATGACGAGTTCGCGGCAAAAATGATGCGGACTTCTGAACCGCCGCACTAGCGAATGAAGCTGTAGCGGAATCGCTCGCCGTCCGCTTCGACGAGCCCGGCGGTCGGGTGCGGAAAATGGATCGGCAGCACAACGATGCCGGTGCCGGCGATCTTGCCCAGGAATTGCCGGCGCGATCGCGCCGCCTGCCGAGGGTCCCAGTCGAAGATCGTCGACCAATCCGGCTCGCGGCACTGCAAGGCGTGATGCATGAGGTCGCCGATGACGACGGCCTGCTGTCCGCCCGAGCGGATATTGACACAGCAATGGCACGGCGAATGACCCGGCGTCGGCGTGAGCCACATCGTATCGTCGAGCGCAAAGTCGTCGTCGACCAGCAGCGCCTGGCCGGCCGCCACCACCGGCTCGCAGTTGAAGCGCCACACATTGCCGCCGCCGCCGGGCCGATGCTCGCCGCGTTTGGTCGACTCCTCCCATGCGGCGTATTCGCCTTTGTGGAACACGTATTTCGCCTTCGGGAAGGTCGGCACCCAGCGGCCGTCGCGCAGCACGGTGTTCCAGCCGCTATGGTCGATGTGCAGGTGGGTGCAAAACACGTAGTCGATGTCATCGAACCGCAGACCGGCGGTGGCGAAGCCGTCGAGCCAGGGCTGCTTGGGGAAATCGAATGGCGGTGGATAGCCCTTGTCTTCGCCGGTGCAGGTGTCGACCAGGATGGTGTGCTTGGGCGTCCGCACCACGAAGCTCTGATAGGGCATCACCATGCGTCCGGACGCCGGGTCGAATACTACCGGATCGAGTTCGGCGAGATGGCGCCGGCCAATGTCGGGGTCATAGGCGGGGAACATCTCCTCCGGCCGCCGCCACGGCCCGTCGCGCTCGATGATGCTGGTAATGGTGACGTCGCCGATCATGAGCGTCCGCATGCTGTTCCCGTTCGCATGTGTGGTGGGTTGTGTCTTTTGCCCGGCCCCGCGCCGGGTAAGGTAAACGACGAAGGCAACATTTACTATCCGATCAAATGTTCCGACGCCGAGGGCCGATAGAAATATACAAAATACGCCGAGGCTGTATTGCTTTTGTCGTGCGCTTCAGCTTCCCGGAACGGCCATCGGATTCGCGTCTTTCCCGGCTGGCGCCGTCCACAACGCGGCCGCCTCCACATCCTGCAAGCTAGGGTCGGAAGCGACCGGCCGACGCGCGACATCGGTTGCCGCGGATCATCAAGCGCGCGGAGCGCGTGAGCGCGCGGCGATTTGAAAGAGTCCCCGCAGCCGTCGAGGATACAGGAGCGTAACATGAGCGTGCTGACCGCAGCAGTCGACGTCGCACCGCGAACGTCCGGCGGCAAGCAACGGTCGATGGCCTCCGTGGTGTTTGCCGGATCGATCGGCACCATCATCGAATGGTACGACTTTCTGATCTACGGCACGGCGGCGGCTTTGGTCTTCAACAGCTTGTTCTTCCCCAACGTCGATCCGCTGACCGGCACGCTGGCGGCGCTCGGCGCTTACGCGGCCGGCTTTTTCGCCCGCCCGGTCGGCGGCATCTTGTTCGGCCATTTCGGCGACCGCATCGGCCGCAAGACGATGCTGATGATCACCATGCTGGTGATGGGGCTCGGCACGTTCTGCGTCGGACTGCTGCCGACCTATCATCAGATCGGCATCTGGGCGCCGATCCTGCTCGTGACGCTGCGCATCGTCCAGGGCATCGGCCTCGGCGGCGAATGGGGCGGCGCTTCGCTGGTCGTGCTGGAGCACGCCCCGGCGAGCTGGCGCGGCCTGTACGGCAGCCTGGTGCAGGTCGGCTTCCCGCTCGGCATGTTGACGTCGACCGGCGCCTTTGCGCTGGCGGCGACGCTGCCGCAGGCCTCGTTCCTGGCCTGGGGCTGGCGGGTGCCGTTCCTGCTCAGCATCGCGCTCCTTGGCGTCGGCTGGTTCGTGCGCCGGCGTGTTGCGGAAACCCCGGTGTTCGAGGACATCAAGCGCCGCGGCGATATCGTGCCAAGCCCGTTCCTTGAAACCATCCTGAAAAATCCGCACAGCTTCCTGGTCGCCATCGGCCTGAAAATCTCCGAAGTGTCCTGGGTCTATATCCTCACCATCTTTGCCGTGGTGTACGCCACGACCAAGCTTGGCGTCTCCAAGCAGCTGATGCTCGATGCGATCATCGTCGCCGCGCTGGTCGCGGTGGCGACCATCCCGTTGTTCGGCTGGCTGAGCGACATCTTCGGGCGGCGGGCGCTTTTTTTCGCCGGCACGCTGTTCACGATGGGCTTCGCCTTCCCGCTGTTCTGGCTGCTCAATACCAAGAATCCGACCATCATCATCCTGACGATGGTGGTGGCGCTCAGCCTCGGTCAGGGCACCATGTTCGGGCTGCAGTCGACCTATTTTCCCGAACTGTTCGGCACCCGCGTGCGTTACACCGGCGCCTCGCTCGGGTTCCAGCTTGCGGCCGCGATCGGCGGCGGCCTGACGCCGCTGTTCGCCACATCGCTTGCCAACTACACCGGCGGCACCACTGGCGTCTCGCTGATGCTGATCCTGCTGGCGGCGATCACCTTCGTGGCGGCATTGTGCGCGCCGGAAACAAAAGACCACTCGCTGCGCCGCTGACGGCAACGGCCGGCCGTAGAATCAAGATAAGCCGACACTGCGCCGCCTTGGCGATTTGAAAAGACAGAGCGCAAAATCGTTCAGAGCCAAGGAGACGAAGACCGCGCCGAGCGACTTCGATTCTGAATAACACGCAAATGCTGCCTTCAGCATTCGTACATCCGGCATGTGGCCTTTGGGCGGCGGGTGGCGGCAAGACCGCAGAAGGACAAGGCAGATGAGCAAAATAATCCTGTCGATAGCATCAGTCGCTGCAATAGTCTCATTCGCAAGTTTCGATGCACAGGCCGCTGGAGGTTGCGGTCCCGGTGCGCATCCCGACCGGTTCGGCGTTTGCCGGCCCAACGTCGTGGTTGTCGCGCCGGCCCCCGTGGTGGTCGCGCCCGTAGTCTGCGGGCCGGGACTTCGTTGGCACCCCCGTCGGCACCGCTGCTGGGCCTGGTGAACCAGCCGTTCATTGTTGCAAGCGTTCTCTGGGCGCCCGCGCATAGGGCGGCCCCCGACTTGCGGCACGTCGCGCGAAAGGCAGCCAAAAAGTCTCAGTAATCGCCCGCAGGCCGCTTTGATCAGCGGCGATTGTTGTTCGCCGCTAGAATAGCAATCGGCGCCTTCTGAATCGCGTTCATCTCGGGCTCATGGCCAATGCCCAACCCGGTGGCCACCAGGCACAAGGCGAACACCGCTCCCGTCACGACGAACAGTGTGCCCGCGACCCATTCCGCGGCGTCATAGCGCCGCCGGGTGGGTTCGCTGGCGATATTACGCGGCGGCGCGTCATTTGTGTCGCGGCGAAGGATAGGGTCGCGATAAACCGGCATGGCAGCCTCCTTGGTCGCCCGCATCTCGCAGGACAACCCATCGGCCGTTCGGCAGTTCCGCGGTTCCGCACCGTGCAGCATCGCTAAACCGCAGCCTGATCGTGTGGCATGAGCGGAGGCTTATTCGCTGCGCTTCTTCAACGCCTACCAGTATGCGAGGGCTTCTAGCACTCGCCCTGATAGTCCCCCTTGAACCTCGCTCGCCGACATTGTCGACCGGACGCTATGATCCGGAGCGGACCTGCCGCGGCTGCGCGGTCAGATAAATGAGTTTGCGCGGTATAGATAGGGGCGGCTATGATTGGTGATATTCGATGCTGACGATCAAGCCGCTCCGCACCTGGACGGCGATACGAGGTTCCCATGCTCGAAGAGACCGATCGCCAAATCGACAATGACCATGCCCGCGTCACGCGCCATCGCCTGGCGCCGGGGACGCATACCGGCTTTCATCGTCACGAGTTTGACTACATCGTCGTCCCCGTCACCCGCGGGCGGATGCGGATTGTGGAAGGCGGTGAGGAACGGTTTTCCGACCTCTCGCCGGGCGTTGCCTATTTCCGCCCGGCCGGCGTCGAGCACGACGTCTTCAACGGCGGCGACCAGGACCTGATCTTCGTCGAAATCGAGCTGGTGCGCTGATCGTTCGGTTGCCGCGTATCGTGCGCCGCAACCGGATGCGATGATAGCAGCCCTCAGATCAGATCGGCGTCGGCATAAATCTGTTTGTCGCCTAAGCCGCCGGCGCCCTCGAGCAGGCGAACGTTTGCGGGTGACCATCGCGCCAGAACCTCGTCGCCGATCTCGACCGGCGCGCGCAGGAAATCGACATCCGACACGTTCGCGACGAACTCTTCCGGCTGCGCCAGGTCGATCGTTACCTTGGCATAAGAGCCCTGATATTCGATCGAATGAACCTTGCCGCGAACCACGTTGGCTTCGCCGGCGTCGGCGCTATTGCCGCCGGCTTTGGCGACCTCGATTCGATCCCGCCGGATCGCCAAGTAGAGCTGTGATCCCATCTGTGGTTTGGCATTGCCGAGCGGGGCGGTCAGCCGGGCGCCACCGGCATCCCGCAAGGTCGCCATTCCATCGGCCACGCCCTCGACTTTGCCCGACAGCACGTTCTGGCCGCCGATGAAGCGGGCCACGTAGGCGGTGCGCGGCGTGTTGTAGATCTTGTCCGGCGAGCTGGACTGCTCGATGCGGCCCTGATCCATCACAACCAGCATGTCGGCGACGGCGATCGCTTCGAGCTGGGTGTGCGTCACGTGCACGAAGGTGATGCCGAGCTGCTTTTGCATGCGCCGCAGCTCGCCGCGCATGCGCAGGCGCAAATACTCGTCCAGCGCCGAGAGCGGCTCGTCCAGCAGCAGCACGCGCGGGTTGGTGATCAAGGCGCGCGCCAGCGCCACGCGCTGCTGCTGACCGCCGGACAATTGCGCCGGCAAGCGGTCGGCGAATTGATCGAGCCTGACCTTGGCCAGCAGTTCGCGAGCCTGCTGGTGCCGCGCCTCGCGATCGAGGCCGCGCATCTTCAACGAGAACGCCACGTTGTCGAGCACGCTCAGATGCGGAAACAGCGCGTAGGCCTGGAACATCATGGCCGTGCCCCGCTGCAACGGCGTCTGTCCGGCCACCGATGCGCCGCCGATGCGGATGTCGCCTTGGCTCGGCGTTTCGTGTCCGGCGATCATGCGCAGGATCGTCGTCTTGCCGCAGCCGCTCGGTCCCAGCAGGCAGCAATAGGCGCCATGGGGAATGCGCAAGCTCACATTGTCGACCGCCACCATGTCGCCGAAGCGCTTGGTGACGGACACGAGCTCGATATCGCCTTTTCTGGTATCTGATGCCATTCAATCCACCGTAGGACTCTCATCCAAGCTGACGCGCCGCAGGCGACGGCGCTCGATTAAGGCGATTGACGTCAACGCCAGACCGATGACGATGAACGATATGACTGTGGTCACCGTGCCGACCGCAAACAGCGCCGGCGAGGTCACGTCGGTCGTCATCGCCCAGATCTCGAGCGGCAGCGTATTGCTGCTTCCCGACGTGAGCACCGTTCGCGGGAATTCATCGTAGGACAGCGTGAAGCCGAACAGGGCGACGCCGATGATGCCCGGCAGCACGATCGGCAGCGTCACATGCCGCAGCCGCTGCCAGTTGCTGGCGCCAAGGTCGCTCGCCGCCTCCTCGTAAGCGCGATTGAAGCGGCCGAGCACCGCGAACATGATCAATAGGCCGTAGGGAAGCGTCCAGGTCAGTTGCGCGCCGAGCGCCGAACCGTACCAGGTCGGCGTCACGCCGAGCATCTGGAAGATAAGGCCGATGCCCAGGCTGACGAACAGGCCGGGCATGATCAGGCTGGCGATCGCCATGTAAAAGACCAGGCCGGCGCCGGCGAACCGCCGGCGGAAGGCGAGACCCGCCATCACCGAAAGCACGACGGTGAGCACCGTGACCATGGCGGCAAGACCAATCGAGCGCCGGAACGCGCCGGCGATATCGCCGGTCCGCTCCTGCTTGATCAGCGCGTCGAACCAGTGCAGCGACACCCCTTGCAAGGGAAACGTCAGGCCGCCATTGGGTCCTTGGAAGGACAAAACATAGATGACGATCATCGGCCCGTAGAGGAACAGCACGAACAGCGTGAAGAACGCCGCCAGCGCATAAAACGTCCAAGGCCGGGACCGGTCCGCCGTGCTGTGCATCGTCATTTCATCTCAGCCGGTCAATTCCCGGCGCACGTCGACCAGGCGCAAGATCGCCGACACCATCAGGGCCACGATCACCACCAGCACTACGGCGCTCGCCGCGGCCGGCGGATATTGCAGGCTGGCGATCTCCGTCGCCAGCGCGGAGACCACCGTCGCGCTCTGCCCGCCGCTCATGATCTTGACGACGAAGAAGTCGCCCATCACCAGCGTGATGACGAAGATCGAGCCCAACGCGATTCCGGTCTTCGACAGCGGCAGCACGACTTCCCAAATGACGCGCCAGCGGCTGGCGCCGGCGTCGTGCGCGGCCTCGATGAGGCCGGGATCGATCCTGGCCATCGAATTGAAGATCGGCACGATCATGAACAGCGTATTGAGATGCACATAGGCGACGATCACCGCGAAATCCGAGAACAGCAGGAAGGACAGCGGCTGGTCGATGATGCCGAGGCTCTCGAGGCCGCTATTGAATACGCCGTTGCGGCCGAGGAAGGGTATCCACGAGATCATGCGGATGATGTTCGAGGTCCAGAACGGCACCGTGCAAAGCAGGAACAATCCCATCTTCAAGGTCAGGCTTCTGACATGGAAGACCAGGAAGTACGCCACCGTGAAACCGATGATCAGCGTCACCGCCCAGACGATCGCCACGTATTTGATCGCGATCAGGTAGAGCCGCAATGTCAGGCTCGACTGAAACAGTTCGACGTAATTGTCGAGAATGAAGGTCGGGACGATCTGCCAGCGCTCATAGTCGAAGAAGCTGACGGCGCCGACCATCAGCATCGGTATTCCGAAGAAGACCAGAAGGACGACGGTGAGCGGCGCCACTTGCAGCCACGACACGGTCTGCGGATTGAGTTTCATCGTTACGGCTGTGGCGTCTCGGCGTTGGCGTTAAGGGGCAGCGAGGCGGTGCTCCCGCCTCGCTGCAAACGATGTCGTCAGGCGGAAACGAACTCGTTCCACTTGCGGACCATGTAACGGTCCTCGTCCATGATGGTGTTCCAGCAGGCGATATGTCCCATGCGCTGCCAGAAGCTGCCGCCGTCGCGAGTGCCGCCGGCCTTCTCCATGAGGTGGCCGTACGGATCCTTGATGTCGGCCTGGGCCGGCTTGCCCTCGTACCAGAAATCCCACTCGTCTTGGGTCATAAACTTCTTCGCGGTCTCGGGCACCGAGCTGTAGTAGCCCTGCTTGGCGATGAAGCCGCCCTGCCAGCCCGAGTTGTACCAGTTGAGGTATTCGAACGCGGCATCGAGTTTGAGCCCGCTCAAATGCGCCATCGGCGCTATGCAGCTGCCCCAGCCGCGATAGCCCTCTTGCAGCGGCACATAGTAGCAGTTGATGCCGCGCGAGCGCACCGCAGTCACCGCCGGCGACCACATCGATTGCAGCACCACCTCGCCCGAGGCCATGAGATTGACCGACTCGTCGAAGGTCGACCAGAAGGCGCGGAACTGTCCCGCCTTCTTGGCCGCGATGAGGATGGCGATCGTCTTGTCGATCTCGGCCTTGGTCATGTTGCCCTTGTCGCCGTACTTCAGGTCGCCGCGCGACTCGATGGCCATTGCGGCGTCCATGATGCCGATCGAAGGCACGGCGACGATGGCGGTCTTGCCCTTGAACTCCGGATTGAGGAGCTCGCTCCAATGCTCGATCGGGCGCTTGATGAGGTCGGGACGGATGCCGAGCGTGTCGGCATTGTACACCGTCGGGATGCCGCTCAAGAGCTCCGTCGGCTGCTTGGCGAACGTCTTCGCGTTCCTGGATTCCAGATACTGCACCTTGTAGGGCAAGGTGCCTTGTGCCGAAACCTTGCGTCCATCGGGGTATTCGCCCTTGGTGAAGATCGGCACCGTCTTGTCCCACCACTTGTACTTATTCAGCGGAATCGGCTGCACGATGTTGCGGCCGACCATGTAGTACTGGGCGAAGAATTCGGTATCGGCGATATCGATGGTTTTCGGCTCGTTGACCAGACGGTTCATCAGCGCGTCATGGTCGGCGGTCTGCATCTCCACCTGGAAGCCGAGATCCTTCGAAGCCTGCCGGCCGATGTCGATGATCGCCGAGTAGGACCCGCCGACCTGTACCAGTTTCACATCTTTGATATTTTGCGCCCAGATCGTTGGAAATCCTTTCACCAGTCCCGATCCGACGGCGAGACCCGCGCCGGTTGCCGCTCCCTTGAGCAGCCGCCTGCGCGTTATATGACCATTGCCTTTCCCACGGCTCCTGTTCATGTCCGCTCCCTTTCTGGCTAGCCAGCCAAATTCGTTCACGTGTCCGACGTGATCTTGCAAAAAGAGCGCCAGATTGGGCCTTGCGGCCCGACGCCCCGCCTTGCGCGATGTCCCGTGTTGCCGTCCTGGGGACCATTCCATGACCGCTCGTCGCGCAGCCAAGAAGCTTCCATTCGCGGCTTCCTGGAGTCAAGCGACTAAGCGCGTTGAAAACTCTGTCCGGCAGTCTGGCGAATTGGCAACTTGAAATTGCGTTGGCGCAAACTATCGCCACAACGAAGCTTGCGGCTGCCGCACGTCAGGGAATCAAACAACGACGCTTTCAAGCGGCTGCCGCCGCCGGCGCGCCGAGGCGGGCAAACGCCGCCAGCGACCGCTCGATCATGTCGCGCGACAGGCCTCGGACAATGAAGACAATGCGTGAGCTGCGATCGGCATCGGGCCATTGCGGCAGGTGATCGGGCGGATGCACGAGATGCTGCACGCCATGGATCACCACCGGGCCGCTATGTTCGCCCACGTTCAACATTCCCTTCACCCGCAAAACGTCGTTGCCGTGGCTGTGCAGCAACATGGTCAACCAGATGCCAAAGGCATCCCAGTCCAGCGGCTGCTCGAAGCGCAGACAGAAGGCGTGGATGCGGGCATCGTGCCGATTGACGTCCAGATGGTGGTGGTGATCGGGCGCGGCAACGCTCGCCCGCTCGCTCTCGATGGCGAGCCAGCGGCGCACCTCCTCGGCCCGGCCGTCGAGGTCGTAGAGATCGCGGGTGAGCAGCAGATCCGGGTCGAGCGCATTGCCCGGCGCCGACTCCAATTGCGGCGCCGCAGGATTGAGCCGCGCCAGCCGGCGGCGCAACTCGGCAACGCCGCTTGCGTCGGCGATGTCGGTCTTGGTGATGACGATGCGATCGGCCACCGCCGCCTGTTTCGCGGATTCCTCCTGGCGCTCGAGATGCATCAGGCCATTGACCGCATCGACCGTCGTGACCACGTTGCCGAGCCGGAAATGATGGCGCAGTACCGGCTCCGCCATCACCGTGGACAGGATCGGCACCGGGTCGGCAAGACCTGTCGTCTCGACCACCAAGCGGCGGAACGGGCGGATCTCGCCGCGCTCGCGTCGCGAGTAGAGGTCGCGCATCGCCCCGCTCAGATCGCCTCTGATGGTGCAACACAGGCAGCCGCTTTGCAGCAGCACGATCTCGTCATCGAGCCGTTGCAGCAGGTGGTGATCGAGACCGACTTCGCCGAACTCGTTGACGAGGACCGCCGTATCCGCAAGCTGCGGCGCCGCCAGCAGCCGCTGCAGCAACGTCGTCTTGCCGCTGCCGAGGAAGCCGGTGATCACGTTGACCGGGATGGACGTTGTCTGCTCGGTCACCGCCGCTCAACCCATCTGTTCAATCTGTTCCAGGCGTGCGACCAGCGAGCGATCGAGCGGATCGCAAGCGCGCCCGAGGATGCGTTCCGCAGCCAGCCAGACCTGGGCAAGGTTGTCCACGACCTCGGTGCGGCCGGTGCGGCTGCTCAGCTGATATTTGGCGCCTTGCCAATCCGATAGGACGAGACCGAATTGCGCCAGGACGGCATTGACCAGCCGCACGCGCTGCAGCCGCTGCGCGCGACGGGTCGGTCGCGCGCCGGGAAACGGCCTGGCCGGCGCGTCCGTCCAGTCGCCCTCATTGCCGAGCACTCCGCACAGACCGCACATGTTGCCAGGCTCCGCTACTTCTTCCTCGGGCTTCGCTTGGCGAAGTCGTCGGCCATTTCATTCATCGTGCAGAAGCGGACACCGGGATGGCGAATGATGTGATGGTAGAGCCGTTCCAGCATCATCAGGACATGCGGGCGTCCGGAGACGTCCGGATGGATGGTCATGGCGAAGACCGCGTAATCGTACTCGCGGTAGACCCAATCGAACTGGTCGCGCCACATTTCCTCGATGGCGTACGGACTGACGAAGCCGTGACTGTTGGGCGCCTTCTTGATGAACATCATCGGCGGTAGATCGTCGAGGTGCCAGCTTCCCGGAATCTCGATGAGGTCGGTCTCGTGCCCGCGCACCAGCGGCTTCATCCAGCTTTCCGGCTTTTTCGAGTAGTCGATCTTGGTCCAGCTGTCGCCGACCCGCACGTAATAGGGCTGAAAGTCATGATGCATCAGGCTATGATCGTATTTGATGCCTTTCTTGATCAAGAGATCGTTGCTCACGGCGCTGAATTCCCACCACGGCGCCACATAGCCGGTCGGGCGCTTTCCTTGCAGCTTGGTGACCAGATCGATGCACTTGTCGAGAACAGCCTCCTCCTGCTCCGGGGTCATGGCGATCGGATTTTCGTGACTGTAGCCATGAATCCCGATCTCGTGGCCGGCCTGAGCGACGGCCTTCATCTGCTGTGGAAAGGTCTCGATCGAGTGGCCGGGAATGAACCAGGTCGTCTTGATCCCGAACCGCTCGAACAGCTTCAGCAACCGCAGGCTGCCGACCTCGCCGGCGAACATCCCCCGCGAGATGTCGTCCGGGCTGTCCTCTCCGCCATAGGAGCCGAGCCAACCGGCGACTGCGTCGACGTCGACGCCAAACCCGCACAAAATTTCCTTTGCCATGACGCCTTCCTCCGCTTTCCTGCCGACCGACCAATGCCGTGGACGCGACGCAACCGCATAAGTCGCTTCCGTCGCCCACTGGTCGTACGATACATAACGGGGCGCAATCCGTGTAATCCTCCGGCAATCCTTCGGCAAGCACAACCGCGGTAACGCTTGCTCTTGCCGCCCGTTCGACGAGGGCCACAATGAGCAAAGCCAAACATGTCGTTATCGTCGGAACGGGCGGCACGATCGCCTCACGCTATGATCCCGCGCTCGGCCGCACCGTGGCATCGCAGAGCGTCGAGGCTATTCTTTCTTCAGCAGCCAAGCCGGATGACTTGCCCGGACTGACCTTCGAGAACTTCTCGACCATTGCCAGTTTCAACATGACGCTGGCGTTCGTCGACGGCTTGGTTCGGCGCCTGCGCGAATTGCTCGATCGCCCAGAGATCGACGGCGTCGTCGTGACCCAAGGCACCGACACCATGGAGGAAACGAGTTTCCTCGCCGGCCTCCTCGTCGATTCGGAAAAGCCGCTGGTCTTCACCGGCGCGCAGCTCGCCCATGATCATCCGCAATCGGACGGCCCGCGGAATCTCCTCGACGCCATCCGCGCGGCGGCGGCCGGCGTGACCAAAGGCTTGGGCGCCATGATTTGCTTCAATGGCGAGCTGCACGGCGCGCGCGAGGTCACCAAGGTTCACACCAGCGCGGTTGAAACGTTCCAGTCCTATCATCATGGCGCGCTGGGGATTGTCGACGGCGACCGCGTCATCGTTTATCGCCGGCCGCAGCTCGGCCTGCATCTGCGTCCCGAGCGGCTCGACAAGCGCGTCGAAATTCTCAAAGCCGTCATCGGCGCCGATGGCACGATGGTCGATGCCGTTCGCCAGATGGGAATCGACGGCCTGGTCGTGGAAGCCTTCGGCCGCGGCAACGTCTCGGCCCAATTCGGCCAGGCGCTGGGGCGTGTCTGCCGCGACGGTTTGCCGGTCGTCATCACCTCGCGTTGCCCGATCGGCCGTGTCAGCCCCGTCTATGGCGGCGGCGGCGGCGGGCGTGACCTCGAAGACGCCGGCGCCATCTTCGCCGGCGATCTCAAAGGGCCGAAAGCGCGACTGCTCCTGATCGCCGCGCTCGGCGATCCTGCAGCGCGCGACCGTGTTCGCGAACTGTTCAACACGTTCGCCCCCTGATCAAAATGACCGCGGCGCGGCAGCGCAATGGATGCACCGTATGGTAAGTGCTATCTCTCCAGCCGCCCCACGATCTCGACGTGGGCGGCGTAGCGGAATTGATCGACCGGCGTGATTTCAGTCAGCCGATAGCCGCCGCTGACAAGTTCGCTGGCGTCGCGCGCCAACGTTGCCAGATTGCGTGCCGGGCCTTCTTCGTTCGCAATGACCGATCGAGCGCCTTATTAGAAGTCCATGCCGCCCATTCCGCCCATACCTCCGCCCGGACCACCGGGCATCCCTGGGCTCTGCTTCTTCGGCAGTTCGGCGACCATCGCCTCGGTGGTAATCAACAGACCCGCGATTGAGGCCGCGCCCTGCAGCGCAACCCGCACGACTTTGGTCGGGTCGATGATGCCCTTCGACACCAAGTTGCCGTACTCGCCGGTCTGAGCGTCATAGCCGAAGGCGTAGCTGTCCTTCTCCAGGATCTTACCAACGACGATTGAGCCATCTTCGCCGGCGTTGATCGCGATCTGGCGCGCCGGCCAGGAAATCGCCTTCTTGACGATTTCAATGCCGGTTCGCTGGTCGTCGTTATGGACTTTGAGCTTCTCCAAAGCCTTGATGCCGCGCAGCAGCGCAACCCCCCCGCCGGGCAGAACACCTTCCTCGACCGCGGCGCGGGTTGCATGCATGGCGTCATCGACGCGGTCCTTGCGCTCCTTCACCTCGATCTCGGTCGCGCCGCCGACCCGGAGCACTGCGACGCCGCCGGCCAGCTTGGCCAGTCGCTCTTGCAATTTCTCCCGGTCGTAGTCGGAGGTGGTTTCCTCGATCTGCGTCTTGATCTGGGAAATACGCGCCTGGATGTCGGCCTTCTTGCCCGCGCCGCCGATGATCGTGGTGTTCTCCTTGTCGATCGTCATTTTCTTGGCGCGTCCAAGCATATTGATTGTTACGTTCTCGAGCTTGATGCCGAGGTCGGCGGAGACCATGGTGCCGGCCGTGAGGATCGCAATGTCCTCGAGCATTGCCTTGCGGCGATCGCCGAAACCGGGGGCCTTGACCGCTGCGACTTTGAGGCCGCCGCGCAGCTTGTTGACCACGAGGGTGGCCAGCGCCTCACCCTCGACATCCTCGGCAATGATCAGCAACGGCTTGCTCGCCTGCACCACCGCTTCCAGCAGCGGCAACAGCTCGTTGAGCGCCGACAGCTTCTTTTCGTAGATCAGGATATAGGGGTCCTCCATATCGACCCGCATTTTGTCGGCGTTGGTGACGAAGTAGGGCGAGATATAGCCGCGGTCGAACTGCATGCCCTCGACCACTTCAAGCTCGGTCGCGAGCGACTTTGCCTCCTCGACCGTGATCACGCCTTCGTTGCCGACCCGTTTCATCGCATCGGCGATGAAACGACCGATCTCCGCATCGCCGTTGGCCGAAATGGTGCCGACTTGGGCGATCTCCTCGTTCGAGGTGACATTCTTGGAGTTCTTCTGCAGGTCGGCGACAATGGTCTCGACCGCGAGATCGACGCCGCGCTTGAGGTCCATCGGGTTCATGCCGGCGGCAACGGCCTTGGCGCCTTCCCTGACGATCGCGTGAGCGAGGATGGTCGCAGTGGTGGTTCCGTCACCTGCCTCGTCGGACGTCTTCGAGGCCACCTCGCGCACCATCTGCGCGCCCATGTTCTCGAACTTGTCCTCCAGCTCGATCTCCTTGGCGACGGTGACGCCGTCCTTGGTGATGCGAGGCGCACCGTAGGATTTGTCGAGCACGACGTTGCGGCCCTTGGGGCCAAGCGTCACGCGTACCGCGTGGGTGAGTGTATCGATGCCGTGCAACATTCTGTCACGTGCGTCGACCGAGAATTTCACTTCCTTGGCTGACATCGCAGTATTCCTTTTTTGTTTGACCTCATCTCGAGGAACGATTGTTGGGCGAGCCCCAAAGATGAGGATTATCGATCCGACTACTTCGTGGCCTTCGAGGCGACCGCTTCACGGCGTACTCAGGACAAGAATTTGGAAAGCGCAATCAGGCAGCCTTCTTCCTGGCCTCATTCTTGGCCTCGGTCTCGACCAGCACCCCCATAATGTCGCTTTCTTTCATGATGAGGTACTCGACACCATCGATTTTGACCTCGGTGCCCGACCATTTGCCGAACAGGATGCGGTCGCCGACCTTGACGTCGACGGGGATGAGCTTGCCGCTCTCGTCGCGGCCGCCCGGTCCAACGGCTATGACCTTGCCCTGCTGCGGCTTCTCCTGGGCGGTGTCGGGAATGATGATGCCACCGGCGGTCTTTGCCTCGGCATCGATTCGCTCGATGACAACGCGGTCGTGAAGCGGTCGGAATTTCATGGTGTCCTCCTACGGGTTCGTCAAAAAGTCTGGCAATTGGAAAACTGATCGTTGTTTGTCCTGTGGGCCTCGATATTTCCCTTAGCGATCAGGCGGCCTTATTGAATGCCTTGGACACGCCTGTCTTGATTGTGCCGGCAGCCTCAGTCGCTATCTCCTGGGCGAGCGCGCAAAGCTCCTTATTCTGCGCGGAAGCGATATCGAATTGCTTGCGCATGTGCGCGGTCGCCAGCTCGATAAACTCCGACGGGGACTTCACGCTCCACAGCTCATGGGCGTAGTCAAAGGCGGCGCGAGTGTTGGTACGGGCGATCTCAATAAGCTTGAGATTGTAGTCTGTGGCGCCTTTGGCCACGGTCGCATAGGTGTTTTCGAGCAGGTCGGCTGCTTCCTCGCTGGCCACTTTCGCCTTCGCGTAGCTGTCCTTGGCATGCGCGACGCCCTTCTCGGTCATCTCACGAAACGCCTCCGGCATTTCCATATTCGGCAGGTCGAATTTCGGCAGCTCGAATTTCGGCATCCCGTAGTCCGGCAGGCCAAACGGGGAGGCGGCGTGCTTCGTCGTCTTGGCTTTGGTGGCGGCAGTGGTCGTTTCCGTCATGACACTTAATCCTTAGAAGGCGGTTTTGGTTGGACCTCCTGACGCCGCCCTCAGCGCCAGATGTCGGTGAGAACTGTTTGTCTGTGACCCTCGAATTTGGATCGTTTTCGCCCTTCGATGAGAAGGAGGCGTGCGTCGGCACTGCTCGGATGCCTGGGTGCTCATGCACCTGCCCGCGAACGCAACGCCAGTTGAAGTGTTCTCTAGCTGAAGTGTTATTGTGCCTGCCGACGGCACCAGGGCTGCCAATGTGGGGACCGGGGACTTCGGTACGTCGCCGATTTTGTCGCAGCTCTCGGACAAGCCGCTGCTTGCCAGTATCTGTTACTTGGGGCGTCAGAAGGTAAAGCACAATGGCGGATGAAAAATTATGCGCTAATCCGATACAGCGAGGGCATCGCCGGTGCCGGGGAATTGATGAGGAACGGCGGCACCTTGCCCACATATTGAAACGACGGGCTACTTTTCCAGCCGCGCCACGATCTCGACGTGCGCCGCGTAGCGGAATTGATCGACCGGCGTAACCTCGATCAGCCGATAGCCGGCGCGGACAAGTTCGCTCGCGTCGCGCGCAAACGTTGCCGGATTGCACGATACCGCGACGATCAGCGGCACGCCGCTTAAGGCGAGTTCGCGCGCTTGGGCTTGCGCGCCCTGCCGCGGCGGGTCGAAGACGACGGCATCGAAGTTTTTGAGCTCCGCCGCCGTCAGCGGGCGGCGGAACAGATCGCGGCGCTCGACGTCCACCGGCTTGAGGCCGGCGGTCGATGCGGCGGCGCGTTTGAGCGCGGCGAGCGCGGCGTCATCGTCATCGACGGCGGCGACCCGCGCGCGCTCGGCGAGCCGCAGCGCGAACGGGCCGATGCCGGAAAAAAGGTCGGCAACGCGCGCGACGCCGCCGCAAAAATCAAGGACAAGCTGCGCCAGCGCGGCCTCGCCTGCGGCGGTCGCCTGCAGAAACGCGGCAGGCGGCAACGGTACGGTCGCCTTGCCCATGCGCAATGTCGGCGCGCGCTTGAGCGCGATCAGTTCGCCGTGGCGGGTCAGCCGCGCCAGATCATGCGTGGCGGCGACGCGCGCCAGCGCCGTCATCAGCGGCGCCGTCAGCGGGCCCGAGCCGCGCGCGTCGATGTCGAGGCCGGCATCGGTCGCGGTGACGTGGATGTCGAGCGGTTTGTTCGCCGGGTCGAGCACCTCGGCGATGGCCCAGGCGGCGTCGATGGCGCCGCCGAGCTGTGGCGCCAGGATCGGGCAGCGGTCGATCGCAACCAGATGGTGGGCGCGCGCCGCCGAAAAGCCGACCTCGAGCACACCGTGCGTGCCGCGCCGGGCGTGAAATACGGCGCGGCGGCGGCCGTTGCCGTGCGCGTCGATAAGCTCGGCGACCGGCGCGTCGAGCCCGGCCAGGCGCAGCGCCTCGACGACCAGGTCGCGCTTCCAGGCGCGATAAGGGGCGGCGTCCCAGTGCTGCACGGCGCAGCCGCCGCAGACGCCGAAATGCGGACAGATCGGCGCGATGCGCGCCGGGCTCGGCGTGTCGATGTGCAGAAGCCGCCGCCGGTCGGGATGGCCGGCGACTTCTTCGACCTCGACCGTTTCGCCGGGCAGCGCGCCGGGAATATAGATCGCGCCGGCGGAGCCGTCGGCGACGCCGTCGCCGCGATGGCCGAGCCGATCGATCAGGAGCCGCTCAACCACGCGCCGCCTCGATGAAGAATTCGCGATTGCCGTCGCCGCCCAGGATCGGCGATGGCAGGAGGCCGCCGATGCGCCAGCCCAGCGAGCTCAGGAACGCGGCGATATCGGCGCAGACTGCGTCATGGACCGCCGGGCCGCGCACGATGCCTTTCTTGATGTCACGGCGCTGCGCCTCGAATTGCGGCTTGATCAGCGCCACCAGCGTGGCGCGCGGCGTCAGCAGATGTCCAATCGCAGGGAGCACAAGTTTCAGCGAAATGAAGCTGACATCGACGGTGGCAAAATCCGCCAGCTCCGCAAACCGCGCGGCATCGAGCTTGCGTATGTCGGTTCTTTCCATCGACACGATCTCGGCCCGACCGCGCAGCGAAGCGTGCAGCTGGCCGCTGCCGACGTCGATGGCGTAAACGCGCCGCGCGCCGCGCGCAACGAGCACCTCGCTGAAGCCGCCGGTCGAGGCGCCGACGTCGAGACAGACGTGGCCGCTGACATCGAGCTGAAAATGATCGAGCGCCGCCGCAAGCTTGACGCCGCCGCGCGACACATAGGGATGCTCGAGCGCGGCCTCGATCGCGGCGGTGGAGGAGATGGTGTCCGACGCCTTGCGCACCGGCACGCCGTCAGCGGTCACCCGGCCGGCGGCGATGGCGGCCTGCGCGCGGGCGCGGCTGTCGAACAGGCCGCGCGCGACCAAAAGGCGATCGGCGCGCTCTCGCGTGGTCATAACTTTCACCGTCATCCTTCGAGGCTCGCTTCGCTCGCACCTCAGGATGACGGAACCTAGTCCGTGCTGATTACAGAATATTACCTGACGAGCTTCACCGCCTCGCCGCGGATGTTCTGGCCCAGCGCTTCGAACGCCTTGTGGACGATGCCTTTGGCATCGAGTCCGGCCTTGGCGTACATCGCGTTCGGCGAGTCCTGATCGATGAAGATGTCGGGCAGCACCATGCTGCGAACCTTGAGGCCGCGATCGAGCAGGCCGTGCTCGGCGAGCGATTGCAGCACGAACGAGCCGAAGCCGCCGATCGAACCTTCCTCGATGGTCAACAGCACCTCGTGTTCGCGCGCGAGCCGCAGCAAGAGATCGACATCCAGCGGCTTGGCAAAACGCGCGTCGGCGACCGTGGTCGACAGGCCGTGCGCCGCCAATTCGTCCGCCGCCTTGAGGCATTCGCCGAGCCGCGCGCCATACGAGAACAGCGCGACCTTGGTGCCTTCACGCAGGATGCGTCCCTTGCCGATTTCGAGCGGCCGGCCTTCTTCCGGCATCGGCACGCCGAGGCCTTCGCCGCGCGGATAGCGCAGCGCCGAAGGCCGATCGTCGATTGCCACGGCCGTTGACACCATGTGCACCAGCTCGGCTTCGTCAGCCGCCGCCATCAGCACGAAGCCCGGCAGGCAGCCCAGATAGGCGACATCGAAGGCGCCGGCGTGCGTCGGCCCGTCGGCGCCGACCAGCCCGGCCCGATCCATGGCGAAGCGCACCGGCAGCCGCTGGATGGCGACGTCGTGCACCACCTGGTCGTAGGCGCGCTGCAGGAATGTCGAGTAGATCGTCGCGAACGGCTTGAAGCCTTCGGTGGCGAGCCCGGCGGCGAAAGTGACGCCATGCTGCTCGGCAATGCCGACGTCGAACGTGCGCGCGGGAAACTCCTTTTGGAACAGGTCGACGCCGGTGCCCGAGGGCATCGCCGCGGTGATGGCGACGATCTTCGGATCCTTGCGCGCTTCCTTGATCAGGCTTTCCCCATAGACCTTCTGGTACGCCGGCGCCGTCGGTTTCGATTTCACCTGGGCGCCGGTGGCGACGTCGAACTTCACCACGCCGTGGTACTTGTCGGCGGATTTTTCCGCCGGCGGGTAGCCCTTGCCTTTCTTGGTGACGACGTGAACCAGGAACGGCCCGTTCTCGGCGTCGCGCACGTTTTTCAGCACCGGCAGCAGATGATCGATGTTGTGGCCGTCGATCGGCCCGACATAGAAGAAGCCGAGTTCGTCGAACAGCGTGCCGCCGGTGACGAGCCCGCGCGCATATTCCTCGATGGCAAGCGCGCGCTTCTCCAGCATCCTGCTCGGCAACCGCTTGGCGATCTGGCGGACGATGTGGCGCAAACTGCGATAGCCGCGTCCGGAGACGCGGCGCGCGAGGTAGGCCGACAGCGCGCCGACCGGCGGCGCAATCGACATGTCGTTGTCGTTGAGCACGACGATGAGCCGGGAATTGATCGCGCCGGCATTGTTCATCGCCTCATAGGCCATGCCGGCCGACATGGCGCCGTCGCCGATGACCGCGATCACGTTGTTGTTCTTGCCGGCGAGATCGCGGGCAACCGCCATGCCGAGGCCGGCGGAAATCGAGGTCGAGGAGTGGGCGGCGCCGAACGGATCGTATTCGCTCTCGGCGCGCTTGGTGAAACCGGACAGGCCGCCGCCCTGCCGCAACGTGCGGATGCGGTCGCGGCGGCCGGTGAGAATCTTATGCGGATAGGCTTGATGGCCGACGTCCCAGACCAGTCGATCGCGCGGCGTATCGAACACGTAATGCAGCGCCACAGTCAGCTCGACCACGCCGAGACCGGCGCCGAGATGACCGCCGGTGACCGAAACGGCGTCGATCGTCTCCCGCCGCAGCTCATCGGCAAGCTGGCGCAGCTGGCCTTCTTCGAGGCGCCGGAGGTCGCTTGGCGTTTTGACCAGATCCAGCAATGGGGTCTTGGACGGAACGGTCACGCGAATACTCCTTCTTATTAGCCTCGTTGGCCTCGCGGGCCTCGCGCGGGCCTAAATGGCGATCGTTCGGGCCAAGCGCCGATGCGCTCGGCTCTTACGCGTAAACCCTCAGTCTTTACACCATTATAGGCTGGCAACGCAATTTGGGTCGCGGGCCGGTCGTGTCTCAGTTTGAATTTCCGGCGTGTGGCTGTCTGGCTCGCTGGGGCATATTCGGACCGTACGCCCCCTATACTCCGCAACGCGGGATATAGGGGTTGGTTCGGACAAAGCCACTGTCGAAAAGGGCAAATTTGGCGATGCCGCCGGCCGGCAAAAGGGACCGATCCTGCGGAAAGGCTGCGCGCGGCGGAAAGCCGGCGCACGCGCCGGCCCAAAGCCGGGCCAACGCGCCGCCTATGACAGCCGCATCTCGGCCCAGCCCCTCTCTACGAACTTACTGGAGCTGGGTCGAAATGCTCGAAAAAACCGTGTTCAGTTGGGTGCCAAGACCGGCGACGACCGCGATAATGGCAACGGCGATACCGGCCGCGATGAGGCCGTACTCGATCGCCGTCGCAGCCGATTGGTCTGTCACAAACCGCAAGACAAGAGAGCGCATTGAAAAGCCCCTTGGATGACCTTTGCCCCCCCCGGAAACGTATACGAATTACAATTTTACGGTGTGTAAAAGAACTAGGTAAAACTTGCCTTAAGCAAATATGACAGAGGAACTTCCAATCGAAAAACCGCATCAGAATGATGAAGTTACTGGTGACCCCTTGGATTTCCTCGTGCGCCGCGGACAATGTGCGGCGAACGCCCGCGAATTCCGCAACCGGCCATCAGAGGCCAAGCACCGCAAACGCAGGTTGACCGATCGTGGCTCTCGAGATTTACCGAAAAAAACGGCAGTTCGGCGTGACGGCGGAGCCGCGCGGCCGCAAAGGCCCGCGCGGCGGGCACCGTTATGTGATTCAGAAACATGCCGCGCGGCGGCTGCATTACGATTTGCGGCTCGAACTCGACGGCGTGATGAAGAGCTGGGCGGTGACGCGAGGCCCGAGCCTCGATCCCGGCGAAAAACGCCTTGCCGTCCACGTCGAGGACCATCCGATCGAGTACAACGCCTTCGAGGGCACCATTCCGCAAGGCGAATATGGCGGCGGCACCGTCATGATCTGGGATCGCGGCAAATGGAGTCCCGAGGGCGATCCGCACAAGGGCTACGCCAAAGGCCACCTGGTTTTCGACCTCGACGGCGAGAAGCTGCACGGCCGCTGGCATCTGGTGCGCATGCATGCGCGCGACGGCGAGCGCCATGAAAACTGGCTGCTCATCAAGGGCAAGGACGACGAAGCGCGCGGACCGCATGATGCGGATATTCTGGAGGAACAGCCGCTTTCGGTGACGACCGGCCGCTCGATCGAGGAGATCGCGGCGGGCAAAGGCGCGAAGCGGGTCTGGCACAGCCGTCCCGCCGCCGGCACCAAAGCGGATGGCGCGGCGGCGTTCAAGCAGCGGATCAAACAAATCGCGGCAAAGCCGGCGGCAAGACCGCGAGCCAAGGCGAAGGCGAGCGCGCGCAGCGTCGACAGTAAGCGCGGCAGAAAAAAGCCGGCTGCCGCCGCTGCCAATTCGACATTGCCTGAGTTTGTCCCGCTCAGTCTCGCCACGCTTTACGAGCAAGCGCCGAGCGGCCCGGAATGGCTGCACGAGATCAAATTCGACGGCTACCGCATGGAGGCGCGGCTCGATCGCGGCCGCGTGCGGCTGTTGACGCGCAAGCAGCAGGATTGGACGCACCGGTTCCAGCCGGTCGCCGCGGCGGTGGCGGCGCTTCCCGCCGAAACCGCGCTCATTGACGGCGAAGTGGTCGTGGAAGACGAGCACGGCATCAGCAATTTCTCGCTGTTGCAGACCGACTTGAAGGACGGCCGCACCGACCGCTTCGCCTATTACGTCTTCGACCTGTTGCATCTCGACGGCCGCGATCTGACAACGGAGCCGCTCGTCGCGCGCAAGGCCGCGCTGGCGCGCCTGCTGCAAGGCAACGCCGGCGGCGGCATCATCCGTTACACCGACGATTTCGACGAGGCCGGGCCGCTGATCCTGCGGCATGCCTGCGAGATGGGACTCGAAGGCATCGTGTCGAAGCGCCGCGACGCGCCTTATCGCTCCGGCCGGACGGACAACTTCGTCAAGAGCAAATGCCATGGCCGCCAGGAATTCATCGTTGCCGGCTACACGCCGTCGACGGCGTTGCCTAAGGCGATCGGCGCGCTGACGGTGGCGGTGCACGAGAACGGCGAGCTCCGCTATGCCGGGCGCATCGGCACCGGCTACACGCAGAAAATGGCGCGCGATCTGTTCAAGCGTCTGCAAGCGCTCCGCACCGAGCGGCGGCCGGTCGCGCTGCCGCCGGACGAGCGGCGCAAGGACGTGGTCTGGGTCGAGCCGAAGCTCGTCGTCGAGGCCGAGTTCGCCGGCGTCACCCACGGCGGCGTGCTGCGGCAGGCCTCGTTCAAAGGCATCCGCGAGGACAAAGCGGCGAGCGAAGTCGTGCGCGAGGTGCCGGCGGTGGCCAAGGATCCGCCGCGCGGGCGCCTCGCGCACGCAAGCAAAAAGGACAACAGCAACGAAGCGCCCCGGCTGCATTTGACCCATCCCGACCGCGTCTATTGGCCGGACGTCGGCGTGACCAAGCAGGATCTGGCCGAATATTACGTCAGCGTCTGGGACTGGATAAGGCCGCACATTCTCGGCCGCGCGCTGTCGCTGGTGCGGGCGCCGGAAGGCGTCGGCGGCGAGACTTTCTTCCAGAAGCACATTGCCTGGAACGTGAAGTCGTCGCCGCTGCGCCATGCCGTCGCCGGCAAGGATCGCGACGTGATCGCGGTCGAGACGCTCGACGACCTCATCGCGCTGGTGCAATCCGGGGCCTTGGAGATTCACGTGCGCGGCTCGCGGCTCGACAGCCTGGAGACCTGCGACCGGCTCGTCTTCGATCTCGATCCGGGGGAGGGCGTCGCCTGGCCGCAGATCGTCGCGGCGGCGCGCGAGACGCGCGAGCGGCTCAAAGCGGAAAAGCTCGAGAGCTTCGTCAAGCTGACCGGCGGCAAGGGCGTGCATGTGGTGGTGCCGATCGCCGACGCCGACTGGGATACGGCCAAGCTGTTTACCCAGCGCATCGCCGCGGCGATGGCCGCGGATAGCCCAAGGCTTTATCTCGCCAAGATAACGAAGTCGCTGCGCGACGGCCGCATCTTCATCGACTATTTGCGCAACTCGCGCGAGGCAACCGCGGTGGCGCCGTATTCGACCCGCGCGCGGCCCGGCGCGCCGGTCTCGACGCCGGTCACCTGGGAGCGGCTGCCGCGGACCATCGGCGGCAACGACTTCACCCTGCGCGATATCAAGAGGCGCCTCAAAGACGACGCCTGGGCCGAGATCGGCAAAGTGCGGCAGACGCTGCCGGCGGTGCGGACGGGCCGGCGCTAGCAAGTTCCAGAACGCGCAATAAAAAGCGGCCCCGACCGGAACCACCCAGAGGTGTGAAGGTTCGGTCGAGGCCGCTCGGCTCAAGTCCCACAGGGAGGAAATGTCTTACGAGCCGCAGCTACAATGTAAGCGCCGTGGCGCCCGCCGCCTTGATATGGATCAAATTGGCCTGCGGTCTGATCGGCCACACATGCCGGTTCGCTTGGGAGGTTTCACGGCTACACGCTTTGCTAGCGGGGCAGTTGCAAACTGTAATGCAGGCCCGTTGGCTCGTAGGCGATGGCGACGTCGGCGCAGAAGCTCTGTGCAAACGGGCCGAGAATACGCGAGCCGAAACCGCCGCCGGAGCCGTCGGCGGGTGGCGCACTGACGGCCGGACCGCCGGTTTCTGTCCAGTCGAACAGCACGCCGGCCGGAACTTCCTGCAGTTTGATTTGAACGGAGCCGTCGGCAGCCGACAAAGCGCCGTACTTCAGCGAATTGGTGACCAGCTCGTGCAGGATCAGGGAGAAATTCTGCGTCAGCTGCGGATTGAGCGTCACCTGCGGCCGGCCGTACACCGTGTAGCGGTCGGCGAAAATGCGCATTTGATCGTGGATAAGGTCGATGAGCGCGACCTCGCCCGTGGAGTCGCTGACATGCCGGTTGGCATCGACCAGCGCTTGCAGCCTGTCCAGCAGCCCGTCCTTGATCGCGGCCGCTGAAACCCGAGCCTCATTGTTCGGCAGGCTGAAACGAATGATGGCTTGAATGACGGCGAACAGATTTTGGATACGATGCTGCAATTCCTCCCTGAGCAGGGTTTGACGTTGTTTGGCCTCGGTTTCCTTTTCCAGGCTGCGATTGACGTATTCGATCAACAGCACGCAAACGACGGCATCCACCACGTAAGTGAGAACGGCGAGCCAATGGTATTGCGGGATGAAGAAATACCATTGCGACAGGCCGGCCAACACGGCGCTGAGCAAGCCGGCCGGATAGCCGCCGACGAAGGCGGTCACGATGACGGCCGGATAGATCGTCAGAAACGGCGCGCCTTGATAAAGGTCGCTCGCCCACCATTGCAGCGCGGTGGCGAGGCCGACCGACACGAAAGCGACGACATAGCCGATCGCGGGATGCCCGCGAAAAACCCGTGCGGCGCGATGAATCGGTGTCGGCACGGCAACTCCCTCGGTTCTCGAACTCGGTTCTCGAACGGACGAACGGGACCTAGTGTCCTTCGATTCCGAAGTTCGCATCATTATGCGGCACCCTCGTTTGCGAACTTCGGAATCGAAGGACACTAGCAACGTATTGATCTAGTGTGGCTTTGGTTCAGAAGTCCGCATGACGAGTTCGCGGCAAAAATGAAGCGGACTTCTGAACCGCCACACTGGCGGCCAGCCTTAAAGGTCAATCTCTGAATTTCGGGTTTCGCTTCGCCATAAAGGCGGCGAACGCCTCGCTCAGATCGTCCGACTGCAGCAGCGCCGCATTCCAGATCGCCATGTATTTCAGGCTCTCGGCGACCGAATGGTCGCGGGTATAGATGAGCATCTCCTTGCTGCCGCGAATGGCCAGCGGCGACTTGGCGGCGATCGAGCGGGCGATCCCGGCGACCCCCGCCATCAGGTCGTCGCGGGAGCCGTAGCAACGGTTGACGAAGCCGATCTCCTTGGCTTCGGCGCCGGAGAACGGCCGCCCGGTGTAAGCCAATTCGCGCGCCATGCCGTCGCCGATGAGCTTCGGCAGCCGTTGCAGGGTGCCGACGTCGGCGACGAATCCGAGCTCGATCTCCTTGACGACGAAATTGGCGTCGGCCGAGCAATAGCGCATGTCGGCGGCGCAGATCAGATCGATGCCGCCGCCGATACAGGCGCCGTGAATCGCCGCAAGCACCGGCTTGCGGCAGGTTTCCAGGCTGGTGATGACGTCCTGCAGATTGAGAATGACGCGGCGCAGCTCTTCGCGCTGATGGGCGGCGCGGCCGCCGGCGCTATCGGTAATCTGCGACAGCATCGCCAGATCGATGCCGGCGTTAAAATTTCTGCCGGCGCCGCTCAAGACGGCGACGCGGGCCTCCGGCGTCTCGTCAAGCTTGCGGAACACATTGCGGATATCGTCCCACATCTGCCGGTTCATGGCGTTCGACTTGTCGGGCCGATTCAACACCACGTCGGCGACACCGTTGGCCAAGGACACGGCCAGTGTTTGGTAGTTCATGAGAGCGCACCCCGAGAAACCAAGTTCCAGCGACTCGCATTATAGCGCGTCACGGATGGCGGCAGGGCTGAGAATTAGCGAGGTAGGGCAGACCTTTCGGGTGAAGTAAGATCTCATTCTGCTCCCTCAACGACTGTAACAAAATTAAGCTATTGACTCCTTATACATCCGAAGATTGAATTAGCGCTTCGGAATTGGGAGGAGCAACTATGAAGCGGATTTTCTTATCGGCTGCGCTGATTGTTTGTTCGATCCAATTAGCAGCCGCGCAAATGACCGTCCTCCTGGACAACAACTTAAGAGTCAGTAGCGGCGTAAATATCAGCGCGGGTAATTGGCAGGCAGGAACCGTCGCCAAGCCTCAAGACGCAGACGCGACCTACATTGCATTCTACAACCTCAAATCAACTCAAAAACAACAGCTTGGTCAATATGATTTTTACTATTCCCTGGAGATTGTTCCTCAGTTCAAAATGAATTATTCGAACTGCGCGACCCGGCCAACCCTGGCCAATATTTTGAAGGCGCTATTTGGGACAACAAATGGGGCGGTCATAGTCGTCAATGCACAAGTCCAATATCGCTGGACGACAGGAATTCAAGTCTCCTTTTTGCCAAGTGGCTCGGGTCTCATCGCAGCAGGAGTCGGAGCAAGCTCGGCAGCGCCGGCGTCGCCTGGATACGGCTGTTATTTCGACACAACATTGCGTCCCACCTTTCCGCTACTACAATATGGTGGCGGCGGCAAAGACGACATGTACGATGATTTCGTCATCAAGTTTAGCGTCATCGGTGGGACGGCTGAAAACCTCAACCTTGTTGCAAATCTCATGTCCCTGTTTGGCGATGTTAGCGCAGCAGCCGGATGGAGTGTGATCTCCGGCGGTCTAACAGGAACCGTAGGTAAGAACGTACAACAGGCGAGTCAAACTTTCGAAACCGCATTACAGCAAGCTGGCACAATACAAAATCAGGTTTCAGTCGGCTATACCCTCAAGGCAAACGATGGAACAAGCGATAGTAGAATCGTTATCTCCATTCCGGACCTCTTTGGCACTGCCCAAAACGACGGCAATCTCGTGATCTATGTCCGCCGAACAGGGTCGATCATTCTTTCAAATTCCAATCTGATTGTCGATTTAACAACCGTATTTGACAATGCCGAGCTGCCCGACCGTTTGTGTAATCCTGCGGCTCTGGCGGCCGGAAGCTGCAATTCAACGAGTACCGATTCGCTTCGGTTTGCTCTCGCAAAACTCTTGGGTCAAATAGATTCAAAACTTACGACGAGTTCTGCTAATCCCGTGCAGAAACTGATTGACGTGACCGACTCAGCGCGGAAAGGCGAGGTCTACAGCATGTGCAAAGTTCTGCGGACCGTTGCCAGGGAAAGTCTGCATCTCAGCACTCTCGACGAAATGATGATCCGATGGCGGGCAAGACTTTCGCAAAATAGCGAGTGCATCAGCTACGTATGAACCGGATTGTCCTCACCCCGCCAGCTTGAAGCGATCGAGCTTCGGCTCGAAGCGGGCGCGAAAGATTTCCACGTCGAGCGGATCCTCGAAGCAATAGCGCACGAACGCCGCATAATCGTCTTCGACATACATGTCGAACTTGCCGACATAGGCGAGGAGGAAATTCATGATCTCGCTGTCGTCGGCCAATTGCCGCCGCGGCAGCACCACCTGATGCGGGCATTCCTCGTCGAGCTGGCGCAGCCAGGCGCTTTTCTTGTCCGGGTCCATGGTCTCAATCCCCTTGACTCAGACGGCAGAGTGTTCTCTTTTTGTTCTGGAAAGTCAAGCCGGCTTGCGGCCGCGCCGGGAGCCGAAATTCAAGAGCCTTAACAATGTCTGTCGAGTCCATCGGCGACGCTTTTGCGCTCGGCTGGCGCGTCACCGTCCGCTGCAGCTACGGCCGCTCCGACGGCCCGCGCTCGCAATCGAGCCGCGAGTGCAACTACCGCAAGGAGCTCGACATGGAAACGCTGGTGTGGACCCGGGGCAGGGCGTTTCCGCTGTCCCGGCTGGAAAGCCGGCTGCGCTGCCCGCGCTGCGGCTCGCGCACTGTGGTCGTGTTGTATCGGCCTCCGAGCAGCGCCGCCGTGGGCTAGCGCGGCGGTTATCCCGCTTCCAGCAAGTGTGGTGACGGTTCGGATTTCGTCATGGAAAACAGAAGGCGGCCAGGACCGGAGCCGAATAGGTGCCTAGGAGCTATCTCGATTCGGTCAAGGCCGCCCGGCTCATACGCGGTCGACTGAGCCACGGGTGACCCTAAGGCGCCTTAGCTCAAGTCGCTTTGACGTGAGTCAAATGTCCGGGGCTCAAAGAGGCGCCTCCGCGCCGGCCGCTTGTCGCGGTTGCGCCGGCCGCCTTTTGTCTCTAATATAGAGACATTAGTCCTTGACATCCGTCCCTATTCTCGTTACATAATAGCGAATCTTGCCCAGCAAAGGACGTCGGCCGGGTGACGCCGGTTGACGGGGCAAGTGCGGTTCCCGCGGGCAGGGGCTCGTCACCTCCGCTCCCGGGCGGTTAACGGGAAGACGCCCGGCCGGCATTACGACCGGCCTGCGACTTTGTCGCTGGACTGGGATAGGGGACGGCGGATAACGCCCGCCGGTAACCACGTCCCAGGAAGCGCGTTCTGGAGCTGAGTTGCGGCGTTGGCTCGCTGCAACAAGTGCCGCGGTGGAACGCCGTCAGGCGAGCGCGCCGCGTTAAGGTGCGCGCCGCATCCGCTGATGCGGCTCATTGAAGGAAAAATGCGCCTGGCGGCGTTCTGCTTCCTTTTATTTGTTTTACGTGCGCCGAGCATGATCGAGCCAAAAAACCGGTCCCACCGCCGGTTCAGGCGTGACGCGATGGTGCTCAGCGGAGTGTTTGACTGTCTCTTGCGCATGATCTTGTCCGAAAACCGGTAGCCACTTTTCGGGATCATGCGGTTGTACGGCATGCCTCGGGCGCGCATCGCGCCGCGAGAACGGTTTCGCTTATCCTCCCCCGCGAAAGCGGGGGAGGGGGACCATGCGGAGCATGGTGGAGGGGGCGTCTAATTCGCCGCGTCGTTGTCGTCACAGAAAATCATATTGCGAGCGACGCCCCTCCCACCGCGCAAGTGCGCGGTCCCCCCTCCCCGCTATCGCGGGGCGGGATGAAGTCGAGGACGCGCATCGCGTCGCGAGAACGGGATTTTATTTCGTCATTGCGAGGAGCGGAGCGACGAAGCAATCCAGAATTTTCATCGCGGGACTGGATTGCTTCGCGGAGCCTGTCATCGGGCCGGCCACTTCGGGCCGGACCCGTTGGCTCGCAATAACGAGGGTGCGCCGCCCCGCGAAGCGAAGCAGGGGAGGCTAAGTGCTACTCCACGTCCAGCAGCTCGGTGCCGGTGGGATTGCCGGCGGCGTCGAGCGTGATCTTCTGCACCCGCGCCTCGGCCTGCCGCAACAAATCCTCGCAGCGGCGCTTGAGCGCTTCGCCGCGCTCGTAGATGGCGACGGATTCCTCGAGCGGTACCTTGCCTTCTTCGAGCCGCTTGACGATCGATTCGAGCTCCTCGATGGCGCGTTCGAACGACAATTGCCCGACGTCGCCGTTATCTCGGTTATCGTTCTGGCTGGCTTGATTGTTCTGTTGCGCCATCGCGCGGCTCTCCGACTCGTTTCATCTTATAGCAGATCGGTCCTGCTATCCCCGCATCAGCGCGGTGACATGTGCAGCCGCCGAGCTGGCCAGCGCCTGCAGATCGTAGCCGCCCTCCAGCAGCGAGACCACACGTCCGCCGGCGTAGCGATCGGCGACATCCATGATCTTTTGCGTGGCCCAGGCGAAATCGGCCTCGAGCAGATTGAGGTTGGCGAGCGGATCGCGCATGTGGGCGTCGAAGCCGGCGGAAATGACGATCAGCTCCGGCTGAAACTCGCGCAGCCGCGGCAGGATGCGGCTCTCGAAGGCGGCGCGGAACTCATCGCCGCCGTCGCCGGGCCGCAGCGGCGCGTTGACGATGGTCTCGTATTCGCCGGATTCGATCACGGCGCCGGTGCCGGGAAACAGCGGCATCTGGTGGGTCGAGCAATACATCACCGTCCGGTCGGCCCAGAAAATCTCCTGCGAGCCGTTGCCGTGATGGACGTCGAAATCGACGACTGCGGCGCGGGCGACGCCGTGGCGATCCTGCGCATAGCGCGCGGCGATGGCGGCGTTGTCGAACAAGCAAAAACCCATCGGCCGCGCGGTCTCGGCATGATGGCCGGGCGGCCGCGTGGCGACGAAGGCATTGGCGGCTTTGTTGCTCAAAACCTCATCGACCGCGTGCACGGCGCCGCCGACCGCGCGCAACGCCGCTTCGAAGCTGCCCGGCGATATCGAGGTGTCGGCGTCGAGCCGCACCATGCCTTGCTCCGGCGTCGCGTCGCGAATCTCGGTGATGTAGTCCATGGGATGGCACAGCGCGATGATCTCGAACGGCGCCATCGGCGCCTCGACCCGCGCCAGCGATTGAAATTTTTCCGCCTCGAGCGCGCGCTCGACGGCGCGCAGCCGGTCCGGCCGCTCGGGATGACCGCTGGGCGTCAGGTGATCGAGGCAGGCCGGATGGGTGATCAACAGCGTGGACATGGCCGCGACATTCTATTGCGCCAGCGCCGCATCGGCGGCGATCAGGCCCGGCGCGCCTTCGACCACGGTGCGTTCGAGCCCCGCCGCCTGGACGGAAAAATTCTCGGCAAAAAACCGCGCCAGCGCGATGCGCGACGCGCCGTCGGCGCCGAGCCGAAGCGCGGCCAGCGCCTGCTGCGCCAACATGCAGCCGCCGGTGGTGACGCCGAACAGCCGCAGATAGGGCGTCGCGCCGGCCAGCGCCTGGTCGGTGTCGTTGTCGAGATGCGCGAGCATCCAGGCGGTGGTGCGCGCCAAGCTGTCGACGGCGTCCTCGAGCCGCACGCCGGTCCAGCCCAGCGCCGGATCGTTGGTCGCATCGACCGCTTCGACGATGCGGCGCAGTTCGCCCAAAAAACCTTCGATCACCGCGCCGCCGGCCAGCGGCAGCTTGCGGGTGACGAGATCGATCGCCTGGATGCCGTTGGTGCCTTCGTAGATCGGGGTAATGCGGGCATCGCGATAAAGCTGCGCCGCGCCGGTCTCCTCGATGTAGCCCATGCCGCCATGCACCTGGACGCCGAGCGAGGTCACTTCGACGCCGATATCGGTGGAAAACGCCTTGGCGACCGGCGTCAAGAGCGAGGCCCGCGCATGCGCCGCGTGCCGCGCCGGCTTGTCGTCGCCGCGCTCGGCGCGATCGAGCGCCATGGCGGTCGCATAACAAATGGTGCGCGCGGCTTGTGTCAGCGCGCGCATGCTCAGCAGCATGCGTCGCACGTCGGGCTGCGCGATGATCGGCGCCGATTCGGTCGCCGGCATGCCGGCAGTGCGGCCTTGCCGGCGCTCGCGTGCGTAGGCGAGCGCCAGCTGCGTGGCGCGTTCGGCGACGCCGACGCCTTGCAGGCCGACCGCAAGCCGGGCGCGGTTCATCATGGTGAACATGGCGGCCATGCCGGCATTCTCTTCGCCGACGATGAAGCCGGTGGCGCCGCCGCGATCGCCGAAGATCATGGTGCAGGTCGGCGAGCCATGGATGCCGAGCTTGTGCTCGACCGAATGCGCGCGCACGTCGTTGCGGGCGCCGGGCGAGCCGTCGGCGTTGAGCAGGAATTTGGGCACCAGGAACAGCGAAATGCCGCGCGTGCCGGGCGGCGCGTCGGGCAGCCGCGCCAACACGAAATGGATGATGTTGTCGGTGAGGTCGTGCTCGCCGTAGGTGATGAAGATCTTCTGGCCGGTGATGCGATAGCTGCCGTCGCCGGCGCGCTCGGCGCGGGTGCGCAGCGCGCCGACGTCGGAGCCCGCCTGCGGCTCGGTGAGCTGCATCGTCCCGGTCCATTCACCGGAGATGAGCTTTTCCAGATAGGCGCGCTTGAGCGCGTCGCTGCCGTGGGCGTTGAGCGCATCGATCGCGCCCATCGTGAGCATCGGCCCGACGCTGAAAGCCATCGCCGCCGCGTTCCACATCTCGGTGCAGGCGGCGTTGAGCACTTGCGGCAATCCCTGGCCGCCCCATTCCGCCGGCGAGGCCAAGCCGTTCCAGCCGCCCTTGCGCCAGGCGTCATAGGCCTCCTTCCAACCGGGCGCGGTGGTGACGACGCCGTCCTTGAAGGTGGTGCCGGCGTGGTCGCCGACGCGGTTGAGCGGCGCGATGACTTCGGCAGCCATGCGGCCGGCTTCGGCCAAAACCGCGTCGACGTCATCCATGGTGAGGTCGCCGAAAAAGCCTTGCTCGAGCGCGGGCAGAAGCGCGGCGCCGTATTTGAGCGCAAAGTCCATGTCGGCGAGTGGAGCGCGATAGGTCACCGTAAGCCTCCCCGGCGATTGAACGGCGCACGGATCGGCCGGCGCGGCAGCGGCGACTGGGCCCGATACCGGCCGGCGGCGGGCGCCGCCATCTCATGATTTATTATATGGTGTGAGCCCTGCTGCCTATAGAGAGCTTAGGCGGAACGCCGGAGCCCGGAAAGGGCAAAGCGCACACGCGGGGGATCGCGCCAGAGCCGGCAAAAGCGCGAAATATCGGCCCGGGCGCATCGAGACGGTTTCGGCGCGGCTTTACAATAATCCCATGCTCGCCTACCGGGATGACGATGGTTTCGCAGTCTTGGCACAGCGGCGCATCGCGCAAGACCTTGCTCTCGGCTTATAGCCCCGACGCAATGGCGCTGGGGCTGATCATCGTTTTTCTCGGCTTCCGGCTCGTCTTGGCGACGGCGCTCGGCCTCGGCGTCGACGAAAGCTATGCGGTCGCCAATGCGCGCGAGCTTGAGCTCTCCTATTTCGACCACCCGCCGCTGCATTATTGGATCGCGCACGCGTTCATGCCGCTCGTCGGCGACGGCCGTGCGCTGCGGCTGCCGTTCATACTTTTATTCGCCGGCTCGTCGTGGCTCCTTTATCTGCTCACGCGCCGGCTGTTTGGCGCCTGGGCCGGCGTCTGGGCGGTTTTGGCGCTCAACCTGTCGGCGTTCTTCACGCTTTCCGCCGGCGGCTGGATCGTTCCCGATGGCCCGCTCATTTTCTTTCTTCTCGCCGCGGCACTGACGTTGGCGAATGCGTTCTTTCCTGCCACCGCCGCTCCCTCGCCATGGCGCGTCTGGATTCTCGCCGGAATTTGCATCGGACTGGCAAGCCTGGCGAAATATCAGGCGGTGCTGTTCGGCTTCGGGCTCTTACTCTATCTCGTGACCGTCCCCGGCCGTCGCCGCGTTCTGCTCCATCCCGCGCCGTGGGCCGGAGCGCTCATCGCGCTGGCGATTTTTTCGCCGGTCCTGATCTGGAATGCACAGCACGGCTGGGTCTCCTTCGCCTATCAGGGCGGCCGCGGTCTGGCGAAAGGCGGGCTGCACATCGGCAATGCGCTCGCCAATGCCGCGGGCCAAGCGGTCTGGATCCTGCCTTGGATCTTCGTGCCGCTGGCGATTGCGGTGTGGCAGGCCTTGCGCGCCGGACGCCGGCAGGACCGGTCGTGGTACTGCCTTTGCCTCGGCCTGCCGACGATCGTGTCTTTCACAATCACTCCGCTGTGGGGCGACCGAGGCCTGCCGCATTGGCCAATGTCCGGCTGGCTGATGCTCTATCCGATCCTTGGCGCTTATCTCGACGGCCTCGCCGGCAAGCGGGCGGCGCCGCGCCGTTGGGCGATCGCCTCTGCGGCGTTATTGGTCGTGCTGGCGGCGATCGCCGTTGGCCACGCGGCGACCGGCTACGGCAAGCTGTTGTTTCCCGCCGCCTTCGCGCATGGCGACCCGACGGTCGAGGCGATCGCGTGGACGCCGCTCCACGCCGAGCTCAAGGCGCGCGGCTATCTCGACGGCAACATGTTCATCGTTGCGCCGAACTGGATGGATGCCGGCAGGATCGACCAGGCGCTCGACGGCGCGTTGCCGGTCACCGTGTTCGGCGATTTGACCGAGGCCAAGAACTTCGCCTTCGGCTCCGACCCGAGATCATTACTCGGCCGTGACGCTCTGATCATCGGCCGCACGATCACCCCGGATAAGGAGACGCGCCTGCGGCCATATTTCCAATCCGTCGAAGAGTTGCCGCCGGTGTCGTTCGGCCGCTCCGGGATGCGCGAGGTCGAATTGCACATCATGCTCGCCAAGAAGCTAAAGATGCCATTGCCGTCGTATGATGCAAAACGCCCCGGATAGGCGCCGGCGACCGCCTCGGGGACCTTTCGCGGCCAACGTTGATCGGTGACGGCGGCGCCGCTATGTTGCGCCTCCCACCGGCCCCGGCCGGCGGCAATCCGACGGTGCATTGGGGCGTAGCCAAGTGGTAAGGCAGCGGATTTTGATTCCGCCATTCCCAGGTTCGAATCCTGGCGCCCCAGCCAGCCACCGAATCGCTGCATTGCGGTAATAAACACTACGGGCCGATATTGTCGGGCCTTGCTCGACGAGCTGCACGCCTGACAAGCAATTTCGAAACGGCCTCTAA
>JBEKIC010000045.1:0-32518 GCA_050011955.1 Xanthobacteraceae bacterium
GGCCGGGCCGCGCGGCCGCGCGGCGGTGTTCGGGCTTCCACATCGGGTGCTCCTGTGCGAATCAAAGCACCCATCAAGGAATCACAACCGATTCATCCGACTCAACATCTTCTTGGATCGGCTCTTACCGGACTCAATCCCGAGGAAGCGTACATCGGCATTAGCTACGCCATGAAACCGCTTCCCTCCGGGGCAGAGTATACCACGTGTTGCAGTCAGGTCTTCGATCCCGACGGGACCGGATTTCGGTTTGTTGCCTATGACACCCGCGAATTCACGCAGGACAAGAGTAGGAATCCATATCTCTCATATTATGAGATGCAGTCGGTCCTCTCACGCAGCCTTGAAATCTATCAGCGCGGTTATTTCGGAAAATTGCCAAGGAAGGTTACTGTCCATAAAAATACGGCGTTCAGGGAAGAAGAAATCCTCGGCGCGCTCGATAGTTTTCCCGATGGCACGGAGGTCGAGCTTGTTCAGCTTGTTAAACGCGTCAATTGGAAAGGAATACGATTTGACGCCGCGAAGCCGCCCAAGGCTTACGGATATCCGGTCGAACGCGGGACCTATGTTCCAATTGAACCAAATGAAGCGTTACTGTGGACGCAAGGAAGCGTCCAAGGGGTAAATTTAAACAATTCGTCATATAACATCTACAAAGAAGGGGCGCTCAAGCCGACCCCATCACCGATTCTCGTCCGTCGATTTACGGGCGCAGGTGGATGGCACGACACATGCGCCGGTATCATGGGGCTTACAAAAATGGATTGGAATAACAATACGCTTTATAAAAAACTTCCTGTCACACTCGTTTATTCCAAAGCGTTCGCAGACATCATTCAGCAGAATCCAGCCATTGTAGACAGCGTTTTCGATTTCAGAAATTTCATGTGACCGCTCGCTTGAAACTCGGATTGGACGGATCAACCACATAGCCTTTTTAGCGGGGCACAATCCGCCTAACTACCCCGCCGCCTTCGGCTCGGCCGCATCATCGGCCGGCTTGTCGGAGACGCCGGCCTCGGCGAAGGTCGCCATGCCGGTGTGGCAGGCGAGCGCAGCGCGGAGGATGAGCACCGCCAAGGCGGCGCCGGAGGCTTCGCCGAGCCGCATGTTGAGATCGACGAGCGGCTCAAGCCCAAGTTCATCGAGCAGCATGCGGTGTCCGGCCTCGGCGGAGACGTGCGCGGCGAGCGCATGCGCCAGCGTGTCGGCGCGCAGCTTATGAAGCGGCGCCACCGCGGCGGTGCAGACGAAGCCGTCGAGCAGGACCGGAATGTTGTGGCGCCGCGCCGCCAAGGCGGCGCCGAGAATGGCGGCGAGCTCGCGGCCGCCGAGCGCCGCGGCAACGCGCAGCGGGTCGTTGAGCAAGCCGGCGTGATGGCCGAGCGCGCGATCGATCACGGCGCGCTTGCGGTCGAGGCCGTCGTGGTCGACGCCGGTGCCGCGGCCGGCCCAGCGCGCGCCGCCGCCGCCGAACAAGGCGGCCGCGATCGCCGCCGCCGCCGTGGTGTTGCCGATGCCCATCTCGCCGAGGCAGACGAGATCGGCGTCCGGCGCCACCGCCTCATAGCCGGCGGTCACCGCGGCGAGGAAGTCGCGCTCGCTCAGCGCCGGCGCCGCGGTGAAATCGGCGGTCGGCTCGTCGAGCTTGAGCGGAATGACGCGCAGGCTCGCGCCGGCGGTGCGGGCGAGCTGATTGATCGCGGCGCCGCCTGTCGAAAAATTCGCCACCATCTGCACGGTGACCTCGGCCGGATAGGCCGAAATACCCTGCGCGGCGACGCCGTGATTGCCGGCGAAGACCAGCACGTCGACGCGGTCGAGCCGCGGCGGCGCATGGCCCTGCCAATGCGCCAGGAAGGCGACCAGATCCTCCAGCCGGCCGAGGCTTTTCGGCGGCTTGGTCAGCATGTCCTCGCGCTGGGCGACGGCGGCGCTGGCGGCCGGATGTCCGCTCGGCAGATCGAGGCAGGCGGCGCGCAGGTCGGAGAACGTGGTAAAGTCGGTCATCGGCGATTCCTTCTTAGACCTCGTCATTGCGAGGAGCGACAGCGACGAAGCAATCCAGACCTTTGCAGTCCAAAAGAGTGGATTGCTTCGCGGAGCCTGTCATCGGGCCGGCCACTTCGGGCCGGACCCGTTGGCTCGCAATGACAAGGATAAACGGCAATGGCCGGGATAGGCAATGAGACAGCCCGCCGTTTACATTATCGCGAACCGGCGGAACGGCACATTGTATACCGGCGTGACATCGAATCTGCCTCAGCGCGCGTGGTTGCATCGTGCCGGCAATGTTGCCGGTTTCGCCAAGCAATACGGATGCAAGATGCTTGTTTGGTACGAGACGCATGCCACGATGCCAAATGCCATTGCTCGGGAAAAGCAAATCAAAGGTGGCTCCAGACAGAAAAAGCTGGCCTTGATCGAGGCGTTGAACCCAACTTGGAAGGACTTGTTTGGCGAGCTGGCATAACTCGTCATTGCGAGGAGCGTAGCGACGAAGCAATCCAGACCTTGGTGGCTCAAAAGACTGGATTGCTTCGCTGCGCTCGCAATGACGAAGTATCATACGGCCATGGCCAGCACGCGTGACACCGAGGATCAACAATGACATCGCCCCATTTCTCGGATGACTGGCGGCCGTGGGCCGCGGAGCGGCTGAGCGAGCTCACGACCGGCATTGCCTTTTCGACGCGGCTGCCGCTGCCGCGCGCCGTGCCGATCAGCGGGCCTGCGATTGCGCAGGCGGTGTGGGCGCTGCCGGTCGCCGGCTTCATCGTCGGCATCATCGGCGCGGTGGTCTACGCGCTGGCGTACCGGCTGGGACTGCCGTCATGGTCGGCCGCGGCGCTCGCCGTCGCGGCGACCTTGGCAGCGACCGGCTGCCTGCATGAGGACGGCCTCGCCGATACCGCCGACGGCTTCGGCGGCGGCAAGACCCGCGAGCAAAAACTCGACATCATGCGCGACAGCCGTACCGGCACGTATGGCGTCTGCGCGCTGGCGCTGTCGATCCTGCTGCGCGCGAGCGCGCTGGCGAGCCTCGACGACCCGGGACTGGTGGCGGCGGCCTTGATCGCGGCGCATTGCGCCGCGCGCGCGGCCATGCCGGTGCTGATGTTCTTTGTGGCGCCGGCGCGCAGCGACGGGCTGTCGGCCGATGTCGGCCAGCCGCAGGGAGCGCGCGCCGCCATCGCCGCCGCTTTGGGACTTGTCGCGCTGGTCGGCGGGCTTGGCGTTGCGCATGCGATCGCGGCGGCGATCGTGCTCGCGGTCGTCATCGCGCTGATGGCGCGACTGAGCATCAAGCAAATCGGCGGGCAGACCGGCGACGTGCTCGGCGCGGTCGAGCAGGTCGGCGAGATCGTCATTCTGCTCATCGCCGCGCGGTAGTTCGTCATTGCGAGGAGCGAAAGCGACGAAGCAATCCAGACCTTGGCGGTTTCAAAGACTGGATTGCTTCGCTGCGCTCGCAATGACGAAGTAAAGGCCCCTCACGCGCTTTGGCGCGGACTCAGATACCGCGCGCCGGCGAGAACGACGAGCGCCATCAACGCAGGCGCGATGGCGAGCCACAGATTGACAGCGGCGACCGCCGCCGTGGCGGCCCAGGCGATCGAGGAAAAGGCTTCGGCGAAGGTGGCGACGCGGGAAGAAACCTGGCGCCGGCGAAATTGGCTGCGCTTGGCCTGGCTGCGAAACCAGAGCTGGATCGCGGTCGCCGACGAGGCGGCGATGACGATGCCGCCAGCGGTAACCAGCGCATGCCAGGGCGAGGCGACGGCGAGCGCAAAAACGGGCGGCGCGAAGACGAGCGCGATGATGCCGAGCACCGCCTCGATTTTCGCGCGCAGGATCGAGCGCACGGTGACCGGCGCGGTGGCGACAAGGTCGGGCGCGTCTTCACCGGAAATGGTGAGCCAGGCGAGGCCGCCGGCCAGCTGGCCCGCCGCCATCACCAGCACCGGCACGAGCAAGTTGAAGGCGCTGCCCCCGGCCGCGAAGCCGCGCCACAGCAGCACGGCCGGCGGCACCAGATAGAGCATCTGCATCAGGGTTTGCGAGACGAGCCAGGGGTCGCGGCGCAGCAAGAGCCATTCCTTGCGGCGGAGCGCGCTTCGCGGCGAGCTGGCGCGAAACGCCGCCGGCCTCCGCTTGCGGCTTGCCGGCGAACTATCGACGCCCGCCGCCGCGATCGCATAGTCGCCGAAGCGCGGCGCTACGATTGCGATGGCGCCGCCGAGCAGCAACAAACTCGCGGCGAGCACGCCCAGGAGCGCGACGCCGTCGCCGGCGACGGCGCGCGCCGGCCACCACAAGAGGCTCGCCGCATCCGGCGCCAGCGCCAGCACGGCGTCCGACTGCAGCACGCTTCCCCGCGACAACGTCCCGTAGGACAGGATCGCCGCCACCTGCAGCCCGATGACAAAGCCGGCGCCGATCACGGCGGCGACAATTTGCGCCACCAGCCGCGTGCGCCGCGGGCCGATGGCGCGGAACAGCGCCACGGTCAGCGCCACCGCGAGCGCAGCCGCCGCGGCGCCCATGGCGGCGATCACGCCGTACGCGCCGAGCCAGCGGGCGCCGCCGCGCACCGCCAGCATGTCGATGAACGGCGCCGCGAGCGGCAGCGCCATCATCGCCACCGACAGCGCCACCGTGGCGATGCGCACTGCAAAAACCTTCTGCGAGGCAACCGGTGACGCCAGGATGAGATCGAGATCGGCGCGGGCATAGAAGGCGCGGGTCATCGACTCCATCGCCTGCGACACCATCAGGAGCCACGACAGCAGCACGGTGACGGTGATGCCGACCAGCATGCGTTGGTCGAGCGGCGCGGCGGCGAAAGAGCCGACCACCGAGTAGGCGACGGCATGCATGACGATGACGAAGATGGCGATGCCGATCGCCACGCGGCGCCGGCGTTCGCGGCGGCCCGCGGTCATCATCGACAGCCAATCGCGCCACGCGAGCCGCGATTCGTGCTGCGCAAACCACGCCGCGGTGCCGGGCTGGATCATTGCGCCGAAAGCTTCACGCGGCCGCCGGCGCGGCGACCAGCGCCAGGAAGGTGTCTTCCAGGCTGGCGCCGCCACCGATGCCGCCGCTGGCGTCATGACCGTTGTTGGCGGCCTGGCGGCGCAGCTCGTCGAGCGTGCCCTCGGCCACAAGCTTGCCGTGGGCGATGACGCCGATGCGGTCGGCCATGCGTTCGGCGACTTCGAGAATGTGCGTGGTCATGATGACGGTGCCGCCGGCGCGCGCTCGCTCGCGCAGCACGCTTTTGACTTGCCGCGCCGAGCCGGCGTCGAGGCCGGTGAGCGGCTCGTCGAGAATGATCACGCGCGGCTCGTGCACCAGCGCGCCGGCGAGCGCCACTTTCTGGCGCATGCCCTTGGAGAAACTCTCGCAGCGTTCGTCGGCGTTCGCTGTCAGGCCGAGCCAGGCCAAGAGCTCCTGCGCGCGGGTTTCGGCGAGCGCCGGCTCGACCTGCCAAAGGCCGGCGACGAAGGCGAGATATTCGCGCGGGGTGAGCTTGTCGTAGATCATCGGCTCGTCGGAAATCCACGCCGTCACCCGTTTCGCCGCCACCGGGTCGGCCAGCGCGTCGATGCCGGCGACATGGATCGAGCCGGCATCGGGGCGAAGCAGCCCGGCGATCATGCGTAACGTCGTGGTCTTGCCGGCGCCGTTCGGGCCGAGCAGCGCGTAAAACTCGCCCTCCCGCACCGCGAGGTCGAGACCGTCGACCGCGGGGCGCTCGAAGCGCTTGGCGAGGCCGCGGATGTCGAGCGCAAGCGGCGGCTCGGGCGCAAGGGGCGAGAGCATGCGGCCAAGCTAGCCGAGAGTGGTTTCGGGCTCGTGAATCGGCCGTTGCGATTTTCGCGTAGCGCTTAAGGCGCGATAAGACCTTTACCCGCTGACGTTATAGCCGGCGAGCGCCGCCATGTTGACGATCTGGGCGTCGTTGGCGGAGAGCGGAACGATCTGCACCGAGCGATCGAGCCCGACCAGCATCGGACCGATCACGGTGGCGCCGCCGAGCTCCCTTAACAGCTTGGTCGAGATCGACGCCGAGTGAAACGCCGGCATGATCAGCACATTGGCCGGCCCGGACAGACGGCAGAACGGATAGGCCTCGCGCAGCTCCATGTTCAGCGCCACGTCGGCGGCCATCTCGCCGTCATATTCGAAATCGACGCGGCGCTGATCCAGAAGCTGAACGGCTTCCAGCACGCGCTGCGAGCGCTCGCCGGGCGGATGGCCGAAGGTCGAGAAGGCCAGCAGCGCCAGCCGCGGCTCATAGCCGAGCGCGCGCGCCACGCGCGCCGCCTCGACGGCAATGTCGGCAATATCGGCGGCGTCGGGCATCTCGGTAACCGCCGTGTCGGCGACCAGCACGGTGCGGCCGCGCGCCAGCACCAGCGAAACGCCGATCACGCGGTGGCCGGGCTTGGGATCGATGCAGCGCCGCACGTCTTCCAGCGCCACCGAGAAATTGCGCGTGACGCCGGTGACCATGGCGTCGGCATCGTCGAGCGCCACCATGCAGGAGGCGAAATGATTGCGGTCCTGGTTGATCAGGCGCTGACAGTCGCGCTGCAGGAAACCGCGGCGCTGCAGCCGCTCGTACAGATAGGCGGAATAAGCGGCATTGCGCGACGACAGAGCCGCGTTGATGATTTCGATGCCGCTGCCGAGCTCGACGCCGAGCGCCTCGGCGGTTTCCCGCACGCGCGCCTCGCGGCCGACCAGGAGCGCGGTGCCGAGCTCCTGGTGCACGAAGCTTGCCGCGGCGCGGATCACCTGCTCCTCTTCGCCCTCGGCAAAGACGACGCGCTTCGGTTGCCGGCGCAGCCGTTCGAACACCCGCTGCAGCACGCCGGCGATCGGATCGAGCCGGCTGCGCAATTGCTGCCGATAGGCCTCCATGTCGACGATCGGGCGCCGCGCCACCTTGGAATCCATCGCCGCCTTCGCCACCGCCGGCGGAATGTGCGAGATCAGCCGCGGATCGAACGGCACCGGGATGATGTAGTCGGGGCCGTATTTCGGCCGCGCCCCGTAGAGGGCGGCGACTTCATCGGGGACGTCCTCGCGCGCCAGCTCGGCCAGCGCGTGCGCCGCCGCGATCTTCATCTCCATGTTGATGGTGGTGGCGCGCACGTCGAGGGCGCCGCGGAAAATGAACGGGAAGCCGAGAATATTATTGACCTGGTTGGGATAGTCGGAGCGGCCGGTGGCCATGATGGCGTCGTCGCGCACCTTCGCCACCTCCTCGGCGGTGATTTCCGGGTCGGGATTGGCCAAGGCGAAGATGATCGGATTTGCCGCCATCGACTTGATCATAGCCGGGGTGAAAGCACCTTTGACCGAGAGTCCGAAGGCCGCATCGGCGCCCTCGAATGCCTCGGCCAGCGTGCGCGCCGAAGTCTTGATCGCATAGGCCGATTTCCACTGGTTCATGCCCGCGGTGCGGCCCTGGTAGATCACGCCCTTGGTGTCGCAGAGGATGAGGTTTTCCGGGCGAAAGCCGATGGCGCGGAGAAGTTCGAGGCAGGCGATGCCGGCGGCGCCGGCGCCGTTACAGACCAGTTTGGTATTCTCGATCTCGCGGCCGGTGATTTGGAGCGCGTTGATCAGTCCGGCGGCGGCGATGATGGAGGTGCCGTGCTGGTCGTCGTGGAAGACGGGAATATCGAGAAGCTCGCGCAGCTTTTGCTCGATGATGAAGCATTCCGGCGCCTTGATGTCCTCGAGATTGATGCCGCCCCAGCTCTTGCCGAGCAGTTTCACGCAATTGATGATTTCGTCGGGATCCTCGGAGGAGACTTCGAGGTCGATCGAGTCGATGTCGGCGAAACGCTTGAAGAGGACGGCCTTGCCCTCCATCACCGGCTTTGCCGCCGACGCGCCGAGATTGCCGAGGCCGAGAATGGCGGTGCCGTTGGTGATCACCGCGACGAAATTGCCCTTGGTCGTGTAGTCGTAGGCGCGGCTTTCGTCCTCGGCGATGGCCAGCACCGGCACGGCGACGCCCGGCGAGTAGGCGAGCGACAGGTCGCGCTGGGTCGCCATCGGCTTGGTCGCCACAACTTCGAGCTTTCCAGGCCGGCCCTGGCTGTGAAACAGCAGCGCCTCCTGGTCGGTAAAGGTCGGCCGCTGCGTGCGGTCGCCGGTTTTCGATGCCATTTCAATTCCTTGCTGATGAGGCGCGGCGGGCGCGGTCGTCGAATGCGGGGGCGAGTGACGTTAGCGGAAGCGGTGGCCTATACTCAAGTGATCGGTGGCGCATGACGGGTGTCCAAAAAAGCGCCGCAGGCGCCACGCATTGAATAAGCCGGCGCGGCAGAGTAATTGCTGCAGGTTAGCCCGCCCCCAAAGCCTGCCGGCATAGCCATGATCAGATTTCTGCTTCGTTTCGTCGGCCTGTGCTTGCTGGCGACCGCCTTCGTCTTCTTTGTCTATGACGGGACCAAGTCGATCGCCAACCAGCACCTGGTTTACTACAAGGTTGGCGAGGTCTGGGCTGACATCGACCAGAACAGCCTAAACCGGGTGGAAGAGTGGGTGAAGCAGAAAGCGACGTGGGCTTGGGACCCCTATCTGCAGGCAATTTTCGACCATGTGCCTGCTTGGGTCGTGCTCGGGATATTGGCGATGATTCTCATCCTGCTCGGACGCAAGAAGAAGCCGCTCATCGGCTATGCGCGCAACTAAAGCGCACGTAGTGTGCGATCTCCCATGCCGGCAGCCCTGCGCCGTCTCCTTCTCTTCTTGGGCATCATTCTTCTGACCCTGCTGGTTCTGCCGTATTTGATCGCCCCGTTCTATCGGTTCATCCAGCCGGTCTCGACGCCGATGCTGTGGCGCTGGGCGACGGGAGCTCGTGTCGAGCGCGTCGCCCTCCCGCTCGACCGCATCGCGCCGGTGCTGCCGCTTGCCGTCATCGTCGCCGAAGACGGCAGCTTCTGCCGCAATCACGGGATTGACCTCGGCGCCATGCGCGAGGCCTTCGAGCAAGCCGGCGATATGGAGGAAGCACGCGGCGCCTCGACGATCACGCAGCAGACGGCCAAGAACCTGTTCCTCTGGCCCGGGCACAGTTTTGTACGCAAGGCGCTCGAAATCCCGCTCGCGATATGGATCAACCTGGTGCTGCCGAAGCGGCGGATCCTGGAAATCTATCTCAACATCGCCGAGTGGGGTCCCAACGGCCAGTTCGGCGCCGAGGCTGGGGCGCGCTGGGCGTTCGGCAAGCCGGCGCGCGACCTGACGGCGCGCGAGGCGGCGGAGCTCGCCGCCATCCTGCCGAACCCGGTCCGCCGCAGCGCCCGGGCGCCGAGCGCGCTGGTGCGTCGGCTCGCCGGCCTCTATGAGCGCCGCGCGGCCGCCCATCCGGCGCTCGATGCCTGTATCCGCGCCCGGGGCCCCTAGCGCACGGCAAGGCGTTGCTTTATAAGCCGCGTTTTCGCCATTCCGGGGTGCCACCGAACTCGGGTTTACCCGAGATCGGCCCCAAAGGTTGCGCTCCGGAATGACGAAGTTGAAGAGGAGAACGACCTATGGCCGTGCCGAAGAGGAAAACATCGCCGTCGCGGCGCGGTATGCGCCGCTCGGCCGATGCGCTCAAGCGCCCGACCTACATCGAGGACAAGGATTCCGGCGAGCTGCGCCGTCCCCACCACATCGACCTCAAGAGCGGCATGTATCGCGGGCGGCAGGTACTGAAGAAGAAGACCGAGGCCTAGAACCTCGGCCGGGGGGCGCGCCATGTTCGTTCTTGGCTTTCCGCTGCTCCTCATTCCTTTCGCCATTTACAACATGATCGCGTTTCTCACGCCCGGGGTGGCCTGGACCGCCCCGGTCACCACCGTGCACATGATGTCCGGCGAGAATTGGGTGCTGACCTTCGAGGATTTGCTCCTCGCGTTTTCCATTTTCCTGCTCTGGATCGAAATCATCAAATCGACGCGCATGGGAATGCGGTCGATCATGGACCACGTCCTGGCGATGGCGCTGTTCATCGCCATGCTGGTCGAATTTCTGCTGGTGCGGCAGGCCGGCACCTCGACATTCTTTCTGCTGATGATCATCGCGCTCGTCGATGTGCTCGCCGGATTCATCGTCAGCATCCGCAGCGCGCAGCGCCGCCTCGAGATCGAAACCGACCGCGGGGCGTAAGACTCTCGCCGTCATCGAGTGGCCGTCGCTGCACTCCAGCACATTCGAATAATCGGCAAAGTAATGGCGGTTGGTCAGTAGTGCAGGTGGTGGCAGACTCCGATCAGCCCGTGCAACAGCGCGCTGGCCACATAACAGCGTGCCAGCAGAGCGTGGTCGTTCCGACTCGCGGCGGCGGCGGCTGTACCGTAAGTACCGGCGAGCAAGCCGTAGAGTGTGCTCATCGGGTCCAGCAATCCAGCGAGTGGCGCCAAAAGGCCGTAGACGGCATTCAGATATTCGGAAAAGAGGCTGAGAGTTGACATTTACCGACTCCCTTTTCAGTTGTCGGTCGCGTAAGATTCATATTTTACGGGAAACCTCTGCACCTCCGACGTCTGGTGGTTGTCCCCTCGGGAAAGCGGGCGGCAAATCGGCGGAAACGGAGCGGAAACCCGCTAGCCAAGAGGCAGGGAGATGGCCTCAAAGAGAGGAATGCAAACGGTCCCTGAACAAGGACGGACTTTCGGCCAGTTGCTGGACTGGCAATTGGAGCGCGGCACGCGCCCAGACGGCCTGCAAGCGAAAAAAGGCGTGCCTTGGGGAAACAAGGACTTTGCCAACAGCGTCGGCGACAAGAGTAGTGAGCCAGCAAAAGGCGAGAGGACCATCCGCAATTGGCGCAACGGCGCAACGCTCCCCAGTCCGGCTGATTTCCATGCGATCCTGTTGGTCCTATTCGGCGTCAACGAGGACTACGCCGAATGGAAAGCCGAACTGACGGACAAATACCACGCCGCGCGAACTCAAATGTCGGATGGACCGGCGCTTGGTCCGGCTTTGCCGTCCCTGCCGGCGAAACCCCCGCGTTGCATTGGACGAGATGAAGACCTCAAATCAGTTGTTAGCGCGCTGACGGCCGCTTCGTCGTCGGCTTCGATTCTCATCCTTGGCGGGCCCGGCATGGGCAAGACGACGCTCACGCGGGAGGCCGCGAGCGAGCCAGCCGTCGTGAGTCGTTTCGGCGACCGGCGCTGGTTCGTCGAGCTGGAGACGGCGACCGATGCACAAACTTTCAGGGTTGCCATCGTAACTGCGCTCGGGCTCGACCCCGCGACCGCCGGCTTCGACGTCGCGCTAGACTTTCTCGGCCGCGCCCCAGGACTGCTCGTTCTCGACAACCTGGAGACGCCGTGGGACGGTGCGCGAGGCGAGATTGAAGCGCTTTTGGGGCACCTGCATCGTGTGCCGAGCCTTGCGATTCTCGCCTCCGTTCGCGGCAACGAGCCGCCGGGCGGACTGCGCTGGACGCGGCAAAAGACCATGCATCCGCTGGAATGGCCGCATGACCGCGAGCTATTCCTTGACATTGCCCAGAAGATCAAGCCGGAGGACCCGGCTCTTGAACCACTGCTTAAGGAACTCGGCGGCATCCCGCTCGCCGTCGAACTGACGGCACAAGAGGCAACGGCCCACGATACGCTTTACGCAGTCCTCGACGAGTGGCGGCGGATCGGCAGCGCTCTTGCCAAACGGCGCGGAGTCGAGCCATCGCGCCTGACCTCGCTCGACATCTCGCTGGAGCTGTCGTTCAACTCGCGCCGGCTCGGCGCTGCCGGGCGGCGCCTGTTTAGCATCCTTGGACAACTCCCGGCCGGAATCGGCGCGGACGACCTCAACGCATTGCTCGGCAATGAGGCCTTCGAGGCCTGGCATGGACTGCTCTCTTGCGGGCTCGCCTTCGAGCGCGGCGGACGGCTCGACCTGCTGCCGCCAGTGCGCGATCACGCTCGGCGGCAGCACCCACCCGCCGAGGAGGACGCCGCTCTTTGGCGCCATCATTTTCTTGCCCTGGCACGGGATCACGGTAGTCGCATCGGCAAGGCCGAGGGCGCGGGCTCCGTGCAGCGGCTCGCTGCTGAATTGCCTAATCTTGACGCGGCCCAAAGAGCCGCACTCTCGAACGAAGATTTGAAAGCGGCCCTTTCAGCGGTTTACGGAATCGCGGTGACTATGCGATTAACAGGCCTCGGCTCGCCGTTGACCATCCGCGAACTGGCTACGGCTTGCGCGACAAATGGAAACATCCTCGGCGAGGCCACCTGCATCGAGAGTCTCGGCGACATCGCGCTTGACCGCTCAGACCACGAGGCGGCGCGCAAGGCCTACGAGCAGGCGCTGACGCTCTACGGGCAAGTCGGCGACATCCCCGGCGAGGCCAACTGCATCAAGAGTCTCGGCGACATCGCGCTTGCGCGCTCGGACCACGAGGCGGCGCGCAAGGCTTACGAGCAGGCGCTGCCGTTCTACCGGCAGGTCGGCGACATCCTCGGCGAGGCCAACTGCATCGAGCGTCTCGGCAACATCGCGCTTGAACGCTCCGACCACGAGTGGGCGCGCAAGGCCTTTGAGCAGGCGCTGCCGCTCCACCGGCAAGTCGGCAACATCCTCGGCGAGGCCAACTGCATCGAGCGTCTCGGCAACATCGTTGCGCGCTCCGACCACGAGGCGGCGCGCAAGGCCTGCGAGCAGGCGCTGCTGCTCTACCAGCAGGTCGGCGCCATCTTCGGCGAGGCCAACTGCATCAAGGGTCTCGGCGACATCGCGTTTAAGCGCTCCAACTACGAGGCGGCGCGCAAGGCCTTTGAGCAGGCGCTGCCGCTCTACCGGCAGGTCGGCAACATCCTCGGCGAGGCCAATTGCATCCAGGGTCTCGGCGACATCGCGCTTGCGCGCTCCGACCACGAGGCGGCGCATGGCAGCTATCTCGAAGCCTTGAATCTTTATGAGCGGATCCCCGAGCCTTATAGCATCGGTCAGACACATCGGCGGCTAGCCGCGACCACTGACGGCGAGGACCGCGACCGCCACCTTGCCGCGGCGCGCGCGGCGTGGACATCGATCGATCGAGCCGATCTGGTTGCGCTACTGAAATAGTCCCGTGGAGCGCAGGCGGGACAATATCCTTGACCGTCATTGCGACGAGCAATCCAGATTGAGCCGCACAAAGCCTGGATTGCTTCGCGGAGCCTGTTATCGGGCCGGCCACTTCGGGCCGGACCCGTTGGCTCGCAATGACAGTCGTAAGTTTCGACTATTCCGACCGTTCGCCGCCGGCGTTTTTTTCCGACAGCCGATCGACCTTTTTCTGCATTTCATCGAGCTGACGCTTGAGATCGTCGATGTCGCCGCCCTGGGGCGCTTCCTTGGGCGCGGCCTTGCCCGATTCCGCCGCGGCCTCGGCGGCCTGGCTCTCGCGCCGGGCAAACGGCGCAAACATGGCGAAGGCGCGTTCGAACATCTCCATATTCCGTCGCACCTGCTCCTCGAGCGAGGGGAACGCGCCCACCCCGAACGCCTGCGCCATCTGCTCGCGGAATTTTTCCTGCTCGCGGGTCAGCGACTCGATGGAGACTTCCAGATAGCGCGGAACCAGCATCTGCATGCTGTCGCCGTAAAAGCGAATGAGCTTCCGCAGAAACGCAATCGGAAGCAGATTCTGGCCTTCCTTGTTCTCCTGCTCGAAGATGATTTGGGTGAGCACCGAGCGGGTAATATCCTCGCCGGTCTTGGCATCATAGACGACGAAATCCTCGCCGGTCTTGACCATGGCGGCGAGGTCTTCGAGCGTCACGTAGGTGCTCGTACCGGTGTTGTAGAGCCGCCGGTTGGCGTACTTTTTGATCGTCACCGGCTCTGCGGACTTGGTGGTGGTCTGGGACATGGGACACGACCGCGCGGTTTTGCCATCAAAATAGGCGGTTTCTACGGGCGCTGCTACCGTTTTGTGACACAGCCGGCGAGGCCTTAGTCTTCGGCGCAACGGGCTCCATTCAAAGACCGGGCGGCCAGGCACGCTTAGCAGGCATGCTTGGCATGGCAGCAATGCCGCTTCCGTCCGTCTTGTCGAGCGCCCGTCGCCTCCTTATGACATATATCAATGAAGCTGCGGCAGTCCCGCGATTAATAAATCCATGACCCGAAAGGACCTCCCATGAAGGACGACATTGTCATTGTCGGCGCGGTACGCACGCCGGTTGGCGCATTCAATGGGGCATTCGGCACCATGCCGGCCCACGAACTCGGCAAGGTCGCGATCAAGGCGGCGATCGATCGCGCCGGCGTCGAGGCGTCCCGCGTGTCCGAAGTGATCCTGGGGCAGATCCTGCAGGCCGGCCAAGGCCAGGGCCCGGCCCGGCAGGCCTCGATCAATGCCGGCATCCCGGTCGAAGTGCCGGCCTGGAGCGTCAACCAGCTCTGCGGATCGGGCTTGCGGGCGGTCGCGCTCGGCTACCAAGGCATCCTCAACGGCGATTCCGAGATCGTGATCGCCGGCGGCCAGGAATCGATGAGCATGGCCCCGCACTGCGCCTATCTGCGCAGCGGCGTGAAGATGGGCAATTTCGAGATGGTCGACACCATGATCAAGGACGGCCTGTGGGAAGCCTTCAACGGCTATCACATGGGCAATACCGCGGAAAATGTCGCCCGCCAGTGGCAGATTACGCGGGCGCAGCAGGACGCGTTCGCCGTCGCCTCGCAGAACAAGACCGAGGCGGCGCAAAAGGCCGGCAAGTTCAAGGATGAGATCGTGCCGGTAACGGTCAAGAGCCGCAAAGGCGATATCATCGTCGACACCGACGAATATCCCAAGCACGGCACCACGCTGGAGGCGATCAGCAAATTGCGGCCCGCCTTCGACAAGGAAGGCACCGTCACCGCCGCCAGCGCCTCGGGCATCAATGACGGCGCCGCCGCCATGGTGCTGATGAAGGCGAGCGAGGCGGCCAAGCTCGGCAAGACGCCGCTGGCGCGCATCGTGTCGTGGGCGCAGGCTGGCGTCGACCCGAAGATCATGGGTACCGGCCCGATCCCGGCCTCGCGCGCCGCGCTCAAGAAGGCGGGCTGGAGCGTCGGCGATCTCGACCTGGTCGAAGCCAATGAGGCGTTCGCGGCGCAAGCCTGCGCCGTCAACAAGGACCTCGGCTGGGACACCAACAAGGTCAACGTCAACGGCGGCGCCATCGCCATCGGTCATCCGATCGGCGCCTCCGGCGCGCGCATACTGGTGACGCTGCTTTACGAGATGCAGAAGCGTAACGCGAAGAAAGGCCTCGCCACGCTGTGCATCGGCGGCGGCATGGGCATCGCCATGTGCGTGGAGCGGTAACATAACCTCTCCCCGCAAGCGGGGAGAGGTCGCGAGCGAAGTGAGCGGGTGAGGGGCCGTTGCCGCGATTCTGAAGCTAACGGCAATGCCCCCTCACCCCGACCCTCTCCCCGCAAGCGGGGAGAGGGAGAAAGAGAAACAGGGAGGACATCATGGCCCGCGTTGCGTTGGTCACGGGGGGAACACGCGGTATCGGCGCGGCGGTCTCCAAGGCGCTCAAAGCGGCGGGCTACAGCGTCGCGGCCGTTTATCACGGCAACGACGCGGCGGCGCAGAAATTCAAGGCCGAGACCGGCATCGCCGTCTACAAATGGGACGTTTCCTCGTTCGAGGCTTGCGCCGCCGGCGTCAAGCAGGTCGAGGCCGAGGTCGCGCCGATCGACGTGCTGGTCAACAATGCCGGCATCACCCGCGACGGCCAGCTCCATCGCATGAAGCCGGAGCAGTGGACCGAGGTGATCAACACCAATCTCGGCTCGCTGTTCAATATGACGCGGCAGGTGATCGAAGGCATGCGCGGCCGCAAGTTCGGCCGCGTCATCAACATCTCGTCGATCAACGGGCAAAAGGGCCAGTTCGGCCAGTGCAACTACTCGGCGGCCAAGGCCGGCGAGCTCGGCTTCACCAAGGCGCTGGCGCAGGAAAGCGCGCGTTCCGGCATCACCGTCAACGCCATCTGCCCGGGCTATATCAAAACCGAGATGGTGCAGGCGGTGCCGAAGGACGTGCTGGAAAAGAGCATCCTGCCGCTGATCCCGATCGGCCGGCTCGGTGAGCCCGAGGAGATCGCCCGTTGCGTCGTCTTCCTTGCCTCCGACGATGCCGGATTGTTCACCGGTTCGACCCTGTCGGCCAACGGCGGGCAGTATTTCGCTTAATCGTCATTGCGTGTAGGGGCGGCCCTCGTGGCCGCCCTCTCTGCGGGCGCCCACAAGGGGCGCCGCTAGGGCCCATCGCTTTTAAACCGGCTGTTCAGAAGCGGTTCTTGCGCTCGCGGATTTCCGCGAACACTTTCCAGGCCGGGCTGCCGGCGAGGCCGACCGATTGTGCGACTTCGGCGACATCGGCGCGCAGGAACGGATTCGCCGCCTTCTCCGCTCCGATCGTCGCCGGGATGGTCGGCTTGCCGGCGGCGGTGAGCCCCGCCACCTCGTCGGCGCGCGCGGCCAGTGCCTTGTTGTTCGGCTCGATGGTCTTGGCGAAACGAATGTTCGCCGCAGTATATTCGTGGCCGCAATAGAACCGCGTGTCGTCGGGCAGATCGCGCAGCTTGACCAGCGACTGCCACATCATTTGCGGGGTGCCCTCGATCACGCGGCCGCAGCCGATGGAAAACAACGTATCGCCGACAAAGGCGAGTTTTTCTGCCGGGAAGAAATAAGAGATGTGGCCGGCGGTGTGGCCCGGCGTGTCGATGACGCGGCCTGCGAGCGCGCCGACCTCCACCGTATCGCCCTCGCCGACTGTTTGGTCGACCAGCGCGATGCGTTGCGCTTCGTTGCGCGGCGCCACCACGCGGCATTGGTAGCGCTGCTTCAATGCCGGAATGCCGGCGGTGTGATCGCCGTGATGGTGCGTCACCAGTATGTCGGTCAGGCGCCAGCCGGTTTTCGCCAGCGCCGCCTCGACCGCCGCCGCCTCCGGCGCGTCGATCGACGCCGTCGCGCCAGTCTCTGGATCGTGCAGGAGCACGCCGAAATTGTCGGTCAGGCAGGGGAACAGATAGGTCTGCGCAGGCATGGTGGGTCCCGATCCATGAATAGCGCCGATCATCAGTCTTCGGAGGTCACCGCGCAACAGCGGATGGTTAATGCGGTAACGCACGGAACGATAACCCAATCCATGCTATTTTGCCGCCATGGACGTCGTCGACCTGCGCAACTTTTATGCCCAGCGGCTCGGCACGGTGGCGCGCCGCTTCATCGGCCGCGGCATCCGCGCCCGCTGGAGCGATACGACTTCCTTGCGCGTGTTGGGCATCGGCTATGCCACGCCCTATCTCGGTCTGTTCCGCGAGGAGGCCGAGCGCTGCCTCGCCTTGATGCCGGCAACGCAGGGCGTGGTGCGCTGGCCGTCGGCGCGGCCGGCGCTGGCGGCGCTGGTCGAGGAGGACGATTGGCCGCTGACCGATGCGGCGGTCGATCGCGTGCTGCTGGTGCATGCGCTGGAAAATTCGGCGGATCCGGCCGAGCTGCTGCGCGAAGCGTGGCGGGTGCTCGCCGGCGGCGGGAGACTGCTCGCGGTGGTGCCCAACCGGCGGGGCTTATGGGCGCGCATGGACACGACGCCGTTCGGTCAGGGCCGGCCCTATTCGCGGCCGCAGATCACGCACCTCCTGCGCGAGACCTGGTTCACGCCGACCGGCTGGGGCGAGGCGCTCTACGTGCCGCCGATCGCGCGCGGTTGGTTCCTGCGCTCGGCGGTGGCGTGGGAACGCGCCGGCGCAACGATCTCGGCGCCGTTTGCCGGCGTGCATATCGTCGAGGCGACGAAGCAGGTCTATCGCGCCATCCCGGCGCGGCGCGAGCGGCGCCGCCTGATGCCGGCGCTGCAACCGGTGCTCGCCCCCTCGCCCGGCGCGGCCGCGCTGTCCCCATTCGATGCGACCGAGCGTTGACCGTCGCAACCGGCCAAAATTATTCCGGCCAATTATCCCGGCCATGCCTCGGCGGTGACGGCCGCCGCGTCGGCACCGACAAGCTCGCCGAGGCCGTCGAGGCGGTCGCGCTCGAGCGCGGCGAGAAGCGCCGCCTTGATCTCGGCAATAAGGCCGGGACCGCAAAACACCAGCGCGGAATAGAGCTGGATGAGGCTCGCGCCGGCACGGATTTTGGCGAGCGCGGCGGCGCCGGAATCGATCCCGCCGACGCCGATCAGCGGAAAGGCACCCTCCACCCGCACATAAGTCTCGGCCAGCATGCGGGTCGCGAGCGGCAACAGCGGCCGGCCGGACAAGCCGCCGGCCTCCTTGGCCCTCTTGGTTTCCCGCAAGTTCGCCGGCCGCGTCACCGTCGTGTTGCCGACGATCATGCCATCGACCCGGCGCGAACGCGCGATGCCGACCACGTCGTCTAGCTCGGCGAGCGAAAGATCGGGTGCGATCTTCAACAGCACCGGCGTCGGACCCGCATGCCGCGCCACGCGCTCGCGCGCATCGATGACGCGCGCCAGCAGGTCGTCGAGCGCTTCGGCCTGCTGCAGATTGCGCAGGCCCGGCGTGTTGGGCGAGGAAATGTTGATGGTAACATAGCTCGCGACCGGCGCGAACCGCTCGATCAGCCGCACATAATCGGCGACACGGTCCGAAGAATCCTTGTTGGCCCCGATATTGATGCCGACGATGCCGCCGGCATCGGCCCGCGCGGCGAGCCGGTGCAGAACGGCTTCGGCGCCTTGCGAATTGAAGCCGAGCCGATTGATCACGCCCCGATCGGCGTCGAGGCGAAAGACGCGCGGCCGCGGGTTGCCCCGTTGCGGCAGCGGCGTGACGGTGCCGGCTTCGACAAAGCCAAAGCCCAGGCGCAACAGCGCGTCCGGCACCTCGGCATTCTTGTCGAACCCCGCCGCCATGCCGATCGGGTTGGGAAAATTGAGCCCGAAGGCGCGCACCGCCAGCCTTTTGTCATCGCCGGCGGCGCGCGGCAGCGGCGCGCATGCCAACATCTTGATGGTGAGGCTATGCGCGTCTTCCGGGTCGAGCGCGTGAAGGAGTGGCCGCGCCAGCCGCTCGAACAGGCCGATCACGCGGGAAGCTCCGGCATCAGGCGGCGGCCGTCGACCGCGTCGGGAAGCAGCCGCGCCCATCGCACCGCCGCAAGCGGCAGCGGCGCGTAGAGGTGGGGGAAAAACTCGCCGCCGCGCGAACGCTCCCAAACGAGCGACAGGCCCAATGCCTCGGCGTCGACTGCCACCAGGACCAGATCGGATTTTTGGGCAAAATGCTTCGCCGCGGTCTCGGCGAGTTGGGCGGCGGTGGAAAAATGGATGAAGCCGTCGCGCTCGTCGGCGTCCGTTCCGAGAAACCGCCCGTCGGACTCGGCCGCACGCCACAACGCCTGCTCGCAGATTTTGTAGATCGTCGCCACCGTTTTCCCGCTACCGGGCGCGACCCTATCGGCGCCAAACCACTTGTTCAAGGCGATCAGATTTGCGGCTGTTACGCGATAGCCTTATCGGCGCGCGACCCTGCTTGCCTCAGGCCTTGAGCGCGCAGGCAATAAATTCCTATTATCGCCTAGGAATGTAAGCATCCCTGTGGCAGCCGACGGGACATCCATGCTCACCCACGCGCAGGTCTGGTCGGCCATCGATCGCCTGGCGGCCCGCGCCGGTTTGTCGGCGTCGGGGCTGGCGCGGCGCGCGGGACTCGATCCGACCACCTTCAACAAATCGAAGCGCATCACGCCGGAGGGCCGCGCCCGTTGGCCCTCGACCGAGTCGATCGCCAAGGCGCTTGGCGCCACCGGTACGCCGATCGACGTTTTCGTCGCGCTGATCAATGCCGGCGGCGGTCCGGCGACCCGGGCGGTGCCGCTCCTCGGCTTCGCCGAGGCCGGCGCCGGCGGCTATTTCGATGACGGCGGGTTTCCGGTCGGCGAAGGCTGGGACGAGATCGCCTTCCCGGCTGTCAGCGACGATCACGCCTACGCGCTCGAGGTATCCGGGGCGTCGATGGAGCCGGCCTACCGCGACGGCGACGTGATCCTGGTCTCGCCGGCGGCCCCGATCCGCCGCGGCGACCGCGTCGTGGTGCGAACCAAGGGCGGCGAGGTGATGGCCAAGGAGCTCAAGCGCCGGACCGCGAAATCGATCGAGCTTCGGTCGCTCAACGCCGAGCATGCCGACCGCACGATCGCGGCTTCGGACGTGCTGTGGATCGCGCGGATTCTTTGGGCGAGTCAGTAAGGTTTTTATCTTTTCGCTTTAGGGTGCCGGTATAAGCGGTCACCTATCAAGTCGCCACCTCCCCAGTCATAAAATGCATCAAGATTCTTTCTAAGTGGATGAGCAGATATTGCGGCTGGCGTGTTCAGCGGCGCATAGAGCTCAGACTTCTCTCGATGTGTAAATAGATAATTCAAACTGTTCGCAAGGACATCTGCCGCAAGTACGAGCCCATCTTGTGTGGGAGTGATAGTCAGGCTTCGAACCGCAACGTGAATATGCATGCGCGGAGGAAGCTTAGTCGCAAAACGAATCCTACCTTTCACGAGGCCTCTTGTTACTGTGTCGAAGCCCGTTACGGTCCTTTCCACTTCAAGTTCGCTCAGTAGCTCTTTCGCGCCCGAAACAAATTCTTTAAGGATGGAAGGATTGATTGGATCAGTTCGAACCTCAATATCTACATCCTTTCTGCGGCGCTCTTCTAAAAAGGCGATCAGATGACTATACAGCCCAAGGAATAACTTTGCATGCATTGATTCTTGATTGTTTCTTGGGCTACCTTGTTTAATGCGTGGTACTTTGTTCTGTCGACTCGCACGCAACTTTTCGCGCGGGCTTTCAGAAACTTCTATTTGTCGTTTATGCCAATCGTGAAAACCGGCAACATGAATAGCGTACCAGAAGCAGGGAAGATGAAGATTTTGGATCGCAGTGAACACATCGCGTCTTAAACTCTCCTGCTGATGTGCTGGAATGCTCGTGATATGCAACTTGCCGCGCTTAGGCCTGTACTGCTTGTAAATTTCGTCAAACACAGTCGTCGCACGCTCGACAAGCTCATCAGGCACTAGGATGCCTGCAATCACTCCTACCTCGCCTGGAAAGGCCTCATCCTGATCAGCATATCCTTTAGCTCCAGATTCATCGCAAGCGAAAATCACCGTCGGTCGGTATCGTGTCACTGTCCTTCTCAGCTTCCGCACGAGAACGCCGTCGATCATGTCGATGGTGTTCTGGATGCCGTAGGCGGCGACGAAGGAGCCGAAGCGCGGGCCCTTCTCCTGGCCGAGCAGTACCTGATAGAGCATGTTGAACCAGTCGAGCGAGACGCCGGGCTTGCCGTCCTTGGCTTTCTTTTTTTCGTCAAGGAACGGCTCGCGGCGGCCGACCTCGTAAATCACGTCCTGGATGGATTCCGCCGAAGCGTCAGCCGGCAATTGCGACAGTGCATCGCGCAGGTCGATCAGGGCGGCGCGCTCGGCGGCGGTCGGTTCGCGGAATTTTTTCTTCGGCAGCACGAAATCGCGGAAATAGTGGATGGCGTACTCGACCCGGGTGGCGAGGTGCGGATGCGTCTCGCGCGTCACGCCGGGCCGGTAGCGAGCGATGAAACCCCATAGGGTTTCAGCATTCTCGGCGTTTGACGAAGTGACAAGAGTTAGCAGCATGTTGAATGAGATCGGCATTTCGACCTTGGGTGGCGCACCGCCGTGAATGTGCCACACCGGATTTGCCAGCCGCTGCCTAAGGTCCTGGCGCTCATAGGCTTCAAGATATTGCTGATACTCGTCGACGTGCCGCGGAATGACGTCGAAATAGAGTCGCTTCGCCGCCTTCGGCTCGCGATACATGAACAGCGACAGGCTCTCCGGGCTGGCGTAGCGCAGCCATTCCTCGATGGTGAGGCCGTTGCCTTTCGATTTCGAGATCTTCTTGCCGTATTCGTCGAGAAACAGCTCGTAATTGAATCCTTCGGGCGGCACGCCGCCGAGCGCGCGGCAGATTTCGCCGGAAAGCTTGACCGAATCGATCAGGTCTTTGCCGGCCATTTCGTAATCGACACCGAACGCGATCCAGCGCATCGCCCAGTCCGGCTTCCATTGCAGCTTGCAGCGACCGCCGGTGACCAGCGTGGTCACCCGTTCGCCGGTCTCGGTATTCTCGTAGGTGATGGTTCCCGCCTTGGCGTCGTGCGCGATCACCGGCACCTGAAGAACGATGCCGGTGCTTGGATCGATGGGGAGAAAAGGCGAATAGGTTTCGGCGCGCTCCTCGCGCAGCGACGGCAGCATGATGGCCATCACTGCGTCGAAGCGTTGCAGAACCTTGAGCAGCGCGGCGTCGAAGCGCCCCGACGTGTAGCAGGCGGTCGACGACAAGAATTCGTAGTCGAAGCCGAACTGATCGAGGAAGGCGCGCAGCCGCGCGTTATTGTGCTCGGCAAAGCTTGCGTGCGTGCTGAACGGATCCGGCACCTTGGTCAGCGGCTTGCCCAGATGCTGCGCCAGCATCTCCTTGTGCGGGACGTTGTCGGGCACCTTGCGCAGCGCGTCCATGTCGTCGGAGAACGCGATCAGGCGGGTCTTGATCTTGTCGTCGGTGAGCACGCGGAAGGCGTGGCGCACCATCGAAGTGCGCGCCACCTCGCCGAAGGTGCCGATATGCGGCAGGCCGGACGGGCCATAGCCGGTCTCGAAAATCACTTCGTCCTTCGGCTGCCGCTTGAGCCGCGCGACGATCTTGCGCGCCTCCTCGAACGGCCAGGCGTGCGAGTGCCCGGCGAATTCGCGCAGCGACGTGGTGGGAGCTTCTGCCGTCATTCCTTAATGCTTTCGGGCGCGGACAGTAGGAAGCGCGCGATATCCCGTCAAACGTCCAGGCTTCAAAACGGGCTGATCGGGAAATAGCGCAACCACAGATCGGTATAGCTGCCGTTCTCCCACAGCCGGAACAGCGCCCAGTTCAAGGCCTGGCGCATGAGATCGTTGCCGCGCTTCACCGCGATACCGATGCCTTCGCCGAAATAGCGGCTCTCCAGGAACGGGCCGCCGCGGAAGGCGCAGCAGCCGCCCGACTCGGTGCCGTTAAGCCAGAACGCCAGCGCGATGCCGTCGCCGAACAAGAGGTCGACGTCCTTGCGCCGCAAGGCCTCGCGCGCCGCCTCGGCGTTGGGGTAGGGCCGGATTTCGGCCTCGGTGAACATCGCCTTGAGGAACGCCTCGTGCGCGGTGCCGGCGATCACGGCGACCTTCATGCCCTCCAGCCGTTCCGGCAGCACGTCGCCGAGCGGGCTGTCGGCGCGCGCCACGAAGCGCGCCGGCGTGCGGTAGTAGGGATCGCTGAAATCGGCGCGCCGCCGCGTCTCCATTGTGGGAGCGACCGAGGCGATCACGGCGTCGCCGCGATTCTCGGTGAGCGCATCGAGCAGCGTGTTGAACGGGCGCGCCTGGATCGTGCAACTGACTTTGATCTCGTCGCAGATGAGGCGGGCGAGATCGACATTGAAGCCCGCCGGGTTGCCGTCCTGCCCGGCATAGTCGAACGGCGGATAATCGAGATCGGTCAGGAACCGGATGGTCTGGATGCGCGACAGGTCGGGCCGTTCCGGGCGCCGGCGCGGGTCCCAAAAACCCGGCACCACGACGCTTCGCGACGGCGCAACGCCCTCCGCCGCCACCGCCGGGCGCTCGCCGGTCACCACCGACAGCAGTGCGCCGACCAAAGAAGCGATCAGCCACAACGATCGCGTGCGCGGTTTGGCGTGGTCGGCTGCTGTCATTGCACCTTGCATCGGTCGCTGTACCGGTTTTGCTCCCCGGCCCTTAACCGGGCCATAGGGAAAAGTCGAGACGAAGGCAGCGGCACTCATCGGTCCCGTCTAGGACGGGGACATGGTGCACGTGGTTTTGCGTCGGCGGGAACAAATCCAGCGTTTATGCGATATTCTTCTCGGTTAAAGCGCGAGAGGACCTTGCTCATGGCTCGCACGGTGGCGCGGCCAAAGACCCCGCGGCGAAAAACGAGCGGCCAAAGTCCGGCCCGCCGCCCGACCCGCTACTGGTCCAATCGCGTGACGAAAGAGAGCAACGCGCTCGATCTCGACGCCGGCGTCTTCACCTGGAACGACCCGAAACGCATCGCGGCATCGCTCAAGCGCTCGGCAGAGCAGAGCCAACGGCGCAAGGCGGAGCCCTACCGCTCGGCGCTGTCGATGCTGGTGTTCTATATCAATCGCGCCGGCAAGAACTTGCCCGCTAGCCGGCGGCGGACGCTGGAGCAGGCGAAGACCGAATTGCGCAAGCAGTTCGGGCGGGACTAAGCAACCCGGCACGGAATATTTTGCCGCGAATCGCCCGCCGCGTGACGCCAGCTATTCGCCGCAAGCCCTTGCGGCGCTGCGCCGCGCGGCTATGCTGATGCCCAGGCGGGCGTAGTTCAGTGGTAGAACGACAGCTTCCCAAGCTGTATGTCGTGGGTTCGATTCCCATCGCCCGCTCCAATACTCAGCGCCGTATGACTGGCGGTTGTCGTCATGTGGGAAAAGTTCGGCGGCTGGATGGAAACGATCCATCTGTTGCGGAGCCCCGCCAATGCGTGGCGGCTTTTGCAAGCGATCGCGGCCGCCAATGCCGGCAAGCTTGCTGAGCGCGATCTTATCGAGCCGTAGGAATGACGCTTCGCCCGCGGCGCTCGGTGGTAGAACGCGCCGGCACGTCGGCGGGATCGCTGACCTTCTCGGCGTGGGCGCCCGATCGTTGTTTGGTGCAGCTTCCGCGTCCCGCAGAGTTCCGGCGCCTGAAATCCGGTTCCTGACAGACGCAATCAATCGGCTTTCCGAACTCTCGCCACAATGCCGAAGGATGCTCAGCGGCGGAATGGGGAAGGGAACATTCATGAAATGGCAGGCAGCCTTGGTCGGCGCGCTCGCGTCGGCGCTCCTGACGACTGTGGCCTCCGCTGACGTGCGCATCACCAATGATCCGGGGGGCGAAATCAGCGCTTATCTTCGCAAGTTCCAGGCCATGCGGGCTTCGGGCGAACGCCTCGTCATCGACGGGCCCTGCCTTTCCGCCTGCACCTTATTCACCGGTTTGATCCCGCGCGATCGGGTTTGCGTGACCCCCCGGGCGGTCCTCGGCTTCCACGCGGCGTCCTATTACGACGACGCCAGCCGCTCGCTGGTGCCGACCCGCGCCGGCACGCGGCTGGTGCTGCGTCTTTACCCGGCGCAGATCCGCAACTGGATCGCCCGCCAGGGCGGGTTGACGCCGCGCATTATCGCGCTGCGCGGCCGCGAGCTCGCCGCGCTCTATGACACCTGCCGCTGAGCGGAGCGCCAAGGCTTCGCCCCGGCTTTGGCCGCTGCTTTGGCGGCAATTGCCGGCGGCCGCGTTCGGCCCTATCTACGGGGAGACCCGGGACCCCCGATGCGCGAGACTGTCGCACCACGCCTAATGTCGCGGCCGCTGCTGCTGGCAAGCGCCGCATTTATACTGGCGCTCGCCGGCACGATCTGGCTCTGGGCCTGTTACGGCGCGACGGTGTTCTTCGAGACCATCCGCGCCGGTTTTGTCGCGTGCTTCGGTTGACGAAGGAGAGAGCTTTGAGCGCACCGCGACGGCCCTTGCGTGTTCTGCCGGTGCTCGGCGCCTTCCTGTGCGGGCTCGTGCTGGTGTTCGGCGCCATCATCCACATCACCGGACGTTCGCCCTTGGCGATCGGACCGGCGATTGCCGCCGTCGGCGGCCCGTTTCATCTTGAGGACCAAAACGGCAAGCCGGTCAGCGATGAAGACATGAAGGGACGCCCCTTCCTGGTGTTTTTCGGTTTTGTGCATTGCCCCGACGTCTGCCCGACGACGTTGTTCGAAATGTCCGAGGTCATGCGTCAGCTCGGCAAGGACGCCGACCGCGTCGGCGCCCTGTTCATCACCGTCGATCCGGAACGCGATACGCCGGCGGCGCTCAAGGATTACCTGTCGAGCTTCGACCCGCATCTGCGCGGGCTGACCGGCGACCCGGCGGCGGTCAACGCCGCGATCAAAGCGTATCGGGTCTACGCCAAAAAAATTCCGCTCGAAGGTAACGACTATACGATGGACCATACCGCCGTCGTCTACCTCATGGACAGGGACGGCCATTTCGTCGCGCCGTTCAATTTAAAGCGCACCCCGGAAGCGGCGGCCGCGGAATTACGCCGCTATCTCTGAGAGCTGTTCAATAACGCTCCGCTTCTGCCAGGCGCGAAGTCCTTGCCAGCCCGTGCTCGGTCTTCTCCCAGCGCTGCGGATCGTGAATGAGCTGGAACAGCGCACGCCAGGCGGCGAGGGAGAGCAGGAACCAATAGAGCGGCGTCAGCAACAGCACCCAGGTGTGCGCCAATAGTCCGCGCCGCCGCAGCCCGACCACGTCGAGCGCGATCGTCGAGGCGTAGCCGCAGCAAAGCGTCGCGACAAACACCGGCGCGGCAGTGGTGGCGCCGACGAACTGCAGCGGCGGTGAAGCCAGCAGCGACCAGCCAAGCCCAAACATAAAGACGGGATGGATCAGGGCCGCCAACACGTTGCAAGCCAGGAACAGCTGAAAGGCGACGGCACCGGCAGGATTGAGTTCCCGAATGAGCCGGACCGGCCGGCGCATATGCACCAGCCAGGTTTGCATCCAGCCTTTGTACCAGCGCGTGCGTTGCCTGAGCCACGGCCCGAACCGCGCCGGCGCCTCCTCATAGGTCGCGGACGACAAGGCCGCCGAGCGATAGCCAAAGCGATAGAGACGAATGCCCAAATCGGCGTCTTCGGTGACATTGTAGGGGTCCCAGCCGCCCACTTGGCGCAACACGGCCGTGCGGAAATGATTCGACGAGCCGCCAAGCGGAAACGGCAGGTGCAGCGCCGCCAGGCCGGGCAGGAAAGCATCGAACTGGCCGGCGTAGGCGGCGGTGAACATGCGCGCGAGCCAACTGTCCGTGGTGTTGTCGACCGTCAGCGCCGCCTGCACGCAGGCAAGCCGATGGTCGGCCGCCATGAACGTAGCGAAGGCCCGCCGGAGCTGATCCGGTTCCGGCACATCCTCGGCATCATAGACGACCGTGAACGAACCGCGAGCGAACGGCAGCGCGACGTTGAGCGCCTTCGGCTTGGTCCGCGGCCCGCTCGGCGGCGCCGCGATGATTTCAAAAGGCGGACCCAGGTCGAGTCGGGCAAGCGCCCGCCTGGTGTCGTGGTCGTCGGCTTCGACGACGAATTTCACGTCGAGTTTTTCGGGCGGATAATCGAGCGAGCGAATCGCAGCGACGAGATCGTTGACGACGTTCGCCTCACGATAAAGCGCGCAAATGATCGTGTAGATGGGAAGCTCATGGTCGCCGCTGCGAATAGACCGAGGCGGCGCCCGGCGCGCGAAGGCGACGCTCGCCAGCCGCAACGCGGCCGCGCCCAGGAAGACCGCGCACAACAAGGTCGCGAATGTTTCAATCGCCGCAGCGGACACAAGGGAAAGTATCGTGACGGCGAGGAGCACGAGCGCCAGGGCTGCGATCCGCCGGGCGCCATGTCGCCGCGGCGCATTCGAGAACAGCGGCCGCGAACGGCGCAGGCCGTCGGCCGCACGCCGGCCCAGCGCCTTCTGCGTGTGCTGCACAACGAAACGCAAAAGCCGGTCGGACGAGGTCAAGCGGAACGGTTGCAGCCACCGCGGCGAATGGTTGGCGAGGCGGCGGGCGGTCAGGCGGCGTGGCGCGATAATCCAGGTGATTCCGCCGGCGTCGCGTAGCGGCAACAATCCAGCGGCGGCGGCCTGGATCAGTTGATCGTCGTCAAGCGGGCAGTCGGCCCGCGCGATGCCCTCGAGCGGCTCGTAGGATGTGCCGAGAGATGCCGCCAGCGCCGTGAGGTAGGCGTCCTCGGTCATGGCGTCGGCGCAAATCAGTACGCGGTCGGCGCCGAGGCCGATCGCTCGCGCGCGACGCTCCGCCGCGGCAATGACGCGGCGGGGCAAGAGATCGCGGACGCAGTCGATTTCCGGGCAGGCGCTCGGCTGCGCCGGTAACGGACGATCGCGGGGACGGGGAACCCAGCGCCGTCCCCTGTCCGCCCACTCGTCCGCGCTGCAACGGCGCGCGGCCGCCCCCCTCACGCCACCAAACGCCACCCTTGGCCCCCCAACGCAACGAACAGCGCCGCCTCGTGCCGACTTTTGCTACGAGGACGCTACCCGGCAGAGATGCAACCTAGGGTATCGTGGTCCATGCCGTTGGCAATGGCAATATCATCTGCGCCGCGAGCAGATGTCTCAGGTAAGCGGAGAGGATTTGCGGCCGGTCAGTGGGCCTGGTTGTGGTCCGCGTCCGCGATGCCCTCGACCAGTTCCACCGTCCTTAGCTGAATTCGGCGGTCCTTGATGCGGGTAAAGGCCCGCATCAAACGCAGTGAATATGCGGTATCGAGCAGCGCGAATGCGGTCTGATGTTTCTTCGTTCCGGCAATCTTCTCGTCGTAAAAGTAGGCGATCGGGATATCGAGTATTTCGGCGAGCCGCTGCAGCCGCCCGGCGCTGATGCGGTTGGTGCCCTTTTCATATTTTTGCACCTGCTGAAACGTCAGCCCGAGCGCATCAGCGACGGCCGTTTGCGAAATGCCCAGATCGAGCCGCCGTATTTTGAGGCGGCGGCCAATCTCACGATCCGCAGCTGTCGAACTTCTTTGAGCCATAAATTCACCTTTAGCACTGCTGGGAAGTTTAGCCAATCAGGCGGGGACCGGCCGGTTCGACCGGCCGAACGCCTGATCAATTCCGCCGTCGGCGTGGGCGAATCCTTCGAACATATTGATTAAAGGCTCGCCCCGATAGGCCTTTGGCAGGTCGTAGGGATGGATAAACCGCTCGCCGAACCAGGGAAATTTCTGGGCGTCGAACGAATTCCTTACCCAGTCGATGACGCGACGCACGCGCGCTATCCGTGCGGCATCGGGATGATAGGTCAACCAAACCTCAAAGCGAAAACGCGGTTCGATCTCGATCGGGACGATGCGACCTGCGATGAAATGGGTGTAGGTGGGCAGCCAGCCGATGCCGGCGCCCTTGGCAACGGCCCACAGATGCGCGCTGGCGACGTTTGTCCGTAGGGCCACTGTCCCAACCCATGGTAGACCCGGAAACAACTGCTCGAACAACGTTTCGTGTTGTGTTTGCTCGGCAACATGAAGCACGAAGCGTTGCCTTCTGAATTCCTCGTACGTCGTTGGCAAACCATAGGTGCTGATATAGGACTCTGCGGCGAACGGCATCGTGTGCAGAAAGCCCAACCGGACGACTTTTAATTCCGGAGAGTTAGGCCTTATCAACTGCACCGCCAGGTCGGCTTCGAGATTGGAAACGTCGGCCGGCGACATGGCGCATTTCAGATTCACGAGAAGTTTCGGATAGGCACGCTGAAGTTCCACAAGCCGCGGCGCCAGCCAGAATGTGCCGGTGCCCTCGGTGACCGCGATTTTCACTTCTCCGGATACGTCGGTCGCAGTCGCCGCTTTTGCCCGCATCATGCCGAAGGCGGCAACTTCCATTTGACATGCAGCCTCGAATATCTGCTGGCCTTCCGGCGTGAGGCGGACTCCATCGACGTGCCGGGTTATCAGCGGCGTATTGAGTTGCCGTTCGAGGAGGGCAATTCTTCTGCGCAGCGCGCTGACCGAGACCGCCACGTGATCAGCGGCGGAGCGAATGCTGCCGCGCCGAACCACCTCGATGAACAGCCGGACGCTCTCCCAATCAGGCGTACGACCTGTCGTCCCCACTCCGCCATGAGCCTCTGGCGGCTCACCCCTGGTCGCCAACGCGCGCATACAACCGCCCCCTTAAGCGGTAACCTTCCCAAAGTAGTTGGCCACTTGCAACCCTTAAGGGCGCCATCAATGGCAGTTCGCGCCGAGAGGTCCAAAGCGGCCGGGGATTGCCGCGCGGACGCGCACAACTTGGCCGAGATCAGCCCGCAGCGTCTGGCGCGGCGGCTGGTCATCTACACGCCGTCTGCGCCCGAAATCGACGCGCTGCTGGACCGGGCGCGGCGGGACTTGCCCGAAATCGGAACCAATGAGGCCGTGCACCGCGTCGTATCCCATAATCCCGATACCTTCTGGGCCATCGCACGCCGCGACCGCTTCACTTCAAGGGACCGTCACGCCGAAGGCTTCCAGGCCTTCCTGACGCTGAATGAAGCCGGATTGGCACAGCTTCTTGCTGGCACTCTCAAAGCCACCGACCCCGAGCTTTCTTTGCTGGCGGCGCAAAACGAAAAACCCGCTGGAATCTACGTTTGGTGCACTCACGCCCGGCGACCTCTTTCTGCTGGCATGGCCCTGACGTTCCAAAAGATCAGCACCTCGCTCTATCGCGATGTCGATGTTTTTGCACGGGGGGTCACGAAAGAAGGTCGCTCCAGTTTGGAAGGATTGGGATTCCGGCACGGAGTAACTGTACGGGGCCATTTTGCTCCCGACCTTTACGTCTTTCGCCGATCCCCCGCCTCGCCGGGCGAGATGCCCTGCTACGACGGATACATGAGTCACAACCGCGAGGATGAGATTTCCGTCACGGTTGCCCGCTCGTTGGAAGACCTCATGCGGGTGATGGCGGTTCGCAGCGCGGTATTCATCGGCGAGCAAAGGTGCCCCTATCGCGAGGAGTTCGACGGCAACGATCTCTCGGGGACGCATCTGCTCGGCTATGTCGGGCATGAGCCCGCCGCCACTCTGCGCATTCGCTACTTCGCGGATTTCGCCAAGATTGAGCGGCTGGCGGTGCGATCCGAGTTTCGCGGTCGGCGGCTTGCGCAACGGGTGGTCCAAGCCGGCATCGAGATCTGCCGATTGAAGGGATACACTCGCATCTATGGCCAGTCCGAGCGGAGCATGGTCGAATGGTATGGTCAATTCGGCTTCCGCGTTCCCAATACGGCGCGCGACATCGTCTTCTCGGATTACGATTTCGTCGAGATCGTCCTTGACGAGCCGCGCCACCCGAACGCGATTTCGCTTGAGAGTGATCCGTATGTGACCATACGGCCGGAAGGTCGGTGGCATGCGCGCGGGATACTGGAAAGGTCCGCCACACGTCCGGTGACACGACCCGGCGCGCTGAGGTCGTCGGCATGAGCACGGTCATTGATCTGCGGACATTCACGAATTCCATCACGGTCCCGGTGATCGTATTTGTCGACCTGCAGCAAGAGTATGTGGCCGCGCCGCGCGCGCTGGCGCTGGCCGAAATATCCGAGCAGCTGGCCAACTGCCGCGAAATACTCACTCACGCCCGGTCGGTGGGACTGCCGATCGCCTTCACGCGGTGGATCGGCAAATCGCCATTCTTCAATGCGGCGACACGTTTCTCCGGTTGGATCAAGGGGTTCGAGCCCCACAATACCGATATGATCTTTGATCGATGCCGGCCGTCTTGTTATTCGAGCAAGGATTTCGTTGAGGTCATCGCCAACAGTGGCGGAAACTTCGTGATCGCCGGATTTGCCGGTGAGGTCGCCTGCCTGTCGACGGCGATTGAAGCTTTCCACCGCGGCCACAATCTGGTGTTTGTCGCTGACGCTTCCGCCAGCCACGCGCTCGACGGCATACCGGCGTGCGACGTGCACGACGTCATCACCCGTCTGATCAGCCTTTACGGCGCGGTCACCACGACCCGGTCATGGATCAAGAGCACCTCCCCCGGCTCTCTCGCGAGAGGGAACGTTTCGTGACCGGAGGGGGCGTCGTCACTCGTAAGACATTGGCGCGGCTTAATCGGGCGCTGCTGGCGCTGCAATTTCCGCCCACTGCATCGGCGATCTCTCGGCAACTGATTCAAATAATGCGGTCACCCAGATCGTCGAGGCTTGTGGCGAGGTGCTGAACACGAAATCCCGGATAGCCGGGACTCCAAGTGAACCTGTCGTGAGTTAGGGTGGGGGCAATGAACAGCATCAGGGATGAGCAGATTCTTGCTCTTATCGATCGACTGTCAAACGACATAGGGCTGGCGCGCAAACTTTCACTGGCGCAAACGGCTCAATTGCTCGAGATGGCAAAGCTTGAGCTGCAGACCATCGTTCATTCGATCTCTGACGAAGAGCTTCGGCTCTTTACGCTCGCCATTGAGGAGGCTCGAGCACTCGTCCCAATTTCCGATTCCCCGGCGCTTGCATGCGTTGATTTGCTCAGGAGCAAAAGTCGATCGTAACGCTTCGGAGCTGCCGTGAGCAGCCCAAAAGAGCGGTCGCTATGCGCGGCCTGCCGCCGCCCGGCGGGGCGGTAGGCTGAACTTCGCGCATACCGGCAGCACATGCCGACGAGCCGAGGCTGCGGCGCGATTCTCCGGGACAATTCTTTGTCCTGGTGTATAGAAGGGCAAACTCTGGCGTTCGATGATCGACAGCTCCCTCCGCGGCGTGATCGCCGCTATTGCGACGGCGATCGATGCAACGGGCGAACCCGATTGCGCGCTGTCGCTCGCACTCGCCCGTTTCCTTCTCGAC
>JBEKIC010000046.1:0-32435 GCA_050011955.1 Xanthobacteraceae bacterium
AACTCGTCATGCGGACTTCTGAACCAAAGCCACACTAGATCAATACGTTGCTAGTGTCCTTCGATTCCGAAGTTCGCAAACGAGGGTGCCGCATAATGATGCGAACTTCGGAATCGGGACACTAGGGGACTTCGGCTGGCCGGCGCCAGCTTGAACTGCCAGCCACCAGATGCTTAGTGAAATAAATTTGCTGCCATCGTTGCCTTAGTCGTTTGGATCATCGAGACCATGCCATCGGAGATCGTCTCCACCTCGGGCCTGTTGCTGATGTTGGTGCTGGGCCTGCGGCACGGGCTCGACCCCGATCACATCGCCTGCATCGACGGGCTGACCTGGCGTGCGACGCAGCACGGGCACCGCCATGGACCCTGGGTCGGAACGCTGTTCGCGATCGGCCACGGGCTACTCGTCACGGTGATCGCGGTTGTCGTCAGCCAGGTCGGCCATGCCTTCGACGTGCCCGATGGCTTCGCGCGGCTGTTGCAGTGGACGCCCACCGCCTTGCTGCTGCTGGTGGCCTTTCTCAACCTGCGCCAGCTCATTGGCAGCAGCGCGCAGGACGCTCCCGCGAGCTTCAAGTTGCGGATGATCCCGCCGTGGCTCGCCAACCACGCGGCGCCCTGGGCCGTGGTGCTGACCGGGGCGCTGTTCGCGGCCGTGTTCGACACCGCGACGCAGGCTTCGGCTTGGGGCTATGTGGCCGGGCAGGAGGGCGGTCACGCGCTCGCTGCCTTGGTCGCCGGGCTTTTCTTCACGATTGGCATGGGCGTCACCGACACGATCGACGGACGGCTGCTGTGGCGTATCGGCCGCAGCACCGGCCGCCGGCAGGCGGCGCAGAAGTTCCGCCGCATCCTCGGCTGGCTGGTCGTCGCCATCTCCTGCGGCGTGGCGGCTTACACCATCGCCGCAGCGCTGGCGCCGCGCTTTGAGCTCAACGACTTGGCGTTCTCCGCCGCGGGCTTTTCGTTGGTGGCCCTGATCGCCGCAATGCCGGTGATATGGGGCTTGAACCGGCGCCGGCTGCGTCGCGCGGCGAGCCCGGATTAGCTGCCGCGCCGGTACCCGCAAAATTGCGCAGCAGTCGTTTGAGCTGCGTGGTCTCTTGCGGTCCGAGCGCCTCCTCGATGCTGTGGTGATGCGACCACCCGCGTCTTGACCCAGGCGGCCGTCTCCAGGCCGAGGTCGCGGGTGAAAACCAGCATCTTGCGGCTGTCGCAACTAAGCGGCACCATGAGCGTGTGTGTTTGACATAGGCAATTCCAGAGGGAGCGTCGTGAGAACTTCAGCACTTATCGGAATTGCGACTGCGGCCGTGGCTGCTATCGCGGTGACAGCAACTTTGCTGCCGAAGGCCCACGCCGAGTCGCCGATCGAGCGCGGCAAGTATCTGGTCACGCTTTCAGGATGCAACGATTGCCACACGCCGGGATTTTTCCTCGGCAAACCGGATATGGCGAAATACCTCGGCGGTTCCGATGTGGGTTTCGAGATTCCGGGTCTCGGCGTGTTTCCCGGCAGGAACATCACGCCGGACAAGGAAACCGGGATCGGCAATTGGTCCACGGAACAGATCTCGGCAGCGTTGACGTCGGGAAAGCGGCCGGATGGCCGCATGCTGGCGCCGATCATGCCTTACCACTCGTTCTCCTACCTGACGAAAGAGGACGTGGCGGCCATTGTTGCCTTTCTCCAGAGCATACCACCTGTCAAGAATCAGGTCGCCGGGCCCTTCGACCCGGGCCAAAACGTATCGATCTTCACGTTCCGAATTCTACCGCCCGGCGCGACTGCCGCGGCTGCGCCGAAGTAAGGCGGCGCCAACATTGCGCGAGCCGGAAGCCTTGCTCCCGGCTTGCGCAGTGTGAAAGACGCACGGGGTTTCCTTCAAGTCCGCCGTCAGCACATCACCTTGCCGCAGCTGGCCGCGGCGTCAGTGATGGCTTGCAGCTCGTGCTGTCCCGGAAAGCCGAGGATCGCGACCCCGCCGACGATGAAGGAGGGCGTGGCGAGCAGGCCGAGCGCGTCGCCGAGGTTGAAGAGGTTCTTCATGGTGCGCGTGGTCTCGTCGCTGTCGCCGACCGCGGTCAAGACGCGCTCGTCAAAGCCGAGGCCGCGCGCCACTTCGAGCGCGCGCTGCGCGTCGGCGGTGCCGCGCTGCGAAAATATCTGGCGATGGAAGGCATAAAATTGCTGCGGCGTGCCGAGCTTGGCGATGGCAAGCTCGACGCGGCTCGCTTCGATCGATCCGACGCCCAGCACCGGAAAAGGTACCAGCACCAGTCTCAGCTCGGGGTCGCGATCGAGCATGTCGCCGATGGCGGCGGCGGCGGCGCGGCAATAGGGGCAATTGAGATCGTAGAATTCGGTCAGCGTCTTCTTGCCGTGCAGGTTGCCGACCACCACCACGCCCGGGAGCCAGTCGATCGGTCCCAAAAGCCTGACCGTGTGATTGGGGACCTGCTGGCCCTCATCGCCGACCAGCGGATATTCGTATTGCAGGGAGGGATCGCGCTGCTGCGCGGCGGCCGCGGCAAGCCATGCGGCCAGCACGGCAAGCGCGAGCGCGCCCGACAGAAACGTCGAGAGCCTTCTGGTCATCGGCGGCGCCAGCTCCATGTCATTGCGTACTGTGCCTTGCGGTCCGCGGCGGCAGCAGCGCGCACGGAATGACGAATGCTGCCCATCCTCACTGCGCCACCACGCCGGCCGGCGCGGTTTCCAGATTGAACGCTGCCGCAAACAGCGCCCGCGTATAGTCGCTCTTCGGGTTCTTGAACAGATCGGCGGCGGCGCCGGCCTCCACCACCTTGCCCTGCCGCATCACCAACAGCCGGCTTGCCAGCGCGGCGACGACCCGCAGATCGTGCGAGATGAACAGATAAGTGAGATTGCGGCGCTTCTGCAGGCTGCGCAACAGGTCGACCATTTGCGACTGGATCAGCATGTCGAGCGCGCTGGTCGGCTCGTCGAGCACGATGAAGGTCGGCTCCAGCACGATCGCGCGCGCCACCGCGATGCGTTGCCGCTGGCCGCCGGAAAATTCATGGGGAAAGCGAAAGCGCGTGGCCGGATCGAGCCCGACGTCGTTCAGCGCCTGCACGACGCGCGCGTCGCGTTCGTGCTCAGGCATGTCCGGATGGTGGACGTTGAGGCCCTCGCGAATGATCTCGGCGATCGACATCCGCGGCGACAGCGAGCCGTAGGGGTCCTGGAACACGATCTGCATGTCGCGGCGGAACGGACGCATTTGCTTGAAGCGGAGGCCCTGCAAGGCGTGGCCCATGAAGACGATCGGCCCCTGCGAGGAGATCAGGCGCAGCAGGGCAAGCCCAAGCGTGGTCTTGCCGGAGCCGGATTCGCCGACGACGCCGAGCGTTTCGCCTTTGCGCAAATCGATGCTGACGCCGTCGACGGCCTTGATGTGGCCGACCACCTTGCGCAACAAGCCGCGCTTGATCGGGAACCACACTTTCAGATCGGTTGCTTCCAGCATCATCGGCGCGTCGGGTTGCGGCGGCGCCGGATCGGGCCTCGGCTCGGCGGCCAAGAGCGCGCGCGTATAGGGATGCTCGGGCGACGTGAAGACGCGCTCGACGGCGCCCTGCTCGACGATCTTGCCCTCCTTCATCACGCAGATGCGGTCGGCAATCTTGCGCACGATGCCGAGGTCGTGGGTGATGAACAACAGCGACATGCCGAGCCGCGCCTTGACGTCCGTAAGGAGCGCGATGATCTGCGCCTGCACGGTGACGTCGAGTGCGGTAGTCGGCTCGTCGGCGATCAACAGATCGGGCTCGTTGGCGAGCGCCATGGCGATCATGACGCGCTGGCGCTGACCGCCGGACAGCTGATGCGGATAGCTGCCGAGCCGGCTTTGCGGATCGGGAATACCGACCTGGCCGAGCACCTCGATGGTGCGGGCGCGGGCGGCGGCGCCGGTGAGGCCGCGGTGCAGCAGCAAAATCTCGCCGATCTGCTTCTCGATCGTGTGCAGCGGGTTGAGCGAGGTCATCGGCTCCTGGAACACGATGGTGATGTCGTCGCCGCGCACGCGCCGCATGTCGCGGTCGGGCAAGCCCAACAGTTCGCGGCCCTTGAAGGTGATGCTGCCGGACGGATGCCGCGCCGCCGGATAGGGCAAAAGCTTGAGGATCGACAGCGCCGTCACCGACTTTCCGGAGCCGGATTCGCCGACCAGCGCCAAGGTCTCGCCCTTGCCGATGTCGAACGAGACCCGATCGACGGCGAGCGTCTCATCGCCGCCATGCACCCCATGGCTGAAGGCGACCGAGAGGTCGCGAATGGAGAGGAGGGGTTCGGTCATGTGAACGTCTTCCTTGGGTCGAAGGCGTCGCGCACGGCTTCGCCGACGAAGATCAAGAGCGACAGCATCAGGGCGACGGTACAGAAGCCGGTGAGCCCGAGCCACGGCGCCTGCACGTTGGCCTTGCCCTGGGAGAGCATTTCGCCGAGCGACGGCGAACCGGGCGGCAGGCCGAAACCGAGGAAATCGAGCGCGGTCAGCGTCATCACCGACGACGACATGATGAACGGCAGGAACGTCATCGTCGCCACCATGGCGTTGGGCAAGAGGTGGCGGAAGATGATGACGGCATTCGACACGCCGAGCGCGCGCGCCGCCTGAATGTATTCGAAGTTGCGGCCGCGCAGGAACTCGGCGCGCACCAGGCCGACCAGCCGCACCCAGGAGAACAGCAGCAGGATGCCGAGCAGCACGAAGAAGCCGGGCACCAGCACCGAGGAGATGATGAGCAGCAGATAAAGCTCCGGCACCGACGTCCAGATCTCGATGAAGCGCTGGAACAGAAGATCGATCCAGCCGCCGAAATAGCCCTGCACGGCGCCGGCGGCGACGCCGATGATCGAGGACACGATCGTCAGGATCAGGCCGAACAAGACCGAGAGGCGGAAGCCGTAGATGAGGCGGGCCAGCACGTCGCGGCCCTGATCGTCGGTGCCGAGCCAGTTGTATTCGAGGTCGCCGCAGCCATTGAGGCCCTTGCGCTGCACCACCGACTTGCATTCCGCCGCGGTGAGCAGCCAGGTCGGCTTCGACGGCGCCGGGGTCGGCAAATCGAGATTGTGAGTGGCGTAGGAGTAACGGATCGGCGGCCAGATCATGCTGCCGCCTTTGTCGGCGATCAGCTTCTGCAGATAGGGATCGCGGTAGTCCGCCGCCGTTTCGAAGTCGCCGCCGAACGCGGTTTCCGGATAGGTGAAGAACACCGGAAAGTACGAGTTGCCGTCGAAGCGCACGTAGAGCGGCTTGTCGTTGGCGATGAATTCCGCGAATAGCGACAGCACGAACAGCACGAGGAAAAACCACAACGACCAATAACCGCGCCGGTTGGTCTTGAAATTCCGCCAGCGCCGCTGGTTGATCGGCGACAGCGCGATCCGCCGCAGCGGCGGCACCGGACCGAGCGGCCCGGTCGGCTCGACGTCAACCGTCAGCGGCCTGACCCGGTCGGGAGTTTCGACGGTGTCTGCGGGGCGGGTCTTGACGTCCACCTCAAACCTCCCGCGTCTCGAAATCGATACGCGGATCGATCCACGTGTAGGTCAGATCGGAAATCAGATTCACGATGAGGCCGACGAGCGCGAAGATATAGAGGTTGGCGAACACCACCGGGTAGTCGCGATTAAGCACGCTCTCGAAGCTCAGGAGGCCGAGGCCATCGAGCGAAAAGATCGTCTCGATCAACAGCGAGCCGGCGAAGAAGGCGCCGACGAAGGCGCCGGGAAAGCCGGCGACCACCAACAGCATGGCATTGCGGAAGATATGGCCGTACAGCACCTGCCGTTCCGAGCAGCCCTTGGCGCGCGCGGTAAGCACGTATTGCTTGCGCAACTCCTCGAGGAACGAGTTCTTGGTGAGAAGCGTCATGGTGGCGAAGGCGGCGAGCCCCATCGAGACGATTGGGAGCGTCAGGTGCCAGAAATAATCGAGAATCTTGTGCCACCAGGAAAACTGCGCCCAGCCGTCGGAGGTAAGCCCGCGTAACGGGAAGATTTGAAAAAACGAGCCGCCGGCGAACAGGATGATGAGCAGGATCGCGAACAGGAAGCCGGGAATGGCGTAACCGACGATGATGACGCCGGAGGTCCAGACGTCGAACTGTGCGCCGTCACGTACCGCCTTGCGGATGCCGAGCGGGATCGAGATCAGATAGCTCAAGAGCGTCATCCAGATGCCGAGCGAGATCGAGACCGGCAGCTTCTCCTTGATCAGCTGCAGCACGCTGACGTCGCGGAAGTAGCTCTTGCCGAAGTCGAAACGGACGTAGTTCGAGAGCATGAGGAAAAACCGTTCATAGGCCGGCTTGTCGAAGCCGAACTGTTTTTCCAGGCTCTTGATGAACTCGGGATCGAGGCCCTGGGCGCCGCGATACTTGCCATTGACGTCGAGCTGGCCGCCGCTTTGCAGCGCCCCGCGGGCGCCGAAGTCGCCGCCGGCCGAGCCGGAAATGCGCGAGGTGGCGCCGGTGTCGTTGCCGGAAAGCTGGGCGATGACGCGCTCGACCGGGCCGCCGGGCGCGAACTGCACGACGACGAAGGACACCAGCATGATCCCGAAGATGGTGGGGATCATGAACAGAATGCGGCGGATGATGTAAGCGGTCATGGCGTCATTCTTTTCCCCTCCGCCCACTAGTGTGGCGGTTCAGAAGTCCGCATCATTTTTGCCGCGAACTCGTCATGCGGACTTCTGAACCAAAGCCACACTAGATCAATACGTTGCTAGTGTCCTTCGATTCCGAAGTTCGCAAACGAGGGTGCCGCATAATGATGCGAACTTCGGAATCGGGACACTAGACGGAGGGAACACGTCCAATTCTAGCCGGCCCGCCCGAGTTTTTCAGCCTTGTCGCGGTCATACCACCAAGTCTCGGGAATGCCGCGGAAATAACGCGGCTGCGCCGGCGGCCGGCCGAATACGTCCCAATAGGCGATCCAGTGCGACGGCTTATACCAGTGCGGTATCCAGTAGCGGCCGGCGCGGATCACGCGATCAAGGGCGCGGCAGGCGGTTACCAACGCCGGTCGCGTCGGCGCGGCAATGATGGTGTCGATCAAGGCGTCGATGGCCGGATCGGCCATGCCGGCGAGGTTGTTCGAACCCTTCAGCGCCGCCGCCTGCGAGGAAAAGAACGAGCGCAGCGAATCGCCGGGCGTGGCGGAGAAGTTGAAGCGGTCGACGGTGATGTCGAAGTCGAAGCCGTCGCGCCGCGCCCGGTATTGCACCGGGTCGACGATGCGCAACGAGGCATCGATGCCGAGCACGCCGAGATTCTTGATGAACGGCATGTGGTGAGGCTCGAACGTCGGCTCGTCGATGAGGAATTCAACGGTGATGGGCTCACCGTTCGGCAACACGCGCTTGCCGTCCTTGATGATGTAGCCGGCATCCTTGAGGAGCGCCGACGCCCTGCGTAACAGCGCGCGGTCCGCTCCGGAGCCGTCCGACACCGGCGGCGGGTAGGGCTCTCCGAACACCTCGTCCGCAACATGTCCGCGGAACGGTTCGAGCAGCGCAACCTCCGCGGCGTCGGGCTTGCCCACCGCCATCATGTTCGAGTTCTGAAACACGGAGACGGTGCGCTCATAGGAGCCGTACATGATGGTCTTGTTGGTCCATTCGAAGTCGAAGGCGTTGCAGAGCGCCTCGCGCAGCCGCGGATCGGCGAACTTCGCCCGCCGCGTGTTGATGAACCAGCCTTGCGCGCCCGACGGCGTCTCGTCCGGCAAGATGTCCTTCTTGACGCGGCCGTCCTTGACCGCCGGGAAATCGTAGCGCGTCGCCCAGGTGCGCGAGGTGAACTCCTCGCGAAACAGATAGCTCTCGGCGGTAAAGCCTTCGAAACCCACGTCGCGGTCGCGATAATATTCGAAGCGCACGATGTCGAAATTGTTCTGGCCGCGGGCGACCGGCAGGTCGGCGCCCCACCAATCCTTGACGCGCTCATATTCGATGTAGCGGCCGGCCTCGAAACGGCCGACCCTGTAGGCGCCGGAGCCGAGCGGCACGTCGAGCGTGGATTGGTCGAACGGCTTCTCCGCATAATAGGCGCGCGAAAAGATCGGCAGCCCGGCAACCAGGAGCGGCACATCGCGGGCGCGTTGCGGCGCAAAGCTGGCGGTGACGTCCGCATCGTCGTCAGCCTTGGCGCCGATGAAATCGCGCAGCGATTGGGTGATCAGCGGGTGACCCTTCGCCTTGAGGATATTGAGCGAGAAGGCGACGTCATGGGCGGTGAGCCGCGAGCCGTCGTGGAATTTGGCCTCCGGCCGGATGAAGAACCGATAGGTGAGGCCGTCGGCCGTGCGCCGAACTTTCGCGGCGGTGAGGCCGTACATCGCGTCGGGCTCGTCGCCGCAGCGCGCCATCAGCGTGGCGAAGGTCAGCTCCATGCCCTGCGCCGCGTCGCCCCTGAGAATGTAGCTGTTGAGCGAGTTGAAGGTGAGGAAGTTCTGGTTGTATTGCCGATCCGGCCCGATCTGCGAAAACGTGCCGCCTTTCGGCGCATTGGGGTCGACGTAACGGAAGTGATGGAAGTCGGCCGGATAGCCGAGATCGCCGAATGCCGACAGGCCGTGGGATTCAATGTCCGCGTCGGCGCGGGCGCGCAACACAGACGCTGGAAGCGCGGCCATCCCCGCCGCCGAGGCGGCCGCAAGCGCAAGCAAGCGCCGGCGTGTGGGAAAAATCACTGCCGGCTTCCCGTCTTCGCTGCTTTTTCGGCATCCCACCACCACACGGTCGGGAACCCGGACATGCCGTATTTCGGCAGCGGATCGGGATGGCCGAAGCGGTCCCAGCGCGCGCTGCGTATTTTGCCATAGAACCATTGCGGCACGACGTAATGGTTCCACAGAAGCACACGGTCGAGCGCCCTGGTGGCGGCGACGAGATCGGGCCGGCTCTTGGCGAAGATGACCTGATCGATCATGGCGTCGACGGCCGGGTTCTTGATGCCGATCACGTTGAGGGAGCCCGGCTGATCGGCGGCTTGCGAGCCCCAATAGCCGCGCTGCTCGTTGCCGGGCGACAGCGATTCGCCCCAGGAATGGGTGATGATGTCGAAATCCCAGTTGCGCAGCCGGTTCTCGTATTGCGCGTCATCGATGGTGCGCACCGTCACGGTGACGCCGAGGCGATCGAGCGAAGGCTTGTAGAACAAGAACACGCGCTCGAAGCTCGGATCGTCGGCGAGGAATTCGACCGCATACGGCTCGCCGGTCTTGCTGTGGACCAGCCTTTCGTTGCGCACCTCGTAGCCGGCTTCCTTGAACAGCCGCACCGCCTCGCGCAAATTGCCGCGCACGGCTTGCGGATTGCCGCCGACCGGATTGGAATAAGGCGTGGTAAAGACTTCCGGAGGAACCTTGTCGCGCACCGTCTGCAGAATTTCCAGCTCGCGACCGGTCGGCAGACCGCTCGACGCCAGTTCGGTGCCCTGAAAATAGCTGGTGATGCGCTTATACTGGCCGAAGAAAATCTGCTTGTTCATCTCCTCGAAATCGAACGCGTAATTGAAGGCGAGCCGCACCCGCGGATCCTGGAATTTGCCGCGGCGGATGTTGAAGGCGAACGCCTGCATCAAGCCGAAATTGTTGATCGGAAATTCCTCGAGGATCACGCGTTTCTCGTTGACCGCGGGGAAATCGTAAGCCGTGGCCCAGTTCTTGGCGCTGTTCTCGTTGCGCCAATCGATAGTGTCGCCCTTGAACGCCTCGAGCGCGACCGTGCTGTCGCGAAAATATTCGAACCGCAGCTCGTCGAAATTGGCGCCGCCGACATTGACGTTGAGGTCTTTGCCCCAATGGTCCTTGACCCGCTGGTAGACGATGCTGCGGCCGGGCGAGAACTCTTTGATGCGGTAGCTGCCGGAGCCGAGCGGCGGCTCGAGCGTCGTTGCGCCAATGTCGCGCTTGGTTCCGTTGTTGTCGGTGCCCTCCCACCAATGTTTGGGCAGGACGGTCAGCTGGCCGACGATCTGCGGCAGTTCGCGATTGCCCGGCGAGTCGAAGCTGAAGGTGATCTCGCGATCGCCGGTTTTTTCGACCTTGGCGACGTGGCGATAATAGGCGGCGAATTGCGGACTGTATTTCTTGAAAGCGTAGAAGGAGAAGATCGCGTCCTCGGGCGTGACCGGCTTGCCGTCGTGAAATTTTGCTTCCGCGCGCAGCCGGTAGGAGGCCGAGGAGAAATCGTCCGGATAGCTGACGGCTTCGGCGAGCAGGCCGTATTCGGTGGAGACTTCGTCGAGGCTTTGGACCAGGAGCGTCTCGTAGATGAAGTCGATGCCGATCGCCAATGTGCCTTTCACGCCGACGACCGCTCTGTTGAAATTGTCGTAGGTGCCGAGCGCGATCTGCCGCGCCGCGCCGCCTTTCGGCGCGTCGGCACGGACGTAGTCGAATTGCTTGAAGCCGGTCGGATATTTGAGGTCGCCGAACAGCGAAAGGCCGTGCCGCCAGACCCGTTCCTGCGCCTGCGCGGGATCTGTCCAAGGGGGAAGCGGCAGCCGCCGGGCGGCGAGCGCGAGCAGGGCGGACGTGAGCAGGGATCGGCGATTCACGAAGAACTCCAATATGGCTTGCGCGCTGCGCGCAGCCGATGCCGCGCGCCGGCGATCAGCGGCGGTGATTATGTGTTTTTCAATTGCGGCGCCAGCATGCCGGCGCGCGCCGCGACGAAATGGACTTCACATCCCCGTGGGTCCGCGGGGAGTGGCACGGCGTTAACGGCCTATTGCGCCTTCGGCGCCGGAGCCGGCGCGTTGGGCTTTGCCGGCGCGGCACCGGCCGGCGGCGGGCTCGCCGGCGCGGCGGCGGGCGGCGTGGCCGACGCGCTGGGTGCCGGATTGGCGGCGGGGGCGTCCGCACTCTTCGCCGTCGGCAGCGGCAGCGGGTGAGCGGACAGCGTATTGAGATAAGCGATGAGGTCGGCGCGTTGCTTCTCGTTGGCGATGCCGGCGAACGTCATCGCCGTGCCCGGAACGTCGGCGCGCGGATCGGTCAGCCACTTGTTCAGTGCGTCGAACGTCCAGGTGCCCCCCTTGGCCTTCAGCGGAGCCGAGTATTTAAAGCTCGACACGGATGCGACCGGGCGTCCGACAATGCCATAGAGGTCGGGACCGACCTTGGGGCCTTGCCCCTCCTGCAGGTTGTGGCAGATCGTGCACTGCTTGGCGACCTGGGCGCCGCGCTCGACCGAAGCGCTCGCCAGCAGGGCATCGAAGGGCTGTGCCGGCGCCGCTTTGGCCTGCTGCTGGCCGGCCGGCTGCTCCTCTTTCACGGCGATCTCATAGCCGGGTTTCGCCGGCACCGGCGGGCTGAAGATCGCCCCCGAGGCAATGTGCACGGCAAGCAGGATGAGGCAGGTCCCCAGCACGGCGCCGAGAATCTTGTTGATTTCGAACGAATTCATCGCTGAATGGCTCCGCAGCGGCAGAGGAGGGCGACGGAGAAATAGCCGGTTTGCCGCGCGTCTTGCAACCCGTATCAGCGCGCGAGTGCTGGCGAACCGGGAGACGAGGGCTCGCTTCGAGCGATGGCTGACGTTCTTATTGTCATTCCCGCCCGCATGGCCTCGATCCGCCTGCCGGGCAAACCGCTCGCCGATATCGCCGGCGAGCCGATGATCGTGCACGTGCTACGGCGGGCCGAAGCCGCCGCCATCGGCCCGGTGGTGGTGGCGACCGATTCGGCGGAGATCGAAGCGGCGGTACAAAAGGCCGGCGGACGGGCGGTCATGACCCGTTCCGACCATGCCTCCGGCTCCGACCGCATTTTCGAGGCGCTCGGCAAGGTCGATCCGGGCCGTCGCGCGGCGATCATCGTCAATCTGCAGGGCGATCTGCCGACGATCGAACCTTCGGGCATCGCGGCCGCCGTGGCGCTTCTTGCCGACCCGGCGGTCGACATCGCGACGCTCGCCGCCGAGATCACGCGGGCCGACGAGCGCGACGACCCCAGCGTGGTCAAGGTGGTGGGATCGCCGGTGGCGGCCTCGCGGTTGCGCGCACTCTATTTTACCCGCGCCACCGCCCCGTTCGGCGACGGGCCGCTTTTCCACCACGTCGGCCTCTACGCCTACCGCCGTGCCGCGCTGGAGCGGTTCGTGGCGCTGCCGCCGTCGCCGCTGGAACAGCGGGAAAAGCTGGAGCAGCTGCGCGCGCTCGAAGCCGGCATGCGCATCGACGTGGCGATCGTCGATACCGTCCCGCTCGGCGTTGATACGGCGGAGGATTTGGCGCGCGCCCGCGCCATGCTATCGGGACGGTCATGACCAGACGCAGAAAGATCGCGTTCCAGGGCGAGCTGGGCGCCAATTCGCACATCGCCTGCAACGAGGCCTATCCAGGCTGCCAGCCGCTGCCGTGTCCGACCTTCGAGGACGCCTTCGCCGCGGTGCGCAGCGGCCGGGCCAAGCTCGCCATGATCCCGATCGACAACTCGGTGGCCGGCCGCGTGGCGGATATTCACCACCTGATGCCGCAGTCCAAGCTGCACATTGTGGCGGAGTGGTTCCTGCCGGTGCAGCACCAATTGATGGCGCCAAATGGCGCGACATTGAAGACCATCAGGACGGTGGAAAGCCACGTCCATGCGCTCGGCCAGTGCCGCAACATCATCCGCGCGCTCGGCGTCAAGCCGGTGGTCGCCGCCGACACCGCCGGCGCCGCCCGCGAGGTGGCGGAGGCGGGCGATATCTCGCGCGCGGCGCTGGCGACCAAGCTGGCGGCGAAGATCTATGGGCTGCGCATCCTGAAAAAGGACGTCGCCGACGCCAAGCACAACACCACGCGCTTCGTCGTGCTGGCGCGCAAGCCGCGTTGGGCAAGCCGCAAGGAGCGCGACGTGATCACCACGTTCGTATTCCAGGTGCGCAACATTCCGGCCGCGCTGTATAAGGCGCTGGGCGGTTTCGCCACCAACGGCATCAACATGACCAAGCTGGAAAGCTACATGGTCAACGGCAGCTTCGCCGCCACCCAGTTCTACGCCGACGTGCAGGGCCATCCGAAGGATCGCGGGCTGGCGCTGGCGCTCGAAGAGCTGGAATTTGTGTCGCAGCCGAAGACATTGAAGATCCTCGGCGTCTACCCGGCGCACGCCTTCCGCGAGACGTTCAAATAGCGCATGATCGCCAAATACCGGCATAGGTTCTTGGATAAGATCGTGCTCGAATAAAAGCCGGAGGCCGCACGCGGCGGCGCCGTTCGGCAGTAATGGTGGGGGATGCGCAATGAGCGATGGTGAGGCGAAGATTCGGCGGACGCTGCATTTGCGGTTCACGTTCCCGGGCGCGGATTCCGAGCAGCTTGCGGCGCTGATGCGGGCGTCGGCGCCGTTCTATCAGCTGTTCGGCAACGCGCAGCTCAAGCTCTTACGCAACGCCGACGATCCGGCCAAGTTCATCCAGGTGATCGAATACGAAACCCCGGCATCCTTCGAGCTCAATCGCCAATCGATTGCCGCCGACATGCGCATGCAGACGTTCCTCCAGGCCTGGCGCGCGATGCTGCCGGGCGGGCTGGAGATCGATGTGTATCAGGAGGTGTAAGGTCGACCCGCCTCGCAGCGTGCGCCGGCAATAAACCTCGAGCGCCCGTCGCGGCTATTCCTTGCAGGGATTGACCCAGCGCAATCCGGGAAAGCGCGCGAAGTCGGCGTCGGTGCTGTAGAGAACGTAGCCGCGTTCCATCGCAAGCACCGCCAGATGCGCGTCAGTGGTCAAGTTTCCCGCCGTTCCCAACCGTTCGAGCTCAGTTCGCAGCCGCGCGAAATGCGCGTCCGACGGTTGCGCCAGGTGCACGTGAGGCAGGTCGAGCCAGCTCGCGATTCGCGCCGTTACCTCGCCGACCGAAAGCGGCCGCGCCACGATCTTGCGATTGGTGGTCAGGCGTATGAAGCCAAGCAGCGTGGCCCACGCCAGCCCGACCCCTTCCGGGCCCGCCAGGCATTCGTCCCACCAGTGGCGAGCGTGCACATGAACCGCCGAATCGGCGTTATGCGCGTGAACGAGGACGTTGACGTCGGGCAGGATCATGTGGTGCCGCCTGCCGAAGCTTGGAACCTGACCGCTGGCGGGCCGCGTAGGCCTCGGCTTCCAGTTCGTCGACGAGTTGGTTGAGTTTGTCGAGGTCTATGCCGGGCCGGAAACCGAACGCATGGGGGATCGTACGGGGTGCCGTGTGCCGCCGCGGTTTTGCCTGCTCGCCAAGCCCGGCGCGGAGCGTACGGTTGACCACGTCCCGGAACGGGAGCCCGAGCTCGCGCGCACGCCGCCTCAATAGTCCGGCGACATCGTCGTCTATGGTCAGTGTCGTGCGCATGAGTGACATCATCGATGCGATCATATTTGATGTCAAGGCATCAAATCAACCGGAAGCCGCACGACAAGCGCCTGACGACGGATCAATCATTCTGTCCTCCGTCGTCGTCCGCTGCTAGATCGTCTGATTATATTCTCCGACTTCCTTGTGCGTGCGCAGCACCGCATCGATCGCCTTGAACATCTCGCGCATGCGCGCTTCCGACACCGGGCTTTCGACCACGACGACCATCTCCGGCTTGTTGGAGGAGGCGCGCACGAGGCCCCAGGTGCCGTCCTCGACGGTGACGCGCACGCCGTTGACGGTGACGAGGTCGCGGATCGGCTGGCCGGCGACTATGCCGCCGTTTTTCTTCACGGTCTCGAAGTGCTTCACCACCGCATCGGCCACGGCGTATTTTTCCTCGTCGGCGCAATGCGGCGACATTGTGGGCGACGACCATGTCTTTGGCAGCGCGTCTTTCAGATCGGCCATGCTACTCCCTGGATTGCGGTCGAGCATGTCGCAGACCGCGAGCGCGAAAATGAGCCCGTCGTCATAGCCGCGGCCGAACGGCTTGTTGAAAAAGAAGTGACCGGATTTCTCGAACCCGGCGATGGCGCCGATCTCGTTGACCCGGCGCTTCATGTAGGAATGGCCGGTCTTCCAGTAATCGGTCCTGGCGCCGTTCTTGATCAGCACCGGATCGGTCGCAAACAAGCCGGTCGATTTCACGTCGGCGACGAACAGCGCGTTTTTGTGCTGCGCCGAGATATCGCGCGCCAACATGACGCCGACCTTGTCGGCAAAGATTTCCTCGCCCGTGTTGTCGACCACGCCGCAGCGGTCGCCGTCGCCGTCGAAGCCCAGCGCCACGTCGGCACCGCTCGCCAGCACGGCGTCGCGCATGGCGTGCAGCATTTTCATGTCTTCGGTGTTCGGATTGTAGTTCGGAAAGGTGTGGTCGAGCTCGCAATCGAGCGGGATGACCTCGCAGCCGATTTTTTCCAAAACCTGCGGCGCGAACGCGCCGGCGGTGCCGTTGCCGCAGGCGCAGACCACTTTGAGGCGGCGCTTGAGCTTCGGCCGTTTGGTGAGGTCGGCGATGTAGCGCGCCGGAAAGTTCTCGACGAAATCGTAGGCGCCGCCAGCCTGCATTTTGTACGCGCCGCCGAGCACGATGTCCTTGAGGCGGCGCATCTCGTGGGGACCGAAGGTGAGCGGGCGGTTGGCTCCCATCTTCACGCCGGTCCAGCCGTTGTCGTTGTGCGAGGCGGTGACCATGGCGACGCAGGGCACGTCGAGGTCGAACTGGGCGAAATAGGCCATCGGGGTTACCGCGAGCCCGATGTCATGCACCTTACAGCCGGCCGCCATGAGGCCGTTGACCAGCGCCATCTTGATCGACGCCGAGTAGGAGCGGAAATCGTGGCCGGTGACGATGTCCGGCCGCACCCCGAGTTCATGGATCAGCGTGCCGAGGCCGAGTCCCAGCGCCTCGACCCCCATCAGGTTGATCTCGCTGCCGAACAGCCAGCGCGCATCGTATTCGCGAAAGCCGGTGGCCTTCACCATCGGCTCGGACTCGTAGGCATAGGTGTTGGGCTTGAGTTGAGCTTTTGGCTTGGGAAACATTCAGACCTCGCTGGGGCCGGCAGCGGCGCAGCAATAGCCTAAACGGCGCGCAACCGAAATGGTTGCTTGCTTCAGCGTTCGAGAAAGTCTGCGATCTGCCGGGCGGCTCGGGCGATCTCGTACAGGCAGTCCAAATGGCCGCCGTCGGTGTCGATTTCCGCCAACTGGACCGGCGTGCCCTGCGCCCGCAGTCGCTCCGCCGCCCGCCGCGAATAGGCCGGGAACATGATGCCGTCGGTGCGCACCGAGATCAACAGCGTCGGCGCGCGGATCGCTTTGACCGAGCCGCCGCCCTGGTCGACGTCGTAAATGCGGCAGCCCCGCACCAGATGCACCAGATGCGCGGCATCGGCGTAACTGCCGCGCTCCAACACGACGGCATCGAGTGTGCTCTCGACGCTGTACGTGTTCTCCGCGGCCGCCAGCGGATCGGCGCCCGGCTTGCTCCAATTGCGGCCGAACAGCTTCTGCGCCCAATCCGGCGCGCGCGCCGTGACGGTGACGATTTTCAACGACTGCCGCAATCCCTCGACCGGCTCCGGTCCGCCGAAATAGTCGCCGCCCTTCCAGTTGGCATCCATCAGGATCGGCGTCGCCCACATGTCGATCTCGGCGATGAAATACGGCTCGGCCTGCAGGCCGGCGCCGGCGACCGGGATCAGCTTTTCCACCAGCTCCGGATACTGGGCGCCCCATTCCAACGTCTGCATCGCGCCCATCGAAGGGCCGGTGACGCATTTCAGGCGCCTGACGCCCAAGTGGTCGATCAGCGCCCTTTGCAGGCGAACGAAATCCCGGATGGTGACGATCGGAAAAGTCGTGCCGTACGGGCGTCCGGTGTCGGGATCGATCGTCGCCGGGCCGACGGTCGTGACCATCGGGTCCTTGGGGTTCACGTTCGACATGGTATCCGCGCTGACGACGAAATAGCGGTCGGTGTCGATCGCCTTGCCGGGTCCGATGATCGCGTCCCAGTAACCGGCCAGTTCGTCGTCGGGACGGTATTTTCCGGCGCAGTGGGAACTGCCCGAGAAGTAGTGGCAGACGAGGATGGCGTTGTCGCCGGCGGCGTTGAGCCGGCCGTAAGTCTCATAGCCGACGCGAACGTCCTTGATCAGGCGTCCACCCTGGGTGGTGAAGCGGGGAATGCTGAAGGTCTTTTTCTCGACCAGCATCGTGGTGCCTTGCGGCGGTTGATCGCTCATTTTTGCTCCCCGTTTTTTGCCTGCCCGGCGCTGCCGCCATCGGCGGCAGCGCGTCGGTCGTACTTGATACGCTCTTTCCGCGTTGCGTGCCCGCCGCCGGCGCCCGTCAATGTCTGCGTTGAGCAGGCTCATTGGCTTTGCCGCCCGTTTTAGGCTACGCTTTAACAAAATGGGACCGGGGCACGGCATGCTGTCGGATGAGCATCGGATTGAGGCGAACGGCGCGCATCGGCGCTTTCGCGTCGTGCTGATAAAGCCCTCGCATTACGACGACGACGGCTATGTCATCCGCTGGTTCCGCTCGCCGATGCCGGCGAATTCGCTGGCGACCGTCTACGGCCTGCTCGACGATTGCGCGCAGCGTAAAATTCTCGGGGCCGACATCGACATTGAGATCACGGCGATTGACGAAACCAATACCCGGGTGCGCATCGACCGCATCATCGCCGAGATGCGCGACAACGGCAATTTCGGCTTTGTCGGCCTGGTCGGCGTGCAGTCGAACCAATATCCGCGTTCGCTGCATATCGCCAAGCCGCTGCGCGCGGCCGGCATCCCGGTGATCGTCGGCGGCTTCCATGTCTCCGGCATGTTGGCGATGTTCCCGACGGTGATGGACGACCTGCAGGAAGCTCTCGATATGGGCATCACGCTGTTTGCCGGCGAGGCCGAGGGCCGCATGGATGAGGTGGTGCGCGATGCCGCCGCAGGCGCGCTCAAGCCGATCTACAATTACATCGCCGATCTGCCGGCGCTCGAAGACGCGGTGACGCCGTTCTTGCCGGGCAACTCCGTGCGCAAGACCATCGGCAACGTGACGACCTTCGATGCCGGGCGCGGCTGTCCGTTCCAATGCTCGTTCTGCACCATCATCAACGTGCAGGGGCGCAAATCGCGCCGCCGCGGCCCCGACGATGTCGAGCGCATCTTGCGCAAGAACTACGAGCACGGCATCGACCGGTTCTTCATCACCGACGACAACTTCGCGCGCAACAAGGACTGGGAACCGATCTTCGACCGCATCATAAAACTGCGCGAGCAAGACGGCATGGACGTGCGCTTCCTCATCCAGGTCGACACGATGTGCCACAAGATCCCGAATTTCGTCGCCAAGGCGAAGCGCGCCGGGGTCACCCGCATCTTCATCGGGCTGGAGAACATCAACCCCGACAATTTGCTCGCCGCCAAGAAGCGGCAGAACAAGATCACCGAGTATCGCGACATGCTGCTGGCCTGGAAGGCGGCCGGCATCTGGACCTATGCCGGCTACATTCTCGGCTTTCCCAACGACACGCCGGAATCGGCGCGGCGCGACATCGAGATCATCAAGAAGGAGATGCCGCTCGATGTGCTCGAGTTCTTCTTCCTGACGCCGCTGCCGGGCTCCGAGGATCACAAGGTGCTGTGGAGCAAGGGCGTGCCGCTCGATCCCGACCTCAACAAATACGACCTCGAACACGCGCTGACGCCGCATCCGAATATGAGCAAGGCGGAATGGGAACGGCTGTACCGCGATGCCTGGGCGATCTATTACACGCCGCAGCATATCGAGACGATTTTGCGCCGCGCGCAGGCCTACGGCATCAATATCCTGCGACTGGCGCAGATCATCCTGTGGTTCGCCGCCTCGCTCGCGGTCGAGAAAGTGCATCCGCTGCAAGGCGGAATCTTGCGGCTGAAGAACCGGCACGAACGCCGCCCCGAACTGCCGGTCGAGCCGGTGTGGACATTCTATCCCTGGCTCGCTGCGGATTTTTTGATCAAACACGCGCGCGTCGCGGCCGCCGCTTGGAGCATGTTCCGCATCTACCGCCGCGTCGCCGCCAGCGCCCACATTCCTTACACCGATCAGGCGATGACGCCGGTGACCGAGGACGAAACGCAGACGCTCGAATTGTTTACTCATAACCAGTCGGCGCGGGCGGCCGTCGACCATGCGCGCAAGGTCAAGATGCTGACCGGCTCAGCCGGCGCCGCGGCCGCCGTGCAGGGGCTTTCCGAATTCGCCTAGCCCTTTCGCGGCCTGCCGCCTGTCGTTATCGAATGGCGGGCAAGCGCCCGGTCATGGCCGTAGAGTGGCCGGCTTTGACGATCGGCGCGGTCCCGAGATCGATGTCACTGACACGAGCAGAGCTGGCGATGACCGCGACCAAGGCCGCAGATAAAAGGCCGACGACCACAATCTTCAAATGGGTCCTACGGTCGGCGCTGTTCATCGAATGATTCATGACGTCCTCCCGTCTTTTCGGCTTTGATACATTTCTCCTGCCACGCGGGATGTGACCCAAAGCACAAAACTGCGCCTTTACCGCGAGGTTGCGCTGCGATCCGGGCCGCCGATGCGTAGCAGCAAAGCGCCGGTTTGCAGCGCCAATTGGAGCAAGGATTTCGCCGACGCGCGATCCGGGCTAGGCTTGCCCCAGGCAGGATCGATCGTATGCAACATTCCTATCGAACGGTTGCTCTGGAGCGCCATCCCTCCGGCTATGCGGTGCTGATGCTCAACCGGCCGCAAAAACTCAACGCGCTGTCGATGGAATTGCGCGGCGAACTGGTTGCGGCCATCGAAGAGTTGCGGCGCGACCCGGCGGTGCGCGTACTCATCCTGACAGGTGCGGGCCGCGCCTTCTGCGCCGGGCTCGACCTCGATGAATTGAGCAAGGCGGAAGCCAACTCGGCGCCGGCGTTCGAACTCGATCCGGTGGCGGCGCTGCTGAAATTCGAGGGCCCGGTGATCGGCGCGATCAACGGCGTGGCGGCAACCGGCGGCTTCGAGCTCGCCATGGCTTGCGACATTCTCATCGCCTCCACGGACGCGCAGTTTGCCGACACCCATGCCAAGGTCGGCCTGTTGCCCGGCTGGGGATTGTCCGTTCGTCTTCCGCGCCGCATCGGGCTGCATCGCGCCAAGGAGATGGCATTCACGGCCCGTTTCGCGTCCGCGGCCGAGGCGGGGGCCTGGGGCCTGGTCAATCGCGTCGTGCCGCCGGAAGAGCTGCTCGGCCAGGCGCGGGAAATGGCGGAACAGATGCTCGCGGTCGTGCCGGAGATCCTGGTGAAGTACAAAACACTCCTGGACAGCAGTTTTGCTCACCCCGCCGACGAAGCTCTCGTCAGCGAACGCGCGGCGGCGACGGCAGCGAATGCGATCGTCGATCGCGCCGCCATTCCCGGTCGCTGGACGCGAGGACGCGGAAGTCGATAGTCATGCCCTAAGCTTTGCGCGGCTTGGCGCGCCGGGTTGCGGGCGCGGCGAGCGGATCGTCCGGCCAGGGATGTTTCGGATAGCGGCCGCGCATCTCGGCGCGCACCGCGGCGTAGCTGCCGCGCCAGAAGCCGGGCAGGTCGCGCGTCATCTGCACCGGACGATGCGCCGGCGAGAGCAGCTCGATCAGCAGCGGGATACTGCCGCCGGCAATCGCCGGATGGCTGTCGAGGCCGAAAAGCTCCTGGACGCGGATCGCGATCTTCGGCCCGCCCTCGGCCTCATAATCGATCGGCACGCGTGAGCCCGTCGGCGCTTCGAAATGGGCCGGCGCCTCCGCCTCGAGCCGGCGCTTCAGCGGCCACGGCAGTAAAGCGCTCAAGGCAGTCTCCAACTCATCCGCGGTGATGTCGCGCAGCGCGGTCTTGGCGGCGAGCGACGGCCCGAGCCATGCGTTGACGGTGGCGGCGAGCGCCGCATCGGACAAATCCGGCCATTCGTCGCCCTCGCTCGCGCGCAGGAACATGACGCGGTCGCGCCATTGCCGCAGCGCTTTGGTCCACGGCAGCCGGTCGATGCCGAGCCGCGCGATCCCTTCGGCGAGGATGCGCGCCGCCTCGTCGCCCGCGGCGGCCGGCATCGGTTGCTCACTCAACGTGATGGCGCCGAACCGCCGCAGCCGGCGCAGCCGCAGGCTGGCGCTAGCCGGATCGAAGGCGATGTCCTCGCGGGTGACGATGCGGTCGGCAAAGCGCGCTTCGATGTCGGCGAGCGAAATCGGCGCCGCGAGCAAGACGCGGCCGGCGGCGGCGCTGCCGGCAAGCTCGGCCACGGCGAGGTAGGGCTCGCGGGCGAGCGGGGAGGCGGGATCGACTTGGGCGCCGCGGCCGTTGGCGAGGACGAAGGCGCCCGCCGCGCCGCCGCGGTTTTTGGCGATGCGCTCGGGATAGGCCAGCGCGAGCAGCGCGCCGACACTGATTTCCCCTCCCCCTCGTGGGGAGGGGTTAGGGGTGGGGGTGGGGAGGACAACTTGCGTGCGACGACGCTCGCGCTTTACCTCCCGACCCCCCTCCCTTCCCTCCCCCACAAGGGGGGAGGGAGGAGACAGTGGCCGGACATTCGATTGCGCAATTTCCGCCCAACGCTGCGCCAGCGCGCGGGCTTCGCGCGCGCGGGCTGAACGATCGCGATGGAGTGCGGCGAGGCGATGCGTGAGGTCCACATCGTCGCCGGCAAGGCCGCGCTCGCCGATGAGGATGGCGATCTCGGCCGCCGGCAGCGCGGCGCCAACGGCCGCGGCATCGACCACCATGCGGGCGAGCCGCGGCGGCAGCGGCAGACGCCGCAGTTTCTTGCCTTCCTCGGTGATGCGGCCGTCGCCGTCGATGGCGCCGAGTTCGGCAAGCAGCGCTTTCGCCTCGGTGAGCGCCGGGCGCGGCGGCGGATCGAGGAAGGCGAGGTTTTCTGGCCCGCTGCCCCACGCCGCGAGGTCGAGCGCGAGCGACGACAAATCGGCAGACAGGATTTCTGGCCGGGAAAACGGTTCGAGCGCCGCGGTCTGCGGCTCGTCCCACAGCCGGTAGCAGAGGCCCGGCTCCGTGCGGCCGGCGCGGCCGCGGCGCTGATCGGCGGCGGCGCGCGACACCCGCACCGTTTCGAGCCGCGTCACCCCGACATCGGGCTCGTAGCGCGGCACGCGGGCAAGCCCGGAATCGATCACGATGCGCACGCCCTCGATGGTAATCGAAGTCTCGGCAATCGAGGTCGCCAGCACGATCTTGCGCCGGCCGGGCGGGGAGGGTGCGATGGCGCGGTCCTGCTCGTCGGCCGCGAGCGCACCAAAGAGCGCGACGACATCGATCGAGGGGCCGAAACGGCCGTCGAGCAGCGCCTTCGTGCGGCGGATTTCGGCGGCGCCGGGAAGGAACGCCAGCAGCGAGCCAGTGTCGGCGCGCATCGCCCGCACAATAGCGTCGGCGATTTGCGGCTCGATCGGCCGCGCGTCGCGGCCGAGATAGCGGGTCTCGACCGGGAAGGCGCGGCCTTCGGCGGCGATCACGGGAGCGTCGCCGAGAAGTTTGGCCACGCGGGCGCCGTCGATCGTCGCCGACATGACGAGAAGCCTTAAATCCTCGCGCAGGCCGTGTTGCACGTCGCGCGCCAAGGCGAGCCCGAGATCGGCGTCGAGCGAGCGCTCGTGGAACTCGTCGAACAGGATGGCGGCGACGCCGTCGACCATCGGGTCGTCGAGGATGAGTCGGGTAAAAACGCCTTCGGTGAGGATTTCGATGCGGGTTTTCCGCGAGAGTTTTGAGCCGAAGCGCACCCGCAAGCCCACCGTCTCGCCGACGCGTTCGCCGAGCGTCTTTGCCATCCGCTCCGCGGCGGCGCGGGCGGCGAGACGGCGCGGCTCGAGCACAAGGATGCGGCGTCCGGCAGCCCATTCCTCGCCGGCGAGCACCAGTGGCACGCGTGTAGTCTTGCCGGCGCCCGGCGGGGCGACCAGCACGGCGGCGTTTTGCGCCCGCAGCGCCGCGGCCAAATCCGGCAGCGTGGCGTCGATGGGCAGCGGCGGGGAAAATTCCATAGCTTGTTCTAACGTCATTCCAGGGCGCGGACTTTAGTCCGCGAGCCCGGAATCCATAACCACCATCGTCCAAGGCCGCCCCTCGGCGCCAGTTATGCACCGTCTGTGGTTATGGATTCCGGACAGCCGCTGTCGCGGCTTTCGGAATGACGGTGATTTCATATATTACGGTCATCATGCCCGCCGCACAAAAAGCCCAGCCTGCCGCCGCCGCCAAGCCGCTGAAGAAAGGCGACCATGTTTTTCTGGTCGACGGTTCCGGCTACATTTTTCGCGCCTATCACGCGCTGCCGCCGATCAACCGCAAATCGGACGGGCTGCAGCTCAATGCCGTATTCGGCTTCTGCAACATGCTGTGGAAGCTTCTTCGCGATCTCAAGCCGGAGGAGCGGCCGACCCATCTCGCCGTGGTCTTCGACAAGTCGGAGAAGACGTTCCGCACCACCATGTATCCCGACTACAAGGCGCACCGGCCCGAGCCGCCCGACGACCTCAAGCCGCAATTCAAGTTCATCCGCGAAGCGGTGCAGGCTTTCGATCTGCCGTGCCTCGAGCAGGACGGCTTCGAGGCCGACGACCTGATCGCGACCTATGTGCGTGAGGCCTGCGCGGCCGGCGCCACCGCCACCATCGTCTCCTCGGACAAGGATTTGATGCAGCTCGTCAACGACTGCGTCGTCATGTTCGACACCATGAAGGACAAGAAGATCGGCCGCGCCGAGGTGATCGAGAAATTCGGCGTGCCGCCGGAGAAGGTCATCGAAGTGCAGGCGCTGATCGGCGATTCGACCGACAACGTGCCGGGCGTGCCCGGCATCGGGGTGAAGACCGCGGCGCAGCTGATCGGCGAATATGGTGACCTCGAAACGCTGCTGCGGCGGGCGTCCGAGATCAAGCAGGACAAGCGCCGGCAATCGCTGATCGAGAACGCGGAAAAAGCGCGGCTGTCGAAAAAACTCGTCACGCTCGACGATCACGTCAAGCTCAATGTGCCGATCGGCGATCTGGCAGTGCACGAGCCCGACTACAAACGGCTGATCGCGTTCCTCAAGGCGATGGAGTTCAATTCGCTGATGCGGCGCGTGGCGGAGTTTTCCGGCGCCGAAGCCGGCGAGATCGAGCCCGATGCGCGGCTCGCGGGGCATCATGCGGCCGCGGATGTTCCACCCTCTCCCCTTGCGGGAGAGGGTGGCGAGGTCCGAAGGGCCTCGCCGGGTGAGGGGGCTGCACAAAGGCAACTCCCCCTCACCCGGCCGGCTGCGCCGACCGACCTCTCCCGCAAGGGGAGAGGTGAGGGTGCGGCGTACTCTTCGCTCACCCCGGCGGCGCTGGCGCGCGCCCGCATCGAGGCGGCGCGGGCGGAAAAATTCGACCGCAGCAAATACGAAACGGTGCACAGCATCGAGCGGCTCAAGGCCTGGATCGAGCTGGCGCGCGACATCGGCGTCGTCGCCATCGACACGATGGCCGCTACACCCGATCCGATGCAGGCGGAGCTGTGCGGCGTTGCGCTCGCGGTGGCGCCCAACGAAGCCTGCTACGTGCCGCTCGGCCATCGGCGTGGCGGCGAGGGCGCCGGCCTGTTCCGCGGCGATATCGCGCCCGACCAGATTTCCGAACGCGCGGCGCTGGATGCGCTGAAGCCGCTATTCACCGACATGGGCGTGCTCAAGATCGGCCACGATCTGAAATTCGCGTGGCAGATGTTCGCGCTGCGCGGCATCGAGATGGCGGCTTACGACGACACCATGCTGATGTCGTACGCGCTCGACGCGGGACGGCAGAACCACGCGCTGGCGTCGCTTGCCGAAGGCACCTTCACGCATGCGGCGGTCGACATCGACACGCTGCTCAAGGCGGGCAAGACCAAGATCACGTTCGACAGCGTCGGCATCGAGCAGGCGGCAGTTTACGCCGCCGAGCGCGCCGACATCGTGCTGCGGCTGTGGCAGGTGCTCAAGCCGCGGCTGCCGGCCGAGCATGTGCTCACCGTATACGAGACGCTGGAGCGGCCGCTGCTCGCCGTGCTGGCGCATATGGAGCGGCGCGGCATCTCGATCGACCGGCAGGTGCTGTCGCGATTGTCCGGCGAATTCGCCCAGGAGGCCGCCGGGCTCGAAGCCGAGATCAAGGCGCTTGCCGGCGAGGCGATCAATCCCGGCAGCCCCAAGCAGCTCGGCGATATCTTGTTCGGCAAGCTCGGCCTGCCGGGCGGTACCAAGACCAAGACCGGACAATGGTCGACCGGCGCTCGGGCGCTGGAAGAGCTCGCCGAGCAGGGCCACGAACTGCCGCAGAAAATCCTCGACTGGCGGCAGGTCTCGAAGCTGAAATCGACCTATACCGACGCGCTGCCGGGCTTCGTCAATCCGACGACGCACCGCGTGCACACCAGCTACGCGCTTGCGTCGACGACGACCGGCCGGTTGTCGTCGTCGGAGCCGAACCTGCAAAACATTCCGATCCGCACCGAGGATGGCCGGAAAATCCGCCGCGCGTTTATCGCCGCGCCCGGGACGAAACTCGTCTCCGCCGATTATTCGCAGATCGAGCTGCGGCTATTGGCCGAGATCGCCGGTATCGAGCCGCTGCAGAAGGCGTTTCGCGACGGTATCGACATTCACGCCATGACCGCGTCGGAAATGTTCGGCGTGCCGGTGAAAGGCATGCCGCCCGACGTGCGCCGGCGCGCCAAGGCGATCAATTTCGGTATCGTCTACGGCATTTCCGCGTTCGGACTCGCCAACCAGCTCGGCATCGGCCGCGAGGAGGCCGGCGCCTATATCAAAAAATATTTCGAGCGCTTTCCCGGTATTCGCGACTACATCGAGGAATCCAAAAAGTTTGCTAAGAAGAATGGCTACGTGGTCACGCTGTTCGGCCGCAAGTGCCACTATCCGGATATTCGCGCGTCCAATGCCTCGATCCGTTCCTTCAACGAGCGCGCCGCGGTCAACGCCCGGCTGCAAGGCAGCGCCGCCGACATCATCCGCCGCGCCATGATCCGCATGGAAGACGCGCTGGCGAAGCACAAGCTGTCGGCGCAGATGCTCTTACAGGTGCACGACGAGCTTGTCTTCGAGGTGCCGGACGCGGAAGTGAAAAAGTCGCTGCCGGTGATCAAGAAAGTGATGGAAGATGCGCCGCTACCGGCGGTGTCGCTGTCGGTGCCGCTGCAAGTCGAGGCTCACGCCGCCGACAATTGGGACGCGGCGCATTAGACGAGATATCCGCTCAGCGACGGCGCCAGGAGCCGAGCGCGATCGGCAGGGCGGTCCCGCAAGCGAGCACGACCAGACCGGCCGCCATCGCCAGGTAAACGCTGTCCAATCCGCCGCCGAAAAAGCGCATCGCCAGCACTCCTCCTCCGACGGCAACCGCCAGCCGCAGCAAGGAGCTAGCAACGGCCCACAAAACGCGTCCGGTGCCGAGCGAGGCAAAATAAAGAGCAAGACCGGCGCCATAAATACCGTAGGCCGGCGCCACGATACGCAAATACCGCATGCCGGCGTCGAACACAGCGGGGTCTGTGCTGAAAGTGTCGAGCCACAAATGCGGGTCGACTGCGAAGATCATGCCGATGGTGCCGGTGAGGCAGCCCGCGAACGCGGCGCCGGTCCACGCTACGCGCTCGGCGCGGCGGACGTTTCCCGCGCCGAAATTGGTGCCCACCATGGTCACGAGCGCGGTGCCGAGCCCGAAGACAATCGAGATCTGGATATATTCGAGCCGCGCGCCCATGCCGTAGCCGGCGATCGCTTTGGTGCCGAACGGCCCGACCAACCCAGTGAGCAGCAGCACGGTGGTATTGGTGAGGAGCGTGATCACCGCGCCCGGCAAGCCGACCCGCAGAATGTCGCCGAGCATGGACCACTGAACGCGGACCGTGGGCCGCAGCCGCACCGGCGCCCGGCCGAACAGCAAAACCCCGCCGAGGATGATGCTGGCTACGGCATAAAAGCCGAGCATGGCGCAGGCCGCGCCCGGCACGCCCAGCCTGGGTATCGGGCCGAGCCCGACAATCAAGGCCGGCGAGATCGTCAGCGTGACGACGGCGCCCGCGATCGACACCGCGGCGGGAAGCACCATCACGCCGGCGCCGCGCAGGATCGAGGCCAGAATATTGAACAGCCAGAACAGGGGAGCGCCGCCAAAGAGGATGGCGGCATAAATCGAGGCGATCGCCAGAGCATCGCCGGTGCCGCCCATGGCGCGAAACAGGGCGCGGCCGCCGATCAGCTCCGCCGTCATGAAAACGAGACCGAAGCCGAGCGCGATGAGCAAGGCATGGAATGCCAGCGCGTCCGCTTTTTCCCGCTGCGCCGCGCCGAGCGCCCGCGCGATCGTTGAGGCGACGCTGCCGCCAACGCCTCCCGCCGCCATCGTCTGCATCAGCATCAACAGCGGAAACGCCAGACTCACGCCGGCCAGGGCGTCGGCGCCGAGCCAGCCGACGAAATAGGTCTCCACCACGCCGACCACGATCTGTGTCGCCATGACGATGAAGTTTGGCGCGGCCAGGCGCAGCAGCACCGGGACGATCGGCCCTTCCAGCATCGCGCGCGTGCGCGGCGCCATGTCCCGCGGCGGATCGGCGGCCGTCGGCGGAAGAATGCCGGCAATGGCGGTCGTCGAGGCAACGCTCATTCCTGCGGCTCCTGGCAGTGGATCAATGTTTCGTGCGTTTCGGCAGGCGCCTTGCAGGATCGCCGCGGCGGGTGGGCAGGCGAACATCGCGCCGGTGGCTTGCCACGCGCGCCATCCGCGCGCGTACGCCGCGTCCAGCGGCGGGTCCCGCTGCCAGCGAGATGGTCTCGGCGGTCAAGTACTTGAGCGTACCGCGGTCGACGACGACCGGATCAAGCAGTTGCCCGGTCAGGCGGTCGCGAACTTCCACCGCAACGCCTTCGGGCGCGAGGTGGCGATTGCCCCAGGCGAGCAGCGCCAGGATGACCGGCAGAAAGTCGCGGCCGCGGGTTGTGAGCAAATAAGCGTAGCGGGTCGGCCGCTGCTGATACGCCCGGCGTTGCATAAGCCCGCTCTTTACCAGCGCCTTGAGCCGCCGGCTCAACATGTTGGATGAGATGCCCAGGCTCTCCTGAAATTCCTCAAAACGGGAGAGGCCGTGAAAGGCATCGCGCAGGATAACGATGCTCCACCACTCGCCGACGCAGTCGAGACTGCGGGCGACTGGGCATTGCTGATGCGCGAAGCTTGTTCGTTGCATGATGAAAGTGACTATAGTCTTGTAACTTTCATGATGCAAGTCACTGACTTGTGAGGTTTGCGCGTTTTGCCGTGCCGTGCGACGCGCCGCCCGCGGCGATGCCGCTGTCGGTCGAGGCGCACGCCGCCGACAATTGGGACGCGGCGCACTGAAAGCCCGACTGGCGGCGTGCCGCGGCGGCGGCCGGCGCGAAGATCGATCGCGCTTAGGGCGATGAGCCTTTGCATACACGCCGCAGTAGCGCAGTGTTGATTTGGCCTTTTGCGACTTATCGCGCCATTATCGCGGCGGCGCCGGCAAACGCCGCGCGCCACCGCTGGGGGTCATCGTCTGCGAAAATGTTCGTGAGCTACCGCTCAGCGGGCGGCTGACCAATAAAAAAGGGGGAGCGTCATGAGCAGCCTGGACCGTGGTGAACCGAAACTACTCTTTCCCGGGCTCGCCGGTTTTTACGCGGCGGTGTCCGATCTCTGGTATCCGATGATCCGCGTCACCGTTGGCGCCATCTTGCTTGTCCACGGCTGGAGCAAGCTCAAAACGGGCGTCGCCGGGATTGCGGCTTATCTCGACCGGATCGGCATCGAGCCTTCGCTGCCCTTCGCCTATGTGGTGTACATCAACGAGACGATCGGCGCCGTGTGCATCATCCTCGGCCTGTTCACCAGGTTCTTCGCCGCCTCGATTGCCATCGAATTGGCCGTGGCGCTGTGGATCGTTCATTATGCCAAGGGATTTGGCGCGTCGGCCGGCGGCTACGAATATGTGCTGATGTGGGGCATCATCATGTTCGCGATCGCATTGCGCGGCGGCGGGCCTTATTCGCTCGACCGCGTCATCGGCAAGGAACTTTGAAGCTCATCAGCGGCGGTCTCGGATTGTCCCAGCCCGGTATCGGGGGCGCTGACGCGCGAGGCGCTCTTTAACGGCATTGCTGACCTGAGCCACGGTCCGCTCCGCGTTCAACGCATGCATTGAAGCGAGACGAGGCCAGCGGGTTTTGCTTCGCGGATCGACCGCGATCCCCTAACGTGCCGCTATGACGTCCGCTTTCACCCCGCATATCCCGTTCGGCCTCGACCCGATGTGGGTGTCGATGACGGTGCTCGCCGTCACCTATGCGTTCATCATCGCCGGCCGCCTCAATCGCGCGGTGGTGGCGCTGATCGGCGCGGCGCTCCTCGTCATCATCAGCGCGCTCGATCAGGACACGGCGGTCAAGGGCATCGACTGGGACACCATCGGGCTTATCACCGGCATGATGATCCTGGTGGCGATTTCGCGCCGCTGCGGCCTGTTCCAATATCTCGCCATCTGGTCGGCGCAGCGGATCAAGGCGAGCCCGGCGGGCATCCTGCTGACGCTGCAGATCGCCACCGCGCTCCTTTCCGCGGTGCTCAACAATGTCAGCACCGTGCTGCTGATCGTGCCGGTGACCTTGGCCATCACCGAGGAGCTGGAAGTCTCGCCGTTTCCGTTTCTGTTCGCCGAGGTGTTTGCCTCCAATATCGGCGGCACGGCGACGCTGATCGGCGATCCGCCCAACATCCTGATCGGCACCGGGGCCGGCCTCGACTTCAACAGCTTCCTCGCCAATGTGGCGCCGGTCGCCGTGCTGGTGATGGCGGTGCAGGCGCTGCTGGTTCATCTGATCTGGGGCCGCGCGCTGCGCGCCAGCCCGGAGCGGCGCACCCTGGTCATGGGCATGAACGCGCCGGGAATGATCAGCGACTGGGTGCTGCTGCGCCGCTCGGTTCTGGTCATCGGCGCGGTGCTGGCCGCGTTCGTCGCCGCCGGTCCGCTGCACCTTCACCCGGCGACGATCGCGATCACCGGCGCCGCGGCGCTGATGCTGCTCGACAATTGGCAGCAGCGCGGCGCCAAGCAGGCGGACAACGTGCACCGGACCTTCGCCGACGTCGAATGGACCACGATCTTTTTCTTCATCGGTCTGTTCGTGGTGGTTCACGCGGTCGAGGTTTCGGGCTTGCTGGGAGTGATCGCCGACAAGCTCGTGGCGCTGACCGGCGGCAACATCGCCGTGGCCGGCGCGCTCATCCTGTGGATGTCCGCGGTCCTGTCGGCCTTGCTCGACAACATTCCGTTCGTCGCCACCATGATCCCGGTGATCAAGGGCATGGCGGGCGCCTATGGCGGGCCGGGCGCGATCGCGCCGCTGTGGTGGTGCCTGTCGCTCGGCGCCTGCCTCGGCGGCAATGGCACGCTGACCGGCGCCGCCGCGAATCTCGCTGTCGCCGGCATCGCCGAGCGCAATGGCATCCGCTTCGGCTTCATTCAGTATCTGGCCTACGGCGTGCCGATGACGCTCGTTTCCATCGCCATCTGCCAAGCCTACGTGTGGCTGCGGTATTTTTGAGGACGTCGAATGCGTGTACTCATAAATCCCGCTCAATGTCCGCTTCGCTCCGAAAGCGACCCAATTGCTGCCCTGCCGCAAAGTGACGCGATGGGCCAATAGCCAACATTGCGCTCTCCTTGGCGTACGCCAGCAACCGTTATATTTTGTATGGTGAGGTGCAAGCTGGACGCGCCGAAATCCAACCTGTAACCGGACGCGGAAGTCATCGGTAGGCGCTCGTCGCAATTTCCTGCGATGAGCCATCTGGTCTGCAAGACGCCGCACGATAGGTTGAGAGCATGATAGGGGCGACGATAAAAGAATTCAAAGACGCTTTCACAGGTGAGCTGCTCGTCAATGGCGATTGGATCGTCGCAAATGTCGAAACCGCGATGGCATGGCCGGTCGAGAAGCAGAAATTCCGCTTCATGGATCTCGACATTTGGGTCATTCCGTTGACGTTGGACCACTATCCTGCGCTCGCGATAAAGCGACCGAACAATTTTAGTAAGGCCAAATGTGAGAAAATCTTGCTGCATTTCCTCAGCGCCGTATGTTGGGTCGAGGGTGTAGGCGCATTAGTCGACGGCATCGGCGGTGGCAATCTCCCACGCCCGATGGGCCGAGTTAAGCAATTTGGATATTCGATTCGAAAAGAGTTCGAGCTTGAGTATCTTCCCGAGCTTCAAGACGCGCGGTTACGGCTTGCACTCGCCATTATGCGCGAAGGTCGCGGCTCGAATATCCCCTCGCATGCATTCGTCTCGTACTACCGGGTTATGGAGCTCACGGTAGCATCGAAACGCGACGATTGGATAAATTCCCATCTCAGTAAACTGTCAGGCTTCCACGCAGCAACGTTGAAGAAACTATCGGAGAGAACTGAGAACATCGGCGCGTATCTGCGGAACGAAGGTCGCAACGCTTCGGCGCACGGGGGTGAAGAACCTCTCATCGACCCGGATGACCCATCACATGCGCGTCGCCTGTGGGAAGAGTTGCCAGTCATGGAAGCGCTCGCTGAGCTCGCCATTGAAGAGGAGCTTGGCGTCGAAACGTCACATACGAACTGGCAGAGGCACCTTTACGAGCTAGCCGGATTCAAAGCCCTGCTTGGACGCGAGATCGTCGAGGCTCTGGTCTTGGGAAAGGATATCTCAGGCGAACGGTCAGTCGAAGTCCCCTGTATCAGCGTCGAGATAAGCGGACACCCACCATATGAGACCTTCAAGCGACTACATCCTCGACCGATGGAGCGCGTCGGTCCGCATCAAATCCAATTCGCGTTGCGAACGGAAGCCGGGGATTTCGGTTTTAATTTTCTGCTCGATTTCAAAGAGGAAAGACTCACATTTGATGTGTCGAGCATGATACAGGCCGTCGATGATGGCAGCGCAACAGCCGCTGAAGGAATGGCGGATATTGGCCGCTTCATGCGCGACTATTAAATGAACGGAAAGCTCATCATCAAAAATGCAGAGACCGGGCACCTCATCGCCCGAAAAGATGCATTCCTTCCCGTAAATGCCATCGTGAATCCCGACGGATTCAATGCTACAATCGAGCGATATGTTGCAATGGCGAAAGATCGGAAATCGAAAGCCGAGAAGTGAATTGTGTAGCACGATCACGCAAAGTCGCCGTGAGCAACAAGATATTCAGGCGTGGCCTTCCTAATGTCGAACCGTGCGATGTTGGCTCCCATACCAGAGGCAGACATTGGCCGATTGTCCGCTTTGGGTCATTGAACGAAACCGCTGGCGCGGTAGAGCGCTGCGCGCAAGGCGGTGGCTGGAGCTGACGGGAACGCGGTAACGGGACGGGACGTCCTGTCTGAAGATCGGGGGTCAACAACCTCGATACAGACAGGAG
>JBEKIC010000047.1:0-32435 GCA_050011955.1 Xanthobacteraceae bacterium
CGGTGACCTCCGGCGCAATGCGAAGGTCGCCAAGTCCATCTTGATTCTTTTTCAGAAAGTCCCAGCACCCCGCCGGAGTCCCTTGTTACCCCGACATCTCAGCTAGAAAATGAGGGGATAGCTGAGGGCCTAGCCCCCAAAATGAAAATAGCGGCGGCAGCAATGAACCTACGCTGACGATAAGTCCAAATTCCATATAAACATGAGCGATCAAAATATCGAAACGTTGCAATGACTGGCCGGAGGTCTGACGCAACATCATAACAATCGCCGAAAAGCCTATAAAGGTTATACTGATTACCGCAATCGTGTAGAGGTATGCCGCTCCTGTGACTTCCATCGGGTTACCCAATCATTGCACAGTCAATGCCGGTCGCGCGCCGCGGCGCTGATGGCGTTGAGGATCGCGCTCCCGTCCTTTTTGCTCAGCGCCCCGCGCACCGCCTGCTGCGTGCCGATCTGACCCATTTCGCGCTGCCGCTTGACCGTGGCCGCGCTCATCATCGGCTCGACGCCGAGTTCGCGCAAGGTCACGGCGACCTCTTCCATTTCGGCGGCGCGCCGCTCGCCGTGGGTCGCCATGCGTTCGAGATTGTAGGGGATCATTTTCGACCAATCGAGACCGGGATAATTGTTCCGCAGCGAGGCGGCGACTTGCTCGACCACGCCGACGCGCGCGGCGGCCAGAAAACACTCCAGCGTCAGCGCCTCGATCCCCTTGATGATCACGCTGCGCACCATCTTGATCGCCGCCGCGGCGCCGACTTCGGCGCCGGCGATGGTGGCGCGCATGCCGAGCGCGGCGAGGATGGGGGCGACGGCCGCGGCATGCGGACCGGCGAGCAGCAACGGCGTTTGATGCCGCGCCGGATAAATCGGCGCCACCACGGCGACGTCGACATAGCGGGCGGCCTCGCCGAGGAGTTTTGCCGTCTCCTGCTTGCGGCCGGGCGAGACCGAATTGATGTCGAGCAAAAACGGCTTGCCGGCAAGATGCGCCTTGACCGATTGCGCCGCTTCGACGCTCTCGGTCGCGGTGACGGCGGATATGACGATGTCGGCTTCGCCGACCGCGGCGGCGGCGGAAGGCGCGCAGCGCACGCCGATCACCGCGCCGGCGCGGGTGAGCCGTTCGCCTGCGGCGTGCGGAAACAGAATGTCCCACGCTGAAATCCGCTCGACGCCGGCCTGGCGCAAACCGGCGGCGATGGCCTGGCCGGCTTCGCCGAAGCCGATGAAAGAGAGCGCCGGCTTCATCTCTGGCATCCTCATTTGCTCGTTTGCGTCGGCCCTCGCCGATGATGACAGGATCGGTGTATGGTCGGCAATGGCGTCGTGAAATGCGAACGCAGCTCCTGCCGGACATCTCCATGAAACCGCTCTCCTGCCGCGACCGGCTCGAACAGGCGCTCTCCCGCATCGCCGACCCCAAGGGGGAGGGGGCGCGGGCCTGCCTTTCGGTCTATGCCGACGCTGCCCGCGGGGCTGCCGATGCGGCCGACGCGCGCGCCGCGCACGGCGTATCGCGCGGGCCGATCGATGGCGCGATCGTCAGCATCAAAGATCTGTTCGATGTCGCCGGCGAGCCGACGCGCGCCGGCTCGAAAATCCTCGCCGAAGAGGCGGCCCCGGCCGACGTCGACGCCGTCGTGGTGCGCCGGCTGCGCGCCGCCGGCGCGGTGATCGTCGCCAAGACCAACATGACCGAGTTCGCTTATTCCGCCGTCGGCACCAATCCGCATTTCGGCACGCCGGGCAATCCGCGCGATCGCGCGCGCGTGCCGGGCGGCTCGTCGGCGGGCGCCGCGGTCGCCGCCGCCGACGGGCTGTGCGAGATCGCCATCGGCAGCGACACCGGCGGCTCGGTGCGGATACCGGCGGCGTTGTGCGGCGTCATCGGCTTCAAGCCGAGCCGGCAGCGCATCCCGACCGAAGGCGCGTTTCCCTTAAGCTTCACGCTCGATTCGATCGGCCCGCTGGCGCGCAGCGTCGCCGATTGCGCCAAGGCTGACGCGGTCATGGCCGGCGAGGATTTTGCGCCGCTCGAGCCGGTCGCGCTCGCCGGCCTGCGTTTCGCTCTCGCCGAAGGGCTGCCGCTTGAGGGACTGGACGACACCGTCGCTGCCGCCTTCGGCGCGGCGCTCGACGCGCTCGACGGCGCCGGCGTGCGCATCACCCGCGACAAGCTGTCGTTGTTTGACGACATGGCCGAGGTCAACGCCAAGGGCGGCATCGTGCCGCCCGAGGCTTGCGCTGTTCATCGCGACCGGCTCGCGCGGCGCGCCGCCGACGTCGACCCCAATGTCCGCGTGCGCATCGAGCGCGGCTGCGCCGTTCCCGTGGCGGATTACATCGAGACGATCCGCGCGCGCGAGCGTCTCGTGCGCGCGCTGGATCGCCGCCTTGCCGGCACCGATGCGCTCGTCATGCCGACGACAGCGATCGTCGCGCCCACCATCGCCGAGGTGGCGGACCCGAAAGTGTTCGCCGCGCCCAATTTCATGCTCCTGCGCAATACCGCGATCGGCAACTTCTTCGACCTCTGCGCCATCTCGCTGCCGCTGAAAGCCGCGCTTCCGGTCGGGCTGATGCTGCTGGCGCGCAACGGCCAGGATCGCATGCTGCTGCGCATGGCCGCGGCTGTTGCCGAGCTTTTGCAGACCTGACCGCTGTTGCCGCAGGTCGGGCAGCCGCGTAGGATTTCGCAAAGTCCACGGGAGGATATCGCCATGACTCGGAATAGCTTGCTGGCCAGCCGCCGCCGGGTCCTCGCGGGCGGGGCCGCGGCCGCCGCGACGTTCGCCGCCCCCGCAATCCTCCGTGCGCAGGGCGCCCCGCTGAAGGTCGGCGTGCTGTTGCCGCGCTCGGGCTACCAGGCCGGCATCGGCCAGGATTGCCAGCGCGGCGCCAACATCGCGCCGGCGATCCTCAAGTCGATGGGGCTGCCGGAGCTCAGCTTGATGAACGCAGACACCGAGACCAACGTCGAGACCGCGCGCGCGCGCGCCGAGCAGCTGATCGGCGAGGGGGCGCAGCTCCTGACCGGCGCCTTCGATTCCGGCCAGTCGACCGCGATCGCGCAAGTCGCCGAACAGAAGGGCATTCCCTACGTCATCAATATCGCGGCGGCGCCCGCCATCACCGAGCAGGGCTACAAGTTCGTGTTCAGGAACTTTCCCACCGCGGCAATGATTCTCGGCGACGCCTTCGCCAATCAGAAGGAGATCTTCGCCGTGACCGGCGCGGCGCCGAAGACGGTCGTGTTCATGCACGTCAACGACACCTTCGGCACCGCGATGGCCAAAGGCATCGGCGCGGTCATGCCGAAATTCGACATGCCGTACAAGGTCGTCGAGGAGATCGCCTACGATCCGGCGGCGCGCGACCTTTCCGTGGAGGTGGCGAAGGCCAAGGCGACCGGCGCCGAGGCGCTGCTTGTGGTCAGCCGCCTCAACGACGCCATGCTGTTGACGCGCGAGCTGGTCAAGCAGCGCTGGACGCCGGAGGCGATCCTGAGCATGGGCCCGGGCTGGTACGAGGACCAATATATCAAGACGCTCGGCAAGCTCGCCGACGGGCCGATCAGCTTCGTGCCCTGGTACGACCCGCACAAACGGCTGACGCCGATCCTCGAAGCTGCCTTGGCCAAGGCCGATCCCGGCGTCAACCTCAACACCAACCACGTTTTCACGTTCGAGGCGCTGCTGGTCGCCGCCGACGCCTACAAGCGCGCCGGCTCGGCCGATCCGAAGGCGCTGGCCGACGCCATCCGCACTACCAACATCACCGACAATGTCAGCATCGGACCGGGCATCCAGTTCGACGCCAAGGGCCAGAACGAGAAGGTCAAGGACGGCGGCATCCAGAATCGCGGCGGCAAGCTGGTGACGTTGGCGCCGCAGGAAGCGGCCAACGCCAAGCCGGAATGGCCGCTGCCGCCCTATCAGAATCGCGTCTGAAAGCGTCGCGGTGCCGTTCGACGTCTATCTCAACGTCGCCGTTGGCGGGGTTTTGACCGGCCTGGTCTACGGCCTGATGGCGCTCGGCCTGTCGGTCATTTTCGGCGTGGTGCGCGTCGTCAATTTCGCCCACGGCGAGATGATGACCATCGCCATGTTCATCGCGGTGCTGGCCTTTGCCGGTCTGCACCTCGATCCGCTGGTCCTGCTGGTGCCGATTGCGGCGGTGATGTTCGTCTTCGGCTATGTGCTGCAGCGCGGCCTCATCAATCCGTTCATCACCCGCCCCGAGCACACGCAGTTTCTGCTGCTGGTGGCGCTGGCGATCATCATCGCCAACGTCCTGCTGATCGTCTTCGGTCCGGACGCCCGTTCGGTGCAGACCTCGTATTCGTTCGTTAGTTTCCAGATCGGCCCGCTGATCGTCGACGCCGCCAAGGTCTATGCCGCCGCCGCCGCCATCGTCTTCACCGCCGCGCTGTTCGCGTTCTTCCGCTTTACCCTCGTCGGCACGGCGATCCGCGCCTGCGCCGACAATCACACCGGCGCGTTGGTGGTCGGGCTCGACGTCAAGCGGCTCTACGCGCTCACCTTCGGGCTCGGCGCCGCTTGCGTCGGCGCGGCCGGCACCATGATGGTGCTCCTTGTCGACGCCACCCCGATGCTCGGGCCGAGCTATACGCTCCTTGCCTTCGTCATCGTCATCACCGGCGGGCTGGGCTCGATGCCGGGTGCGCTCCTCGGCGGCGTGCTGATCGGCGTCACCGAGGCGCTCGCTGGGCTTCTGTTCACGCCGTCCGCCAAAAGCATGTTCGCGTTCGGCATTCTGGTGCTGGTACTGCTGTTCCGGCCGCAGGGCCTCCTCGGCAAGAGGCTGACATGACCGCGCCGCGCGCCGCTCCTCTGTCGCGCCTGACCGCCGGCGTGTCGCGCCGCAGCGCCGTGCTGCTCGTGGCGGCGCTCGCCGCCTTCCTGGCGGCGCCCTGGATCGTCAACGACTATCTGCTTACCGTTCTCATCATCATTCTGTATTTCGCCTATGCCGGCCAGGCCTGGAACATCATGATGGGCTTCGCCGGCCAGCTTTCGCTCGGGCATGCGATCTATCTCGGGCTCGGCGGCTACGTCGCGGCGGCGTTGTTCACCCAATTCGGCATCGGCCCGTGGCTCGGCTTGTTGGCGGCCATTCCAGTGGCCGCGGCTTGCGGCGCGGTGATCGGCTTTCTCGCCTTCCGCTTCGGCGTCGCCGGCGTCTATTTCGCCATCCTGACCATCGCCTTTGCCGAGTTTGCCCGCATCGGCTTCGACCATCTGAGTTTCGTCAACGCCTCGAGCGGCCTGTTCCTGCCGGTCAAGCAATACGCGCACAACGATCTGTGGCGGCTGCGCGGCGGCCCGACCATGTTCTATTACGTCATCCTGGCGGCGACCGTGTTGGCGTTCCTGCTCTGCCATTTTCTCCTGCGCAGCCGCGTCGGCTACTTCTGGCTGGCGATCCGCGAGGATGAGGAGGCGGCGCGCGCCGCCGGCATCGACACATTCCGTTACAAAATGTTCGCGGTGATGGTGTCCGCCGCTGTGACTTCGTTTGCCGGCGTGTTCTATGCGTTCTTCTACAACAACCTGTTTCCCGAGCAGGTTTTCAGCATTTCGCGTTCGATCGAGATCATTCTCGGTCCCATCATCGGCGGCGTCGGCACGCTGTTCGGGCCGATCCTCGGCGCCTTCGTGCTGACCGGCCTCGCCGAAACGCTCAATTCCGGCATGACCGCATTCGGCTTCGATCTGCCCGGCGCGACGCAGGTGTTCTACGGCATCTGTCTCCTTCTCGTCGTCGTGGCGCTGCCGAACGGCGTCTGGCCGCCCTTGGCGCGCCGGCTCGGCCTGACCGAGGACAAGCCATGAGCGCGCTGCTTGCCGTCAAGGCGGTCAGCAAGCGCTTCCGCGGTCTGCTCGCCGTCGACAACGTCAGCTTCACCGTGCCGGCCGGCGCGATCTTCGCCGTCATCGGCCCCAACGGCGCCGGCAAGACCACGCTGTTCAACATGATCGCCGGCGCCATGGCGCCGGACGACGGTTCGATCAGCTTCGCCGGCGAGCGCATCGGCGGCTTGCCGGCCGATGCGGTGTGCCGGCGCGGCGTCGCCCGCACCTTCCAGATCGTGCGGCCGTTTCCGGCGCTGAGCGTCGAGGACAACGTCACCATCGGCGCGCTGCTGCACCGGCGTGACGTCGCGGCGGCGCGGCAACACGCGCGGACGCTGCTGCAGCGCCTCGATCTCTTCGACCTGCGGCACCGGCTCGCTTCGACGCTGACGCTGCCGGATCGCAAGCGGCTGGAAGTCGCCCGCGCGCTTGCCACCGATCCGCAGCTTCTGCTGCTCGATGAGGTGATGGCGGGGTTGCGGCCGACCGAGACCGGCCGCATGGTCGCCATCCTGCAGTCGCTCAACCGCGACAGCGGATTGACCATCCTTCTGATCGAGCACGTGATGCGCGCGGTGATGGCGCTCGCTTCGCGCGTGCTGGTGCTCGACCACGGCACGGCGATCGCCGAAGGAACCCCGCGGGACGTCGTTCGCGATCCCGCGGTCGTGCAATCCTATCTCGGTGCCGAGGCGGTGTGATGCTGCGCGTGGAAAACCTCGATGTCTTCTACGGCGATGTGCAGGCGCTCGACGGCGTGTCGCTCGAGATCGCGGAAGGCGAGATCATCGCCATCGTCGGCGCCAATGGTGCCGGCAAGACGACGCTCATTCGCGCGCTCGCCGGCATGCAGCCGCAAGCGCGTGGTCGCATTGTCTTCCGCGGCACCGACATTTCCGGCTGGCCGAGCCATCGCGTCTGCGACCTCGGCCTCGGCCAGGTGGCGGAAGGCCGCCAGGTTTTTCCCACGCTGTCGGTGACCGAGAACCTCGACATCGGCGCCATGCTGCCGCGCGCCCGCGCCCATCGGGCAAAGAACCGCGAGCGCGTGCTCGCCATGTTTCCCAAGCTCGCCGAGCGGACGCGGCAGCCGGCCGGCACGCTGTCCGGCGGCGAGCAGCAGATGCTCGCCATCGCCCGCTGCCTGATGGGCGCGCCGCAGCTCATCATGTTCGACGAGCCCTCGCTCGGCCTGGCGCCCAATGTCGTTCGCAGCGTGCTCGACACCATCCGCGAGCTCAATGGCGAAGGCATCACCTGTCTGTTGGTCGAGCAGAACGTCGCGCTTTCGCTCAAGCTCGCCAGCCACGCCTATGTGCTGGAAAACGGCCGGGTCACGCTGTCCGGCAGCGGCAGCGAGCTATTGGCCGACGACCGCGTGCGCAGTGCTTATCTCGGATTATGACGACAAAGTCAGAACGCGCGACGCAAGCGTTCCATGATGACACCGAGCGCGGCCACGCGGGCGCCGAGCGGCGCCAGCGGAAACGATTGCCGCAGCCGGTTATAGACATCGGCCGCCGTCGGCGCCTCGATATCGGCAAGCGCCGCGGCCATGGCGCGAGCCATATCGGCCTCAGGCCGTCCGCTCAGCGCGGCGGGCACCATGGTGACATCGCCGAACGGGATCGGCGGTTGCACGCGTAGAGTGACACGGCGGGCGCCCATGGCAATCTCCCAGGAGATGCGGTTCACCTCCTAACCCGCCACTTTTACCGAATTTCCATTGACGCGCAGATGACGGCAGACGGATTTCCACCGTCATTCGTCTGTCATCGTCCGACGGCGAGCGGTTCGCGCGCCGGCCCCTGCTCCTTGAGCTGCAGGCGATAGAACGACGCGTAACGGCCGCCCTTGCGTAACAGCTCGTCGTGGCGGCCGGATTCGACGATCAGGCCGTCTTCCACCACGAGAATGCAATCGGCGTGCATGATGGTGGCCAGCCGGTGCGCGACCACGAGCGTCGTGCGCCCCTTGCACAGCTCGGCGATGGCGTCCTGCACGTAGCGCTCGGATTCCGAATCAAGCGCCGCCGTCGCCTCGTCGAGCAGGATGATCGGCGCGTTTTTGATCAGCGCCCGCGCCACGGCGATGCGCTGGCGCTGACCGCCGGACAGCTGCATGCCGTGCTCGCCGACCGGCGTGTCGTAGCCGGCGGGAAAGCCGAGGATGAAGTCGTGCGCGTGCGCGGCCTTGGCCGCGGCGACGATCTCCGCCTCGCTGGCGCCGAGCCGGCCGAGGCCGATGTTGTCGCGGATGCTGCCGCGGAACAGTTGCACGATCTGCCCGACATAGGCGATCTGCTGGCGCAGCGAGTGGCGCGACACCGCGGCGATGTCCTGGCCGTCGATCAGGATGCGGCCGGAATCGGCGTCATAGAGGCGCAAGATCAGGTTGAGCACGGTCGATTTGCCGCCGCCCGAGGGGCCGACCAGGGCCGTGACCTTGCCCGGCTGCGCCACGAAGCTCATGCCGCGCAGCGCCGGCGTGCCGGGGCGATAGCCGAAGCGCACGTTGGCAAATTCCAGGCGCGCGGTGTCAAGCTTGAGCGGCGGCCGGTCCTCGTCGCTCGGCTCGCCCGGCGGACTGTCGACCACCTCGTAGAGCACGCGGACGCCGACCAGATTGTTGTTGAGATCGATGTTGAGCCGCGCCAGCCGCTTGGCCGGTTCGTAGGCCAAGAGGAACGCGGCGATAAACGACACGAACGCGCCCGGCGTCGCGCCGGTTTCGATGATGCGGTAGCCGCCGTAGATGACCGCCAGCGCGATGGCGATGCCGCCGAGCGTCTCCATGATCGGACTGGCGCGATTGCCGACCCGCGCCATCTTGTTGGATTCGTGCTCGACCGCGGCGACGCTGACCGCGAGCCTTCGCCGCATCTCGTCCTCGAGCGAGAACGCCTTGACCGTGCGCATACCCTGCAGGGCTTCTTGCATGGTCTCGATGATGCGGGTGCCGCCGGTAAACTGCATGCGCGCGATGCCGCGCACCCGCCGGATCACCTTGCGCAGGAAAAACAGCGCCGGCGGCGTCACGATCAATCCGGCGATCGACATCACCGGATCCTGGATCACCATCACGATCGACAGCCCGACGAGCGACATCAGATCGCGGCCGATGGCGGTGATGAGGAGATTGATCACCTGGCTGACGGCGTTGGCGCCGGTGGTGAGCCGGGCAATGAATTCGGACGAATGGCGGTCGGCGAAGAAGCCGATATTTTGCTGCAACAGCTTGTCGAACATGCGCCGCTGATTATCGGCGACGATGCGATTGCCGATCGCCGACAGCATCACGGTGGCGCCGTATGACGCCATGCCCTTGATCGCAAAGATCGCCATGGCGACGAAAGCAACGATCACGATGCCGTGGAAATTGCGGTCGACATAGGCCTCGTTGGTCATCTTGCCGAGGAGGTAGGCGCTGAGCGCCGTGCCGGCGGCAGCGACCCCCATCAGCGTGAAGGCGACGGCGTAGCGCGGCCAATGCGCCAGCGCCTCACTGACCAGAAGCCGGCGCACCAGGGCGAACGTCGAATAGGTATCCGAGGATCCGCCCGTCAAAGCTGTCATGCGCGATCCTTGCATCACGTGCGGCCGAACGGCGCGCGCCGGCGTGCCCCGGGGCGTTCCATGCCCCGAAGGGGCGGATTTTTCAAGCGATTTCAGCGCCGCTACGACCGATCGGAACCCGCCGTCGCAATGCCGGCAGGCGCGCGTTGTTCGCTGTGATCGAGCGAAGCGGCCCGCCGCGTTATCAGTTCGCGTTCCCAGGCGAGCGCGTGGGCGGCGATGGTGGAAAGATCGTCGAACCGCGGCTGCCAGCCGAGCGTGGCGCGTATCTTTTGCGAATCGGCGACGATCCGGGCCGGGTCGCCCTCGCGCCGCGGCGCCATCTCGACCTTGAAGTCAGTTCCCGACACACGCTTGATGGTGTCGATCACTTCCAGCACCGAATAACCGTGGCCGTAGCCGCAATTGAGCGTCAGCGACGGCAAGCCGGAGCGCAGGTGACGCAGCGCGTCGGAATGGGCGCGGGTCAGGTCGCTGACGTGGATATAGTCGCGGATGCAGGAACCGTCCGGCGTCGGGTAATCGCTGCCGAACACCTCGATCTTGGGGCGCAGCCCGAGCGCAGTCTCGACCGCGACCTTTATCAGATGCGTCGACGCCTTGCCCGATTGCCCGGTGCGGCAGCGCGGATCGGCGCCGGCGACGTTGAAATAGCGCAGGATCACATGGCCGAGGCCATGCGCGCGGCCGGCGTCGCGCAGCATGATTTCGCTCATCAGCTTCGACCAGCCGTAGGGCGAGATCGGTTGCGTCGGCGCATCTTCCGTCACCGGAGCTTCGGTGGTGTTGCCGTAGACGGCGGCGGTCGAGGAGAAAATGACGTGGCGCACGCCGTTTTTCACCGCGCATTCGAACAGCGCGCGCGAATTGACGGTGTTGTTGCGGTAGTAGGCGAGCGGGTCGCGAACCGAGTCGGGGACCACGATCGAGGCGGCGAAGTGGATGACGGCCTCGACCCGGTGTTGGCGGATCAGACGGGCGACGAGCTCCTGGTCGCCGGTGTCGCCGACGATAAGCGGCACGCCCTGCGCGACCAACCAGGCGAATCCGGTGGTGAGGTTGTCGAGCACCACGACGCGCTCGCCGGCATCGACGAGTTCGCGCACCATGTGGCTGCCGATATAGCCGGCTCCGCCGGTGACCAGGACCGTCATGCCCGTAACCTGTTCCCTGAGGTCCCCGCCATACGCTGATTTGATGAATACGGCGTTATGGCGCCGCTTCCAGCTCTCAGCCGGCGGCGGCGACCGCTTTGAGCGCGCTGCGGGTGGCGGCGAGGACCTCTTCGGGGGCGATCTCGCGCATGCAGCGGTGGTGGCCGAGCCGGCATACCGGCCGGTGGCAAGGCCGGCAGCTCAGCTCGCTCTTGGTCTCGACCGTCGCGGCGAGCGGATTGAGCGGGGCCCAGTGCCACGGGCTTGTCGGGCCGAAAATGCCGATGGAGGGAGTGCCCAGCGCTGCGGCGACATGGAGCAGGCCGGAATCGTTCGAGACCGCCACGGAAGCGGCGGCGAGCGCGAGAATGGCGTCGCGCAGATCGTTGCCGGTGAGATCGCGGGCCCCGGTGTCGCCGACGATCTCGGCGGCTAGCGCCTTCTCGCCCGGACCGCCCACCACCCAAACCGCGAGGCCGTCGGCCAGAAGCCGGCGGGCCAGGGCGGCATAGCCGGCGCTCGTCCAGCGCTTCGAGGGCCCGACCGCACCCGGCGCCAGGACGGCGATCGGCCGGGTCTCCCCGGCCAAGCCGCGGCTGCTGCGCCATGAGGCGACCTCGGCGGCAGGGACCTTAAGCTGCGGCATCGGCCATTCGGCCGGCGGGGCGGCGCCAGGCGGCAGGGCGAGCGTTGCGCAGCGGTCGACCATGCGCGGCAATTGGCGCTCGCCAAAGCGCAGGTCGTTGAGCAGGATGAAGCGTGCCTCGCCGACAAAGCCGGTGCGTTCCGGAATGCCGGCGAGAAACGGTGCGAGCCCCGATTTCCAGGTCCGCGGCATGATGAGCGCCGTGCCGTAGCCTTCCGCCTTGAGGCGCCGTGCCAGCGTCAACTGCTGGCCAAAGGCGAGCCGGCCGCGCGGCAGGTCGACGACGACGGCCTGCCGCAGCCCGGGCATGTAATCGGCCAGCGGCGCGCACAGCGTGGTCGACAGCATGTCGACCGGACGGTCGGGGAAGCGTTCGCGGAGCAGGTTCACCACCGAATGGCAGCGCACGAAATCGCCGATCCACATGTAGGGGACGATCAGGATGGGAGCGCGGTCCGCGCTTTCGCTGCCCCTGCGGTCAGTCCCTTTATGATATGAATTATTATTCATTATTTTCGCCAACGAAGATTAGGCTCATAGCGGTGTTTCGCGGGTCAGCGGCTCGCTCACGGGCGGCGCCCAATTCTGCGCCGCCTCATAGCGCTTGGCGTAGCGGTAGAACGTGCCCTCGAAATTGCCGAAGGCAATCACGAATCCGGCCCAGCCATCGATGAAGCCGAGCTTGAAAATGTAATGCTTCAGGAAGGACCACACTCCATGGCCGAGCGCACCTGCCATCGACACGCGTTTGTGCGTGAGCTTCGCCGCGCCGAGCGAAGAGTATCGGTTCATTTTCCTGATGATCTCTTCAAGGTTGCGAAACGGCACTTGCCAGATCGCGTTGCGTAGCGTGCCGACCGGCCTGCCGCCGAGGACTTCGTAGCTCTCGTGCACGGGCTCGAGGGTGTAGCGCATGCTGCCTTTGCGGAAGAGCTGCGGCTGGCGAAAGTTCGGATACCAACCGGAGCCGCGGATCCAGCGTCCCATCATGTAGTTGCGGCGCGGGACCCGATAGACCTCGTAGGGCGGCGAAGCTGCAAGCAGGGCAAGAATCTCGTCGCGCACCGGCTTGGTGCAGCGCTCGTCGGCGTCGAGGCTGAAAATCCAGTCGTGACGGCAGATGTCGACGGCGCGGTTGCGTAAGTCGCCGAAGCCGTTGAAAGGCACCTCCACCACGCGGGCGCCGAGGCCGGCGGCGATCTCCGCGGTGCGGTCGGTGCTGTGGGAGTCGACCACCACGACCTCGTCGGCCCACAGCACGCTCTCGACCGCGGCCTTGATCTTCTCGGCTTCGTTGAACGTCAGGATATAGGCTGAGATTTTCTGCATGATCGGAGGCCGGCGGCAATGTGCGGAAGCAGTCAAAGGCCACTATAGCCGCGGTTCACATCCTGCGGGAGTATCGTCCCCGGGACTTTTGTTTTTACGTATGAACAATAATTCATTTCTATAAGAACGACGGCGCTGTTGCTCGGCGCGCGAGACTGGGGCAAAGGAGCGGGCAGTCGGAGAGAGCCGATACAACCTTAACCGGTCTTGCGGCGTCGATGTTGTTGGTCACCGGCGGGGCCGGGTTCATCGGATCGAATGTGGTGGCGAGCCTCAACGAGGCCGGCCGCGCCGACATTGCCGTCAACGATATGCTGGGCAGCGACGGCAAATGGCGCAATCTCGCCGGCCGCCAGCTCGCCGAATTCGTGCCGCCGGCCGATCTGTTGCGCTGGCTCGACGGCCGCAAGCTCGACGCGGTCGTGCACCTCGGCGCCATTTCCTCCACCACCGCGACCGACGCCGATCTCGTCATCGAGACCAATTTCCGGCTGTCGCTGCGCTTGTTCGAGTGGTGCGCGGCGGCGCGCACGCCGTTCATCTACGCCTCCTCGGCGGCGACCTATGGCGACGGTGCGGCGGGTTTTTCCGACGACTGGTCACCGACCGCGCTCAAGCGGCTCAAGCCGATGAACCTGTACGGCTGGAGCAAACATCTGTTCGATCTTGCCGTGGTCGAGCGCGTGGCGCGCAAGGACAGGCTGCCGCCGCAATGGGCCGGGCTCAAATTCTTCAATGTCTTCGGGCCGAACGAGTACCACAAAGGCGAGATGATGAGCCTCGTGGCCAAGCGTTGCGACGAGGGCAAGGCCGGCAAACGCATCCAGCTGTTCAAATCGCACCGCGCCGGTATCGCCGACGGCGAGCAGAAGCGCGATTTCATCTATGTGGACGATGCGGTCGCGGTCGTCCGCTGGCTGCTGGAGACGCCCTCGGTGTCGGGCATCTTCAACGTCGGCACCGGCGTGGCCCGCAGCTTCCGCGATCTGATGCTGGCGATGTTCGCGGCGCTGGGCCGCGAGCCGGCCATCGACTATATCGACATGCCGGTTTCCATTCGCGACAGCTATCAGTATTTCACGCAAGCCGAGATCGGCAATCTGCGCCGCGCCGGCTTCAATGCCGACTTCACCACCCTCGAAGAGGGGGTCAAGCGCTACGTGAGCTGTTATCTTGACCGCGCCGATCGCTATCGGTGAGCGGGGATCGCAGGGCAGGTAGATGTTCGATTTTGAAGAAGCCCTCAGGCGTATTGCCGAGCAGACCGTGCTCTGCGTCGGCGACGTCATGCTCGACGATTTCGTCTATGGCGACGTCACCCGCATTTCGCCGGAGGCGCCGGCGCCGGTTCTCACCGTCGGCAGGAGCGAGGTCGAGATCGGCGGCGCCGGCAATGTCGCGCGCAACATCGCCGCGCTCGGGGCGCACTGCATATTCGTCGGCCTGATCGGCAACGACGAGGCCGGTCGTGTACTGACCAATAAGCTCGGCAAGCTTGGGTCGATCACTTCCGAACTGGTGGTCGATAAGGCGCGGCCAACCACGCGCAAGGTGCGCTTCGTCTCCGAACATCACTCCACCCACCTGATGCGCGCCGATTGGGAAACCGCCGAGCCGGCGAGCGCGGCAAGCGAGGCCGCGATCATCGGCTTTGCCGAAGCGGCGCTGCCGAAAGCCGGAGCGGTGGTGCTGTCCGATTACGCCAAGGGCGTGCTCACCGTGCGCATCATCCGCGCCATCATCGAGGCGGCGCAGCGCCTCGGCAAACCGGTCGTGGTCGATCCCAAAGGCCACGACTACCGCGTCTATCGCGGCGCGACGCTGATCACGCCGAATGCCAAGGAGCTCGCCGCCGCGGTGCACCGGCCGGTGACGAGCGAGGCGGAGATCGCCGGCGCCGCCGCCGAGCTCGCGCGGCTGGTCGACAGCGAAGCGGTGCTGGTGACCCGCAGCGAGGCCGGGATGAGCCTTCACGTCGAAGGTCAGCCGCCGGTCCATATTCCCGCCTATCCGGTCAAGGTGCGTGATGTTTCGGGCGCCGGCGACACCGTCGCCGCGGTCATGGCGGTGCTCTTGGCGATGCGGGCGCCCTACGAGGCCGCCATGCGTGCCGCCAATGCCGCCGCCGCCGTCGTGGTCGGCAAGCGCGGCACGTCAACGGTGTCGCTCGCCGAACTGCGCCACCGCATCCTGCCCGCGGCATCGCTGGCGCCGGAGGACAAGATCGTGTTCGACTGGTCGGTGCTCGACGAGCGGCTTGAGCAATGGCGCCGCCATGGCCTGCGCATCGGTTTCACCAATGGCTGTTTCGATCTCCTGCACCGCGGCCATATCAGGCTGCTGGCGCAGGCCCGCGCCGCCTGCGACCGGCTGGTGGTCGGGCTCAACAGCGACGCCTCGACGGCGCGGCTGAAAGGCAAAGGCCGGCCGATCAATCCCGTCGAAGGCCGCGCCGAGGTGCTCGCCGCGCTGGAGGCCGTCGACCTCGTCGTCGTCTTCGACGAGGACACGCCGCTCGACCTGATCAAGCGCGTGCGCCCGGCGGTGCTGGTCAAAGGCGCGGATTACCGGCGCGAGGAGGTGGTCGGCCGCGACGTCGTCGAGGCCGCGGGCGGCGACGTCATTCTGGTCGATCTGGTGCCGGATCACAGCACCACGAGAATCATTCGGCAGGCCCGCGAACCGACCGGCGGATAACGCCGGTTTGTGCCGCGGTAACCTCAGGAGCGCTTTTTCGGCCGCTCCGCCGCGCCGCCTGCGCTGAACGCCCCCTGGTCGCGGCGATGCGAGCCGACCATCTTCCGGCTGGACCGGCCGGGGCCGGCGCGCCAGCCGAACAGATCGATCAGCTTGGTTCGCAGATAGAGCTTGCGTTCGGCAGCGGTGAGCGTGGTCCGCCAGTGCGGCGATTTCAGATCGAGCCGCGTCTGGTGTGCGTCGATGCGCGCTTGCATCGGCGCCGGATGGCCGCCGCGATATTCCATCACGAATTGCCGCGGAAACTGGCTGTAATAGTAATCGTGCATTTCGAGCGGCTTCGGATTGCGCTCGGAGCCGCTGATCCAGAATTTCGACTTCTGCTCGATGAAGGCCTTCGACGTCGCCTCCGAGCGGACGTCGAGATAGTGAAACAGGTCGAGGCCGGAATCGACGACGCGGATGCGGTGGCCTTTTTCCTTGTATTTCGGGTGCACTGTGAAGCCCAGCGCGTCGCCGCGCGACAGCACGAAACGGTGCGGCTTGACCACCCGGCAGGCCAGCTCGCAACGCAACGGATGCACGTTGAGGATGGTTTCGTAGTCGCCGTAAAAACTCACCCGCTGCAGCACCAGGCCTTCGACGCGATCGTCGTTGCGGTATCTGCTCATCAGCTCAAGCAGCCGCGCGTGGTCCCGCTCGTGGATGGCTTCGTCGCTCTGCAGATAGATCGCCCAGTCCCCGGTGCAGTTGAACAACGCGATATTGGTCTGTTGCGACAGCACATAGCCGCCCGACGAGAGGTTCGGATTCCAGGTGCTCTCGACGATCCTGATTTTAGGACTGGCGATGCTGCGCACCAGATCGAGGGTGCCGTCGTTGGAGGCGCCGACATTGACGACAAATTCATCGACAATCGGCAGGATCGATTGGATGCTTTCCACGATCGGATAATCCAACCGGACTGCATCCCGCACGAACGTAAATCCGGAGACCTTCATGTCGAGGTGATGGCGCTGTGATTATCCCTCACACGCGAGGGCCCTTCGCGGTCGGAGACGATGCGCGGCGTTGTGGCACGGCGCTTGTGCGATGGCAACATAAGGCCGGCGGTCGGCAAATGAGCGTCGGCTTGACAAAGTCCTGGTCAGCAATCGTATTCCAGCTGGACGCGGGTTCTTGACGGTGAGCGACGAGACTGAACGCGGCGGCGAAATCGATCGGATGACCTCCATTCCCATCATATCGGGCTTCGATCGCGTCCGCCTGGAGCGGCTGGCCGACTGGCTCGCCGTGGGCGTTGCTGCATCGCTGCCGTGGTCGACATCGGCCACCGGGATTCTCATCGCGGCATGGCTCATCGCGGTACTGCCGACCTTGGATATCGCTTCGGTCCGGCGCGAGCTTGCGACCGTGGCCGGCGGCCTGCCGGTCTTGCTCTGGGTGCTGGCGGCAGTCGGGATGTTGTGGGCCGATGTGAGCTGGGCCGAGCGCATCGGTGGCCTGGGCAAATTCCATCGGCTGCTGGTGATCCCTTTGCTGTTGGCGCAGTTTCGCCGGTCCGAGCACGGTATCTGGGTGATCTATGGATTTTTCGCTTCGATGCTCGGCCTGCTGCTGATGTCCTGGGTTGCGGTGGCATTTCCCGGGTTGCCGTGGCCGGGCAAAGAATTCGGCGTGCCGGTGAAAGATTATATCATTCAGGGCGAGACCTTTCTGATTTGCGCCTTTGCGCTCCTGGGGCGTGCGTCTGACGCGCGCGGTGAAAAAAATCCACTTTTCATTTTAGGTCTTGTCGGCCTCGCGGTCCTCTTTCTGGTCAATATCGCTTTCGTTGCCACCGGCCGTACTGTGCTTCTGGTCGCGCCGGTGCTGGCGCTTTTGCTCGGCTGGCGACAATTCCGTTGGAAGGGGCTATTCGGCGCCGTGCTGCTGGGCGGCGCTGTCGGTGGCGTGTTCTTTCTCGAGTCGCCCTATCTGCACGGGCGATTGGAAAGGTCCGTGACGGAATTGCAGGACTACCTGAATAGCGACGCGAACAACCCGACCGGCCTGCATCTCGAGTTTCTGAGAAAGTCGTTGTCATTCGTGGAGACCGCTCCCATCATCGGCCACGGCACCGGCTCAATAACCGAACAGTTCCGCCAAGCCGCGGCGGTCGGCCAGACCGGCGCGTCATCGGTGGCGTCGGCCAATCCGCACAATCAGATTTTCGCCGTCGCCATCCAGCTCGGGCTCCTCGGCACGGTCGTACTGGTGGCGATGTGGACGGCGCATGTCATGCTGTTTCGCGGTAGCGGGTTCATCGCCTGGATCGGCCTGATCGTCGTCGTGCAAAACAGCGTCTCTTCGCTGTTCAACTCGCATTTGTTCGACTTCACCCAGGGCTGGCTCTATGTGTTCGGCGTCGGTGTCGTCGGCGGCATGGTGCTGCGGGAGCAGAGCACGGCGGCTGCCGCATTGCCCATGGCCAAGCCATGAACAAGCCATGAATCCGATCAGATTGCCGAGCAATCCCCGCGTTCTCGTCGTGGTGTTGCGGCGGCTGGGCGACGTGCTGCTGACGACGCCGCTTATTCGCAGCATCAAGCGCGCCTATCCGGACGCCGCCATCGAGGCGCTGGTGTTCGCCGGAACGGAAGGAATTTTGGCGGGCAATCCCGATCTTGCCGGCGTCATCGCCATGCCGCGGCGTCCGGGCGCCGGCGCAAGTCTCGCCCTGCTGCGGCGGCTGGCGCGGCGCTACGACCTCGCGCTTTCGGTGCAGCCCGGCGACCGGCCGACGACGCTCGCGTCCATCGCCGGACGGCAAAGCGCGGGCTTGCTCGAAGCAAGCGGCTTATCGGCCTCACTCAAACGCCTGGCGCTCAGCCGGTCGTGCGCGACCGACCGAGGGCAGCACCGCGTTCTCGATACGCTCCGCCTCGCCGAACTGCTCGGTATTCCTGCGCTCCCCGAGATCGTCTGCCCGGCCGGCGCGGTGCGTGCAGGCCTGGTGCCGCCACAACCCTACGCCGTCGTGCATGCGGCGCCGATGTTCACCTACAAGCGCTGGCGGATCGAGGGCTGGCGGCAGCTCGTTGCGGCGCTGCGCGCACGGGGGCTCGCGGCCGTCGTCACCGGCGGCACCGCCGACCGCGCCTATCTCGATGAGGTCTGGCGCGAATGCGACGTCACGCGTCTCGACGGCAAGCTCACTTGGCCGGAGCTTGCCGCCTTGATCGGCGGCGCGCGCGTCTATATCGGCCCGGACACCGCCGTCACCCACCTCGCCGCCGCCAAGGCGACGCAGACGGTGGCGCTGTACGGACCGACAGATCCGCGCATTTGGGGGCCATGGCCGGTCGGCGGCCTCGATCCGCCGTGGGCCGCAGCCGGCACGATCCAGCATCGCGGCAATGTCTGGCTGGTGCAGAACCCGTTGCCCTGCCTGCCCTGCCAATTGGAGGGCTGCGAGCGCCGCATCGACAGCCATAGCCAGTGCCTCGATGAGCTCTCGGTGTCACAGGTCATGACGGCGGTCGATCAGGCGCTGGCGATGCGCCAGGCCGCGTGAGTGGCCGAACCATCGCCGCAAGGCCGCTCAGCGTGTCGTGGGGTGGCTGCCAGCCGGCGGCCATGAGCTTGCCGGCATCGACCCGCAGGTTGCCGCCGAGCCGGTCCCAAAGGTCGGTTCGCCCCATCATGCGTAGCGGGACTTCGAGGTAGTGCTTCGGCATCGGCAACAGGAGCGGCCGCCGGCCCGCGGCCTGCCGCAATGCTGCAATCACGGCCGAGAGCGACGGCGGCATGCCCGGGTCGGCGACCACATAAGTCTGGCCGATGGTCGCGGGCGTCGCCAGCACGAAGGCCAACGCCGAGATGAAATTGTCGATGCCGAGCAGCGAGCGGCGGTTGCCGAAGTCTTTGACCGGCAGAGGCAACGGCGAGGCTGCCGCCCGCGTGAGCAGAGCAAAATTTCCCTTCACGCCGGGGCCATAGAGCAAAACCGGCCGCAAGATCGTGAACGGCACGCCGGCTGAACGGACCGCAGCCTCGGCGGCGAGCTTCGACCGGCCATAAGCATTGGTCGGCGCCGCGGGATCGCGCTCGGTCAAGGCATGGTCGGCGGCGGGCCCGCTCTGCGCCCGGATCGATGAGATAAACACGAAATGCTTGACGCCTGCTGCCGCGGCAGCGGCGGCCAGCTGCGCCGTCGCCAGCCGGTTGACGCGGTCGTAAAGCTCGGGCGCGACGCCGCGGCCGATATGGGCAATGCCGGCAAGATGGATCACCCGATCGACTCCGTCGAGCAGCGGCCGCCAGTCGATCGGCTGCGCCAAATCCGGATGCGCAACGACTTCGATCGCGGCGGGGAACGGCGGCTGCGGCGGCCGCCGCACGGCGGCGCGAAGCGCGTCCCCGCGTTGCGCGAAGGCCGTTACAACGGCACGGCCGATGAAGCCGGAAGCCCCGGTCACCAATATCCGGGTCACGACCATGCAAGCCACCTAATACAGCGGGTCCAGCACGCCGGCGCTCACCGGCCTTGCGCCCGTCATCAGATCGAACGGAACATAGCTCGCGGTGTCGCAGCCGTCGGCCTGAACGGCGTAGCGGCTATCGATGATATCGTTCCCTCTGATGAACAGAGCATAGCTACGCCGGTGACCGCGATCCTGGAAATGCACACAGCTGAGCCAGCTCCAGCCCATGACCGAGCGCACCCAGCGATAGTCCGATATTTCGAACGCATCGAAGGATGCGAGATTTTTGAACGAGGATTTGAGGCGATTGGCAACCAACGTGTTGTAGCCCGGATCCGGACCTGTTGCCGGGGCGTCTTCCCTCGATATCGCGAGGCTGCTGCAGCCGGCAGCGCCGGCGAGCGCGAGCAGGAGCGCCGCGTAGGCGGCGTTCTGCAGACAGGTCGGGGCGCCTTGCTGCTTCTTTGAGGTCAACCCCGGCCATCCTCGTTCATCCGTTTGCATCAACGACTATGCTGAAAAATCCGGGCGAGGCAATTGACCGCCTCTTAGAGCGCAATCGCTTCAGATTGAATCGATTGGCGCTCTAATATCTTGGTGGAGCATGATCTTTTCGGAAAACCGGCCTCCACTTTTCCGGATCATGCTCTAGCAAATCCTTGATGCCGGCCCGTTAAAAGCCCGGTCGAGATGCAAGCAGGGGGGAGCGCACGCGACGACCGTTCGCCATCGGCGGCAAGGACTTCACGCCTTCTGCCCGACACAGTGCCGCCATGAAGGCTCTTCATTTGAGAGCCCATTGGCCGATTGAGAACGCTTGCCGGCGGTCGCAGAGCATGGTCGAAAGCGCGCAGGCTCGCTTCAATCGGCGGGGTCGAGGCTCAACTTTGACGGCCGGCATGATCAAGCGGCTGCTCACGGCAACAATGTTGCTCGGTCTCGGCTTGGCCCTCGGGTCGTGCGGCTCAGTGGCCGGGGCGGTCGCCGATCATTGGCCGCACTGGGCCGGCGGCATGTCCAATGATGTTCCGCCGCGGCCCGGCGCTCCCGGCTATGACGAGTTCATTGCGCACGAGCGAGCCAAGACGGAGGCCACGACGCCCGCTGCTGCTGCAGAAAAAACCGAGGCGCAGGCGGCGCCTGCCGGCAACCGTCCGCCGAATGACCAGGCCGCGGCGCAGGGCGGCTTGTATTAGAGCAAGCGCGCGTCACGCGGCGCCGACGCGCAGCAGATCGTGGAAATGCACGATGCCGACCGGCCGCTCCATGTCCACGACGATGAGCGCCGTGATCTTCGCTGCATTGAGCAATTGCAGCGCCTCGCTGACCAGCTGATCGGGCCTGACCGTCTTCGGGGAAACGGTCATGACCTCGTCGACGGTCGCCTGCAGCAAATCGGTGCCCATATGGCGGCGCAAATCGCCGTCGGTGATGACGCCGGCCAGCCTGCCGTCGGGGTCGGTGACGGCCACGCAGCCGAAACCCTTGGCCGACATTTCGACGATCGCCTCCGACATCAACGCGCCGCGCGCGATCAAGGGCAGCGCGGCGCCCGGATGCATGACATCGCGGATGAACTTCAGCGCGGCGCCGAGCTTGCCGCGCGGATGAAACACGCCGAAATCGACCGGGGTGAATCCTCTGCTTTCGAGCAAGGCGATGGCAAGCGCGTCACCGAGCGCGAGCTGCATCAGCGACGACGTCGTGGGCGCGAGATTGTGCGGACATGCCTCCCGCGTTTGCGGCAGCGCCAGTACGATGTCGGCGGCCTTGCCGAGCGTGCTTTCGACGTTGACGGTGACGGCGATAAGGGCAATGCCGAAGCGGCGCGAATAGTCGATCAGGCTTTTGAGCTCTTCGGTTTCACCCGACCACGACAGCACCAGCATCACGTCGTCCGTAGTGATCATGCCAAGATCGCCATGGCTCGCATCGGCGGCGTGCACGAAAAACGCCGGCGTGCCGGTCGAGGCGAAGGTCGCGGCGATTTTCCGGGCGATGTGGCCCGACTTGCCCATGCCGCTCACGATCAGGCGGCCGTGGGCCCGGCGAATCGTGTCCACGGCGTCGACGAAAGCAGGGCCCAGCCCGTCGCACATGGCCGCCGCCAGCGCCGTCAGGCCCTCGCGTTCGGTGTCCAGCGTGCGCAGCGCCGAGGCAATGAAGGCGTGCGGCGCCGGTTTCAACACCTTGGCATCAGCTGAACCCATTTTCGCAAATGTCTCCGATAACTCGCGGCGTGCCGGCGAAACGGCAATGCAGCTTACTTCTTTTCCCAGGCGGCGAAGGCTTCAGCGAAGGCGCGGTCGCCGGGCGGACCCTTCTCCATCGCCAGGATGGCGCGGCCGCCATTGGTATAGACGACCGGGATGTCGAACCACGGACGCTCCTTGAGCAGTTGCACGTTGCGCTGCAGGTCGGTGTCGACCGCAGAGAGGCCGATGAGGAAAAAGCCGTTGGTCACCTTCACGGCAAGTCCGGCGAGCGGTGTGCCGCGCGCCTGCTCGGACTGCTTCATCAGGATTCCGGGCACGTTGGCGACGCCGCCGCCGGGAAAATCCGCCGGCAGATTGAACATGATCTCGATGGTGTGGCTGGCCGGCAGAGCCTTGTCGGTATTGCGGCGCAACGACCAGGTCATGGTCATCCGCCGTTCGGGAATTTCCACATCCGCGCGCACCGCGAGCTCCGGTGCGAGCCCGGGCCCGGGCGAGACCGTTTCCGTGCGCCAGATGGCGGAGCCGACAAAGCGCCGGCCCTGCGGATCGTTCGGATCCTCCTCGTAGAGCACGACGCGCTGCGCCACGGCGGGCGCCGTCTGGCTGCCTGGCGCCGCCCCCGGCGCTTGTCCGCCGCTTTGCTCCTGGGGAACCCGTCCGGAAAATTTCGGCTGCGCTGTCGGCGTTTCGCGTGTCGTCTGGCTCGGCTGCCTCGATCCGTGCCTGGTGAGGATCTGGTAAAGCCCGGTGATGCTGGACCACTGCCACGAAATCGTCGCCGCCGCGCCGCCGAGCAGGATCAGCACCACCAGGAGCTTGATCAGGCCGCGATAGGAACGCGCCGGGCGCGGCTGCTCGCGCGGTTCTTCCGGCATCGTTGCGTAGGGCGGCTGCCGCGCCGATGGCGGCATTGCCGGCTGTTCGGCCTGCAGCTCGTCGGCGAGTTCGCGGCTGCGCCTTTGCCGTGAGCTGTAAGACGGAGAGATCAGTTCCTCGGCATCGAGTTGCGGCTGGAAGCCGTCATGCAGGGAAGACCCTGCGGGTTCCTCGCCTGACGGCATAGGGTGCGACGAAACCAGTCCAAATGAATCGTGCGTGTCGCGCGTGGATTGCGCGGCTTTCGCCGTCGCGCCGCCGCGATCGTGGCCCTCGCTGGCGCCGTCGCGGAAGCTCTTGGTGCGTTCCCGGCTCGGCGCGGACGAGCGTGCGCTCAGCAGTCGCTCGCGCGCGGTCGGCTGATGCGCCTGACGCGGCGCCTCCGCTGCGCCTTGGTCGGCGGCCGGTTTGGCTTGTGTCTCGCCGCTCGGCCGTGTCTCGGTTCGCGCTGCGTCCGCGGGCGGACTTGCGCGCTCGCGCCGCGGCGGAGCGGCTGGCCGCGGCTCCGTTCGCGACTTGCGCGCCGCTTCCGCCTCGACCTTGCGGATGGCATCTTCGAGGGCCAGACGTTCCTTGGTGATCTCCGATTCTGAAAGTGCCGGCTCCACGCTGCGCAGCTGCGTGACCAAGGCGGTGCGCGCCCGTTCATAGATGGCCCGGCGGGCTTCCCCGGTGCTCTTGTCAAGCCCCTCGACGGCACGGGCGATGAGCGGGTGATAGTCAGTCATTTCTTGAGCTTACGCTCGCCTCCCCGGTTTTTCATCTTGTTTCACATCTCGAACGGATTCTGCATGAGGATCGTGTCTTCGCGTTCCGGGCTGGTCGACAGTACGGCTGCCGAACAGCCGATCAGCTCCTCCAAGCGGCGGACGTATTTGATCGCTTGCGCCGGCAGGTCGGCCCACGAGCGCGCCTGCGCGGTTTTTTCCCGCCAGCCGGCGATGCTCTCGTAAATCGGCTCGACCCGCGCCTGGGCGTGCTCGCCGGCCGGCAGATAGTCGATCTCGCGACCGTCCAGGCGATAACCGACGCAAACCTTGATTTCGTCGAAACCATCGAGAATGTCGAGCTTGGTGAAGGCGAGGCCCTGGATGCCGCTGGTGCGTACGCTCTGGCGCACCAGCACCGCGTCGAACCAGCCGCAGCGGCGCGGCCGGCCGGTGACGACGCCGAATTCCTTGCCGCGCTCGCCCAGCATGCGGCCGATCTCGTTTTTTTGTTCGGTCGGAAACGGGCCGGCGCCGACCCGCGTGGTGTAGGCCTTGCAGATGCCGAGCACGTATCCGATCGCGCCGGGTCCGACCCCCGATCCGATCGAAGCTTGTGCGGCCACGGTATTCGAGGAGGTCACAAACGGATAGGTCCCATGGTCGACATCGAGCAGCGCTCCCTGGGCGCCTTCAAACAGGATCCGTTTGCCCTCGCGGCGCTTCTGATCGAGCAGCGACCACACCGAGTCCATGTAGGGCAGCACCAACGGCGCCACGTTCATGAGTTCCCTGCGCAGGCCCTGGCCGTCGATCGGATCGAGCCCGAGGCCTTTGCGTAGCGCATTATGGTGCGTCAGCAGGCGCTCGATCTTGCGGTCGAGCGTCGCACCGTTGGCCAGGTCCATCAGGCGGATGGCACGCCGCCCCACCTTGTCCTCGTAGGCGGGACCGATCCCGCGCCGCGTGGTGCCGATGCTGAGCGCCGCGTTCGCGGTCTCCCGGATGGCGTCGAGCTCGCGGTGCAGCGGCAGGATCAGGGTCGTATTCTCGGCGATGCGCAGATTCTCGGGACTGACATCGACGCCCTGCTTCTTGAGATGGGCGATCTCGTTGACCAGCGCCTGCGGGTCGAGGACGACACCATTGCCGATGACCGATAATTTTCCCGGCCGCACGACGCCCGACGGCAGCAGCGACAGCTTGTAGGTGGTCCCGTTGATCACCAGGGTATGGCCGGCATTATGGCCGCCCTGGAAGCGGACGACGACGTCGGCCTGCTCGGACAGCCAATCGACGATCTTGCCCTTGCCTTCGTCGCCCCACTGGGAGCCGACCACGACAACATTTGCCATGAGGATTTGTCCCCAGGAGACCGAGTGAACGCAGGTCGGGATCGGATACCGGCTGCAGCCGCTGTTCCGGATAATGGATGATGCGATGCGAAGCAAGGCGAAGCGGCCGCCACAACGCCCCCGCGCGACGCCCTAAATCGTTGGTTCCCAATGGCTTTGGGCCCCCCGGCGCCGATGCGCCCGGCCTCATGCCCGCCGCTTCGGGCCGATTGTCGCAGTTTAGAGCATGATCCGGAAAAGTGGATGCCGGTTTTCCGAAAAGATCATGCTCCACTAAGTCCATCCGGGGCCAGGCATGCAGGGCGGCCACTGGTGGTCCAGCGCGGTCCGCGATAGCTGATGCGCCGCAACATCCGCGCGCCACTGCGTCGATGCGCAATTCGGGGGGAGGCAGCATGGCGGGGCTGGGCACCGACTTTCGCGGCCGCGGCGGGCTGTTCGACCGGCCCTATCTCCTGCTGTCGCTCACGTCGCTGTTCTGGGCCGGCAATACCGTACTCGGCCGGTTCATTGCCGGCCACATTCCACCGATCACGCTGGCGTTCATCCGCTGGAGCGGCGCGTTCCTGATCCTGCTGCCGTTCGCCGCGCTGCATCTGTTGCGCGACTGGCCGACCATCCGCCGGCACTGGGTGCTGATGACGGTGCTGGCGTTAACCGGCTTTTCGGCCTTCAACACGATGGCCTATTACGGCCTGCAATATACGACCGCGATCAACGGGCTGTTGCTGCAATCGATCGGGCCGCTGTTCGTCGCCTTGTGGACCTTCGCGCTGTTCCGCGACCGGCTGACGCCGCGGCAGGCCGGCGGCATCTGCGTGTCGCTCACCGGCGTTCTCGTCATCATCTGTCGCGGCAGTTTCGCCGTGCTCACTCAGATCGCGTTCAATCGCGGCGACCTGTGGTTCCTCATCGCGCTGGCGATCTACGGTTTCTATACCGCCTGGCTGCGCAAGCGGCCGCCGATGCATCCGCTCTCGTTCCTCGCGGTGGGGATGGGTTTGGGAGGCCTCTTCCTCGTTCCGTTGGTGGCGTGGGAGCTTGCCAGCGGCAAGCGGATCGTGCTCGACGCCGTCACCTTCGCGAGCTTTGCCTATGTGTGCGTATTTCCCTCGTTGCTCGGCTATCTCTGCCTCAACCGCGGCATCGAGCTGATCGGCGCCAATCGCGCGGCGCCGTTCATGCACCTCGTTCCGGTGTTCGGATCGGTGCTGGCCATCGTGCTGCTCGGCGAGCGCTTCGAGCTTTTTCACGCCATCGGTTACGCGCTGGTGTTCACCGGCATTACGATCGCGACCAGACGGTGATGTCAGAATCGCAGCGGCTTGACCTGTTGCACGTTGGGGATCTGCTGCACCTTGGCGAGCAAGTCGGGCGAAACGGTGCCGTCGATCTCGACCAGGGCGATGGCGTTGCCGCCGGCCGTATCGCGGCCCAGATGGAACGTCGCGATGTTGATGCCGGCCTCGGCCAACAGCGTGGCAAAGCGGCCGACGAAGCCTGGCTTGTCCAGATTGGTCACATAGAGCATCGACGGACCGAATTCGGCGTCCATGCGGATGCCTTTGATGTTGATGAGGCGCGGGCGTCCGTCGGCATAGACTGTGCCGGCCACCGACCGCGTTTGCCGGTCGGTGACGACGGTGACGGTGATCAGGCTCTCGTAATCGCCCTCGGCCTCGCGCCGCGTCTCCTCGACGATGATGCCGCGATCCTTGGCGACGATCGGCGCCGAGACGACGTTGACGTCCTGCAGCATGGGGCGAAGGAGCCCCGCGATCGCCGCCGAGGTGAGCGCCCGGGTGTTCATCTGGGCGACGATGCCCTCATAGGAGACGTGCACCTGCTTGATGCCGGTCTCGGTGAGCTGACCGGCAAAGGAGCCGAGTTTTTCCGCCAGCGCCACGAAGGGTTTGAGCCGCGGCGCTTCCTCGGCGCTGATCGAGGGAAAGTTGACGGCGTTGGAGATGGCGCCGCGAATGAGATAATCGGACATCTGCTCGGCGATCTGCAAGGCGACGTTCTCCTGCGCCTCCGTGGTCGAGGCGCCGAGATGCGGGGTGCAGACCACATTGTGCAGCCCGAACAGCGGGCTCTCCGTGGCCGGTTCGGTGACGAACACATCGAGCGCGGCGCCGGCGACGCGTCCGGATTTAAGCGCCTCGAACAGCGCCGCCTCGTCGATCAATCCGCCGCGCGCGCAATTGATCAGGCGGACGCCTTTCTTGGTCAAAGCCAGCGACTCGGCGTTGATGATGTTGCGGGTCTTGTCGGTGAGCGGGGTATGCAGCGTGATGAAGTCGGCGCGGCGCATCAACTCATCGAGCTCGACTTTTTCGACGCCGAGGTTGAGCGCGCGCTCGTCGGAGAGATACGGATCGTAGGCGATCACCTTCATCTTCATGCCGAGCGCGCGGTCGGCGACGATCGAGCCGATATTGCCGCAGCCGATGACGCCGAGCGTCTTGCCGAAGATCTCGACGCCGAGAAACTTGTTCTTCTCCCACTTGCCGGCGCGGGTCGAGGCGTCGGCCTCGGGGATCTGCCGCGCCAGCGACAGCATCAGCGTGATCGCGTGCTCGGCGGTGGTGATGGAATTGCCAAACGGCGTATTCATCACGATGATGCCGCGCGCCGTGGCCGCCGGGATGTCGACATTATCGACGCCGATGCCGGCGCGGCCGATCACTTTGAGGCTTTTCGCCTGCTCAAGAATTTTTGCGGTGACCTTGGTGGCGGAGCGGATCGCCAGCCCATCGAAGCCGTCAATAGTCGCGGCGAGTTTTTCCTTATCCTTGCCGAGACTGGGCTGGAAGTCGACTTCGATGCCGCGCTCCTTGAAGATCGCCACGGCGGCGGGTGACAGCGCATCGGAGATGAGCACTTTGGGAGACATGGTGTGGATCCAGAAACGTTGGTGTTAAGGGAGCTAGCTCAAAACCCGCTCTTGCAAGGGAGAGGGAAACTTGGTTACGCCGCCTGCGCCAGCGCATGCTTGGCCTCGGCATAGGCCCAGTCGAGCCAGTATGTGAGCGCCTCGATGTCGGCGCGCTCGACGGTCGAACCGCACCAGATGCGCAGCCCCGGCGGCGCATCGCGATAGGCGGCGATGTCGTAGGCGATGCCTTCCTTCTCCAACGCCGCGGCGATGCCCTTGACGAATGCCGCCTGGGCCTCGGCCGCAAGGCCGGCGACGGCCGGATCGACGACCTTCAGGCAGACCGAGGTGTTGGAGCGCGACGCCGGCTCGCGGGCGAGAAAATCGATCCACGTCGAGCGCGCGACCCAATCGGCGATGACCTGGGCATTGCCGTCGGCGCGGGCGCGCAGCGCCGATAAACCGCCCATCGACTTCGCCCATTCGAGCGCATCGAGGTAATCCTCCACGCAGAGCATCGACGGCGTGTTGATGGTCTCGCCCTGGAAGATACCCTCGATCAGCTTGCCGCCTTTGGTCATGCGGAAAATCTTCGGCAGCGGCCATGGCGGCGTATAGCTCTCGAGCCGTGTCACCGCGCGCGGGGAGAGGATCAGCATGCCGTGCGCGGCCTCGCCGCCTAGCGCCTTTTGCCAAGAGAAGGTGACGACATCGAGTTTGCCCCAATCGAGCGGCTGCGCGAAGGCGGCCGAGGTCGCGTCGCAGATCGTCAGTCCGGCCCGGTCGGCGGCGATCCAATCGGCGTTGGCGACCCGCACTCCCGACGTCGTGCCGTTCCAGGTGAAGACGATGTCGCTTGCCGGATCGACCTTGGAAAGGTCGGGCAATTCGCCGTAACCGGCCTTGAGCACGGTCGCGTCTTTGAGCTTGAGCTGCTTGACCACGTCGGTCACCCAGCCTTCGCCGAAGGATTCCCAGGCCAGCACGGTCACCGGGCGGGGGCCGAGCAGCGACCAAAGCGCCATTTCGACGGCGCCGGTATCGGAGGCCGGCACGATGCCGATGCGATAATCGGCGGGGACGGCAAGAATCTCTCGGGTGAGATCGATGGCGCGCGTGAGCCGCGCCTTGCCGATTTTCGAGCGATGTGAGCGGCCTAGGACCGCGCCGTTGAGGGCTTGCGGGCTCCAGCCGGGGCGCTTGGCGCAGGGGCCGGACGAAAAATGCGGCACGGTCGGCCGCACGGCAGGCTTCGCAATGGTCATGATCTATCCTTCCAGATAGGCGCCCCTCGTTGGGGAGGGGTGTCCCGCGGTCGGACATAAAGAAATGGCGGGGGGACGTCAAGTCGGATGACAGATGACGGACGTCGGATGGCAGACGACAGATGTCGGTCGTCACATGTCAGAAGACGGAGAGTTGCCCTCGTGATCCATCGTCCGCCCTCTGTCGTCCGACGTCTGTTCTCAGAACTTGAAGCCGGCGCCGACGCGGCCGCTGACAATGGAAGCTACTATGTTCGCTATCGGTGCAAACTGAACGTATTCGAATTCGCCACGCAGGAAAATATTTCGGGTGATCGCCCAATCGAGACCGCCGCCGACGGAGAAGCCGTACAGGAGCGCGCCATTTTGCGCGGCGCTGTTGCTGAAGTCGTAGCCAACGCAAGTCGGCGCTGCGGGGCTGCACGGAAAGTAGGCAGGCGAGGCTGAATTCTGCTGGCCATACACCTCCGTGGTGACGCTGTAATTTCCTCGACCGATCGCCAAACCGGCGAAGCCGTACGGCAGGAAGTTGCCGAGGGCCCATCCGCCGCGCGCGCGGAGCGAGGCATAATCGGTGATCGCCAACTGACCGGTGCCGGTCAGGTTGACACTGTAGGCGCTGCCCCCAGCGGATACGATTCGACCGTTACCGCCGGCCAGCGGCGCCGAGCCAGCGCTGGTGGTGAAGGCGGTGTGGGTATAATTGCCCTCGAAACCGAGGACCAAGTCCTGCCATTGGGTATTGTACCCGACGAACCCGCCATAGCCGACGGCGTCGCTGCCCCCGCGGCCGAGCACCGGCCAAGTCGATACCGAATCTTGGTTCTCGAGCGTCAGTTCGCGCAAACTGTAGTGTACGAGCGGCTGCGTCGCCCCCGAAAAGTCGGCGTTCGCGTCGCCGTAGCCGATCTGGCCGCCGAAGTAGAAGCCGCTCCAGCGCGTGAAGGTTGCCGGTCCGACCGGTTGCGAGCCGCGCAATATGTCGAGGTCGAGGTCGGCTGCGAATGCGGGCGACGCAAACGCCAGAACAGTGAGAGCACAGATCACCCGACGCATCGGCCGCCCTTTCATCCCTTTGGCGCGCATTTAAGCGGCACGATCATCGAGCATTAACCTTAATGGAGCGTTAGCTCGGCACGCGTGCCGCCAAAACGAAAACGGCGCGGTTGCCCGCGCCGTTGGTCGTCTGGTCCGGTGCAGTGCTACTGGCGAGGCATCAGCCGCGGCTCATCAGCGGCATCACCGGCATCGGTTCCGGCAGCAGCAGGAAGCGCACGCCCAGCATGATGTCCTGCGAGGAGAGGTTGCCGAACTTGTAGGAATCCGGATTGCAGCCGCCGGTGCAGTCGATGGTATCGGTGACCGAGCCGTAATTGAGGTAACGGTAGGTGAGATCGACCTTGAAACTCTGCGTCACGTTGTAGGTGAGGCCGGCATAGAGCGCCCAAGCGGGGCTCCATGAGGCGCTGTTGCGGCCGATGCCGGTCCCCGAAGTGCCGATCCCGATGTCGGTGAGGCCGTTCATGGTGTTGTAGGCGCCGCCGATGCCGGCGCCGACAAAAGGCGTGACGCACCACCAGGTGCCGAGATCGACGTAGCCATTGGCCAGCGCGACCCAGGAACTCAGGTTGCCTTGATAGGCATCGCCGAACGCGCCGCCGCCATACGTATAGGTGCCGAACGCGTTGACCGCCGTTTTGGCGCGATATTCCCCGGTCACGTCGAAGCGGAGCCAGTTGTTCAGCTCATAGCCGACGCCGACATTGAAGAACATGGTATCGGCCATCGAGGAGTGCTGGAAGGCGAAGTTATTGGGCGGGTTGAGCGGATTCGGCAGATAATCGAGGCTGAAGGCGTCGGTCATGCCGACGCCGATGTCGCCGCGCAAATACCAGCCGCTCGCCTGGACTGGAACCGGGTAGGCAAGCTGAGGCGGAGGGGGAAGCGCCATATCGGCGGCGCACGCCGCAGTGCTGATGAAGGCTGCCGCTCCGGCGGCGATCACGGATTTTACGCTGACCATTGGCTTCGTCCTTTCCGGGGGCCGCACAGGGGGGGCCGCGCGTTGAACGGAGCCAAAATGTCAGGGAATCCTTAAATGGGTCTTAACCTTAACGCTTAACCGTAATCGTTCAGCTTTTCCTTCGGGTTATCTGAAGCGCCTCAGCCGCCGGCGCGGTCTGTTTCGCCGCGCTCAGTCGGCGTCATCGTCGAGCTTGCCGATGTGGTGTTGGGCGTAGAGCTCGAGGCCGAGCTTGGCTACCAAGTCGAGCTGCGTTTCGAGGAAGTCGATGTGCTCTTCCTCGTCGTGCATCAGCTTCTCGAACAAGTCGCGCGACACGTAATCCTTGACGGCATGGCAATGGGTCGCGGCTTCTTCGTACAGCGCGCGGGCCGACAGTTCCGCGCGAAGGTCGCAGTCGAGCACCTCCTTCACGGTCTGGCCGATGTGCAGCGGCTCGAGCACCTGCATATTCGGGAAGCCGTCGAGGAAGATGACGCGCTCGACCAGCTTGTCGGCGTGCTGCATCTCCTCGATCGATTCCTTGCGCCATTGCTTGGCGAGCGACTTGTAGCCCCAGTTGTCGAGCAAACGGTAGTGCAGCCAGTACTGGTTGACCGCCGTCAGTTCGTGCCGGAGGGCCTTGTTCAGGTAGTCGAGGACTCCGGGCTCGCCTCTCATGATCGTGCTCCTGCAATGGGATGTCGGCGCCGCACAGAATCGTGCGCCTGTCGATTATAGCCCTTAGCACGAACGCGGAAAGCCGCCGCGGCGGTTGCGCAACCCCGATTGCCGGACGCTAGAGCTGGGAGGTCAGGAGCGGCCCGCGGCCTGGCAACAGGTCTCGGCGCCGCCGAGCGCTTCGTCCATGATGCGGCGGATGGTGCGGGCGCATCGCCCGCATTGGGCGCTGCAGCCGAGGCAGCCATAGACTTGGCCGGCGGTGCGTGGCGCAGCCGGATCACCGGAAAGTATCGCCCGGACGTCGTGGTCGGTGAGCACGTTGCAGGAGCAGACGATCATCGGAGGACGGCCCGGGGTTGCATTGGTATCAATTGAAACTATGCCTATCTAGGGCTCAAAAAAATTGATTTCAATCAAAAAGGGCTTTGTTTTTAGCTTTTCTAAGCTGGCTGGCGCTCCAACACGCTCGCCGCTCCCGTCGTGCCTTTATAGCGCGCGACCGGCTATCAAATTCCTGCCGGCCCGTCGGCATCTCGGCCGATGGTCAAGAATGCGTAAGGGTCGGCGCAGACTAGTGTCCCGATTCCGAAGTTCGCATCATTATGCGGCACCCTCGTTTGCGAACTTCGGAATCGAAGGACACTAGCAACGTATTGATCTAGTGTGGCTTTGGTTCAGAAGTCCGCATGACGAGTTC
>JBEKIC010000048.1:0-31862 GCA_050011955.1 Xanthobacteraceae bacterium
GTCTGCAAAACCGTTTACCCCGGTTCAATTCCGGGCGTGGCCTCCAGCCTTCGCTGCTCCGCAGCTTCGGCCCGGCAAGCCCCTGATACGAAGGCTGCCGCGCCGTAGCGTTAGCGAAGGCGGGCGTAACAGGATTTGCGTCACAGGATTTATTGGAGCCTCATGCTTTCAAAGCCGGCGCGGCTTTGTTATAGGCAACCGCGTTCGCGCGTGAGCGGGCGTCATCGTTCCCCGGTAGCTCAGCGGTAGAGCAACCGGCTGTTAACCGGTTGGTCGCTGGTTCGAATCCGGCCCGGGGAGCCAAAACCTTCTCAAGTTCAAGGCGCAAGCCGGGGCCCACGGGCGCCGGGGCGGGGTCTGTTGGGCCAATATCAACCGGAACCCACAACCTGTTGCCATCTGCCCCGACCCTCGGGCCTCCGCGCCACTACCACCTGCCCACACCACACACACCGACCCCCGCCCCCGAGCACCGCCAGTTACCCCACACCGGCCCGGGGCTCGTGACCGGCGAATATCAGCCCGAGCCTGACGTCGCGACCAGTAACCATTAAAGGATACGCTATGAGCACTGCTATGACTTTCGCCGATCCGCGGCTGGCGCGGCTTGACGGTTTTCGGGTCGAGATCGATGCCGAACGCGAGCGCGCCAATCGCCCAGCGGACCGCCAAGAAGCTTTTGAACGATACCGAAGACGCGACGCTCTCCATTGCCATCGAGCTTGAGGGCCATTGCTACAGCCGCTTGCGGCAATCGGACGATTTTCGCGAAGGCGTCGAAGCCTTCCACGGCAAGCGCAAAGCAAAATTCCGCGGCAGCTGATGCGGATACAAACGGAGGATTACGACCGCGCCGTTCAGAGCCCTTCGAACAACGCAGTCGAGAGATAGCGCTCGGCGAAGGACGGGATTACGACAACGATATTTTTGCCCGCAAATTCGGAACGCGCGCCGATTTCGAGAGCCGCCGCGACGGCGGCACCTGAAGAAATCCCGACCGGGATGCCCTCAAGGCGCGCGAGCGCGCGAGCGATTTCGAACGCTGTCTGGTTGCCGACGGTGACGACCTCATCAATTACCGAGCGGTCGAGGATTTCCGGTACGAATCCGGCGCCGATGCCCTGAATCTTGTGTGGACCGGGCTGTCCGCCGGAAAGCACCGGGCTGTCCGCGGGCTCGACAGCGACAATTTTAAGCGAGGGCTTGCGTGGCTTCAGGACCTGGCCGACGCCCGTAATGGTGCCGCCGGTTCCGACGCCGGAAACGATGACGTCAACGTTGCCCTTGGTGTCGTTCCAGATTTCTTCGGCGGTGGTCTTGCGGTGGATCTCGGGGTTCGCCGGATTACGGAACTGCTGCGGGATGACGGCGTTCGGTGTTTCCTTTGCGAGTTCGTCGGCCTTGGCGACCGCGCCCTTCATGCCTTTGGCAGCCTCGGTCAGTACCAATTCGGCGCCGAGCAAAGCGAGCATTTTTCGGCGTTCGACCGACATCGATTCCGGCATCACCAAGATCAAGCGATAGCCGCGCGCGGCGGCGACAAAGGCAAGCGCGATCCCGGTATTACCCGACGTCGGCTCGATCAGCACGGTATCCGGCTTGATGGTACCGTTCGCCTCCAGCGCGTCGATCATCGACACGCCGATACGGTCCTTGACGCTGGAGATCGGGTTGAAGAACTCCAGCTTGACGAGAATGTTCGCCTTCACCCCCTTCGACTGCGGCAGCCGGTTGAGCCGCACAAGCGGGGTATCGCCGATGGTGTCGGTGATCGATTCATAGATCCGGCCACGACCGGGTTTGTGCGCCGGCGTGGTCTCCACGACGGCGAGTTTGCGGGCGGCGTCAGACATGTCAGTTCTCTCCTCATAATGGGCGCCAATGCCGATGGGTGACCTGCGATCCTATTCATCTCAACGGCCGCCACTTTCGTGGCCCGATCAATGGTGCATTCCGATCGCTGGTGTCGCGATGGCGGATAGCGGCCTGTTCGGCTGCCCGCGGATCGCGAAAAAGACGACCGTCCAGGCCGGCAAACGACGCATCAGCGGAAAAGAAACGGAACCCTCCGCGATCACGCACGACTAGGCCGGCGGCATCCGAATTGATTTCTATGACGTATGTGTCGAACATGACGATCCCCTTGTCGGCCGCAACCGACGTGCTGATGTGCCGACAAACTCGAAAATGCAGTTAGATCAGCGCGTGCGACACGCGCCGGTCACTGCTGAGTTCTGGCGGCAAAAAGCGGGGGATCCGGAGCGAAGGACCGACATCCGAGAACGAAACGCCATGAGCAAATCTCCATCGTCAGGAGCCCACGAAGGCGCTTCGTGGCGCTTTAGCATGTTGACGCGGCGCAAGCTGCTCCATCAAATCCCGCGATCCGATCACGTGGTGATCGAATGTTCCCACTTCGGCACCGCGCGCATCGCCTGTCAATGCGATCGGAGAAATAAGATGATCTTTGCTACGCCGACGCTGATTTGACGAACGTGTCATTTCCGGCCGATGCATTCGCCGAAATGTTCTTTCCTCGTCGCGACGGCTTTATCAAGCCATCATTCATTCACCCGATGCTGCGCTCGTCGGCAATGATCTTGCCGTCGTTCGGCAGCGTTCCGGGCGCGACCAGCGTGACGCGGCCTTTGAGTTTGGTCATCGATTGCAGGCTCGCCGCCACCGCGTCCTCGAGGCCATTGGGGGGCGACGCGCATTCGGCCGCAAGCGTCATCACGTCCTGCTCGGCTTCGCGCGTGACCGAAAGGCGAACCCGCCCGATTTCGGGATGCCGCTTGGCGATTTCGGCGATCTGGCCTGGATGCACGAACATGCCCTTGACCTTGGTGGTCTGGTCGGCGCGCCCCATCCAGCCTTTGATCCGCATGTTGGTGCGGCCGCACGGCGAGCGGCCGGCAAGCACCGCGGAGAGGTCGCCGGTGGCGAGGCGGATCATCGGATAATCGGCGTTGAACGAGGTGACGACCACCTCCCCCACTTCGCCCTCGGCAACCGGATCGCCGGTGCCCGGCCGCACGATCTCGACGATGACCGTTTCGTTGACGACCATGCCTTCGAGCGCCGCCGTTTCGTAGGCGATGACGCCGAGCTCGGCGGTGGCGTAGCTTTGCAGGACGGCGATCCCGCGGTCTGCGAGGTGCGCGCGCAGCGACGACGGCAGCGCCGCACCGGAAACCAGCCCGCGCTTGATCGAGGACACGTCCTTGCCGGTTTTTTCCGCCGCATCGAGCAGGATTTTGAGAAAATCCGGCGTGCCGGTGTATCCGGCCGGCTTGAGGTGCGCGATCGCCTCGACCTGTTGCTCGGTGTTGCCGACACCGCCGGGAATGACCGTGCAGCCGAGCGCGTGCGCCCCCGACTCGAGAATGAACCCGCCCGGCGTCAGGTGATAGGCGAAGGCGTTGTGCACGATGTCGCCTGGGCGAAAACCGGCGGCAAACAGCGCGCGCGCCGAATTCCACCAGTCTTTGCCGTGACCCTCGGGCTCGAAGATCGGGCCCGGCGACATCAACAGGCGCTTGAGCTGTCCCGGCGCGGTGACGGCGTAGCCGCCGAGCGGCGGCTTGTCTCGCTGCCGCTCTTTCAGGTCCGACTTGCGCAGCACCGGCAGGCCGGCCAGCGCCGCGCGCGATGTCACCGATTTCGGCTCGACGCCGGCAAGCTGCGCGGCCCAGCCCGGCGCGCCCATGGCGCGCGCGATCAGATCCGGCAGCTTCGAGAATTGCTCGCGCTCGCGCGTTTCCGGCGCGCGCGTTTCCAGGGCATCGTAGAAATCCGGCATCGGGTCAGGCAGGCTGCTTTATTGCGGTGGTTATGTCGAGCCGATTTCCCGGCGCATTGTCAAGCCGGGCAGCGCCGATCGCCGTTGCTGGCGACGGAAACGCGACCGATCGGCTCTTAAGTGAGATCCGCAGCCTGCGCCGGCCGGCGATGATTGCCGGTCAGGAGCCTCGTCCCGAGGCTGACCGCGATCAGCACCAGGACATTCACGACGAGCGCAATGATGCCGACATTGATCTCCTTGATCTCCACGGGAAGCGACGGAAACAGCGTTCCGATGCTCGCGCGCGTCAAGCCGATCGCCACGACAGTAGCAACGCCGGCCACAATCCCGGCCGCCGCACCTTCGCGCGTCGCCCATCTGTTGTCGGCAAGACTCAGTATCATTGCTGGAAAAAGCTGGGTGACGAAGCTGTAGCCCATCAGCAGCAGCGCCACGATCGTCAGTCCGCCCTGCAGCGTAAAATACACCGCAACGAGCGCGACCACCGGCACCATGAGCTTGGCGACCCCCACCACGCGCGTGTCGGTCGCGGATCGGTCGACCGCGCGGTAGAAATTATTGGCGAGCAAGGTCGCCGCCGCCATCAGGATCATCGAGCCGGGCACCAGCGCGGTGAGCACGCCGGCGGCGCCAATCACGCCGACGAACCACGGATCGAAGGTGTTGACCGAGAGCTTGAACAGCGCGAGGTCGACGTTCGGGCCGCTCAGCCCCGGCACCTGCAAAATCGCCGCGAAACCGACCAGGAAGACGAACAGCAGGATCAGCTGGTAGATCGGCAGGACCACGGCGTTCTGCCGCAGCACCCTGGCGCTGCGCGCCGTATAGATCGAAAGGAAGCCGTGCGGCCACATGAAGACGCCGAGCGAGGCCAACAGCACGGTGGATGAGAACCACCAAACGCTCTCGCCGCGCTCCGGCAGCGCCGTGAAGCCGGGCTTTGCCTGCTCGATCGCGGCGAACATCGGCTCGATTCCGCCGTAATAGTGGACAGGCAAATAGACGCCGAGAAAGACGACAACCAACAGGATCATCACGTCCTTGACGACCGCCGTCCACGCCGACCCGCGCACACCCGAAACCATCACGTAAGCGGTCGCGACTGCGGCGCCGATCCACACCGCCGCCGTGGTCGGGATCGCGCCGTAGCCGGCGATCTCGACGATGATGCCGAGGCCTTTGAACTGCAGCACCAGATACGGAATCAGCGCGACGATGCCGACCAGCGAGACAATCACGCCGAGCATGGGGCTGTCATACTTATGGATGAAAAAATCCGATTGCGAAAACAGACCGTGTCGCTTCGCGTAGCGCCAGATCGGCGGCAGCAGGAAATAAGAGAGGCTGTAGGTGACCGTGCCGTAAGCGAGAATGTAGTAGGCCGGACCGCCCCTGCCGTAAGCGAACCCGCTGGCGCCGAGAAAAGTAAAGGTCGTATAGATTTCCCCGGCCATGAGCAGGAAAACGAGCGGCGCCCCGAACGAGCGGCCGGCGACAGCCCATTGCTCGAGGCCCATCTGCCGGCCGCGCCGCGCCAGGAAACCGAGGCCGAGCGCCAGAATGGCGGCGCTCGCGATCCCCACCATGGCGCTGTTCATTGGCCATCCTCCCGGTTCACCGGATCGAACCGGAAGATCACCGCCATGATCGCCGGGGTAACCACGATCCAGGCCACCAACCAGGCCAGCAGGAACGGCATGCCGAAAACGAAGGGCGTGACCCGGTTGAGGAAGAACGGGCCAACGAGCACGGCAAGACACGGCAAAACGGCAAGCCAGCGAACCATGCGCATCAGAATCACCTCGCAAAACGTTAAGCGATCGAACACGTTGAAAACAAGCTTCCGCTCGCTTTCCGCTAAGCCTCAATTTCTTCGCGGGACAGTTTTAGCAATCGGTCGGCATTGCCGTGCGCGACTTTTTTCAGATCGGCGGCAGACAGCCTGAGCGCATCAGGAAAGTCGCCGTGCCAATATCTAGCGCCGCAACCGCACCACATTCCTGGCCACGGGGCCGAACAGCGCCGTCCTCACTTTGTCGGCGAGTTCGCCGCTGATAAAGGGCTTGCCGACGATCTGCGTGTCGCTGACGCCGGCCAGCGCCGCGCGATCGGCAAAGCCGGTGACAAAGACGACAGGAAGGCCCAGGCGAAGGCACTTGCCCCCGGTTAAGGACAGTCAGCGCGACCGCATCGGGAAAGTTCCGAGGTGTTTTTTTACCGCCTGATAACCATACCCGGCCACCATCGGACTTGGCATTTCAGCGAGTCGCTAGTCATGGCCTACCTTTTGCCGCGCGCCGTCTTTGTCGTCATCGCCTGGGCGATGACCTGTGCGCTCATCAAGAAGCTGTGGCCCGAGGCCGATCCGCTGATCTTCAGCGTCGCCGGCGCATCCTGGGCATGTGGCGGCGTCGCGTATTTTGCCTATCTCCGCAAGCTGCGGCGCGAGATCGACGACCTTGAACGCAATCGGCGCCTATACAGCGCCGACGGCAGCACGACCTGAGACCGCCGGGCCATTTAGCGCGCTGATACCACGCGCAGCTTGATCGCCTGTCAGGCCGCCAAGATCAGGTAGCGGCGCCGGCGCGGTTCCAGCCGCGGGCACGATCGCCATAGACCTCGAAGCCTGTCGGCGTGACCACGACCGTATCCTCCAGCTTGATAAAGCCGCGGCGCGGATGCGCCAGCGTGGTTTCGACCGAAATCACCATGCCCGCTTCAAGTGGCTTGTCCGCATCGTAGGCGTCGTAGGGGATCGGGCCCGCGCTGGTCAGCCGCGGCGCCTCGTGGCTGACCAGTCCCATGCCGTGGGCGAGAAAGGCGATGTGATTGTGCAGCTTCGATTGCTGCAGCACGCTGCCGGCCGCCTGATAAATCTCGCCACCATTGACGCCGGCGCGGATCGGCTTCCGCGCCGCCTGTTGGATGGCTTCGACCTCGCCCAGCAGATCTTCAAGCTCGCTGTCGGGCGCGCCGGCGATGCCCATGCGGGCGAGGTCGCCGATATAACCGTGGTAGTTGCCGCCGGAATCGAGCGACAGCACGTCGCCTTGCTCCCAGCGCTGCTCCGAGGGCGCGCGGTTGAGACTAAAGCCGGCGGCGATCAGGCAGTAATCGAACGTCAATCCGCGCATCGTTTCTTCCCGGCGCAGCGCCTCGGCGATTTGCGCCTTGGTGGCGCCGGGCCCGTGGCTCTGGATGACCGCGAGCATCGAATCGATGACCAGATCAGAGGCGATCCGCAGCTTCGCCAACTCCTCCGGCGATTTGCGGGCGCGCAACCGCTCGAGCACGAACAGCGCATCCTTCAGCTCGGCGTCGGCGAACGCCTTGTGCAGCGTCGCCGCGGCATCCGCCGGCAGGAAGCTGAGCTCGACGCCAATGCGTGACGGCTTGGCCGTGATTTGGCGCACGTAGTCGGCGGCCCGTTCCATGACATCGACTGCGCCGGAACTCTTGGTATTGACCTCGGACACCCAGAACGGCTTCACCGCGATCTGATAACCTTCCATGCGATGACCGAAATAACCGGCCTTTTGCGGCGCGCCCTTCGGATAGACAAACACCGGCAGGTAGCGGGTGACCCCGATGGCGTCCATGGTGTCGAAGAAGAAGGCGCGATGCCCGCCGAGCAGATATTGGACATTGTGCTTGGAAGTGGCCAGCAGCACATCGATCCCGGCCTCGTCCATCAGCCGGTCGAGCCGCGCGGTGTCGAAGGGCGCCGCGCCTGGTGGCTTGCTGATGTCGAGCATGATCGATCTCCCGGGGCAAAGGGTCGCCCATCCAGCCTAGTGTCCCGATTCCGAAGTTCGCATCATTATGCGGCACCCTCGTTTGCGAACTTCGGAATCGAAGGACACTAGCAACGTATTGATCTAGTGTGGCTTTGGTTCAGAAGTCCGCATGACGAGTTCGCGGCAAAAATGATGCGGACTTCTGAACCGCCACACTAGCAAATCCGATCATGGAAAAGAAACGGCTCCGGCGCGCCCGAAGTTCCCATCAGACTGTGTCCCGTACGTGCCGCCGAACCGCGGAATCAGTTCACGAGTGCGATGCGATCGAGCAGTCCGTTGAGGGCGCGATCGACTTCGATCGGCGGGGCGCGGCCGGCCAGATTGTCTTCGGCGGCGTCCGAAAGCGCCGCCGATGCGCAGGTGATGCCGGCGAACCCGTAGATGCCGCCGGCCCCGGCAAGCGAATGTGCAATCTCCTGGATGCGCGTCAGCGTGGCTTTCGAATGACGCTGCGTCCAGCGCCGGCGGCAGTCCGAAAGCACGCCGGCGTCGGCCTTGAGACGTTGCAGGAAGCCCTCGCGCGCAGGCGAGAGAACGCCTTCCACGGCAACGTAGCGGCGCAGTTCTGCGGCGAGCCGCATCGGATCGAACGGTTTCGCGATGACGCCGGCGGCGCCCAGCCCCCTGAAACGTTGATGTTCGCGCCCCTGCCCGCGCGCCGTGAAGAAGACGACCGGGATCGGCGCCGTGCGCCGGTCGGCGCGCAATCGCCCCAGCACCGTCGGCCCATCCATGTCGGGCATCATATCGTCGAGCAGAATGAGATCGGGTCGCCAGGCGACGGCCGCAGCCAGCGCCTCCGCGCCCGACGCGCAGTCGCGCAGAATGAAGAACGGATCGGGCGCCAGCGACGCCTCGACGGTCTGCCGAATATCAGTCTCGTCATCGACAAGCAGGAGGTGAAGATTGATCATGCCTAAGCCTGCGATCGACACGCCGGCGGCGCTTGCCGCCCGTGAAATAGGAACAGCGGCACGATCACCGTCCGGTTAACAGCGCCGCGTTTTCGCCTACGTAGAACTACGTCGGTAAAAGCACATGCCTCGACCAGCCGCCGGGGACCCGGCGCGGCACGGACGGCGCGTCATGCAAAGGGAAGAACCGGCGCCCGCGGATCAGGCTGCGGATTTCTCCGCCGATATGGCTGACTTGCCGCCGACGGCGCCGAGAAGGTCGGCGGCGCCCCGCTTGGCACGGTCCAGCATAAGCTCGAGCGAGGCGACTTCGATCCGATTGCGGCCGCCGTCCTTGGCGCGATAGAGCGCGTGGTCGGCCTGCGCCAGCAACGCCGAGAGATCGAGCACGGCATCGTTGCTGACGGCGATGCCGATGCTCACCGTCGCGACGACCGGCCGGCCATCGACATCGCGTGTGGCATCCGCGAAGCAGGCGCGAATCTGCTCGGCGACGATCAAGGCCCGCTCGCGCGTCGTGTCGCGCAACAATGCCGCGAATTCCTCACCGCCGAGGCGACCGAACAGGTCGATGCGCCGCACGCAGCCGCTCGCCACGTCGGCAAAGATCTCCAGCACGCGATCGCCGATGGCGTGGCCGAAGCGATCGTTGATCGATTTGAAATTGTCGAGGTCGAGCAGCATCACCGCGGTCGGACACGGACTGGCGGCCTGCCGCTTGAGCTGGGCTTGGCCATCCTGCAGGAATGCCCGGCGGTTGGCGATGCCGGTCAGCGGGTCGATCAGCGCGGCGGTCTTGTGGCAATACTCGGTGCGCTCCTTCGCCATCGCCAGCAGGATGAAGGCGATCGAGATGGTAAACAGCAGCGCTTCGAAGCTGAGTACGGTCAGCCAGACGCTCGCGAACACCTCGCTGCCGGTCGGCAGCCACGGCAGCATGGCGCCGAGCGGCGTCCGCAACAGATACAGCGCGCCGTGCGCGAACAACAACAAGATCGCCGGCCAGCGCGAGACCAGGGGCTCGCTGCGTCCGCGCCAGAATTCGTAGGCCGTCGCCCAGGTGTAGGCGGTGATGATGCCCGAGCTCAACAGCACGCGCAGACTGAAGGAGTCGGCAAACACCGGTATGCGGCTGGCAATGAGCCAAAGCACGGCGCCGCCGAACAGCAGCACCGGCTGCGGGCGGCGATGGTCGAACACGCGGGCGCCGGTCCAGGTCAACGCAAACGCCGTGAACAATAGCGCGTTGGCGAGGTCGATCGAGATCAGATCGGACACCGCGCCATACCAGCCGAACAGCATCACCGAGCCGGCGCGCAACAGGTGGGCGAAGCCCCACCACGCCACCGCCGTAATCGACGAATTTTGCACCCAGGCGAACAGCAACAGTAATCCGAGGATCGCTTCAACGTAGATGGTCACGAGAAAAAGTGTGTTGACGTCCAGATTCATTGCGCTCAACCAGATTGACCTGACAAACGTCAGCGATCGCTGGAAAATCCCATCGCTGTCCGCATATCGCCACGGCCGGAAACAATCAGTGAATACCCGTAAATCGCTTCGGGTTATGCGCAGGCTATGGTTTCGACAATCTTGCGAGCCTTGGCGGCAATTGATCCGGTGCGACGGCCCGCCGGATGGTTAATTCGGCAGTAGCGCTTTTGATTGCCGAGCTTACATCAGAGCGGTTGCGCCGTCGGTTTGCGAAACTCGGAACGCGGACATTAGCCTTGTTTCCAATGGTTTAGTCATTTAGGGTCGGCGCCCCGCGGGACATGGTGACGATGCAGTTCAGCAACGGAATCGTCGAGGCGATCGGCAATACTCCCTTGATCAAGCTCGAACGCGTCTCCGCGGCGACGGGTTGTACCATTCTGGGCAAGGCCGAATTCATGAATCCGGGCCAGTCCGTCAAGGATCGCGCCGCCTTGTTCATCATTGAGGACGCGGTGAAGAGGGGCGAGCTGCGGCCCGGCGGCGTGATCGTCGAAGGCACCGCGGGCAATACCGGCATCGGGCTTGCGCTCGTCGGCAATGCCATGGGCTTTCGCTCCGTGATCGTCATCCCGGAGACCCAGAGCCAAGAGAAGAAGGAAACGCTGCGGCTATGCGGCGCCGAGCTCATCGAAGTGCCGGCCGTGCCCTATTCCAACCCCAACAATTACGTGAAGCTCTCGGGGCGGCTCGCCGAGCAATTGGCGAAAACCGAAAAGAACGGCGCGATCTGGGCGAACCAGTTCGACAATGTCGCCAATCGCGAGGGGCACGTCGAAACCACCGGGCCGGAAATCTGGCGGCAGACCGACGGCAAGGTCGACGGCTTTGTCAGCGCCGTCGGCACCGGCGGCACGCTCGCCGGCGTTGCCATCGCGCTCAAATCGCGCAACAGCGCCGTGCGCATCGCGCTCGCCGATCCGATGGGCGCGGCGCTCTACAGCTATTACACCAACGGCACCCTGAAATCCGAAGGATCATCGATCACGGAAGGCATCGGCCAGGGCCGCATCACCAAAAACCTCGAAGGCGCGCCGATCGACGTCGCCTACCAGATCCCCGACGCGGAAGCGGTTTCGATCATCTTCGACCTGCTGGAGCACGAAGGCCTCTGCCTCGGCGGCTCCTCCGGCATCAACATTGCCGGCGCCGTTCGCCTGGCGAAGGACCTCGGTCCCGGGCACACCATCGTCACCATCCTCGCCGATTACGGCACGCGCTACCAATCGAAGCTGTTCAATCCGCAGTTTCTGCGCGACAAGAAGCTGCCGGTGCCGGCCTGGCTCGAGCGCCGCTCGGCCATCCCGGTTCCGTACGTCTGAACATTGCAGCCGCGCGCGCGTTGTCATGAGATGATCGCCATGCTGAGAACCGACGACACCCCTGCCCCATCGCCGACGAGCCGCTGGCTGGTATCGACCGATTGGCTCGCCGAGCACTTGCGCGACCGCAATCTGGTCGTGGTCGACGGTTCGTATTTCCTGCCGACGCAGCAGCGCGACGCGCACGCCGAGTATCGCGACGGCCATATCCCAGGCGCCGTGTTCTTCGACATCGAGGCGATCAGCGATCATTCGACCGACCTGCCGCACATGCTGCCGGGCACCACGCATTTCAGCGAAGCGGCCGGCGCGCTCGGCATCGGCGATGGCGACACCGTCGTCGTTTACGACAGCGTCGGTCTTTTTTCGGCGCCGCGCGTGTGGTGGACGTTCCGGATCTTCGGCGCCAAGAACGTGTACATCCTCGATGGCGGGTTGCCGCGATGGAAATCCGAGGGCCGTCCGCTGGAGAAGGGCGATCCCGCGCGATCGCCGAAAACCTTCACCGCCGAGATGAATGTCGGCGCCGTGGCGATGCTCGCCGACGTGCGCATGGCGCTGACCGACGAAAGCGCCCAGGTGGTCGACGCCCGCCCGCCCGAGCGGTTCAGCGGCCAAGCGCCGGAACCGCGTCCCGGACTGCATTCCGGCCATATGCCCGGCTCGTTCAACGTGCCCTATAGCCGATTGGTCGAGAACGGCCGCCTCGTTCCGCGCGCGCGCATCGAAGCGGCGTTCAAGGAGGCCGGCGTCGATCTCGACAAGCCGATCATCACCTCATGCGGTTCGGGCGTCAGCGCCGCAATTCTTACCCTCGCGCTGGAATCGATCGGCCGCGAGCCAAAGGGTCTCTACGACGGCTCATGGACGGAGTGGGGCTCGCGCCCCGACCTTCCCGTCGAACGCGGCTGACATCATGAGCCGGGCGAGAACGCGCCCCGTCGCCCTGGTGACTGGAGGCGCCAACGGCATTGGCCGCGCCATCGCCCGCCATCTCCTCGCCGACGGCTGGCGTCTCGGCATCGTCGATCTGCGCCAGAGCGTAATGCGCCGTGCTTTTCCGCAAGCCAGCCGCAACGTGGTACTCGTCGAAGGCGATGTCGGCGTCGAGGAAACGGCGCCGCGCGCGGTCGCCGCGCTGCTCGAACGATACGGCCGGCTCGATGCGCTGGTCTCCAATGCCGGCATCATGATCCGCAAGCCGCTGCGGCGGCTGACGCTCGCCGAATGGTATAAAGTCATCGATACCAATCTGACGGCGGCCTTCCTGTTCGCGCGCGCAGCGGAAAAGCCGCTGCGCAAAGCGCGCGGCGCCATCGTCACCATCGCTTCCACCCGCGCGACCATGTCGGAGCCGAACACCGAATCCTACGCGGCGAGCAAGGGTGGGATTGTCGCGCTCACCCACGCGCTGGCGGTCAGCCTCGGTCCGGATATCCGCGCCAATTGCGTCAGCCCCGGCTGGATCGAAACCAAGGATTACAGCGCCTTGCGCCGCAAGGACCATGCGCAACATCCCGCCGGCCGCGTCGGCAAGCCGCAAGACATCGCCGAGATCGTCGCCTGGCTGCTCGACCGCGAGCGCTCCGGCTTCGTCACCGGCGCCAACTTCGTCGTCGATGGCGGCATGACCCGCAAGATGATCTACGAAGAGTAAAGGTTCAGCGGCCAAAAATGCGAAGGCCGCAGGAGCTTATCCTGCGGCCTTCGCTTTGGCGCCCACTGCGGGGGGAGGCGCATCAGCGGACACCGGTAAAATCGCTGCGACTGGAGCGCAATCGCTTCAGATTGAATCGATTGCCGCTCTATATCCTAGTGGAGCATGATCTTTTCGGAAAACCGGCATCCACTTTTCCGGATCATGCTCTATAGCTGCGACTCCTCATCGTCAGTGCTCATCATGTGGTGCATCCGACCACCGGGACCGCCTTCGTCCTGTCCGAAGCGGCCACCTTGGTGCCCCCACCAATGACCGCCCTGATGTCCCCACCCATGACCGCCGCCCTCTAAGCCGGCGTGCATGTGGTGATGATGCGGCCGCAGCAAGTGCGCCAGCATCTTGAAGCGGTGCTTCTGAGCGTCGTCGAGGCTTTGAAAAAGCGGCGCGCCGGTGTCGGCGATACGCTTCAAGGCGGCGCCGGTCTTGGACAGGCTATCGGCCCGCTTGGCCAGCCGTTCGAACGGCGTGGTCGGCGGCTCGGTCTGCTGCTGTTCGACCGCTTCGCGGGCCTGCCGCCGCTCCATCCGCAGCTGCGCCATGTCGCGCAAGGCCTGCTCGAACGCCGGCCAATTTTTCGCCTGATCGGGCGTCAGCTCCAGGCCGGCCTTGAGCGCGGCGATGCGCGCGTCGGTGAATGCCGCCATGTCGGCGGGGCTCAGCCGATGCCGCTGCTCGAAGCCGGGACCGCCGTCATGATAGCCACCCGGCCCGCCGAAATGCTGTTGCGCATAGACGATCGAAGAGCCGCCGATGGCAAGTGCTGCCGCCGCGACGACCATGGGCTTGAACATTTTCTCCTCCACAAAGAGATGTAATGTGCGCGAAGTAAACGGCCGTTGCCGCCGGGACTCAAGTTAAAGTTTTGTCAGGTCTGGCATGCGCCGACGAAAGCTCATTCATCTGGGGCTTTTCATCTGTGCAGATGAACATTTGTGTATCTGGGCGACGCAATTTTGCCGCCTTGCTCAACGTTTCCGGTTTTCTATGACGATGGCTCGCCAGCGAGCGGCTGCGACGCGCCGCCGTCGCCGGCGAGATGCAGAATCTGCTTGAGAAAGAGCCGTGTACGCTCGTGCTGGGGGTGGCTGAAGAATTCCTTCGGCGCGTTGACCTCGACAATTTGCCCTTCGTCCATGAAGATCAAGCGGTCGGCGACCTGGCGCGCGAAGCCCATCTCGTGGGAGACCACCAGCATGGTGATGCCGTCGCCGGCGAGCTCCACCATGGTGTCGAGCACCTCCTTGACCATTTCCGGGTCGAGCGCCGAGGTCGGCTCGTCGAACAGCATGATGTTCGGGCTCATGCACAGCGCGCGCGCGATGGCCACGCGCTGCTGTTGGCCGCCGGAGAGCCGTGCCGGATATTTGTTCGCCTGATCCGGTATTTTCACGCGCTCCAGATAGGTCATGGCGAGCGCCTCGGCTTCGCGCTTCGGCATGTGGCGCACCCAGATCGGCGCCAATGTGCAGTTTTCCAGCACGGTGAGGTGGGGGAACAGATTGAACTGCTGAAACACCATGCCGACATCGCGGCGCACCGCAAGGATGCGCTTGGGGTCGTCCGTCAGCTCGATGCCGTCGACGATGATGCGGCCGCGCTGCCAATCCTCCAGCCTGTTGATGCAGCGCAACAGCGTCGACTTGCCGCCGCCCGACGGACCACAGATGACGATGCGCTCGCCGCGGGAAACTTTCAGGTTGATGTCGCGCAGCACGTGGAAGTCGCCGTACCATTTGTGCAGGCCAGCGATTTCGACAGCGACCTCCTCCCGCGGAGCCGCCGTGCTGGGATCGTCCGGACGTTCTGCCATCGCCGCCTCTTTACCGCCGACCGGAGCGCGCCAGCCGCGCTTCGACGTTTCGCGCGTAGCGCGACATGCCATAGCAGCAGACGAAATAGAATAGCGCGGCAAAGGCGTAGCCGGTGACGGTGGTGGTCGGCGCGGCCCATTTCGGATCGGCGCGCGCCGCCTCGATGGTGCGCAGGAAATCGAAAATGCCGACGATAAAGACCAGCGTCGTGTCCTTGAACAGGCCGATGAAGGTGTTGACGATGTTCGGCAAGGTCACGCGCAGCGCCTGCGGCAGGATGACCAGCCCCGTCATGCGCCAATAGCTGAGCCCGAGCGCGCGGGCCGCCTCGTATTGCCCGCGCGGCACCGCGGCGAGGCCGCCGCGCACCACCTCCGCCATGTAGGCCGAGGCGAACAGCGCCACGCCGATCAGCGCGCGAATGAGCTTGTCCGGCGCCAAATGTTCGGGGACGAACAGCGGCAGCATCACGCTCGCCATGAACAAGACGGTGATCAACGGCACGCCGCGGACAAATTCGATGAAAGTGACCGCCGACAGCCTGACGACCGGCATCTCCGAACGGCGCCCCAAAGCGAGCAGGATGCCGAGCGGCAGCGAGAATACCATGCCGATGGTGGCGACGACGACGGTGACGAGGATGCCGCCCCACAACGCCGTCGGCACGACGCGAAGCCCGATCCACGGCGCGCCGTGCAGCAACACGAACGACAGGATCGGCAGCACGATAAAGAAATAGACCGCGCCGATGTCGCGACGCGGCGCCGATAGCCGCAACAGCCAGACGATGCCGAACGCCAGGGCGAGGAAGAACAGATCGACCCGCCATCTTTGGCCGATCGGGTAGAAGCCGTAGACGAAGTAGGAGGACCAGACGCGCACGAAGGCCCAGCAGGCGCCGGGCTGCGGTTGCGCCGGCGAAGCCAGGCAGGCATCGCCGTCGGCTCCGGACCACACGGCGTCGATCAGGAAAAACCGCAGCAGCGGCGGCACTGCCCAGACGATGAACAAGATGCAGACCAGCGTCAGCGCAATGTTGGCCGGGCTGGAAAGAAAATTGCTGCGCACCCAGCCCAACGCGCCGGCGCGCGCCGCCGGCGGCGGCAACCGCTCGGCTGGCGAGCGGCGGACATAGAGGAACGACTGGTCGCCGATGGCGCTCATCCCCCTCAGCGCTCCACAATTGCGGTGGCGCGCGCGTAAAGGTTCATGAGCAGCGAGGTGAACAGGCTGATGGCGAGATAGACCGCCATGGTGATCGCGATCACCTCCACCGCCTGGCCGGTGATATTGAGCACGCTGCCGGCGAAGACCTGGACCAGATCGGGATAACCGATGGCGACGGCCAGCGAAGAGTTTTTGATCAGATTGAGGTACTGGCTGGTCAGCGGCGGAATGATGACCCGCATCGCCTGCGGCACGACGACGAGACGCAGCGTCGCGGCGGAGCGCAGGCCGAGCGCCTCGGCGGCTTCGGTCTGGCCGGCATGCACGGCGAGCACGCCGGCGCGCACTACTTCGGCGATGAAGGCGGCGGTATAGACCGTCAGCGCCAGGACCAGCGCGGCGAATTCCGGCAGAATTTCGACGCCGCCGCTGACGTTGAAGCGGCCCATATGCGGAACGCTGAAACTGAGCGGAAAGCCGGCCAGCGCCAAAGCGGCGAGCGGCAATCCGCACACGAGGACCAGCGCAAGCCAAACAATGTGAATTGGCGTCCCGGTGCGCTCACGGCGCCGGCGCGACCACTCGCGCAGCAGGATCGCGGCGGCGATGGCAACAACCAACGCGATAAGCACCGCGCCAAAATGCGGGCCGAACTCCGGCCGCGGCAGGAACAGGCCGCGATTGTTGAGGATACCGCCGCCGGGAAGCGCGAGGCTGCCGCCCAACGGCGGCAGCGATTTGAGCACGGCGTTGTACCAGAACAAAAGTTGCAGGAGGAGCGGCACATTGCGGATCAATTCCACGTAGCCGCCGGCGAGCCGCGCCACCAGCCAATTGCGCGACAGCCGCGCGATGCCGACGACGAAGCCGAGCACGGTCGTAAGCACGATGCCGATCGCAGCGACGAGGAGCGTGTTGAGCAAGCCGACCCAGAATGCGCGGCCGAAGCTCGACGTACTCGCCGAATAGCTGATCAGCGTCTGGCTGATATCGAAGCCGGCCGTGTTGTTCCAGAAGCCGAAGCCGGAAGCGATGTGGGCGCGGGCCAGATTCTGCGCCACGTTGAGGATGACGCCGTAGGCAAGCCCGGCGATAACGACGATAAACGCGATCTGGAGGACAATGCCGCCGATGCGGTGCGGCCGGTGCGGCAAAAAACCTTGAATTTTTTCTACCATCGGCCGGCCCGCGGTTGAAAAACCGGCATGCAATCGGCGGTTCAGCGAATCGGCGGCCCGTATTGCAGACCACCCTTGGTCCAAAGCGCGTTGAGGCCGCGCACGATCTTCAACGGCGAGCCCTGACCGACATTGCGCTCGAAACTTTCGCCGTAATTGCCGATGTGCTTGATGATGCGGTAAGCCCAGTCGTTGGTGAGGCCGAGCGCTTCACCATACTGACCCTCGCTGCCGAGCAGGCGCCGCGTTTCCGGATCGCTGGATTTCAGTTTCTCGTCGACATTGGCCCTGGTCACCCCGAGCTCCTCGGCGTCGACCATGGCGAAATGGGTCCAGCGCACGATGTCGCTCCACTGATTGTCGCCGTGGCGGACGGCCGGACTGAGCGGCTCCTTGGAAATGATCTCCGGCAGCACGATGTGCTGGCTCGGCTCGGGCAACCGCAGCCGCTCGCCGTAGAGGGCCGAAGAGTCGGTGGTGTAGGCATCGCAGCGGCCCGATTCATAAGCTTTGCGCGCCTCGTCCCCGGTGGCGAACGTCACGGTCTTGAGGCCCATGTGATTGCTGCGGAAATAATCGGTCAGGTTAAGCTCGCTGGTGGTGCCTTGCTGCACGCACACCGTGGCGTCGTTGAGCTCCAGCGCCGAGCTCACCTTCAGCGATTTATGCACCATGAAGCCCTGACCGTCGTAGAAGTTGACGGCGATGAAGTCGAGCCCGAGCGAGGTGTCGCGTGACAGCGTCCAGGAGGTATTGCGCGACAGCACGTCGACCTCGCCGGATTGCAGGGCGGTGAAGCGATCCTTCGAGGTCAGCGGCACGAATTTGACTTTGCTCGGATCGTTGAAGATCGCCGCGGCGATGGCGCGGCAGAAATCGACGTCGAAGCCGGTCCAATTGCCCTGCGGATCGGGCACGCCAAAGCCGGCCAGCGTGCCGTTGGCGCCGCAGATCAGCTCGCCGCGATCCTTGATGCTACCGAGCGTCTGCGCCCAGGCCGCCTGTGGCCCGAATAGAGCCACCGTTGCCAGAGTCATTGCCGTAGCGAGCCGTTTCATGATCAGACCTTTCAGGATGGGCGGCCGCGTCCAAGCCAGGGCAGTCTGGCGCGCTCACGGCTATTCCCCCGCCGGCGGCATCTGAGAACGATAGCACTGCAAGGTCAAGGGTTGACGAGGGCGTGCGATGCCGAAGTAATGGCGCCAGCGGCGCATCGAGCGCCCGCGCGGCACGCGAGAGGCCATGGCCATGAACGACGGCAGCAAGAACGGCCGTTCCCGGGCGCGACATCCGGATACGCGCGTGGTCACCGCCGGCCGCGATCCCGCCTCCTACCACGGCTTCGTCAACCCGCCGGTCTATCACGCCTCGACGGTGCTCTATCCCAGCGCCGAGGATTTCGTCGCCCACCGCGCGCGCTACCAGTACGGGCGCCGCGGCACGCCGACAACGGAAGCGCTAGAGCTTGCTGTGCAGGAGCTCGAGGGCCCGCAATGCGCCGGCGTAGCGCTGCTGCCTTCGGGGCTGGCGGCGATTTCCGCGGCACTGCTGTCGGTGATGCAGGCCGGCGATCATCTTCTGGTCACCGACAGCGCCTACGGCCCGACCCGCAATTTTTGCAACCAGATCCTCAGCAGGCTCGGCGTCACCGTCAGCTATTACGACCCGCTCGTCGGCGCCGCGATCTCCGGACTGATGCAGGGCAATACCCGCGCCGTTTTCCTCGAATCGCCCGGCTCGCTGAGCTTCGAGATGCAGGATGTGGCGGCCATCGCCGCGGCGGCGCACGCCAAGGGCGCGCTGGTGCTCATGGACAATACCTGGGCGAGCCCGCTCTATTTCCGCGCGCTGGATCATGGCGTCGACCTCTCGATCCAGGCCGGCACCAAATATATCGGCGGCCATTCCGATGTGATGCTCGGCACGGTTTCGGCCAACGGCGCGACCGCGGCGCGGCTCAAAAACACCGTCGGCGCGAGCGGCTGGTGCGTCGGCCCCGACGACGTCTATCTCGGCCTGCGCGGGTTGCGCACGCTCGCGGTGCGGCTCGATCGCCATTGGCGATCGGGGCTTGCCGTGGCGCGCTGGCTGGAGCAACGCCCCGAAGTGCTGCACCTGCTGCATCCGGCGATGCAAAGCCATCCCGGCCACGCGCTGTGGAAGCGCGATTTCGCCGGGGCGTCGGGATTGTTCAGCGTCGTGCTCAAGCCGGTGCCGCAGAAGGCGGTGTACGCGCTTCTCGATGCGCTCGAACTGTTCGGCATCGGCGCCTCGTGGGGCGGCTACGAGAGCCTCGCCATTCCCTTCGACTGCACCGCGGTGCGCACCGCGACGCGCTGGCAGCTGGGCGGCCCGACGGTTCGCTTCCATATCGGACTCGAAGCCGTCGAGGACCTTCTCGCCGATCTCGAGCGCGGCTTTGCCGCGCTCGCCGCCGCCGCAAGCACCTGAGGCGCGTAGACGCTGCCACGACCTAGCGGCCGACGGTCTCGATCCGCCGCCATGACGGTCCCGGAAACGGCCGCAAATCACGCGCGGAAAACACCAGACGCCGCGCGGCAAACCAGCGGCGCACCAGGAGCGCGCCGACGGCGCCGACGACCGCACCGGCGATCACGTCGCTCGGATGATGGGCAAGCACAACGACACGGCTGAACATGATGAGCAGCGCGTAGAGCCACATCACCCCGCGCGTGCGCGGCCACAGCGCGCCGATGGCAATCGCCGCCGCGGCTGCCGTCGTGGCGTGCCCGGACGGCATGGCGGCGTAGGCGGGTCGCCAGATAAACGGCACATAGAGGAACGGATCGTCATGACCGCCGACAAAAGGTCGCGCGCGGCCGATCATTCGCTTGACGATGGTGACGAACAGGCCCGGCACGGCAATCGCCACGAACAAAAATCCGCACCGCGCCGCCAGCAGCGCCAGCACGCCCTGGGTCATGCGCGGCAGCGCCGTGGACGTAATGGCCGCGAGACTCAGTAAGATGAATCCGAGCGGATAAAGGAACCAGCCGGACAGACCGAAATCGGTGATCTGGTCGAAAATTTCGGTAAACCAAAGCGGCAGATGCCGCGCCCATTCGCTCGCGCGAGCGTCGACGAGAAACATCGAAGCGATGGAAGCCACCAGCGTGAGCGCAACCGCGGCAATGGTGCGCCCGCGCGGCCGCGGCGGCTTCGCGCGCGGCGCACGGACCAGCACGCGGCCCCAACGCCGCAGATTGATCGCGATGCGTTGTGGGAACGCTTCCGTCGCCGGCGCGGCGCGCGTGTGACGCGATTGCGCTTCCGTCACGGCAGGCCCACCGACTGGAGACGTGGTGTCGCCGCGCTGTTCGTGCTCATGCCGCTCCCGGCGTGCAAGAAATGCGCGGCGACCATAGTGAAAACGCTTGCGTCAGGGAAGGATGGTTTGGCGACGGCCGCAAGGCGTGACCGGACAAGCCGCCGCGGCGGTCTCTACCGCTGACATCGCCGACGCGCCATCCTCGACACGCACGACGACGCTATCGGCGGCGCCAGACGCGTCGATCACGGTGACGCGCGCGAATCCCGGGCCCGCGGGCTGAAAGAACAGCGAACCGCGCGGTTGATCGCGGGCCGGAATACCATTGACGAGGACGGTGAGCGGCGCAACCGCGGCGGTGACTTTGAGCGGCACTGGATCAGGCCTGTTGTCGGTGGTGCGCAGCTCGAGCCGCGCGCCATCCGGCGGAAACAGGATGTGCAGCCTCGCCTGCGTGGCCGCGCCGGCATGATCGCCCGGCTGAAAGCGCTTGAGCGGCGGCGGCAGCTTGGCACTCGTCGTCACCAGCACCCCCGCGGGCGCGCGGGGCAGCGCAGCCGGCGGCGTCGGCAGCCGGGCGAAAGCATCGAACAGGATCGGTGCGGCGGCGCTGCGCCCGACCAGACCCGGCACCGGCGCGCCATCCGGTCGGCCGACCCACACGCCGATCGTGTGCTTGCCGTCGAAGCCGATCGACCAGGCATCGCGGTAGCCGTAGCTGGTCCCGGTCTTGAATGCGATGCGGCCGGAAGTGCCATTCTCCGGCGGCGGCGTGGCGATGAGCACGTTGCTGACGTACCACGCCGCAACGGGCTCCATGAGGCGATTCGCCTCCCCCTTGCCTTCCATGCGCTCAGTGAGCGGCAACACAGTGCCAAGGCGCGCAATCCCGGCATACAGCATCACCAGGTCGGAAAGCTTGATGCCGACACCGCCGAGACCGACGGCAAGGCCCGGGGCCTCGCCCTCCGGCAGCACGAGCGCGGCGCCGGCTTGCGCCAAGCGTGCCGCGAGCCGCCGCGCTCCCACCTGATCGAGCACGGCGAGCGCCGGCACGTTGAGCGAAAGCTGCAGCGCCTTGCGGACCGACACCGTGCCCTGGAAAGTGAAATCGAAATTCTGTGGCGCGTAGGTCCCGTAACGTACCGGCCGATCCTCGATCAGTGTCTCGGGGTGAATGAAGCCGTCCTCGAAGCCCAATCCGTAGATGAAGGGCTTTAGCGTCGAGCCGGGCGAACGCAGCGCTTGCGTCATGTCCACCTGGCCGGCGCGGCGTTCGTCGAAATAATCGGGCGAGCCGACGCGTGCTAAAACCTCGCCGGTCGCATTGTCGACGACGAGCATGGCGAGCGAGATATCGGGCCCGAGCGTCAGCGCCAGCGTGCGCACGCGCTCGCGCGCGAGCTCTTCAAGACTTTTCTGCACGTCGGCGTCGATGCTGAGCCGGACTTCGCCGCCCGGCGGCGCCTCGGCGATCTCCCGATCGGCCGCGTGCGGCGCGAGCATCGGCATCGGGCGACGTGCTGTCGGCACCGGTTCGGCCTTGGCCAGCGCAATCTCGTCGGCCGGCACGTTGCTCAGCGCAGCGAAGCGGTCGAGCACGCGGTTTCGCGCTTGGCGCGCCGCCGCGGAAGATCGGTCGGGTCTGCGCAACTCCGGGGATTGCGGCAGCGCGACCAGCAGCGCCGCTTCGCCGAGCGAGAGCCGGCGCGGCTCCTTGCCGAAATAAGCAAGCGAGGCGGCGCGGATGCCTTCGATATTGCCGCCATAAGGCGCCAGATCGAGATAGAGCGTCAGAATCTCGTCCTTGGTCAGCGCACGCTCGATCTCGATCGCACGCACGATCTGGCGGAGCTTGGCAACAAAACTTCGGCCGCTGCGCGGCTCCAGGCGCCGCGCCACCTGCATGGTCAGCGTCGAGCCGCCGGAGTGAATGCGGCCGCTTCCTGCCAGCTGCAACGCCGCGCGCAAAAGCGCCAGCGGATCGACGCCATGATGGGCGCGGAATCGCTTGTCCTCATAGGCGAACAGCACGTCGAACAAGCGCGGATCGACATCGGCGATCCGCGCCGGCAACCGCCAGCGGCCTTCGCTGGTGGCATAGGCGCGCAGCAAGCGGCCCTCGCGATCGACCACGCGGGTCGAGAATTCGATGTCCTTGCCGAGCGGCGCCGAACCGAGCGAAGCGATCCACCAGGCGAAGCCGGCAAAGGCCGAAGCGCAGACAAACAGTAAAACGATGGCGGCGACGCGCAGCAAACTCGGCCTGTTCCCTCCCCCCTTGAGGGGGAGTGTCAGGGAGGGGGGTATGGATTTTGAGCGCTCTTTGGTCGCGGTCACCCCCCTCCCGGCGCCTTCGGCGCCGACCTCCCCCACAAGGGGGGAGGTGTCATCAGGTGTTGCGCGCCGCGCGTCCATCAGTCCGGACCATCCGTCCTATTTCCCAGCCGTAACCTCGACATTCTCGCTCGCCGTGCGGCCGAAGCGGTCGGGCCGGTACATGTCTTCGACGCTCGCCTGCGGCCGCACGTATTTACCGGGCGCCACCGCGCGCACGACATAGGCCACGGTGAAGACGGGCGGGTCGTCCTTCTTGCGCTCGAAGGCCGCGGTGAAGCGATCGTCGCGGAACTCGGCATCGGCCGGCTCCACGGCATCCGTGATCCACGACAGCGTGTCGGTATCGCCCGACGACACGAGGTGCGGATTGTCGATCTCGAATCCCGCCGGCAGATAATCGGCCACGATCACGCGACCGAATTGCGGCTGCGCTTCGGTGATCTTCAGCACCACCACCAGGCGGGCGTTTTGCTTGACCGTCTTCGGATCGAGGGGATCGCCGCCGAGCGTGTAATTGAGACGCTCGATCTTAAAACCTTTCTCCGCGGCGGGCTCGGGCGTGAGCGGCGCACCGGCGACCGTCACCACGGCTTCGACCTGATCCTCGCCGATATTGCCGATGCGCAACGGCTCCTTCAGGTCGGCGGCGCGGATCGTGCGGTAGAGCGCGTGCGGCATCGGTTCGCCACCAACGTCGAGCGATACTTTGCCGGCGTCCTTGGCAATGGCGGTTGCCGCCAGCAGCAGCCAGGCGTCCTCCTGCGTCGACGTCGGGCGCAGCGACGCGCGCGCCGCCTCGACGCGCTGGACGGCGGCCTGCACGGTGGCGCGCGGCGCGCCGCCTTCGCTGGCGAGCGCAACCAGCGCTGCGGCGTCGCGCAACGTCGAGCCGTAATCCTCGCGGCTGAGAAGATCGGGCTGCGAGGTGGGCGCGATGGCGGCGAGCGCGGCGGCGTAGACGCGTTCGGCCCGCGTGCGGTCGCCGACCATGGCAAGCGCCGCGGCGATCTGCGCCTTGGCGATCGGCGTCGACAGCGCATCGAGCTTGGCATCGGCGAGATAGCGCAAATCGCCGATCGGAGCCGCGCCATTGCGCGCGAGCACATAGAGCGCATAGGCCAGATCGGTACCGCCGTTCTTGCCCGGATCGGTGGTGTTGGCGACCACGTTCCGCAGCCGGTCGAGCGCCAGCTTGAAGGCCGCTTCGGGCACCGCGACCTTGCGCTCGCGGGCCCGGGTTAGGAAATCGGTGACGTAAGCATCGAGCCAGACATCGTCGCCGCCAACGCCCCAAAGGCCGAATGAGCCGTTGGCATCCTGCCGCGTCAGCAGCGCCTCGATGGCGTCGCGAATCCGCTGATCGGTCCTGGTGTCGAGCGCCAGATGCGCATCCTTGGCAAGCTCACTGACGTATAGGAGCGGCAGCGCCCGGCTCGTGATCTGCTCAGAACAGCGGAACGGATAGCGGTCCAATGCCGCGAGCAAGCTCGCCGCATCGAACGCCGCCGATGCGCCGACCGAGAGCGAGACCGAGCCGGTACCGGGCACGAGGTCGGCGAAAAGATCGCTCGACAGCGTCAGGCTTTCGCCCTTGGCAATCTGCTTGACCGTGCGCCGCGCCAAAATTTGCGCAGGCGGCCGCACGGCGAGCATGAAACTTCTTTCCAGCGCAAAGCCCGACGGCCCAGTCACGTTAACCCGAATGGTGCCGCTGCCCGCGGCGGTGGCGGTTACCGGAACCGACACTGCACCACGCTCTTTCGCGCGCAAAGTAAGTTTCTGCGCTGCACCGGCTCCGCCGCCGACGCTGACCGCATCCGCACTCGTCACGGCGATCGCGTAGTCGCCGGCTTGACCCTCGACATTGTCGAGATCGAGATGAAGGCTCGATCGGTCGCCGGGCAACAGGAAGCGCGGCAGGGTCGCCGTCAGCACGACCGGATCGCGCACGACGACATCGGTGGTGGCATGGCCGACTTTGTCCTTGCTCCACGCCACCGCCATGACGCGGATGGTGCCGGTGAAGTCAGGCACGTCGAACGTCACCTCGGCATTGCCGTCGGCGCCGACCGTCACGATGCCGGAATAGAGCGCCAGCGGCGGTCCGCTGGGCGGGCTGCCCTGCAATTGCGCGCCTTGATCGCCGCCGCTGCGAATCTGGCCGCGGGTGCCCTGCATGCCGTCGATCAAGTCGCCGTAGATGTCGCGGATCTCCGCGGCAAGCGCCCGTTGGCCGAGATAATAATCGTCGGGCGCTGGCGGTTTGTAGTTGGTCAGATTGAGAATGCCGACATCGACCGCGGCGACCACGATCTTGGCGTCCGCGCCGGCCGCGAGCCCGGCAAGCTTCACCGGAATCCGCAACGTCGAGTTCGGCCGCAACAGGGACGGCGCCTTGAGCTCGACGCCGAGCGTTTTTGCGGCGCGGTCGATGGCGAACCATTGCACGCCGATGGCCCGGCCCGGCATGCGCTGCGCCGGCGCGTCGAGCGGCCGCCGCAACGTCGCGACCACATAGGCGCCGGTGCCCCAGTCGCGGCCGACCGGCACTTTCACCTGTGCAACGCCGGGCTTCACGTCGGTGGTCTGGCTCGCCAGCAGCCGATCGCCGATGACATTGAGCGTGAGCCGTCCGGCGCTGCGCGCGGTCACCGCGACCGTCATCGTGTCGCCCGGCCCGTACTCGCCCTTGTCGAGCGCGACTTCCAACATGTCGGGCGTATCGGCGTTCGACTCGACATAAAAGCCGGCGTCGAAAGCGACCGAAGTCACCGCACCGTCGGGATCGCCGGTCGAGACTTCGAGCCGGTAGCGGCCGAAGGTCAGCGGCAGCGCAATGCGGCCGGCTTTGTCGAGCGTGGTGTCAACCGTGCCGTCGGCGACGCGCTTGGTGGTCTTGACCGGTTCGTAGTTCCAGCTGCCGTCGCGTTTGTAGAACTGATAATGGGTATCGATGCGGAGAAGCTCGTAGTGCAGGCCGCGCTGGGCGACCGCCGTGCCGTCGGGCGCGACGACAACGACAGCGAACGTGGCGCTGGCGCCATCGGCCAGCGAGCGGCCCGAGAACTCGGGCTTGACGCCGATCATGTTGCCGCTCGCCGTCACCGGCACCGTCACCTTGTGCTCGACGGCGCGGCCGCCGGGCTCGGCCATGCGCACCGTGATTTGCGCTTCGAGCGGATGCGTGCTCGACGGCAGCTTGTCGAGATTGACAGAAAAACTCGCCTTGCCGGCGGCATCGGACGCCGGCAGGTCGTCGAGCGGCTGCGTCACGGCTTCGACCTCTTCATCGGCCAAGCCGAACTGATAGCCGGCAAACCCGGTCCGCTCTTTCGCCACCGCGACCGTTAAGTCGCCTTCGAGATCGAGGTTCGCGGCCGGCGCGCCGTAGAGGAAGCGTCCGGCAACTTCGACCTTGGCCGGGACTTTTTGCGAGATGTGACCGCTCGGCGAGGTGAGATCGAACTCGATGCGGTCGGGCATGTAATCCTCAACCAGGAACGTCGTCGCCCCGACCGGCGGCCGCTTCGGATCGGTGAAGGCGCGCACATGCCAAGTCCCCGTCGGTGCCGAGGCCGGCAAAGCCAAGGACAGGCCGTGGCCGCCCAAGCCCTGGTCCGCCACCGCGGCGCGGCGAAACTCGACGCCGTCCGGCCGTTCGACAACGAGCGTCAGCGGCACGCCCAATGCCGCTGAGCCCTGCGCATCGCGCAACAGCGCGGTGAGATAAGCGGTCTCGCCGGAGCGGTAGACGCCGCGCTCGGCATAGATGAAAGCATCGAGACCGTTCGGCGCCGGCCGGCCGCCGACGCCGCGGTCGGTCAGATCGAAGGCCGGCGATTTCAGGCTGAGGAAGGCATAATCGTTTTGTCCATCAGTCGCGGTCAGCATGGCGGGAGCGGAGCCGCCCTCCCCGCCTGCCAGCCCTGCCTCGAATTGCGCATGACCGCCCGCATCGGTGCGGCGCGTGCCCAAAACCTCGTTGCCGCGCGAAATCAGCCGGACTTCGACGCCGCTCTTACTCTCGGTCGTCGCCAGCGAGTTGACAAAGACGTGGATGCCGTCGTTGCCGGAGAACGCCGATAGCCCGAGATCGGAGACGATGAACCACTGCGTCGCCAGCGAACTGAAATCGTTGTCGACATTCTTCAGCTCCTGCGGCTGCGCCACCATGACATAGACGCCGGGCTTGAGCTCGCCGACCGCCTGATCGACCGGGAAGGCGGTGGTGACGTCGGCATTGAGCGGCGCCGCTTCGACCGCGAGCTCGCCCTTCCACACCGCAACTCCGCGCGCCGCGCGCAGCTGCTCGATCTCGTAGCGGCCGAGACTGCGCTGGAAATCCCCGCGGGTGTCGTCGCCGCCGATGGCGCCGAGCACGCTGCGGTCGCCGAGGCGGTAGATCTCGATCGCGATCGCCCGGGTATTGGTGCTGATCACCGGAATGCCGCGCTGGCCGACGCGCGGCAGCACATAGGCGTTGGTCGAGAAATGCACGAACGGCTTGCGGTCGCGCACATAGATGGAAAAATCCGCAGACTTCGACAAGGTCTCATGCACTACCGAGGGCAGGCCGGCGCGCAAGGTGACGGTGTAGCTCTCGCCATGCTGCAAGCCCTCGACGCAAAGCTGCTTTTCGGCGGCGGTCAGCGCCGGCTTGTCGGTGCCGGCCAATACGACGAACGGCGAGAAGTCGGCGCGCAACGGCAGGTCTTCCGAAAACTGGAAGCAGGCGCGCGGCGAGGCGGTGTCGGCGTCGACGCTATAATCGAGCACGCGGAAGCCGTGCTGCTCGCGCAGCTTTTCGTATTGTCCGCGCACATCGGCGACCTCGCGCAATTCGAGCGAGAGCCGCAGCGCGTCGAGCGCCGGCCGCCACATCTGGCTTTGGCCAAGCGCATTGCCGAGAAAGGCCAAGCTGTCCGCCTCCTCGGCGCGGCTCGTAGTGCGCTGGTAGGCGATATAGGCGGCGGTCGAGGCACGCTCGAGCAGGAGCTTGCGCTCCTCGTCATTGGCGGGACGGACCTGCATGATCGTGCGAGCGAGACGCAGCCACGTGGCGCTGTCGGTCGGCGCCGCCGCAACGATCTGGCCCAAGAGCGCCATGCCGGAGCGGAAATCGTTTTTCGCAAAGGCGGCGTCGGCATCGCGCCGGATTTGCGCCACCGGCTTGGTGGGGGCGCCCGCGTCGGATTTGATCTGCGCCTCCAGCTTGATGGCGCTGTCGGCAAGATCGTGGTTCTGGAACGGCTTGTCGGCGGCATGCGCGGTGAGCGGCGCAAAGGCAAACAGCGCGGCGGCAAGGCCGGCGCGAACGAGCGATATCATGAGGGGACCCTCCCGAAGGGTGCGCAATTTCACCCATAGTGCGACGGATTTGAAGTTCCTATCAACCAACCGCACACTCGCATAGGAACTTCAAATCCAAAAGCCGCACTACGTTTATAAATTGCTCGTGTCCCTTTGATTCCGAAGTTCGCATGAGAGGCGCGGCAAACCCTTGCGAACTTCGCAATCGGGACACGAGACCATTGGAAGCAAGGATCGTGTCGAGGTCGTGACCGAACGCGGCCACCGGCCTTAACAATTCGCAAATCATCCGGCAGATGATGCATCCTTCCGGACGGCAGAGCCGGCCATGCTGGGGCACGCAATAACCCTTACGTCATCTTCGGCTTGCCGCCAGTCAGGCGCCCTCGGCCGCCGACAAGGCCGGTTCGACGCTCGCCAGAGGCGGCGCAAAATTGCCCTCATCGCGCGCCGCCGCGGCACTGTCATGCCGTGCGGCCAGATCGCAAATCACAATGATTCCGTCTTCCTTCAGTTGCTCGACGGTCTTCCGCATTTCGGCGCGAGACCCGCCCCAGCGGGCGCGGCAAAACGTCCATATCTGCTCCTCCGTCCGCGGTTGCTTGAGTAGGTACCGGAGAATGTCGGCTACGCGCGGCCGGTGCTGGAAATATTGCTCGGTCAAAATGGAGGCGATCAAGACGCGTTGTTGGTGGCGCCAATCCATGATGCGTGCGACGATGAACGGCGATACGGCAAAGGTGCATCCGCCGTCATGGGTCCGCTGGTAAAGGCCCCGCACCAATCGCAATCCGTGACGCGACGGCGGCACGACATGGGCGCGCTCCAGGCGATTGAGCAGCCGTGCGGCGCCCGGGGCCGTTTCCCAGGCGCCGGAGGGGGCTTGCACCCCGTTCAGTTCGTCTTCCTCTTCGGCATTCACGATCAGGCTGTAGACGTGGCCCAAATTGGATTTGCGGCTCGCCAGATGCCAGCCGCCATGCAAGTGATGAAGGCTGAATTCCATCGTCGACAGCTCTTCGCCCTCGGCGCGAACAAATACAAATCCCGAATTGGACTGGGCGTCTTCGGTGATGGTTCGCAAGATCGAAAGCCGGCCGACTCTTTCCAAGCCCTGGCTCGGACCTTCGACCGTGCACAAGATTCGCGAGGAGATATCCTGGTAGGCCGGCGCGATATCCAGATATTCCGCCGCCCAGGTTCGTCCCGACAGCCCCATGTCGGCCAGTTTGTTGAAGATGGGCGCTCCAGGTTGCACGACGAACGCCTCGTCGTGGACTTCGAAACGGCCGCCATAGCGCTCCTGGATCTTGCGCAAGGCCAGCGCGCTGGCGATAAAATTTTCTCGCGAATCTCCGGGAAATCCGGGAATGAAGCCGGCGGTGACGTCGATCCCGGCTTCGAGAAACGCCTCCAATGCCTGGATGTTATCCGCGCTCGTGCGCCGCTTGCGCATGAGTTCCAGCGTCGCGTCCGAAAAAGACTCTATGCCGATGAACACATCGTGACAGCCCGCTCGCGCCAGCAGCGCCGCCGTCTTGGCGTCCATCTGGGCGCGCATGAACGAGCCCCAACGTATGTCGACGGAGCGCTTGAGCAGCAGCTCGCAGAGCTCGACAAGTCGGCGCGGAATGCCGTTCAGCAGCGAATCCATGAAGATGATGAAGGTCGCGCCGTAGTCGCGCTTGACGCGTTCGATCTGCTCGACGGTGTGCTCGGCGGTATCCGTGCGAAAGCGTTCCCAAAACTTCCATTCGCTGCAAAACTCGCACTTGTCGGTACAGCCTCGGGAAAACTGCAGAGGTACGGTCCGATACTCGCCATCGGTCTGGTATGCGGCCAAATGCACCTCCGCGAAACTCGGCGCCGGCAGGCTTGTCAGGCGCATCAGCGGACGCGGGGTCCGCGACATCGCTCCGCTGGATGTTCGACATAGCGTCCCGGGTATGGCTTCGCCGACGCTGCCGGTGCGTGAATAGGCGTCGTACACGTCCAACAGCGTCTGCTCGCCCTCGCCGACGGCGACCATGTCGAGCAGCCCGCTTCGCAGGCCGAGTTCGGCGCTGGCTTGGCTCGACGACACCTGCGGTCCGCCAGCCATGATGAATGGCGGGTTGCGGCGCCTTTTCAGATACGCTGCGGCAATGAGCGTCGACAAATAGTTGGTGGTCCAGACGGAGAAGCCGATGAAGCGGATGTCCGGAATCTGCGCGAAGACATCCGCAATGTAGCGATGCAGGTTGCAAAGGTAGCTGTGCAGATAGGTCGCCGATATTCCCCGCTCCAGGCAGAATCGTTCGAGAATCTCGGTATGTTCCGGCAACAACGAGCCACCGTCGTCGAACGACCTGATCAGTTGCAAAACCAATGGCAAATCGGGGATGTCGTGCACGAAGGCTTCGGCATAGGCGCCGGTGTAGGTGTAGGTCGGGGAATAAGCATTGGGAACCCCGAGCCTCAAATCCAAGAAGTCAAAGTCCCGGCAGCCTTGCGCCTTGAGAAATCCAAGCAGACACGATGCTCCCGCCGGCGGAGCGGTCGGCGCAAACGGCGGCGGCGCGATGCAAAGAAGGTTCGGCCGAAAGGCAGGCGCAGACATTTATCGTCCCTTCGCTGGAAACAACGGTCCGTCAACGCATGGTTGTGTACCCTACGGTTGTGTTTTGCGGTGTCAACGGGCGGACGCCGATTCGCACAGCCAGCCGGCGGCGTTGCCGGGGAACCCGGCGCGCGATTTACCGAACGTTTTGGTCGGTGCTGTTATATATAGTTGTCGGCGCGCGGCCCCGTAGCTCAGGGGATAGAGCAACAGCCTTCTAAGCTGAAGGTCGCAGGTTCGAATCCTGCCGGGGTCGCCAAATAAATTCAGTAACTTAGCACGCCGTCTCGGAACCGCTTTTTGCAGCAAATCCTGCCCGGGGTAACGTCTGGGGTAACATCAAACGAAAATTAGCGCGCGAAGGCCAGCAGCAATCCGGTGACTCGGCGCGAACAAAGAGGCCAACAGCTGTCTCCGACTAAGATTTTGCCGGCAGTTTATCCAGCCATGCGTGAAGGTCCCTCGCCAATATTAGAGTCTTTCGGCCACTCTTATAGCTACCGCAGCAAGCGCGAACGTCAGCGAGCGCCTCACCATTGCCGCGCCGGCCTTTACGTTATTTCAGGTGATCGTTGTTATCCGCGCGCGGGGTGGATCGCGATCGTTTCGGTATTCCTCGATCGCACGCATGATTAGCTTTTTGACATTCTCGATTGTAACGTCATGGCGTCGCTGGATACCGATTTCCTCGCTTACGTTCTTGGGTTGTTTCGGCTGGCCTGTCACGTCGAAACCGTCGCCGCAGGTGACCGTGACCACCCCACCGCGCGGAACAATCAAATAGGCGCGGCTTTGGTGGCCCCTTCCATAGCCCGACTGATCTTGTTGATCCTGCTGATCAGTTATGCGGAAGGCAACCGACGCGGGCCGTAAGGTTTTTCCGGTGCGACCGTACTGCCGAATTTCTACTTTGCCGCCGAGCGGGTGCAATTTCTGAGCAGCAGCCTGTAATTGGGGCAGCACCACATTGCTCAACACGGCGCTGTCTGCATCGGCTTCCGCCTGCAAACGCTTTGCCTCTGTGGGGGCTTCCAGTTGTTGGTCGTGTTCAAGCTTCGCTTTCTTGAACGCGTCACCATAGTCGTCATCACCGCCGGCCATGTTGAAGCC
>JBEKIC010000049.1:0-31425 GCA_050011955.1 Xanthobacteraceae bacterium
TCGCGAAGATCGACAGAATAAGGTTTGCCCATCCATGCTGGCCTCCTTCCCAGCCAGCATGTTGAATCAGAACCCACCTGATTTGGGAATCCCAAATCGATTCAGGCTAAACTCATCCCGCTCTAGCTCTCAAACGACGGATGCCCGGCGGCAAGCCGCTGCCGGGCGGCTTCGTCGCGCTCGGCATCCTGCGGCCATCGGGCGATCAGCCGATTGATGAAATAGATGCCGAACGAGAACACGACGAGATAGATCAGCACGAAGAGAACCAGCGTCGTCGCCACGCTCGCCGCCGGCACCGGCGAGGCCGCGTCGACGGTGCGCAGCACGCCCTCGACGACCCATGGCTGGCGCCCGCACTCGGTGACAACCCAACCGGCGATGACGGCGACGAAGCCGGCCCACCAGGTGTGTGAGACGATCGTGAGGTACCAGCGCGTCTCGAACAGCCGTCCGCGCCAGAGCAGCCAGGCGCCGAACAAAGCCGCCGCGATCATGTAGAAGCCGATCGCCAGCATGATGCGAAAGCCGAAGAAGACGTTCTTCACCGGCGGCCGATCCTGCTGCGGCACGTCCTTCAATCCGGGAAACAGGCCGTTCCACTGATGCGTGAGCACCAGCGAGGAGCCGTGCGGGATGGAGATGGAGAACAGGTTGCGCTCGGTCTTCTCGTCCGGCCAGGCGAAGATCTCGAAATCGCCGGGCGTGCTGCCGTCCCAATGCGCCTCCATGGCGGCGATCTTGGTCGGCTGGTGAGCGAGCGTGTTGAGACCGTGCTGGTCGCCGATGATGAGCTGCAGCGGCGCCAGCACCGCGGTCAGCGAGATCGCCATGCGCAGCATGGTGCGCGCTTCCTCGATATGGCGTCCCGCCAGCAGCTGCCGCGCGCCGACTGCGAGCACGACGAATCCCGCGGTGAGAAACGACGCATTGATCATGTGCGCGAAGCGGTAGGGAAAGCCGGGATTGAAGATGATGGCAAACCAGTCGAGCGGATCAACGATGCCGGCTTGCAGGGTGTATCCGGCCGGCGTCTGCATCCAACTGTTGGCCGCGAGGATCCAGAACGCCGAGAGCGTGGTGCCGACGGCGACCGCTACGCCTGAGAACACATGCAGCCAGCGCGGCACGCGATCGCCGCCGAACAGCAGGACCGAGAGGAACGTCGCTTCGAGAAAGAACGCGGTGAGCACCTCATAGCCGAGCAGCGGGCCGATGACGTTGCCGGCCACGGCAGAGAACCGGCTCCAATTGGTGCCGATCTGATAGGACAGGACGACGCCGGAAACGACGCCCATGGCGAACGACACGGCGAAGATCTTGGTCCAGAAGGCGGCCAGCCGCTGGTAACGCTCGGCGCCGGTCCAGCCCCACAACACTTCGAGCGTGGCGAGATAGGCCGCAAGCCCGATCGTAAAGCTCGGGAAGATGATGTGAAACGAGATGGTGAAGGCGAATTGCAGCCGCGACAGCAGAACGGGATCGAGCTCCATGGCATGAACTCCGTCTCATGCGGTCGTGAAATGTCCTATGATAGAGGCGCTTCGAGCGACGCGGAATGCGACAAGTGAGGCCACCACCGGTGCACCAAGTCCGCATCCTTTTTCGACCGTTTGTTCGGGCTGGGCAAGGCGGTGCGAGCGCTCGGCTTCGCCGTCAAATCGCCTCGGATAGGCAGCGCCGCTAGAAGGGCCTCATCACAGGAGAACTGGACGCCATGAATGCCAGCGCCTTTTCGTCATGGCAGCTTTGGGCCGTGCTGTCGGCGGTGTTTGCCGCGCTGACGGCGATCTTCGCCAAGATCGGCGTGGAGAACGTCAACTCCGATCTTGCCACCTTCATCCGCACCATCGTCGTGGTCGGCGTCCTGGGATTAATCGTCTTTGCCACCCGGCAGTTCCAGAACCCGGCGGAAATCTCCGGACGCACGTATCTGTTCTTAGTGTTGTCCGGCCTCGGCACCGGCGCGTCGTGGCTTTGCTATTTTCGCGCGCTCAAGCTCGGCAATGCGGCGCAAGTCGCGCCGATCGACAAATTGAGCGTGGTTCTCGTCGCCGTCTTCGGCGTGCTGCTTCTTGGCGAAAGGCTTTCGGCGGTGAACTGGCTCGGCGTGTTGCTGGTTGCCGGCGGCGCGATCCTGGTGGCGATGCGCTGAATGCGGCCAAGCTATGGCGCGAGCGCCTTTTTGATCGCCAGAAAATCGCGCCAGGCCAGCCGCTTCTGCAGCGGGCTGCGCAGCAGAAAGGCGGGGTGGTACGTCGCCAGCGCGCGGATCTCGCGGCTGCCGGTGTCGAATTTAAACCAGCGGCCGCGCGTTCGCGTGATCCCTTCCTTGGTCTCGAGCAAAGTCTGCGTCGACGGCTGTCCGAGACAGACGAGGATATCGGGGTCGGCAAGCTCGATCTGGCGGCGGATAAAGGGCAGGCAGATGGCGCTCTCATGCGGCGTCGGCGTGCGGTTGCCGGGCGGGCGCCAGGGCACGATGTTGGCAATATATACTTGCGTGCGATCAAGCCCGATCGCCTCGATCATGCGGTCGAGCAATTTTCCCGAGCGGCCGACAAAAGGCAGCCCGGCAATGTCCTCGTCGCGCCCCGGCGCTTCGCCGACGAACATGACGCGGCCTGTTGGATTGCCGTCGGCGAAGACAAGCTGGGTCGCGGTCGCGCGCAGCATGCAGCCTTCGAAGGCTTCGAGGAGCGCCCGCAGCTCATCCAGGGTCTTCGCGCTTTTGGCGGCTGCATGCGCCGACATCACGGCGGCTTCGGGCGAGGGCCGGGCTGCGATGCCTGCTCCGGGCGAGCCGGTCATGGTGCTCCCTGCCCCCTTGAGCGGGAGGGACAGGGATCCTTTCCTCATGGCGGGCGACCCACCGTCACCCCCCTCCTTGCGCGTCGCGCCGGCCTCTGCCGCAAGGGGGGTAGCAAACGAATTGCCGGCTGGCGGTTGCGCCGCATCGGCAAAGCGATCGACCGGCTCTTCGCCGACGAGGGCGTCGACCCCGGCATCGAGGTAGAAGGCGATCAGCTCGCGTGAATCTTTGCCGGCGGAATTCATGGCTGAGGGTGAATTATGGACGATGAATTCAGTCTATGCGAGGGATGAAAACATGAAATACTGCTTGTCGAGCGGATTATGGAGCCGGTCATGAGTGCAGCGGACGTTCCCGCCCGCGAGGCGATGGAGTTCGACGTTGTCATCGTCGGCGCCGGCCCGGCCGGCCTTACCGCCGCGATCAGGCTCAAGCAGCTCGCGCCCGAAACCTCCGTCGTCGTGGTGGAGAAGGGTTCCGAAGTCGGCGCGCATATTCTCTCCGGCGCGGTGATCGATCCGATCGGGCTTGATCTTCTCCTGCCGGAATGGCGGAACGAGGAAGCTCCGGTGCGGACCGCGGTGACGGCGGATCGCTTTTATATGCTTGGGTCTTCCGGCGCGCTGCGGATGCCGAATGCGCTGATGCCGCCGCTGATGAGCAATCACGGCACTTTCATCGTCTCGCTCGGCGATGTCTGCCGCCACCTGGCGCAGAAGGCGGAAGCGCTCGGCGTCGAAATCTATCCCGGCTTTGCCGCCACCGAGATGCTGTTCGAGAATGACGCGGTCGCCGGCATCGCCACCGGCGACATGGGCGTCGCCAAGGACGGACACCACAAGCCCAGTTTTACCCGCGGCATGGAGCTGCACGCCAAATATACGCTGTTCGCCGAGGGTGCCCGCGGCAGCCTGTCGAAACAGCTGATCGAACGTTTCGGCCTTGCGCAGGGCCGCCAGCCGCAGAAATTCGGCATCGGCCTGAAGGAACTGTGGCAGGTCGCGCCGGAAAAGCACCGCCGCGGCCTTGTTCAACACACGATGGGCTGGCCGCTCGACAACCGCACCGGCGGCGGTTCGTTCATGTACCACTACGCCGACAATCTGGTGACCGTCGGCTTCGTCGTCCACCTCAATTACCACAACCCTTATCTGTCGCCGTTCGAGGAGTTCCAGCGCTTCAAGACGCATCCGCTGGTGCGTGACACCTTCGCCGGCGGCAAGCGGCTTTGCTATGGCGCGCGCGCCATCAGCGAGGGCGGCTGGCAATCGGTGCCGCGGGTGGCGTTTCCGGGTGGCGTCCTGGTCGGCTGTGCGGCGGGCTTTTTGAACGTGCCGCGCATCAAGGGGACCCACAACGCGATGCTGTCGGCGATGCTGGCGGCCGAGCATATGGCGGCCGCGCTGGCGCAAGGGCGCGCCCATGACGAGCTTTCGAGCTACGAAGCGGCGTGGCGCGCTTCGCCGATCGGCCGCGACCTCTGGCGCGTGCGCAACGCCAAGCCGTTATGGTCGAAACTCGGCACCGTCGCCGGCGTCGCGCTCGGCGGGCTCGATATGTGGACCAACACGCTGGGCTTCTCGCTCCTCGGCACGATGAGTCACGGCAAGCCTGATTCGGCGACGCTCAAGCCCGCGGCGGACTGCCGGCCCATCGCTTATCCGAAGCCCGACGGCAAGCTCACCTTCGACCGGCTCTCCTCGGTCTACCTCTCGAACACCAATCACGAGGAGGATCAGCCGGTGCATTTGATCGTGCGCGACCCCGCGCTGCAAAAATCATCGGAGCTCGGGGTCTATGCCGGGCCGTCGGCGCGCTATTGCCCGGCCGGCGTGTATGAATGGGTCGAGGAGGCCGGCTCGCCGCGCTTTGTAATCAACGCCCAGAACTGCGTCCACTGCAAAACCTGCGACATCAAGGATCCGAACCAAAATATCACCTGGGTGCCGCCCGAGGGCGGCGGCGGGCCGAATTACCCGAATATGTGATTCCCACGACGCCTGCGGGACTTGCGTCGAAAAGGTCCGGCTCTGCTGCCGCGATTTTGCCTCCCTTCGTGGCTAATAGGCGCACGTCCTTGCGGGGACGTGATAAAACGGTCATTCTCGCGGGCATACCGACATCCGGCGCTTTCGAGTCCCAGTTCGCCGATCCGGGTTGCCAATGGAGATCTCGTGATTCATTTGCTGCTGTCCCGGCGCGCCGCCGTCGTTGGCGCCGTTGTCCTCTGGAGTCTGCCCTCAGCGCTCGCCGCCCAGGCGCCGACGCCGCAGGAGTTGTCACACGCGACCGCCTCCGGCAGCTACTTGGCTGCCCGGCACGCCGGCGTCGAGCGCGATTCCGGCACGGCGGCTGCCTATTATCTCAATGTGCTCAAGGCCGATCCGCGCAATGCCGATCTGCTCAGCCGCACCTTTCTGTCCGTTCTGACCGAAGGCGACATCGACGAAGCCGGCCGGCTCGCCGACCGGCTGATCCAACTCGATCGCAGCGACCGCATTGCGCGCCTTGTGATCGGGGTGCGCGCGCTCAAGCAGAAGCAATATGCGATCGCCCGGCAGAACTTCGCGCAATCGGTGCGCGGCCCGGTGACCGATCTGACGGCGACGCTGCTCTCGGCGTGGGCGCTGGCCGGCGCCGGCGACACGCACGCGGCGATCGACACGCTGGATCGGCTCGCCGGACCGGATTGGTACGCCATCTTCAAGGACTTGCATGGCGGCCTGATCCTCGATGTCGCCAACAACAAGAAGGAAGCCGCCAAGCGTTACGAGCGCGCTTACAAGGCCGACCCGATGGCGCTGCGTACCGTGCAGGCCTACGCCCATTATTTGTCGCGCAACGGCGGCAAGGACGATGCGCTGAAGCTCTATCAGCAGTTCAACAAGGGCGTCGCCGATCATCCGATCGTCGTCGAAGAGATGAAGCAAATTGCGGCCGGCGACAAATTGCCGCCGCTCGCCGATTCGCCGCGGTCCGGCGCCGCCGAAGCGCTTTACGGTCTCGGTGCCTCGATCGGGCGTCGCGGCGGCGAAGACTTGGCGCTGGTCTATCTGCAGCTTGCGCTCTATCTCGAGCCGACGCACGCCATGGCGTTGCTGTCGCTTGCCGACCTCTACGACTCGCTGAAAAAGCCCGAGCTCGCGATCAAGATCTACGACCGGATACCGGTGTCGTCGCCGCTGCGGCGCAACGCCGAAATCCAGGTCGCTTCCGATCTCGATTCTCTCGATCGCACCGACGAGGCCAAGAAGCGGCTCGAGGCTCTGATCGCGGAGCATCCGAAGGATTCCGAAGCGATTATCGCGCTCGGCAACATCTTGCGCGGCCGCAAGGCGTTCGCCGAATGCGCCGATGTCTACAGCAAGGCCATCGCCAACCTGGCGGTGCCGGAAAAGGCGAACTGGGTGTTGTTCTATTTTCGCGGCATCTGCTACGAACGCTCCAAGCAATGGCCGAAGGCCGAAGCCGATCTGAAGAAGGCGCTGGCGCTTTTCCCGGACCAGCCGCTGGTGCTTAATTACCTTGGCTATTCCTGGGTCGACCAGGGCGTCAATCTCGACGAAGGCATGAACATGATCCGTCGTGCCGTCGAGCAGCGGCCGGACGACGGCTATATCGTCGACTCGCTGGGCTGGGCCAATTTCCGCATCGGCAATTACGAGGAAGCGGTGAAGGACCTCGATCGTGCCGTCGAGCTCAAGCCCGACGATTCGACCATCAACGATCACCTCGGCGATGCCTATTGGCGGATCGGTCGGGTGCTGGAGGCGCACTTCCAATGGTCGCACGCCAAGGACCTCAATCCGGACCCGGAAGAGCTGCCGAAGATCGAGCAAAAGCTCAAAACCGGGCTCCCCGACGACACGTCTTCCGCGGCCGATGCCGCCAAGACGAAGAAGGCCGGTAACGGCGGGTGAGGCGTGTCCTTGCCCGTTCAGCTGGCCGCGGCCGCGCCGGCCAAGGTCAATCTGACGCTGCGGGTCTTACGCCGCCGCGACGACGGCTATCACGAGATTGAAAGCCTGGTGGCGTTCGCCGACTTCGGCGACCGCCTGAGTTTGTCACCGGGAGGCGAGCTTACGCTGCAAGTGAGCGGACCGAGCGCCGCGGCCGCCGGCGATGGCGCCGACAATCTGGTGCTCAAGGTGGCGCGCGCGTTGGCGGCACGGTGCCCCGACATCGTCCTCGGCGCTTTTCGCCTGGACAAGACACTGCCGGTCGCGGCCGGTCTCGGCGGCGGTTCGGCCGATGCCGGCGCGGCGTTGCGGCTTCTCGCGCAAGCAAACGGGCTTTCGCGCGACGATCCTCGTCTGTATGCGGCGGCCCGCGCGACCGGCGCCGACGTGCCGGTCTGTCTCGATGCGCGCGCGCGGGTCATGCGCGGCATCGGCGAGCAGCTATCGGCGCCGCTTTCGCTGCCGTCCCTACCGGCGGTGCTGGTCAATCCCGGCGTGGCGCTGCCGACCAAGGCAGCCTTTGCCGGGTGGCGGCCGGCTGCGGCGCCGGGCGCGGCGCTCGACCCCGCGGCGGTTGCGAAACTGACCGGCCGCGATCAGCTTTTGCAATATCTGGCAACGCAGTCGAACGATCTGGAAGAGCCGGCCGTCGCGCTCAAGCCGGTCATCGCCGAAGTTCTTGCGGAGCTGCGTAGGCTTCCCGGATGCCAACTGGCCCGCATGTCCGGCTCAGGTGCGACCTGTTTCGGCCTGTTCGCCACCTCGGCGGCAGCGCGAGAAGCGGCAAAGGTCCTGCGCGACAAATATCAACATTGGTGGGTTGAGGCAGGCGCGTTGGGTGGCGACCGGAATTGACGCGTTAATGCGTCCGCGCCACGCAAAAATCGACCGTCTCGGCGAGCGCGGATTTCATCGGCGAATCGGGGAACAGAGCGAGCGCGTCGCGGGCGATGGCGCCGTAATGATGTGCGCGTCCGATCGTGTCCTCGAGCGCGCGGTGCTTGATCATCAGTCCGATGGCATGATCGAGGTCGGCATTGGTGGTTTCGCCGCGTTCCAGCGCGCGCCGCCAGAATTCGCGCTCGGCGTCGCCGCCGCGGCGGAAGGCGAGCACGACCGGCAGCGTGATCTTTCCTTCGCGGAAATCATCGCCGATGTTCTTGCCGAGCTTGGCCGCGGCGCCGCCATAGTCGAGCGCGTCGTCGACCAGCTGGAACGTAATGCCGAGGTTCATCCCGAACGACCGGCAGGCGGCCTGCTCGGCCTTTCCCCGCGAAGACAGCACCGGCCCGACTTCGCAGGCGGCGGCGAACAGCTCCGCGGTCTTGGCGCGGATCACGGCGATGTACTCGTCCTCGGTGGTCGCCGTGTTCTTCGCCGCGGCCAGCTGCATGACCTCGCCTTCGGCGATCACGGCGGCGGCCGAGGAGAGAATTTCGAGCGCCTTGAGGCTGCCGACCTCGACCATCATCTTGAACGCTTGGCCGAGCAGGAAATCGCCTACCAGCACGCTGGCCTCGTTGCCCCAGAGCATGCGCGCGGCAAGCCGACCGCGGCGCAGCTCGCTCTCGTCGACCACGTCGTCATGCAGCAGCGTCGCCGTGTGCATGAACTCGACGGCCGCAGCGAGCTTGATATGGCCGTCGCCGCCATAGCCGGTGAGCCGCGCCAGCGCCAGCGTCAGCATCGGCCGCAGCCGCTTGCCGCCGGAATTAATCAGGTGGTTGGCGACCTCCGGGATCATGGCGACCTCGGAGCCGGCGCGCGCGAGGATGACGCCGTTGACGCGCTCCATATCGGGGGTGACCAGCTCGACCAAGGGGTCGATCGAGGGTGCACCCGGACTTTCAAAAGGGACGACAACTGCCACTGGAGCTATCTCCGGAGAGGACGCGCAAGCATAGAAACGCTAAGGTGAGGCGGCAAGTATGCCGGCAGTTGCACTCATCAATCCGCCGGCGCCTGCACCTGTTCCGTTAGCGCCGATCACGCCAGCGACGTGGCGGCCGAGAAGGGCCATGTCAAGCAACGAAAGTCTCGCCGAAAGCGTAACCGGAACCCGGTATCGGGTGGCGGTTCTGGTGCCCTGTTACAACGAGGAGCGCGCCATCGCCAAGGTCGTCACCGATTTCCGTGCGGTTTTGCCCGAGGCGAGCGTCTATGTCTATGACAACAATTCCACCGACGGCACTGTCGAAGCCGCGCGCCGGGCGGGCGCCGTGGTTCGCCGCGAGACCTACCAGGGCAAGGGCCACGTGGTGCGGCGGATGTTCAATGACGTCCAGGCGGATATCTACGTACTGGTGGACGGCGACGCCACCTACGACGCGCCGAGCGCGCCGGCGATGGTCGCAAAACTCGTCGAAGAGCGGCTCGACATGGTGGTTGCGGCCCGCATCGATCGCGAGGCAGGGGCCTTTCGCCACGGCCATCGCGCCGGCAACCGGCTGCTGACCGGCTTTGTTACCCACATGTTCGGCCGCTCTTTTACCGACATCCTGTCCGGCTATCGGGCGTTCTCCCGCCGGTTCGTGAAATCGTTTCCCATTCTCTCCGGCGGTTTCGAGATCGAGACTGAATTGACCGTCCACGCGCTCGAGCTGGAATTGCCGGTGGGCGAGATTGCGACGCCCTACTACCCGCGGCCGAGCGGCTCGGCCTCCAAGCTCAGCACTTGGAAAGACGGCTTTCGCATCGTGTGGACGGTTTTAAAGCTCTACCGCGCCGAGCGCCCACTTTCCCTGTTCGGCGCGTTCGGCGTGGCTCTGGCCATCATCTCGATCGGTCTCGCCATTCCGATTGTCGTGACCTTCGTGCAGGAAGGCCTGGTCCCGCGCCTGCCGACGGCGGTGCTGTCCACCGGTCTGATGCTGCTTGCCTTCCTTTCGATCGCCTGCGGCCTGATCCTCGACACCGTCACGCGGGGCCGGCGCGAACTCAAGCTCATCGCCTATCTGGCGCTCCGCGCGCCGGGCGAGGAGCGGCGGCGGGGCTAAAACATGCGCGAGCTTGTCCGCACCAACGACGCAGTGTTGATCTCGGCGATCGAGGCGCTGCTCAAGGGCGCGCATATCGGCCACATGGTGGTCGATCAGAACATGAGCGTGCTGGAAGGCTCGATCGGCATCTTCCCGCGCCGCATTCTGGTCGGTGAGGATGAATTCGAAGTCGCACGCCGGTTGCTCGAGGAGGCCGGCTTCGCCCACGAGCTGCGCCGCGATGGCCGCTGAACGAGCGAAGATCAGCGAGGATGCGATCCTCGGCCGCCGGCTCGTGCTGCGCCAGCCGCGCAGCGGTCACCGCGTCGGCCACGACGCCATCCTGCTCGCGGCGGCGACGTCCGCGCGGGCCGGCGAGCAGATCATCGATCTCGGCGCCGGCGTCGGCGCCGCGGGACTGGCGGTTGCCCGCCGCGTCGACGGCGTCGCCGTCACTTTGGTTGAGATCGACCCGGCGCTGGCGGCGCTCGCCGGCGAGAACGCCGCGCGCAACGCGCTTGCCGAGCGCGTGCGCGCCGTCTGCCTCGACGTGGCGGCGCCGCCCGCCGCGTTCGCCGCGGCGGGCCTGGCGCCCGGTGGCGCGGACCGCGTGCTGATGAATCCGCCCTTCAATGCTCCGCAACAGCAGCCCTCGCCGGATCCCGGCCGCCGCCTGGCGCACAGCGCTTCGCGCCACACGCTCGATCGGTGGGTCGGCGCCGCGGCGCGGCTGCTTCGTCCCGCCGGCGTAATCACGCTCATCTGGCGCGCGGATGCTCTCGATTCGCTGTTGGCGGCGCTGACCACTGATTTCGGCGCGGTCACCCTGTTGCCGATCCACCCGAAGCCGGGCGCACCGGCGATCCGTGTGCTGGCGCGCGCCGTCAAGGCAAGCCGCTCGCCGCTGTCGCTATTGCCCGGCTTCATTCTTGCCGACGAGGCGGGAAAGCCCACCGCGGAAGCCGAGGCTGTGCTGCGCGGCGGCGCCTTATTGCCATTGGCTCGGGACTGAAACTGCCACTGCTCAGCCTTTAGGCATCATGCAGGCACCGAATCCGGCGGCGCTGGCGGGACCGGCTTCGCTCGGCCGAAGCTCGGAAGATAGGAAAAGGCAACAATGACGCCGATGAGCATCAGGAGCACGTATATCTTCATTGCTTGCGCACTTCCCCCGTTCCACCCGGCCGCAGTCTCCACGCAAGAAGTGTTCCATCGGGTTAACAAACGGTTACTTGAGTGCGCGGCAGGCAGGGCCTATCTGGATTTCATGAGCGAGCCGTGGACTGCTGAACGCATGAGAGACGGGTGGAGGCGCGCGCTGGCGGCGCTGCGCGAATACGTTCCCCAGCGCTTCCGCGGCGATCTGCCGGTGGTGCCGGTGGTGCGGCTGACCGGGGTCGTCGGTTTCTCGACGCCGCTGAAGCCCGGCCTCACGCTCGCCGGTATCGCGCGGACGCTCGACCGCGTCTTTGCCGTGCGCAACGCCGCGGCGGTCGCGCTCTCGATCAACTCGCCGGGCGGATCGCCGGCGCAGTCGCATCTGATTTTCCGCCGCATCCGCGAATTGGCGGAGGAAAAACAGCGCCGGGTGATCGCGTTCGTGGAAGACGCCGCCGCCTCCGGCGGCTACATGATCGCTTGCGCCGCCGACGAGATCATCGCCGATCCCAACTCGATCGTCGGCTCGATCGGCGTCGTCGTCGGCTCGTTCGGCTTCGACAAGCTGATCGCCAAGATCGGCATCGAGCGCCGGCTTTATACTTCGGGCGAGCACAAGGCGATGCTCGATCCGTTCCTGCCGGAGAACTCCGACGACGTCGCACGGCTGAAAAGCCTGCAACGCGAAATCCACAACGATTTCATCGCGCTGGTGAAGTCGCGGCGCGGCGACCGGCTCAACGGTCCGGAAAACGACTTGTTCTCCGGCGAGTATTGGACCGGCAAGCGGGCGCTCGGGCTCGGCCTTGTCGATGCGATCGGCGATTTGCGCTCGACGCTGCGGGCGCGCTTCGGCGAGAAGGTCTTTACGCCGCTGGTGACCGCCGAGCGCAGCCTGTTCGGCCGCCGCGTTTGGGGCGTCGGCGGCAGTGCGTTCGGGCAAGGCGGCCTTGCCGAGGACATGATCTCGGCGCTTGAAGCCCGCGCGCTTTGGGCGCGTTATGGGCTTTGATGGAGGGCTGAAGGATGCCGCCGGTATTCGCCTTGGCTCTGGGACTGATGGGAGCGGCGGTCTTGGTGCGCTGGTGCGTCAAGGAAGTGCGGCGCGTCAACGCCGAGCTGGATGAAGTGCGCGACCGCTCCGCGGCCGAGCCGGTCGACCGCGGCGCATTGCCGACATTGAAGCGCGATCCGCAGACGGACGAGTACCGGCCGGGTTGAGCAGCGACACTTGACCGCAAGCGGCCGTTCCACAACAACGTCCCGATGGACTCAACCTCCAACGACGATTTGCCGCCGCACTTGCGCCCCGAACGGTCGTTTCAGGGGCTCATCCTGGCGTTGCAGCGCTACTGGGCGGATTGGGGCTGCGTCATCCTGCAACCCTATGACATGGAGGTCGGCGCCGGCACATTCCATCCGGCGACGACGCTGCGCGCACTCGGCCCAAAGCCTTGGAATGCGGCCTATGTGCAGCCCTCGCGCCGGCCCAAGGATGGCCGTTACGGCGAGAACCCCAACCGGCTGCAGCATTACTACCAGCTTCAGGTAATCCTCAAACCGTCGCCGGACGATTTGCAGGAGCTTTATCTGCGCTCGCTCTCCGCGATCGGCATCGATCCGAAGCTTCACGACATCCGCTTCGTCGAGGACGATTGGGAGAGCCCGACGCTCGGCGCCTGGGGACTCGGTTGGGAGTGCTGGTGCGACGGCATGGAAGTCTCCCAGTTCACTTATTTCCAGCAGGTCGCCGGCTTCGAATGCGCGCCGGTCTCCGGCGAGCTGACCTATGGGCTGGAGCGGCTGGCAATGTACGTGCAGGGCGTGGAGAACGTTTTCGATCTCAACTTCAACGGCCGCGAGGGCGCGCGGAAGGTCACCTACGGCGCGGTGTTTAAGCAGGCCGAGCAGGAATATTCGCGCTACAATTTCGAGGCCGCCGACACCGAGATGCTGTTCCGCCACTTCAAGGACGCCGAGGACGAGTGCAAGCGGCTTTTGCAGATCGGCGGCAAGGACAAGCGTAACGAGCTGGCGTTGCCGGCTTACGACCAGTGCATCAAAGCGAGTCACGTGTTCAATTTGCTCGACGCGCGGGGCGTGATTTCCGTGACCGAGCGGCAAAGTTTTATCCTGCGGGTGCGCGACCTGGCCAAAGCATGCGGCGAGGCGTGGCTCGCGACCGAAGGTGGAGGTTGGACGAAATGAGTGAAATGCCTGAAATCGGCGGCCGAAAACCGATTCCGATCAAAGTCGAGGCCGGCAAGAGCTATTGGTGGTGCGCCTGCGGTCGCTCGAAGTCGCAGCCGTTCTGCGACGGTTCGCACAAGGGCTCGAGCTTCACGCCGATCGAGTATAAGCCGGAGGCGGCCGCCGAAGCCTGGTTTTGCACCTGTAAGCGCTCGGCGAAAAAGCCGCTGTGCGACGGCAGCCACAAGACGCTGTGATCTATTACCCCCCACCTTGTGGGGAGGGGTAGGGGTGGATCGCTATTGTGCGTTTCGTTGCGCTCCGTGGATCGGAGTACGCCGGCCGCTAGGCACTTCCTCACCCTCCCCTGGAGGGGAGGGTCGCTCGCGAAGCGAGCGGGGTGGGGTGATCTAATGGCGCCACGGATGCTGCGAACTAGTAGTTTGCGCCGCGCGCGTCGCCTTCGTGCAAAGGCGACAGATACCGAAATTCTTTTGTGGAAACGCCTTCGCACCATTGAAACCGCAGGAACCCATTTTAGGAGCGCCAAGTGCCGATTGGGCGTTATGTCGCGGACTTTGCCTGCATGGCTGCGCGTGTCGTCATCGAACTTGACGGCTCTCAGCACGCCACCGGTCCGCATCAAATCAGAGATGAACGACGGACCCGCTGGTTCGAATCCGAAGGCTATCGCGTCATCCGGTTCTGGAACAACGACCTGAGCAATAATATCGATGGCGTGCTCGACACAGTTTATGAGGCGTTGTACGGCTCACGCGACGCTGAGACGCGACCTTTGAAACACAAACGGCACCGACGCCACCACCCCACCCCGGCGCGCTTTGCGCGCCGACCCTCCCCCTCCAGGGGAGGGTGATGGAGTAAGCGGCACAAACAATGCCCGACCTTCTGCTCGAACTTTTCTCCGAAGAAATCCCCGCGCGCATGCAGGCGCGCGCGGCGGAGGATTTGCGCAAGCTCGTGACCGACCGGCTGGTCGATGCCGGCCTCGTCTACGAAGGCGCCAAGGCCTTCGTGACGCCGCGGCGGCTGGCGCTCGCGGTGCACGGCGTGCCGGTGCGCCAACCCGACGTACGCGAGGAGAAGAAAGGCCCGCGCGTCGGCGCGCCGGAGAACGCCATCGCCGGCTTTCTCAAAGCCGCGGGGCTTAAATCGATCGGCGAAGCCAAGGTGCAGCCCGACAAGAAGGGCGACTTCTATGTCGCGGTGATCGAGAAGCCGGGACGGGCGGCGATCGAGGTGATCGGCGATATTCTGCGCGATGTTATCAAAGGCTTTCCCTGGCCGAAATCGATGCGCTGGGGCGTCCAGTCGAAAGAGCCCGGCGCGCTGAGGTGGGTGCGACCGCTGCATTCCATCGTGGCGACGTTCGGACCGGAGACCGAGGAGCCGGATATCGTGCCGTTTTCGGTCGACGGCATCGCGGCGGGCAACCAGACGCGCGGCCATCGTTTTCTCAGCCCCGCGCCGTTCACCGTGCGCCGGCTCTCCGATTATCAGCACAAGCTCGACAAGGCCAAAGTGGTGCTCGACGCCGAGCGGCGGCGCGACATCATCCTCGCCGAGGCGAAACATCTTGCCTTCGCGCAAGGGCTCGAGCTGGTCGAGGACGACGGCTTGCTCGCCGAAGTCGCCGGCCTGGTCGAGTGGCCGGTGGTGCTGATGGGCGGGTTCGATCGCAAATTTTTGCATATTCCGCCTGAAGTAATTCGCGCCACCATCCGCAACAACCAGAAATGCTTCGTGCTGCGCGACGCGGCGCACGCCAAGCTGGTCGACAAATTCATCCTCGTCGCCAATATCGAAGCCGAAGACGGCGGCCAGGCCATCGTCGCCGGCAACGAGCGCGTCATCCGCGCGCGGCTCTCTGACGCCAAATTCTTCTACGAGACCGACCTGAAGACGCGGCTCGAAGATCGCCTGCCCAAATTCAAGGACATCGTGTTCCACGAAAAGCTCGGCACGCAGGCGGAACGCATCGAACGCATCGAGCGGCTGGCGGCAGAACTGGCGCCGCTCGTCGGCGCCGATGTGGAAAAAGCCAAACGCGCCGCGCGACTGTGCAAGGCGGATTTGCTCACCGAAATGGTCGGCGAATTTCCCGATCTGCAAGGCACGATAGGCAAATATTACGCCGAGGCGCAGGGCGAGGACGAGGCCGTCGCCCATGCAATCGAGGACCACTATCGGCCGGAAGGACCCGACGATTTCGTGCCGGCCGATCCTGTGTCGGTTGCGGTGGCGTTGGCCGACAAACTCGATACGCTGGTTGGATTCTGGGCCATCGACGAGAAGCCGACCGGGAGCAAGGACCCGTTTGCGCTGCGCCGGGCGGCGTTAGGGGTGATTAGAATTGTGCTAGAGAACAACGTACGCTTGTTGCTCTGGCCTGCGTTCGTTGTATTGGGACGGCGAGCGATGGGGCAACTCCTAAAAGGAGCAACGGGTGATATATTGAAAAGAATGGCACCGTTTCAAGCTACCGGGGACATCAATCCAGAGGGCTTGCTCTCCCAGCTAACAAAACTCTCGACAGACGCATCAACATTGATGTTAGGCGAAGAACACCTCTCTGTTCCTGTTCAAGAATGGGAGAGAAAAAAGGCAGATGACCTTCTCGCTTTCTTCGCCGATCGCTTGAAGGTCCAGCTACGCGAACTAGGGTCGCGGTACGATTTAGTGGACGCGGTGTTTGCGCTCGAAGGCCAAGACGATCTTCTTCTCATCGTCCACCGCGTCGAGGCACTGGGGAAATTCCTCGATACCGAGGACGGCAATCACCTGCTCGCTGGCTATAAGCGCGCGACCAACATCATCCGCATCGAGGAAAAAAGGGACGGTCGCGAATATACCGGCGCACCCGATCCGAAGCTCTACACGCTGCCTGAGGAGAAGGCGCTGGCACAGGCGATCGACACTGCCAAGGCCGAGGCCGAGCGCGCTGTCGCGGCCGAAGATTTCGAGACCGCCATGCGCGCCATGGCGCGCTTAAGGCCCCACGTGGATGCCTTCTTCGACAAGGTGACGGTCAACGTCGAGGACAAGGAACTGCGCGAGAATCGGCTCAAGCTGCTCAACGAAATCCGCGCCGCCACCCGCGCCGTGGCGGATTTTTCCAAGATCGAGGGATAATCACCTCTCCCCACCGAACTCGGGTGTTCCCGAGTTCGGCAATATTACGTGGCCGAAGTCGGAAACATCCGACTTCGGATGCGGGGAGAGGTCGAGCGAAGCGAGGGTGAGGGGGCGCTGCCGCGATTCTGAGCCCAGCGGAGAGGGCCCCCTCATCCCAACCTTCTCCCCGCACGCGGGGAGAAGGAGTCGCATACCGTCGGGCCGTCACATTTCTATTGACTTTCGTCGTCAATTCGGTTACAAAGACATCGAATCACCCTCGTCGATGGCGGTCGCCGGCGACCACCGATCGGCAGGGCGGATGCGGTTTGCGCCGCGGCGGTCGGCCCGCCCTGGCGACAACCGCGGTGGAGCGCCGGGAGGCGCCGCGCGCCCGAAGCAGGCGGTCCGCGCAAGCGGATCGTTCTGTGGCGCGCGCCGCGCCCGAGGCGCGAGCGGGTGGTAACATCCGTCCGCGTGGCGCGGCCCACGACCCTGGCGCCTCCCGGCGCTCCATTCCTCCCTTTTGGGGAGGCCTTTCGTGACGCTTGCAGCAAGGCTCGGACGCTGACGCGCCGCGAGAACGCAGTCGCATGCCGTGTTACGCGATGCGCCTTCTCCTTGCCGGCACTCCGCGCTCGGGCTTTCCTTGTCTTGGCTTGTCGCATAGAACCAAGCCGCGGCCTGGGCGTTGTAATCGTGTCGATTGCCGGCCGCACTCCGCGCGCCTATTCGCAGGCATTGTCCCGAGCCTTAAGGAAAGCCCATGGTCATCACCGCCGCTCACATCACGCCGCTTGTTGCACTCATCGCCGGCATTTTGATCCTGATCATGCCGCGGCTGTTGAATTTCATTGTAGCCATCTACCTCATCGTTGTCGGATTGATGGGGCTCAACGGCATCTATCATTTCGTCCACTAGCTTCATCGCGTCGGCCGGATGCCTGAAATCGAATTTATGGTGCCATGGTCAAATCGCGCTCAAAAATCTCCCGGCAGCCTGTGAAGCGCTCCCGGCCGGCCAAAGCCGCGGTGAAACGCGCCTCAGCCAAGACCGCCGCCAAGGGCAAATGGGTCTATAGCTTCGGCGGCGGCAAGGCGGCCGGCCGCGCCGACATGCGCGATCTGCTGGGCGGCAAGGGCGCCGGCCTCGCCGAGATGGCGCATCTCGGGCTGCCGGTGCCGCCCGGCTTCACCATCAGCACCGAGGTGTGCACCTATTTCTACCAGCACGGCAAAACCTACCCGAAGGATTTGAAGCCGCAGGTGGAAGTGGCGCTCGCCGAGGTCGGCCGCGTCACCGGCAAGACCTTCGGCGACGGCAAGAATCCGCTGCTGGTCTCGGTGCGCTCGGGCGCCCGCGCGTCGATGCCGGGCATGCTCGACACCGTGCTCAATCTCGGCCTCAACGACCTGACCGTGGCGGCGCTTGCGGAAAAATCCGGCGACAAGCGCTTCGCCTATGACAGCTACCGGCGTTTCATCACCATGTATTCGGACGTGGTGCTCGGCATCCCGCACCATCATTTCGAGGAAATCCTCGACGAGCACAAGGACCGCAACGGCTACACGCTCGACACCGACCTCGAGGCCGACGACTGGGAGCAACTGGTCGTCCGCTACAAGGAGCGCGTCGAGAAGGAGCGGGGCGAGCCGTTTCCGCAGGACCCGCACGCGCAATTGTGGGGCGCCATCGGCGCCGTGTTCGGCTCATGGATGAACCAGCGCGCTATCACCTATCGGCGCCTGCACAGCCTCCCGGAAAGCTGGGGCACCGCGGTCAACGTGCAGGCCATGGTTTTCGGCAATATGGGCGAGACCTCTGCGACCGGCGTTGCGTTCACCCGCAATCCGTCGACCGGCGAGAAAAAGCTCTACGGCGAATTCCTCATCAATGCGCAGGGCGAGGACGTGGTCGCCGGCATCCGCACGCCGCAGGAGATCACCGAGGAAGCGCGCCAGGAGGCCGGCTCGGACAAGCCCTCGATGGAAGCGGCGCTGCCGCAGGCCTTCGCCGAGCTCAAGCGCATCCATGCCGCGCTCGAGCGGCATTACCGCGACATGCAGGATCTCGAATTCACGGTGGAGCAGGGCAAGCTGTGGATGCTGCAGACGCGCAGCGGCAAGCGCACCGCCAAGGCCGCCTTGCGCATCGCCGTCGAGCTGGCGCAGGAGAAATTGATCAGCAAGGAGGAGGCGGTGACCCGCGTCGATCCCGCCGCGCTCGATCAGCTCCTGCATCCGACCATCGATCCGAACGCCGAGCGCAAGGTGATCGCCGGCGGCCTGCCGGCTTCGCCGGGCGCCGCCTGCGGCGAGATCGTGTTCTCCTCGGAGGAGGCCGAATTGCTCAAGAGCCAGGGCCACAAGGTGATCCTGGTCCGCATCGAAACGTCGCCCGAGGACATTCACGGCATGCACGCCGCCGAGGGCATTCTGACCACGCGCGGCGGCATGACGTCGCACGCCGCCGTGGTCGCGCGCGGCATGGGCAAGCCCTGCGTCTCCGGCGCCGGTGCGCTCCGCGTCGACTATCGCGCGCAGACGCTGACCGCCGGCGGCACGACGCTGAAGAAGGGCGACATCCTGACCATCGACGGCTCGACCGGCCAGGTGCTCGCCGGCAAGGTGGCGATGCGCGAGCCGGAGCTCGCCGGCGAATTTGCCACGCTGATGAAATGGGCCGACGCGGCGCGCAAGCTCAAGGTGCGCGCCAACGCCGACACGCCGGCCGATGCGCGGGCCGCCATCAAGTTCGGCGCCGAGGGCATCGGGCTCTGCCGCACCGAGCATATGTTCTTCGACGAGGACCGCATCCGCGCCGTGCGCGAGATGATCTTGGCCGGGGACGAGACGGCGCGCCGTGCCGCGCTCGCCAAGCTCCTGCCGATGCAGCGGGCGGATTTCGTCGAGCTGTTCACGATCATGGGCGGGCTGCCCGTGACCATCCGCCTGCTCGATCCGCCGCTGCACGAATTCCTGCCGCACACCGACGAGGAGATCGCGGCGGTGGCGCAGGCCATGGGCGCGGACCCGCGAAAACTCGCCGACCGCGCCCGCGAGCTGCACGAATTCAATCCGATGCTCGGCTTCCGCGGCTGCCGGCTGGCGATCGCCTATCCGGAGATCGCGGAAATGCAGGCGCGCGCCATTTTCGAGGCCGCGGTCGAGGCCGGCCGCGCGACCGGCGCCGCGGTGGTGCCGGAGATCATGGTGCCGCTCATCGCCGGCAAGGCCGAACTCGATTTGGTTAAGGAACGCATCGACGCCATGGCCGAAACCGTCGCCGCCGAGACCAAGAGCAAGATCAAATACCAGGTCGGCACCATGATCGAGCTGCCGCGCGCGGCATTAAGGGCCGGCGAGATCGCCGAGACCGCCGAATTCTTTTCTTTCGGCACCAACGATCTGACGCAGACCACTTTCGGCATCAGCCGCGACGATGCGGCGAGCTTTTTGGGCATCTACACGTCGAAGGGCATTCTGGCGATCGACCCGTTCGTGTCGATCGACCGCGAGGGCGTCGGCGAACTCATCCGCATCGCCGCCGAGCGCGGTCGCAAGGTGCGGCCGAAACTCAAGCTCGGCATCTGCGGCGAGCACGGCGGCGATCCCGCCTCGGTCGCGTTCTGCCACGAGCTCGGGCTCGACTACGTGTCCTGCTCGCCGTTTCGCGTGCCGATCGCGCGATTGGCCGCTGCTCAAGCTGCGTTGGGCCGCGGCGCCAGTTCGCAAGCGTAGAGCACGCTCTAAGTCATCTGGTTAATGAAAAGACAACGCCACGCGTTCACGCGCGCTCGGCCGCGCTGCGGCTTCGGCTTTATCTGCTGCGCAATCGAATTAACGCCTTCGCAAGGTTAACCCGACAATAGTTGGATGTGTCGCATTCGCGCCACTACGGCAGCGTTTGCTGAATTGGGGATGCGTCGCTTAACGAGCGTGCGCGTGAGGGGTGATGGTTGCGTTGCGTACCCGGCCAACGGGCGCGTTGTCTGGGCCGTTCTGGCTCAGCGCTTTCTGCGTCGCGTTCATGCCGACGTCGATCGGATATCAGGACCTCGCGGCGTTCTTCGCGCGACAGCCGGGCGTTTCCGACCGCTGGCGCGACCACCTGATCGCTTCGCCGTTCGGCACCATTCACGCCGCGACATTCAGCTTTGCGCGCCCGATCGGCACGGCGATGCCGGAACCGTTCGGCGCGCAGCCGGTCAATTTCGATCCGCGCTCGCTCAATGTGAAGACGTGGTCGGTCGACGCGCCGCCGATGGCGCGCGCCGCGCTGCAAATCGACTATCCGAGTGTCAATCGCCGGCTCAAGGGCGACCGCATGCCGTTGCCGGAGCCCGCTCCCGGTTCGAGCCAACCCGAGAGCTTGCCGCAGGCGCAGCCGATCGATGCGCCGCAACCCGCGCGGCCGGCACCATTCATGGCGCCGCGTCCCAAGGACGCCGAACAGCGCCAGCCGGCACCCTCCGCGGCGCTGCCGGAAGCCGCGCCCGACGTGACCGGCGCGTTGCCGGCGGCCGAGCAGCGCAGCCATCAGATCACCGCGGCTTTGCAGCCGAGTTCCGCTGTGCAGGATAGGCCTGACAGCGCCCGCGATGCGGAGGCCGAGGACGACCTCGCACTGGCCGACAAGCCGCCGGAAATCCCGGCAGCCGGCGAGAGCGATCCGCCCGAAGCGCAATCGCCGTTCGCCTCGCTGTCCGTCCTTGACGAGGATCCGGCCGAGCGCAACACGCAGCTTTATTTCGGCGTTACCGCCATGGGATCGCGCAGCGGACTGGAGCACTGGCAGCCGGGCGCGGAGCCGGTTCTGGTGTCGCCGTCGGTCGATCCGGACATCAAGCTTTCCGCCCTGCAAGCACCGCGCGATGCCGGCGCCGGCGGCGAAACCGTGGCGGGCAAGAACGATGTCAGCCTGCTCAGAAGCCCGGCGGAGCGTCTCGGCCTTACCGGCAAGCCGCGCGCCAGGGCGGAGAAATGTCTAGCCGATGCCGTCTATTTCGAGGCGCGCGGCGAACCGTTGCGCGGACAGATGGCGGTCGCGCAAGTGGTGATGAACCGCGTTTTCTCCGGCTTTTACCCGGACAATGTGTGCGGCGTGGTCTATCAGAACGCCAACCGGCATCTCGCCTGCCAGTTCACCTTCGCCTGCGAAGGCAAGGATTTGAGCCGCATCGACGAGCCCGACATGTGGGCGCAGGCCAAACGCATCGCCAAGGACACGCTCGACGGCAATATCTGGCTCGCCGACGTCGGCCACGCCACGCACTATCACGCCTATTGGGTGCACCCGAGCTGGGTCCACGAAATGAAGAAGATGTACAAGCTCGGCGTCCACACCTTCTATCGGCCGCGCGCCTGGGGCGACGGGTCGGACGCGCCGAACTGGGCGCCGATCGCTCCGAAGCCGGCCGGCGCCGCCGCACAAATTCCCGAAGCGGCGAAGGCTTCCGCGGCCGGCATGAAGAGCCCGGATGCGGCGGCGAAAATCCCCGAAGCCGCGGCGTCGCCGGCCGACTTGGCCGGCAGCAAGACCGCGCGCACCGCAAAACTTTAAACGACGCAGCCCGGCGCGGGGTAGACCCGCGTGTAAACCGCTTGTGCCGCGCATCGGCGTCTTCCAAACTCCGCGCTTGGGGATGCGGTGGCCGGCAAATGACCAGCCATGGCAAGCAGGATGGCGAACAGCAAGGCCGGAGTCAGAGCGTGAGCACATTCAAGGCGATCGTCGTCGATAAGACCGAGGCCGGACAAACGGTCCGGCTCGCCGATTTCGACGAGAAGGATTTGATGGAGGGGGACGTCACTGTCGCCGTGGATTGGTCGACGGTGAATTACAAGGACGGGCTCGCGGTCACCGGCAAATCGCCGGTGGTGCGCCGCTTCCCGATGATCGCCGGCATCGATTTCGCCGGCACGGTGGAGGCCTCCTCGCATCCCGCTTGGAAATCCGGCGACAAGGTGATCCTCAACGGCTGGGGCTGCGGCGAGACCCATCTCGGCGGCTATGCGGAGAAGGCGCGCGTCAAGGGCGACTGGCTGGTGCGGCTGCCGGCCAGCATGAGCGCCCGGGACGCCATGGCCATCGGCACCGCCGGCTATACCGCCATGCTGTCGGTGATGGCGCTGGAGCGCGCCGGGGTCACGCCGGCGCGCGGGCCTGTGATCATCACCGGCGCCGCCGGCGGCGTCGGCTCGGTTGCCGTCGCGCTGTTGGCCAAGCTCGGCTACACCGTCATCGGCTCGACCGGGCGACCCGCTGAAGCGGCCTACCTCAAGGAGCTCGGCGCCGCCGAGGTGATCGAGCGCAAGGAGCTGACCGGTCCGCCGCGCCCGCTCGGCAAGGAACGCTGGGCCGGCGGCATTGACGCCGTCGGCTCGACGACGCTCGCCAATGTGCTGTCGATGACGCGCTATGGCGGCGCCGTCGCCGCCTGTGGACTGGCCGGCGGTATGGACTTGCCGACCACGGTCGCCCCTTTCATCTTGCGCGGCGTGTCGCTTCTCGGCGTCGATTCGGTCATGTGTCCGCTGCCGCTGCGGCAGCAGGCTTGGCGCCGCTTGGAGGCCGATCTCGACCGCGCGAAGATCGCGGCGATGACCAGCGAAATCGGGCTCGCCGATGTCATCGACGCCGGGGCGCGCATCCTAGCCGGAGAGGTGCGCGGGCGAATTGTGGTAAAAATTCGGTAAGCAGTTCAGAATTTCGCCAGGAATCTTGTCCAGCATGCAGGGCCTTATGGTAAGGGGACAATTAAGAAATTTCGTTAATCCTCTGCAGGTCAATGTGGAGTCGACAATGTTGCTGCGCGTGGCTGTCGTCTGTGCGTGCGTGTTGGGAGCCGCCTCGGCCGTCGCCGAGGAGCTCGGGCCGGACCAGGCCAGGGCGTTCGTCGTCGGCAAGCTGTTTGCCTACAATTGTTTCGACGGCACCGCAGGCATGGGCCGCGTTTTTTCCGACGGGTCTGTTGTCGGCACCATCCGGCCGGGCGGCCGCGGCGCAATGCGCTTCGCCAGCCTGCCCGCCGGAACCCTCAGAGTCGAAGGTACGGCCATGTGCGCCCATCTGTCCGGCCTGCCGATTGAACCATGTTTCAGGGTGCAGAAGATCGATTACCGGAGCTTCCGCGGCTCGATCGCGGGCTTGGGCTTTGCTTATTGCGACTTCTACCAGCATAACCCGCGCGCTCAGCTGATAAGCCGCGCGCCGGCGCCGGCGCGGCCGACGCCCATGGCGACGTTGCGGCCGGCTATCGAGGAGTGATTCCTCTCGTTAGCTAGTCATTCCAGATCGAGCCGGAACGGCGCGGCCTCCGAAGTCAGCACCCCGCTGCCGATCATTTCGATCGCCGCGACCATGCGGCCGTCGCGGCCGAGCAGCCGGTCGGCGAGCGATACGATTCGGATGTTTGGTGTTGCCGTCGGCGAGGCGCTGCGCAACGCCCGCGCGATTGTTTGCTCGTCGCGATGCGGGTTGAGCGCGCAGACGCTGACGAAGGCGCTCGCGGTCGAGCGGCTGATGCCCATGTAGCAATGCACGACCAGCGGCGCGCGGCGGTCCCAGCGGCGGACGAAATCCAGAAGATTGGCGACATGCTCCTCCGCCGGCACGATATAGCCGTCGAGCGGCGCGCTGATGTCGTGCAGCCGCAGCCAAAGGTGATTTTCCGCCTCGATGGCGCTCGGTCGTTCGATGCGCGCCTCGTCGCCGATCAGCGAGACGACGTGGCGGGCGCCGGTGTCTTCGACCGTTTCGTGCAGGCGCGCGAGCGAGCAGACGTGAATCATGGAAAGACGCGGATCGCAGTCAAAACGGTGCTTCGGTCAGTCTCATATAGGTATGGCAGGGCGGCGCAAGTGTGCCGCTCATAGCGGCCTATGGTCCCGCCGTGACGGGCCGGACGGTTCATCGACCAGTTTGCGGAACCGCTCGAGGTAGCGGGCCTGCGCCGTCTCGGCCGGCCAGGGCTTGAGGTAATCGCGCTCGATCGCGGGAGAAATGACGGGCGGGCGGCCGAAGAACCGTCGCGCCTCGGCGGCGGCAAAACCGGCAAGGCTAGTCGCTTCGAGATAGGCCGCTTCGCGGTCGGCGATCTTGATCAGCTTTTCGAGTTCCGGCGCGGATTTTACCGGCAGCCCGAAGCGCCGATGAATAGCCGCAAGGAGCCGCCGCTCCACCGCCTTATAGGCATCGCCGATCACAGCCTTGAACGGCGAGATCATGTCGCCGATCACGTATTCGGGCGCATCATGCAGCAGCACCGCCAGGCGCCGGCTGCGATCGAGCCGCGGCACGCGGGCGCGCGCTAGCGCCTCGACCAAGAGCGAGTGCTGGGCCACGGAAAAAATGTGCGCGCCGCTGGTCTGCCCATTCCAGCGCGCCACCCGGGCGAGGCCGTGCGCAATGTCCTCAACCTCGATATCGAGCGCCGAAGGATCGAGCAGATCGAGCCGCCGCCCCGACAGCATCCGCTGCCAGGCGCGCGGCGAGATCGCGCGCGGCTTGGTCGCGGCCGGCTTGCGCGGCACGCTCGCTGTCGCTTTGTGCGAGGGAGACCCGGGGGAGGGCGGTAATGGAAGCCTTGGCATGTCAGGATGAAGGCGAGCGATCGTTCCCACATGGATAGCCGGAACAAGCCCGGCCATGACCAAGCAGGTGTATCACACCCTTCTGCCGAGCTTCTGCACCGCCTCATGGCGGTGGCAGGTGATCAGGTGATCGTTGACCATTCCGACGGCCTGCATGAAGGCGTAGACAATGGTCGGCCCGCAAAACTTAAAACCGCGCCGGGCCAGCTCCTTCGACATCGCGCGCGATGTCGCGGTTTCCGCCGGCACCTGCCGCATGCTGCGAAACTGGTTGACCTTGGGCTCGCCGTCGACGAAGTCCCACAGCAATTTCGCAAAGCCGGGGCCGTTCTCCATCGCCTCGATCCAAGCGCGCGCCGAGAGCACCGCGCCCTCGATCTTGGCGCGGTTACGCACGATGCCGGCGTCCTGCATCAGGCGCTCGACCTTCTTCGGGCTGTAGCGGGCGATTTTTTCCGGAACGAAACCGTCGAAGGCGCGACGGAAATTCTCGCGCTTGCGCAGAATGGTGATCCACGACAGGCCGGCCTGAAAACCGTCGAGCACGAGCTTTTCATAGAGCGCGCGGTCGTCGAATTCGGGCACGCCCCATTCCTCGTCGTGATAGGCGAGGTAGAGCTGATCGTCCTTCGGCCAGGGACAGCGCGCAAGGGCGTCGGCGTGGCGAGCGGCGGCGGTCGTCATTCGGCGGCCTTGGTCCCGTCGGGAAAGGCAAAACGCGCCCAATCCGGCTTGATCGGCAAGATCGCAACGCCGCCGGCGAGAAGCGGTTCGCCGTGCGACATCGCCTCCGCCACCCGGTCGAGGCGCAACAGCGCGAGCCCGCGGCCGGCGGCGGCGGAACCCATCGCGCCGATTTGGCGTCCGCCGGCCGTGATTGCGGTCCCGGCCGGCGGCGGCGCCGCGCCGTCGTAGCGAACCGGCACCGTGCGCGTGCGCGCGCTGCCGCGATGCTCCATGCGCGAAACCACCTCCTGGCCGACGTAACAGCCCTTGGTGAAATCGACGCCGCCGAGCTGATCCATGTCGGCCTCGTGCGGGAAGGCGTCGCCGTATTGAAAATCGACGCCGCCCTGCGGAATGCCGAGCGCGATGCGGTGTGCCTCGTATTCGCTGGCGTCGACAAGGGCGGCACCGAGCGCAGCGGCGGCATCGGCGGCACGTTGCGGCGGCAGTATCGCCCGTAGGCCCAGCGCCGGCAGGCGCGGATCGGCATAGCAAAGGCCAAATGCCAGGCTACCGTCTCTGTCCCAAGCCGCGAGAACGCCAAGCGTGTCGGAGGAGTCCTCGGCGATGAGGCGCGAACGCAGCTTGTAGAGGTTGAGCTTGTCGAGGAGCGGCTTGGCGACAGCGTGCGGCACGTCGAGAAAGAAGCCGCCGCCATGCTGCGCCGGCGCTTCGACGACGATGAAATCGGCGATGATCTTGCCTTGCGGTGATAGCAGCGCGCAGAAGCGCGCCTCGCCAAGGCCGAGTTTGAGGATATCGGCGCTGACGAGCCCATGCAGGAAGCTTCGCGCGTCGTCGCCGGCAACCTTGAGCACGCCGCGGTCCGGGAGAAGGGCGGCCTTCATATGAGCAGACTGTCCTGGCATCAGACACCGAAACTAAGGTGCCGGCCGCGTCCGCTCAAGTGGCTGGTCAGCCGTCCCGCGGGGCTATTGCCGCGACAGCTCCACCGAAAATTCGCCGTTGCGAATGCGGGGGGCGAGGTTTTCCGCGTACCGGGCGGCGGCTTCCTCGCCGTAGGTGGAAATCAGCTCGGCGAGCGCCAGAAAGAGCGCGGTTTGCGCCAGGCAATCGCCATCGATGCCGTCGTGATGCGCCTCCGCCCACGCCTCCTGCAGACAAATCAGCGCCAGGCGTTTCTGTTCGTGATCCGATACGGCGTCGCGCGCCGCCGGATTTTGTCTCGCCGTGTTCATTGCAATCACGTTGTCGCCGCAGGACTGCAGCGTCCCTGACCCGCGCGCAAGTTAGCATGGCCTCGGCGGACGCTAAGTCGAACCTTGAGGAAGGGTTAATTCGCGAGCTTGTTCCGCTAGATACACCCCTCCATCCGCGTCCCGGCCGGGACAAGGTCAGTTGGCGTAGCGGGCGGTGATCTCGCGGGCGATCCTGGCACCCTCGTCGAGATAGCGGCGAACGGCGAAATCAGCCGCCGGCGTACAAGTGCGGTAGCTCTGCTGGAAAGCGCGATAGCCGCGGTTGAAGCCCGCGACCATCTGGTCGCGGCGCTCGCCGGCCGGCGCTTCGGCGTCGATTAGCGCTTGCGCCTCATTGCGCCACTTCTGGCCTTCGTTCGAGCCGCAAATACCGCGCAGAAAATGCAGCGCGCCGAGGATTTCGGCGAGGCGCTGCAGGTCGTGGTCGTAGGGGGCGGAGGTCGGCTGGGGTGGCGCCGGAGGCTGAGATTGGGGCTGAACTGGCGGCGCAGCTCTGGGCTGAAGCTGCGGCTGGGCAGGAGGCTGCGGTCGGGGCTGGACGGGTGGTTGCAGGAAAAACTGGGCGCGAGTGGTTGTCGCGCCGAGACAAAGCATCAGGGAAACAATGAGGAAGGTGCGAAACATCGGGTTGGCGCGAGCATAGGGGCCGAAAGCGCCGAACAGCAAGCGTGACAACGCGGCAGGGTTGAGGCGCTTTTCAGTCAAGCGCGGCGATCCGCCCCCAGGCGGCGGCGACGATGTCCGCAAGCCCCTCGGTGGTCTTAAGCCCGGCAAGCTCGGACGGCAGAAGCCAACGCGCCTCGGCCAACTCCTCGCTGAGCGCTATTTCGCCGGCGATCCAGCGCGCCGCGAACGGCAGAATGACGAAATGCCGCTCAATACGTCCACCGGCGTCGCGCACGATGGCGTCGCGATAGCCGGCGAGCGCCAGCGGCTCGATGTCGAGGCTGGTTTCCTCACGGACCTCGCGGATTACGGCCTGCTCGAGGGTTTCGCCGAGTTCGACCACCCCGCCAGGCAGGGTATGCAGCCCCTGGGAGGGCGGCCGCGCGCGGCGCACGATCAGCACGCGGCCGTCGCGGAATATGGCGGCGCTCACCGCCAGATACGGCCGCGCCGGATAAGTTCGCGTTTCGCTGCTGGCACTCGTCAAAGGCCGATCCCATTTGGCTATGATCGGAAACGGCGTACCACCGTCATTCGCTTACCGGATTGGTTTATCCCAATGTGCGGACGATATGTCATCACCTCGCCGCCGGCTGCGGTCAGGGCGCTGTTCGGCTACCCCGAGCAGCCCAATTTCCCGCCCCGTTACAACGTGGCGCCGACCCAGCCGATTCCGCTGGTGCGATTGGTCGACGGCAAGCGCTCTTTCGCGCTGATGCGCTGGGGATTGCTGCCAGCCTGGGTGAAGGATCCCAAGACGTTCTCGCTCTTGGTCAACGCGCGCGGCGAATCGGTGCTCGACAAGCCCGCCTTTCGCAACGCCGTGCGGCGGCGGCGCTGCCTCATTCCCGCCGACGGCTTCTATGACTGGCGGGCCGGTACGCCGAAGCGTCCCTATTTCGTGCGGGCTAAATCCGGCGGACCGATCGCTTTTGCCGGGCTGTGGGAAACCTGGACCGGCCCGAACGGCGAAGAAGTCGACACCGCCGCCATTGTCACCACACGGGCGAACCGCGTGCTTGCCGCGATCCACGACCGCATGCCGGTCATCGTGCCGCCGGAAGCGTTCGACCTTTGGCTCGATTGCGCCAAAGTTGACGCCATGACCGCCGCCGCGCTGATCGCGCCGGCTTCCGAATCTTTGCTCGAAGGCTACGAAGTCTCGCCGGCCGTGAACCGCGTGGCGAATGATTCCGCGGACCTCATCGCGCCGGCTGCCGCTGCGCCTGGCGGCAATGCGCAGCCTGCGGCCGCTGCCCCGGCCGCGCCGGCGAAGCCGAAGAAACCGAGCAATCAACCGTCGCTGTTTTAGCTCGCGCCGGTGCTACAGCACTTTGCCGGGATTGAGGATGCTCTTGGGATCGAGCATGCGCTTGAGGCTGCGCATGAGGTCGAGCGCGACCGGATCCTTCACCGACGGCAACAGATCGCGCTTGAGCACGCCGACGCCGTGTTCGGCCGAGATCGAGCCGCCGTACTTCTTCACCACCGCGAAAACGGCGGCGTTCACCTCGTGCCAGCGCGCGAGATATTCCGCCTTGTCGGCGCCGGCCGGCTGGCTGATGTTGTAATGGATATTGCCGTCGCCGAGATGGCCGAACGGTATCGGCCGCGCGCCGGGAATAAGCGCGGTGACCGCCACCGCCGCCTCCGCAAGGAACGCCGGCACCGCCGCCACCGGCACCGAGACATCGTGCTTGATCGAGCCGCCGGCGTGACGCTGCACCTCGCTGAACATTTCGCGGATTCGCCAGAACGCCTTCGCCTGTTCGAGGCTGTCGGCGATGGTCGCGTCGGCGACGAAGCCGCGTTGCAGCCCCTGCGCCAGGATATCCTCCATCACCTCGCGCAGACCGCTGCGGCGCTGCGAGGAAAGCTCGATCAGCACGTACCAGGGATGCTGCGTGCCGAGCGGATCGCGGCAGCCGGCGGCGTGGCGCACCACGAGCTCTATTCCGAAGCGCGGCATCAGCTCGAAGCTGGTGACCTCGCCGGCGGAATTCTGCGTGGCGATGTCGAGGAGATCGAGCGCCGCTTGCGGCGAAGCCACGCCGGCAAACGCGGTCTCGACCGCGCGCGGCCGCGGCACCAGACGCAGCACTGCCGCGGTGATGACGCCGAGCGTGCCTTCGGCGCCGATGAACAGATTCTTCAGATCGTAGCCGGTATTGTCCTTCTTCAGCTTGTTGAGGTCGTTGAGGATGCGGCCGTCGGCGAGCACCACCTCGATGCCGAGCACGTGAGCGCGGGCGATGCCGTAGGCCAGCGCCGCGGTGCCACCGGCATTGGTGGCGAGGTTGCCGCCGATGGTGCAGGTGCCCTCGGACGGCAGCAATTGCGGATAGAGCCGATCGACCGCGGCGGCGGCTTCGCGGGCATGCTGCAAGGTGACGCCGGCCTCGCAAGTGATGGTGTTCGAGGTCGGGTCGACCTCGCGGACGCGATCAAGCCGCGTCAGCGACAGCACGATCTCGTCGTTGAACGGAATTTGGCCGCCCACCAGGCCGGTATTGCCGCCTTGCGGCACCAGCGGGGTTGCCGTCTCGTTGGCGAGCTGCAAAATCTGCGACACCTCGGCGACGGACGCCGGCCGCAGCACCATCGGCGTGCGGCCTTGGAACATGTCGCGCATCTCGACCAGATAAGGCGCCTGCGCCAGCCGGTCGGTGATGGCGTATTTCTCGCCGACGATGGCGGCGAACCGCGCCAGCAGCGCGGGATCGATGGTTTTGGGCGGCTTATCGAGCATCAAGGCGCGTCCATTAGGGCCGCCTATCGGGCCCTGGCACGTTAGATAGATGACAGCCGCCTTGTTGCTCCGCAAGCTTGCAGATCACCGCGGCGCTGCCGCCCGGGCGAGGCGGTCGTTGATGGCCTCGCCGAGGCCGTCGGCCGGGATCGGCATGACGGCGATCGCGCCGGCACCGGCGGCATCGAGCGCGCGCAACTGCGAAAACAAATTGGCCGCCGCCTCGATCAGATCGCCGCGTTCGGACAGGTTGAGCATGCTTTTGGCGCGCCCGGCGCCTTCCGCCGGCGTGGGTCCGAAGGCGAGCAGAGCCTCGCCGGCCTCGACGCGGCGGGCGTTCAGCCGCAGCGGCGTCCGCGGCGCATAATGCGAGGCGAGCATACCGGGCGCGAGCGGAGCGTCATCGGTGCCGGCGGCCGGTGGATCGGTAAGCTTGCGCGCGAGCGTGCGCTCGATCGCCGCGCGCGGCAGGCCGCCAGGCCGCAGCAGGACGGGCTCGCCGAGGCAGGCGACGATGGTCGATTCAATGCCGACCGGGGTCGCGCCGCCGTCGACAATAAGATCGATGCGGCCGCCGAGATCGGCCAGCACGTGGTCAGCCGTGGTCGGCGACAGGTGGCCGGAGCGGTTGGCCGAGGGCGCGACGACGGGCTTGCCGAAGGCCCGCAGAATATCGCGCGCCACTTTGTGATTGGGCACGCGCACCGCGATGGTGTCGAGGCCGGCCGTCGCCAGCTCGGCGACAGGACAATGGGCCGCCTTGGCAAGAACGAGCGTGAGCGGTCCCGGCCAGAACGCGGCGGCAAGCCGCGTCGCGTCCGCATCAAAACGGCCGAGCGCCTGCGCGGCGTTCAGATCCGCGACATGGGCGATGAGCGGGTTGAAGGCCGGACGGCCCTTGGCCTGGTAGAGCCGCGCGACGGCTCGCCCGTCGGTCGCGTCGGCGCCGAGGCCGTAGACGGTCTCGGTCGGAAACGCGACCAGGCCGCCGGCGGCGAGGACTCGCGCCGCGTCGGCGACGGACGCGGCATCAGCCTTCGATAGGCGGGTGACCAGCGGAGCTGTCATGGATTTCTTGCCTGCCAGACCGGCACTAGATAGCGGAAACGGCCGGCGCTTGCAGGGCCGGAACGCGGACTGTATAAGCGCCGCCAATGTCGGAGTGTAGCGCAGTCTGGTAGCGCACCACGTTCGGGACGTGGGGGTCGCAGGTTCAAATCCTGCCACTCCGACCAGC
>JBEKIC010000050.1:0-31141 GCA_050011955.1 Xanthobacteraceae bacterium
GGAGCACATCGATGCCTTCATCAAGGCCTACAACACCAATGCCACCCCGTTTGCCTGGACCAAGTCAGAGGTCCATCAAAAACGCCTCAAACCACGTTTCGCGCATCAATGATTCCGGGTACTAGCGCCGTCGCTTTCGTGTCCGGGGGCGAGCCAATGGCTCCGGCCTCAAGTGGCCCATCCGGAATGACGACTCTGAGGATTGTCCGTTTAAGTCCGGCCGCTGCCGGCAAGCACGGCGCGCGTGGCGCGGTCCGGGCCGAAATCGTCGACGCTGTCGATCGCCAACAGGTCGGCAAGCCGCGTGCGCGCGCGGTTGACGCGGCTCTTGATGGTTCCGACCGCGCAGCCGCAGATCGCCGCCGCGTCCTCGTAGGAGAAGCCCGAGGCACCGACCAGGATCAGCGCCTCGCGTTGCTCCGACGGCAGCTTGGCAAGCGCGGCGCGGAACTCGCTGAATTCGACCCGCCCGGTCTGCTCGGGGTGCGATTTGAGGGTCTCGGCGTAGCGGCCGTCGGCGTCCTCGACCTCGCGCCGCCGCTTGCGGTATTCGGAGCGGAACAGATTGCGCAGGATGGTGAAGAGCCAAGCCGGCATGTTGGTGCCGGGCTGAAACGAGTCGATATGGGCAAGCGCGCGCAGCAAGGTCTCCTGCACCAGATCGTCGGCGCGGTCGATATTGCCGCACAACGAGATGGCGAAGGCGCGCAGGCTCGGCACCGTCGCAAGCACTTGATCGCGTATGGCAGGATCGAGCTTCATGCCGCCCCATCATCTCGGTCGCTCAACCGGCGAATCAGGTCGGAGATATGCTGCGGCACGCCTTCGCTGACGACTTCGTCATACATGGCGCGCAACTGCTGCCCGATGCGCGCCTGAACCTCGCGCCCAAGGCGAACCTCGCTCTTGCGTTGTGTGACTGGCCTTCCCATGGCGTCCCGGGTTTCCGGCTTGGCTTCGTTCGGAGCCAGCGGCTCGATGATAACTGTCTTACCGGTCTTCATTTTTCGTCATGCCCCCGTTACCGTCGTCCACCGGAATTCCGCATGGCGCTCCCCTCATCGCTGGCCACCAACGCTTGTCTTTAGCGTTGGTTCCGGCCGCGGGAACTGTTTTTTGGAACCTTGGTTGCGCAGCGACGTTGTAGCCCGTAGCCTCGGGAACTTGGAAGGGGAGGGTTCTTTGTCGACCTCACAAGCGGTACTTCAGCACCTGCCGTTCTTGCGCCGGTACGCTCGCGCGCTGACCGGCAGCCAGGCATCCGGCGACGCCTATGTCGCTGCCACCCTGGAATCGCTCATTGCCAGCCCGCAAATCATCGATTCCGGCCCCAACCAGCGCGTCGCGCTTTATCGGCTCTTCACCAAGATCTGGAACTCGGTCGCGGTGAACGGCAAAGCCGATGCCGCCGTACCGAATCTTCCACCGGAACAGCACCTTACGCAGATTACGCCGCGCCCGCGCGAGGCCTTCCTGCTGGTCGCGCTCGATGGCTTTTCGGAGGAGGACGCAGCCCAGATTCTGGAATGCGATCTGCCCACCTTGCGCGGCCTGGTCGAAGAATCCGGGCGCGAACTTGCCGCCGAGATCGCGACCGACGTCCTGATCATCGAGGACGAAACCTTCATCGCCATGGATATCGAGGCGCTGGTGGAGAGCCTTGGCCACAGGGTCATCGGCGTCGCCCGCACCCATACCGAGGCGATTGCGCTCGCCCGGAAGAAACGGCCCGGGCTGATCCTGGCGGACATCCAGCTTGCCGACGGCAGTTCGGGTCTTGACGCCGTGAACGAGCTTCTCGGCACGTTCGAAGTGCCGGTGATTTTCATCACCGCCTATCCCGAGCGCTTCCTCACCGGGCAGCGTCCGGAGCCGGCGTTCCTCATTGCCAAGCCGTTCCAGCTCGCGGTGGTGTCGGCGGTCGCCAGTCAGGCGCTGTTCTTCGGCCGCAAGGCGCGTCAGCGCGAGCGGCAGCCGACGGCGTAATCTCCCGCGCTTTCGCGGCAAAGCGATTCCGTCACCTGAGCGTCATTCCGGGGCGCGGGCTTCAGCCCGCGAGCCCGGTATCCATTTTCGCTGACCTGCGGCTCTGGAGTCCGGGTTCGCCGCTTTGCCTGTCATCGGGCCGGCCACTTCGGGCCGGACCCGTTGGCGGCGCCCCGGAATGAAAGTCCCCACGCAAAAAATTAGGGCGCAGCTGATCGGTCCATCAGCTGCGCCCAATGTAACCGGCCCAACACGGGGGGAGGGGGAAAGGATGGCCGGTCCGCATGATAAAGCGCGACCCGAAGGTTTGTTCCGCCACCCCGCGGGCGGCGCGGGCATCATCACGCAGGTGTGAGCGGTATCACGACACGGTGAATTTTTCGGCGCATTGCGGAATCGCGCTCGGGTCGCCACGTTTTTGATAGCGCGTGGCCAAACGAACTCGCGTATTCGCGGCATGGGGGTTGTCGGGATTTCGGGGGGCTGTCGGGATTTCGGAGACACTCCGATGCGTAGCATGTGGTCATTTCGGGTTGCGGCTGTCGCATTCGCATTGGTCACGGCGAGCCTTGTTTCCTTCCCCTCGTTGTCGACCACGGGCGGATTGAGTTCCACGCCTGCCGCCTCGGTGGACCGCGCGCTCAAGGGCGACCGCCTACCCACCGTAAAGCCGACGGCCTGGCAGCACGAGTTTCGGCCGCCCGTCACGCCGCTGCAGTCCCGCGCCCGCGTTCCGGTCGGTTGCGATACCTCCTTCAGCCCGATTTCTTCGCCGCGCTTGGCGAACGTCTTCCGGCGTTGCTTGGTTTGAAATTGCTTGGCTTGAAATCTCAGTTTGACAGGAAACTTGATCAAAAACACTGCGGGAGCCTTAGGAGTCTTCGTGGAACCTTTCTGCTCCGCCGGCGCTTGATTGACCGGAACTCATAGCGGAGGGTGTCATGTCAGCGGACAAGCTGTGGCGTCGCGCCTGCACCGCGGTTCTCTGTGGGGCGTTTGCAACCATTCTCGGCGGCACCGCGTCGGCTCAATCGCTGTCGTACATGCCGATTGATCGCGACAGCGCGGTCCTTCGCCAGCCGCTGACATCAACCGAAGAGCCCGGCGGCGTGCCGGGCGGCGACGAGCTTCCGGCGCCGTTGCAGCGGCAAGTCGTTTACTATACGGGCAACGAAGCTGCCGGCACGATCATCATCGATACGGCGCACACATTCCTTTATCTGACGCTCGGCGACGGCAAGGCTATGCGCTACGGCATCGGCGTGGGGCGTGAAGGCTTTACCTGGTCGGGCGTGGAGGCGATTTCTCGCAAGTCCGAGTGGCCCGATTGGATTCCGCCGGCGGAGATGATCGCACGGCAACCGTATCTGCCGCGATGGGTCGGCGGCGGGCCCGGTAATCCGCTTGGCGCACGCGCGCTTTATCTCGGCAACACCGCCTACCGTATTCACGGCACCAATGACCCGCACTCGATCGGCAAGCACGTCTCCAGCGGCTGCATCCGCCTGCGTGACGCGGACGTGATCGACCTTTATGGCCGCGTCGGCATCGGCACCAAAGTCATCGTCCTGCCGAACGATCAACGAACCGTCACGATCAACGACCGGCACTATGCGTCGAGCGAAGGCGGCTTGCGCGTCGTCATGACGGCGCGGATATCGACAAAGCCGGCCGTCGCCATCGCCGGTCAGTCGCGGCCGCGCGCCGGGAATAGTGCTCCCGCACCGCTCGGCCTGTATTGATACGGGAACTTCGCTGCCCTAAAGCCGTGTCAATGGCTCCGGTTTTTCGCCGCCCCGGCGAAACCTAAACCACGGCTGCGCCGTTTTTTCCAAAGAGTCCAAAGCGTACGGCCTTGACCCCACCGGGCCGGAGGCCGAACTGTAAGAACATGGACAGGTCCGAGGTAAAGAAGAATGCAGCGCCGGAACCGGATCGGCAGCCGGAAGACGAGATCGCAACGGCCTTCTTTCCGGATTTTGCAACGGTCAGCGCTGCGCTCGAAGCCGGACAGATGGGCATCTGGTCCTGGGACGTCACCACCAATGCGGTGACGTGGTCGAGCAATATCGAGTCGATGTGCGGCCTGCCGCCCGGCAGCTTCGACGGCACTTACGCTTTTTTCGAACGCGACATTCACGAGGAGGATCGGGCCGCAGTTTTTGCAGCGCTCGACGAAACGCTGCGCACCGGATGCCCTTACCGCGTCCGCTACCGCGTGGCGCCGCGGCCTGACGGCGAGGAGCGTTGGATCGAGGCGGCCGGCACGGTGGTGGTCGAAGACGGCGCGCCCAAGCGCATGGTCGGCCTCTGCCACGATGTCACCGACCGGGTCACCCTGCAGCGGGAGCTGCGCAGTCGGGCCAAACAGCAGGAGGCGCTGGCGCAGCTGGGCGAGCGTGCATTGGCGGAAACCGATATCGAACGGCTGCTCAACGACGTGGTCAGCACGCTCGCGCTCACCTTGCCGGTCGATTTCGTCAAGGTTCTCGAGCTGATGCCCGGCGATACCGACTTTCTGCTGCGCGCCGGCTTCGGCTGGAAGGCCGGCTGCATCGGCTCGATCGTGATGACGAAGGAGCACGACGACTACGCTCGGCACATTTTGGGCGCCGCGGTTCCGATCGTCACCGCCGATTTTGCGACGGAGACGCGGTTTGCAATTCCGCAATACCTTCGCGATCACGGCTGCGTCAGCGGCATGAGCACGACGATCGCCGGCCACGATGGACGCGCCTATGGTGTTCTCGGCGTCTGCACGAGCGGGCATCGGCACTTCAGCGTGCAGGACACCTCGTTCCTCGCTGCCGTCGCCCATCTCGTAGCCGGCGCGATTCAACGGCGGCAATTGGAGCAACGCCACGAACTGATGATCCGCGAACTGCGCCACCGCTCCGGCAACTTGTTTTCTCAGCTCCTGGCGCTGTTCTCGCAGACGGCGAAAAATTCGAAGAACATGGCCGACCTCATGAGCAAGTACCAGGCGCGCGTGCTCGCATTGGCGAATGCGCACCGCCTGATCACGGAAGCCGGTTGGAAATCGACGTCGCTCGCCGAGCTGTTGCGCGTTGAGCTGGGACCGTATCTCGACCGGACGTCTTTCAGCGGGCCCAATGTCGATCTGGAGCCGGACCCGACCTTTAGCCTGAGCGCCGCGCTGCACGAGCTCGCTGCCAACGCCATCAAGCATGGCAGTCTCTCGCAGCCGCAGGGCCGGCTTGAATTGACCTGGTCGGTCGCGCCCTCGCGGCGCGGCCTCACCCTGACCTTTGACTGGATCGAGCGGAATGGCCCGCCGGCGCGGCGGTCGCGGCATACCGGATTCGGCTCGCGGCTGATCGGGTTGGTCATCGAACGGCAAATGAACGGGGAGGTGCACACCACCTATACCCGCGAAGGCTTCTCCATCCGCATGATCGTGCCGCTGACGCATGAGCGCTGGCCGACGGAGGCGCTGTCGACGGCGAGCCCAACGGAAAACGCATGATTGCAGAGCCGCGCAGCGCGCGACTCTTGCTGGCGGAATCGCATGCTTTTTGTGCGCCGCGTCGATCGCCCTTCCCCCTGAGGGAGGGGTAAGCTAAAGCAAAGCCAACCTGGAACGCATTGGAAGCACACATGGATCGGCGGCCGACATCGGGCGGCACCATCGACCAGGGCGAGGTCGCGCGATTCTCGCGGCTGGCCGGCCAATGGTGGGATCCCCGCGGGCCGATGGCGCCGCTGCACAAGTTCAATCCGGTGCGGCTCGCTTATGTGCGCGACCGCGCGGCCGCGCATTTTGACCGCGACCCGAAGCGGCTCGACAGCCTCGCCGGGCTGCACGTTCTCGATATCGGTTGCGGCGGCGGAGTTCTCAGCGAGCCGCTGGCGCGGCTCGGCGCCTCGGTCACTGGCGCCGATCCGTCGGAGAGCAACATCGCGGTCGCCAAGCTTCACGCCGCGCAGTCGGGTCTGGTGATTGATTACCGCAACACCACCGCCGAGCTTCTGGCCGAAGCCGGCGAGGCTTTCGACGTCGTTCTCGCCATGGAAGTTGTGGAGCACGTCACCGACGTCGGCCTGTTCGTCGAGCTTGCCGCGGCGATGGTCAAGCCGGGCGGACTTCTGTTCGTCGCGACGCTCAATCGCACGATAAAAAGCTTTGCGCTAGCGATCGTCGGCGCCGAGTACGTCCTGCGCTGGCTGCCGCGCGGCACCCATCAATGGGACAAGTTCGTCACGCCGAACGAGCTTGAGATCGCCATCGAGCAGGCCGGTTCGCACATCATCGACGAAACCGGCGTGATCTATAATCTCCTCGCCGACCGCTGGCAGCTTTCCAGCGACATGGACGTGAACTACATGGTCGTCGCGGAGAAGGCGGCGTAATGCTGACCGGCTGGCTTTGGGCCGTCTTCACCGTCATTGCCGCTTTTACCCAGACCCTGCGCAACGCGATGCAGCGCGAGCTGACCGGCGGTCTCGGCACCGTCGGCGCGACGCATGTGCGGTTTTTGTTCGGCTTTCCCTTCGCGCTCGCTTTCCTCGCCGGGGTGCTCATGGCGACCGGATCGCCGCTGCCGCGGCCGGGGCTGAGCTTTTGGCCCTGGGTACTCGACGGCGCGCTTGCGCAAATCGCCGCCACCGCGCTGATGCTCGCCGCCATGGGCGAGCGCTCGTTCGTCGTCACCATCGCCTACATCAAGACCGAACCGATCCAGGTCGCGGTGTTCGGGCTGGTCTTTCTGGGCGATATCGTGACCTGGCCGATGATGGCGGCGATTCTGGTCGCCACCGCCGGCGTGGTGATCATGTCGACCAAGCCTTCGCTTGTCGGCAAGCGCGAGAGCGAAGGGTCGCGGCTCGGCGGTATTAGGCCGACGCTGTTAGGGCTTACCTCTGCCGGCATGTTCGCGCTGTCGGCGATCGGCTTTCGCGGCGCCATCCTCAGTCTCGGGCTGCCCAATTACGTCGTTGCCGCGACGTTTACGCTGGCGATCGGCATCGCCCTGCAGGCGGTCTTGCTGTCACTCTATCTCGGGCTGCGCAAGCCGTCGGTGCTGGTTGCCATCGTGCGCGCCTGGAAACCCTCGCTGCTCGCCGGCCTGGCCGGCGCGGTGGCCTCGCAGTTCTGGTTTCTGGCGTTTGCGCTGGCCACCGCCGCGAGCGTGCGCACGCTCGCCTTGATCGAGGTCTTGTTCGCACAGCTCATCGCCCGCTTTGCCTTCGGTCAGCGCACAACCGCGCGCGAAGCTTTCGGCATGGTGCTCGTGGTCTGCGGCGTCGGTTTGCTGCTGTGGGCTTATTGAAGCGCGTCAATTAAACTCGTCCGGCAGGGTCGGCAGCGGATGAAATTCGATGCCTTCTTCGTGCAATTCCTTGGCTTCGTCCGGCGAGGCTTCGCCGTAGATCGAGCGGTGCTCGATCTCGCCGTAATGGATTTTGCGCGCCTGCTCGGGAAAACGCGGACCGACGTAATCCGCGTTCTTGGTGAGGTGCTCGCGCAGCTCTTTGAGTTTTTTGCGCAGCTCGCGTTCCGGCGGCGACATGATCGCGACCGGCGTCTTGCCGGGCACAGGCGACGGCAGCTGCGGTATCGGGAGCATCGGAGGCGGCGGCGGTTCGGCGGCTTCAGCCCGCGCCAGCCGCGGCGCCATGATCGCCTTCTCGACCTTGGCGGAGCCGCAGATCGGGCAGGTCACCAGCGCGCGCTTCGCCTGCTTGTCGTAGGCGGCCGAGCTCTGGAACCAGCTCTCGAACGCATGGCCCTGGTCGCAATTGAGCGCGTAGCGGATCATAGCGGCCCCCGTACTGCGCGCAGGTGGGTCGGCTCGGCCATCGGCTCGACGAGCTCGAAGCGCCGGCCATGGTGCAGCGACGGAATCCGCGCCCGCGCGGCGGCGACCTGCGCCGGATCGATGTCGGCGAGGATGACGCCGGGTTCGGTACCGCCTTCGGCGAGGATTTGGCCCCACGGATCGATCACCAGCGAATGGCCGTAGGTCTCGCGCCCGCTCTCATGCGTGCCGCCTTGCGCGGCGGCGAACACGAAGCAACCGTTCTCGATGGCGCGGGCCCGCAGCAGCACGTGCCAGTGCGCCTCGCCGGTCTGCACGGTGAACGCCGAGGGGATGGAAAAAAACAAGGCGCCGGCCTCGGCGAGCGCACGATAGAGCGCCGGGAAGCGCAAATCGTAGCAGATGGTCACGCCAAGCCGGCCCCACGGCAGGTCGGCGACTACGGCAAGATCGCCCGGCCGGTAAGTGCGCGATTCGCGGTAGCTTTCGCCGTTCGCCAGATCGACATCGAACATATGGATCTTGTCGTAGCGTGCGACCACCTCGCCGGCGCGGTCGATCAGGAACGAGCGGTTCGCCGCTTTGTCGGGCGAAGCCTTGACCGCCAGCGAGCCGATATGGACGTAGATCGAGAGTTGGCGCGCGGCCTCGCGCAGCGCCGCGAGCGTCGGGTCGAGTTCCTCATCCACGATCGTCGCCATCAGGTGTTCGCGCTTGGCGATGATGTTGGTCATTTCCGGCGTGAGCACGTAGTCGGCGCCGGCGTGCTTGGCCTGTTCGATAGCGGCGAGCGCGGCCGCTAGATTGGCCTGCGGATCGAGCCCGGAGCGCATCTGGATGAGCCCGATCTTGAACGCCGAGGGCGATGCCGCGCTCATGCCGGCGGCGCTTCTGGCTGCCCGAGCAGCGGATCGAGCTTGCCGGTGTCCTCGAGCGCATAGAGCTCGTCGCAGCCGCCGATATGCCGCGAGCCGATGAAGACCTGCGGTACCGTGGTGCGTCCGTCCGCCCGCTCGATCATCTGTTGCCGCATCGTGCGATCCGTCGTGACGTCGATTTCACGGAAGCTGATGCCTTTGCGTGAAAGCAGCTCCTTCGCCCAGTGGCAATAGGGGCAGTATCGGGTGGTGTAGATTTCGACAGAAGTCATAACGGTTCGTTAATTGTATCAAACCCTTATATGGACGTTCGCACGGGATCGGCAACCCTGGCGAACACCAGCACATCGACATTGGCGGCGCCGGCGCGAAGGAGCGCCTTGGCGCAGCCCTCGACCGTGGCGCCCGACGTCAGCACGTCGTCGACCAGAACAAGGCGGCGGCCGACCACGGCTGGCTTTCCCTCCGGCGGCACGCGGAATGCGCCCTGCACGTTGGCGGCGCGTTCGGTTCGCGACAGCCCCACTTGCTGGGTGGTCGGCTTGACGCGCTTGAGCGCGCCGGCGGCAATGGGCACGCCGCTGGCGGCGGAGACGGCGGCGGCCAGCATGGCCGATTGGTTGAACCGCCGCGCCCATCGCCGGCGCCAGTGCAGCGGTACCGGCACCAGCGCATCGGCCTCGGCCAGAAGCTCGCGGCCGGCTTGGCCGATCCAGCGCCCCATCATCGGCGCGAGGTCGAGGCGGTCGCCATATTTGAGGGCATGCACCAGGGCGCGCGAAATCTCGTCAAAGCGCACCGCGGCGCGGGCGCGATGGTAGGCCGGCGGATCGGCGATCGCCTCCATGGACAGGATGCCCGGACCCGGGTCATAGACGAAGGGAATGCCGAGCCGTTCGCAATAGGGCCGGGTGATGAAAGAGAGCTTCGACCAGCACGTCGGACAGAGCCCTTGGCCTTCGACCGGTTCGCGGCAAGCGGCGCACAGCCGCGGCAAAGCGAGATCGAGCGCGGCACGCAACAGCGCGCGTACGGCACCGGCGCCGCGTTTGAGCCGCGGCGCGGCAGCGATACCCGCCAGTTCCCCGAACACGTCTCCCATGACGCCACGCTACCGCTCCATCATGGACTTGTCATGAGCTTTGCGTTGCGAGCCTTTTGCTGCGGTACGTGAGACAATTGGACGATGGCCGACACTCCGACATCGCCGAGCCCGCTGATCTTCGATCGCGAGCTCATCCGCGCCCGCCGCCGCCGGGCGGCTTTACTCGGGCCGGCGCCGTTTCTGCTCGATCGTGTCGCCGACGATCTCGCCGAGCGGCTTAGCGCGGTGCTGCGGCGCTTCGACCTGGCGGTTGACCTCGGCACGCCGGGCGAAACGGTGCGCGCCGCGCTGCATCGCCTCGGCTCGGTGGCGACGATCGTGGCCGCCGACGCCGTGTCGGCGACGGACACCAAGCGCGGGCCTCCGCTGGTGACCGCCGATGAGGAGGCGCTGCCGTTCCGCGACGGTTCGCTCGATCTCGTCGTCTCGGCGCTGGCGTTGCAATTCGTCAACGACCTGCCGGGCGTCCTCGTGCAGGTCCGCCGCGCGCTGAAGCCCGACGGACTGTTTCTCGCCGCGCTGATCGGCGGCGACACCCTGACCGAGCTGCGGCAATCCTTCGCTGCGGCCGAAAGCGAAGTCGAAGGCGGCGTCTCGCCGCGCGTCGCGCCGTTCGCCGATTTGCGCGATCTCGGCGCGCTGTTGCAGCGCGCGGGCTTCGCGCTCCCCGTCACCGACACCGACCGCGTTACCGTGCGTTACGACAGTGCTTTCGCGTTGATGCACGATCTGCGGCGCATGGGCGCGACCAACGCGCTGCTCGACCGGCGCCGCACCCCGCTCAAGCGCGCGACGCTGACGCGCATGGCCGAGATCTATGCGCAGCGGTTTGCCGATGATGACGGGCGCGTGCGTGCAACCTTCGAGATCGTCTGGCTGTCAGGCTGGGCGCCGCATCCCGATCAGCAGCAGCCGCTCAAGCCCGGTTCGGCGCAAGCGCGGCTCGCCGACGCGCTCGGCACGCGCGAAATTTCGGCGGGGGAGAAGGCTGGGCGTTGATTTCGTCGTCCGCGGCGGGGCTCGGCTGGAATGACGCTAAAGGCGCTAATTCAACGCTGCGGCGACGCTGGTATAAAGGCCCTTGACGTTGGCGCCGAGCCCGATGATCGTCCCGGCAATCACGATCGAGACGCCGGAAGCGATCATCGCATATTCGATCGCGGTAGCGCCGCGTTTGTCGCGCACGAAGCGCCGCAACGTGCTCCGGATCGCGCCTGCCGAAAATTGCAGCATGGCCTTCTGCCTCTTGGCTCACATCATAACAGCGCGATGAGGTGCGGGATCAGCGGTTCGTCGGCCGGCGGCATCGGGTAATTGCGTAGATCGTGCGGCCGCACCCATTTGAGCTTCTGCGCCTCGCGCGCCGCCACGATTCCTTCCCAGCGACGGCAGACGTAGAGCGGCATCAAAAGATGAAAATCGGGATAAAGGTGGCTCGCAAAGGTCAGCGGTGCGAGACACTCCTCCTTGACGACGACTCCCAGTTCCTCCTTAAGCTCGCGGATCAAGCTCAGCTCCGGCCGCTCGCCGGGCTCGATCTTGCCGCCGGGAAACTCCCAAAGCCCCGCCATCGGCTTGCCGGGCGGACGTTGTGCGATGAGCACGCGGCCGTCGGGGTCGACGAGGGCGCAGGCGGCGACGAGGACGAGTTTGACGCTCACGGCCTGACCTCAAAATAGGCAGTGCAAGTAAAGGAGCCCTTCAACGCCGCTGGTCCGTCGCCCGCATTCGCCGAATTGGTTAAGAAGCTCTCAACTGCGGTAATCCCCGTTGATCGCCACATACTCTTTGGTGAGGTCGCAAGTCAGCACGCGGTCGCGGCCTTTGCCGAGGCCGAGCGCCACCTTCAGCGCGATCTCGGGCTTCTTCATCGCGGCGGAGACGGCGGCTTCGTCATAGGCCGGGTCGCGTTCGCCCTTATGGGCGACGCGGATGCCGCCAAACCAGATCGACAGCCGGTCGCGATTGGCCGGCTCGCCGGCCTTGCCCACCGCCATGACCACGCGACCCCAATTGGCGTCCTCGCCGGCGATCGCGGTCTTGACCAGTGGCGAATTGGCGATCGACAGCGCGATGCGGCGGGCGGATTTCTTCGATACCGCGCCCTCGACCACGATCTCGACGAGCTTGCGCGCGCCTTCGCCGTCGCGCGCCACCTGCTCGGCGAGATTGGCGAGCACGGCGTTGAAGCCCTTGCGAAACGCCGGAAGCCGCGGATCGGAAAGCCATGTCACCTTGGCGACGCCGCGCGCCGCTGCGGCGCCGGTGGCGAAGGCCAGCAGCGTGTCGGACGTCGAGGTATCGCCGTCGATCGTCACGGCATTGAAGGTGTCGCCGACACCCGCGCGCAGCAAGGCCTTGAGGACCGCGGGCGCGATCGGCGCGTCGGTGAAAACGAATGACAGCATCGTCGCCATGTTGGGCGCGATCATGCCGGCGCCTTTGGCGATGCCGCAGATGGTCACCGCGCTCGGACCCATCCGCACGACGGCGGCGGCGCCTTTGGCAAACGTGTCGGTGGTCATGATCGCTTGGGCGGCCTGGTGCCAGCCGCCGGGCGCGGCGTCGGCGGTCAACCGGTCGATGACGCCGGCGAACTTCGTCGCGTCGAGCGGTTCACCGATGACGCCGGTGGAGGCGAGGAACACCTCGCCCGTTTTGCAATGCGCCGCCTTGGCGGCGATCTCGGCGGTCAGCTTGGTCGCCGCGCGACCCGACTTGCCGGTGAACGCGTTGGCGTTGCCGGAGTTGACGACCAGCGCGCTCGCCGCGCCGGGCTTGAGTCGAGCGCGGCACCAGTCCACCGGCGCCGACGGGCACTTCGAGCGCGTCAACACCCCGGCCACGGCGGTTCCGGCGTCGAACAAAGCGAGCAGCACGTCGGTGCGTCCGGCATAGCGGATGCCGGCCGCGGCCGTCGCCAGCCGCACGCCGGCGATCGGCGGCATTTCGGGAAAGGACGAAGGCGCGAGAGGGGAGATGGCGGTAGGCATTTTTTGTATCACTCCGCGGCGCGCGCCCGGATTCCAAGGCAATCAGTCGGCGACGTTATATCTGACAAGCCCGGCTCATGATCGGCCGCTCTTATCGTGGGGGCAGTCGCTCGAAGGTCGGCAAGCCCTCTGGGATGTGATGGAAAGCCTGCTTGTCGACGGTGTAGATCGCCATCTGCGCGCTGCCGAAAAGGCTTGGATCGTCGAGCGTGCCGGCTTTCAAAATCACGGCAGACAGATCCGGCCGCCGCGTCGTCAGATGGGTCCCGCATTCGGCACAGAATTCCCGCGTCACGGCGCCTTCAAGATCGCTGCGTGCAAATTGCCGGGGCGCCCCCTTGGCGTAATGAAAGCCGTCGGGCGGCATGAGAAGAAACATGTTTGGAGCGCCGCCGCTGATATATTGGCATTCGCGGCAGTGGCATTGCGCCCTCAGCATCGGCTTGCCTTCGGCGACGTAGCGCAGGGCGCCGCAATAGCATCCGCCTTCCAATGTCATGGCATTCTCCCGACGGTCGTCGCCCTTGATTTCGACGGCCAGCTTCGGCGGTCGTCGAGGATGACGACAATGTACAATGGCGGCGTCGGGCCGACTACTTCTTCGCCGGCGCCGCGGGATTGAGCGATGGGTCGGCAACCGGCGGCGCCGGCTTGTCGAGCCGCTCGATGGTGGCGGTTTTGCGCAAATTGTCGACCAGCTGCGCCTGGGCGCGGTGCGCGACGTAGTTTTCGATCTGGCCCTTGACCTGATCGAACGTCGGGGTCGGCTTGATGCGCTTATCCTCGACCTTGATGATGTGCCAGCCGAATTGCGTCTTCACCGGATCGGAAATCTGCCCCTTGTCAAGCTTGAAGGCGACCGCGGCGAATTCCGGCACCATCTGTTCCTTGGTGAAATAGCCGAGGTCGCCGCCTTCGGCCGCGCCCGGGTCTTTCGACTTTTCCTTGGCGAGGGTGGCAAAATCGGCGCCGCCTTTCAGTTGCGTGAGGATCGCCTTGGCTTCGTCCTCGGTGGGCACGAGGATATGGCGGGCGCGCACTTCCTCTTCGTTGGCCGCCTGCTTGATGGCCTCGTCATAGACCTTGTGTTCCGCCTCATCCGACAGCGCGGCGCGGCCGGCATCCTGCAGCAGCGCCTCCATCAGCAGCCGGTTGTGGTCGAAGGCGAGCCGGCGCTTGACGTCCGGGCGATCGCCCAGCTTCTGCTGCTCGGCGGCCTGCGACAACACGACCACGTCGGCAAGATAGTTGATGAGATAATCGCGCTTCTGTTCCGGGGGCAGGTTCGGCATGTTGCCCCCGATCTCCTCTTCGGCGAAGGCGAGGTCGCTCTGGCGGATATCGACGCCGTTGGCGCGCGCGACCACCGGGTCATTATCCTGCGCTCGCGGCGCATTGATCGGCACGCATAGAAACGCGGCAATTGCCAGCGCGGCGAGCGCGCGGCAGACGGACGGGCGAGTGCAGGCCATGGAACGCGATCCTCTGGGTGAAGGGGGCAATTTGCCTTTCTCAGGCGCGATTTCGGCGCGGACACTCGCCGAAACGCCCCCGCTTGGCAATGGCAGAATCGACGCGCCGCCTAACGAGGGCGTGAAGGGACGCCTCGCATTGACAACAAAACCACCCCCTCCTATGTCTCGACCATAATCCGAGGCGCCCCCTGTCGCCGTGCAGAAGCCTTAAATAGCGCTGCATTTTCCGCCGGTTGGCCCACGCGCCGATCGCGGGGAACCGAGCGAGGAACTTAGAGCATGATCCCGAAAAGTGGATACCGGTTTTCGGAGAGATCATGCGCAGGAAACAGCATGATCCCGAAAAGTGGATACCGGTTTTCGGCAAAGATCGTGCTTGATCAAACAGCTCCGTGGCGCGGCCCGAAAGTGAAAGTGGAAGGATGACGCGATGATCGGCGCTGTCGCTCGCAAGCTGTTCGGTTCCTCCAACGACCGGCGCATCCGCGCCTATCGGCCTCAGGTCGCCGCCATCAATGCCCTGGAAGCCGAGCTGGAGCAGCTCTCCGACGAGGCGTTACGCGCACGGACCGACGCGTTCAAGAAGCAATTAGCCGAAGGCGCGACGCTCGACGACATCCTGGTGCCGGCGTTCGCCACCGTGCGCGAAGCCGGCAAGCGCACGCTCGGCCAGCGTCACTTCGACGTCCAGCTCATCGGCGGCATGGTGCTGCACGAAGGCAAGATCGCCGAGATGAAGACCGGCGAGGGCAAGACCTTGGTGGCGACGCTGCCGGTCTATCTCAACGCGCTCGCCGGCCGCGGCGTGCACGTCGTCACCGTCAACGATTATCTGGCCAAACGCGACTCCGAATGGATGGGCCAGATCTACAAGTTCCTCGGGCTCACGGTCGGCGTCATCGTGCACGGTCTCGACGACGAGCAGCGCAAGAAGGAATACGACTGCGACGTTACCTACGGCACCAACAACGAACTCGGCTTCGACTACCTGCGCGACAACATGAAGTACCGGCTCGAGGACATGGTGCAGCGCGGGCACACCTACGCCATTGTCGACGAGGTCGACTCGATCCTGATCGACGAGGCGCGCACGCCGCTGATCATTTCCGGTCCGCTGGACGACCGTTCCGAGTTCTACAACACCATCGACGCCTACATCCCCAAGCTCGACAAGGCCGACTACGAGGTCGACGAGAAGCAGCGCACCGTCAATCTCACCGAGGTCGGCATGGAAAAGATGGAGCAGGGGCTGCGCGAAGCCGGCCTGCTCAAGTCCGATTCGCTCTACGACGTCGAGAACGTCTCCGTCGTGCATCACGTCAACCAGGCGTTGCGTGCCCACAAGCTGTTCCAGCGCGACAAGGACTACATCGTGCGCAACGGCGAGGTCGTCATCATCGACGAATTCACCGGCCGCATGATGCCGGGCCGGCGCTATTCGGAGGGCCTGCACCAGGCGCTCGAGGCCAAGGAGCGGCAGCCGATCCAGCCGGAGAACCAGACGCTGGCCTCGATCACGTTCCAGAACTATTTCCGCATGTACGAAAAGCTCGCCGGCATGACCGGCACGGCGCTGACAGAGGCGGACGAATTCCAGGACATCTACAATCTCGAAGTCCTGGAAGTCCCCACCAACATGCCGATGATCCGCCTTGACGACGATGACGAGGTCTATCGCACGTCGGCGGAGAAATACCGCGCCGTCATCGCGCTGATCGAAGATTGCAAGCAACGCGGCCAGCCGGTGCTGGTCGGCACGACGTCGATCGAAAAATCCGAGCAGCTCGCCGAAATGCTGCGCCAGCAAGGCTGGGAGGCGCACGACTTTTCCGATCCCAATGCGTTCGCCGCGCTCTATTCCGGCGACGAGGGCGCCTCGAAGGCCAAGGTGTTCGCCATCCTCAACGCCCGCTACCACGAGCAGGAAGCCACGATCATCGCCCAGGCCGGGGTGCCCGGCGCCATCACCATCGCCACCAACATGGCCGGCCGCGGCACCGATATCCAGCTCGGCGGCAACGCCGACATGCGGATTCGCCAGGAATTGGCCGATATCGAGGATGCGCGCGAGCGCGAGAAAGGCGACCGCGCCGCCGAAATCCGCGCGCAGGTCGCGCGCCTGAAGGAAAAGGCGCTCGCCGCCGGCGGGCTTTTCGTGCTCGGCACCGAGCGGCACGAGAGCCGCCGCATCGACAATCAATTGCGCGGCCGTTCCGGACGCCAGGGCGACCCCGGTCACTCGAAATTCTTTCTTTCGCTCGAAGACGACCTGATGCGCATCTTCGGCACCGACAAGCTCGACGGCATGCTGACCAAGCTCGGGCTGAAGGAAAACGAGGCGATCATCCATCCCTGGATCAACAAGGCGCTGGAGAAGGCGCAGCAGAAGGTCGAGGCGCGCAACTTCGATATCCGCAAGAACATCCTCAAGTACGACAACGTCATGAACGATCAGCGCAAGGTCATCTTCGACCAGCGCGTCGAATGGATGCAGGACGCCGCCGTCGCCGAAGTAGTCGCCGACATGCGCCACAACGCGATCGACGATCTGGTCGCCAAGCACGTGCCGGAGAACGCCTATCCGGAGCAATGGGACACGGCCGGCCTCAAGGAGGAACTCAAGCGGGTGCTCGGCCTCGATCTACCGGTCGACGAATGGGCGAAGGAGGAAGGCATCGCCGACGAGGAGATTTTCGCCCGCGTCGAGCGTCGCGCCGACGAGCACATGGCGGCGAAGGTCGCGCAGTGGGGCGCCGACGTCATTCGTTACATCGAGAAGTCGATCCTGCTGCAGACGCTCGACCATCTCTGGCGCGAGCATCTGGTCATGCTCGACCATCTGCGCCAGGTGGTCGGGCTGCGCGGCTACGGCCAGCGCGACCCGCTCAACGAGTACAAGTCGGAGGCTTTCAGCCTGTTCGAGGCGATGAGCCAGAGCCTGCGCGAGGCGGTGACGGCGCAGCTCATGCGCGTCGAGATCATGGCGTCGCCGCCGGAGCAGCAAACGGCGCCGCTGCCGGCCATGGAGGCGCACAAGATCGATCCGACCACCGGCGAGGACGAGATGGCCCTGGCGCTGGCCGGTGCCGAAACGCTGGCGCGCCACGGCATCGGCGCCGCGGCCGGCGGCGGCACGGCGCTCGCGGCGCGCGAGACCCAGGCGCCGGAGCGCAATCCGAAAGATCCGACGAGTTGGGGCAAGGTCGGCCGCAACGAGCCCTGTCCGTGCGGCTCAGGCAAGAAATTCAAGCACTGCCACGGGAAGTACGCGTGACAGGGATCAGATATCAGTAATCAGGGGTCGGTAAGGGTATCAGGAGTTGCCTGATTCCTGACGCTTGATTTCTGCTTACTGCAATCCGCTCCAGCGGCTATCGAAACTGCCGGCCGGCATGACCGGTTGCGCGCCGTTGAGGAGCGCGCCGGGTTTCGCCGGCGGCGGCGCCGCATTGGCTTCTTGCTGCGGAGCCGGTTTCGGCTTCGCCGCAGCGGTCTCCTCGCCCTTACGCAGCTCGGCAGTGCGCGGCTCGTTGGTCGTCGGCTTTGCGGCTGCGGCGGCCGTCTGACTGTGCGCGGCGCTCGGGTTACGCTGTGCCGTGCCGGTCGAGGCCGGCTCCGAGCCGCGTGATCCGGACTCGGTCGAGGCGACTTTCGTCTGCTCGGCGGGCTTCGATCCGAACAGGCCGCCGAACAAGCGGCCGGCGAACGTCGACCCGCCATTGTCGGCCGTCACGGGCGGGGGCTGGGCCGGCAATCCAGTCGGCGGGGGCACCCGCGCCGGCGGTATGTTGCCGTTGGTTTGGGCGAGGAAGACCCTGTTCATGCCGCCGTCGAGGCCGGTCCTGATCGGTGCGGGCGGCATGATTTTGGACAACCGGGCATACTGGACTTCGTCATTTTGCTGCTTGGCCTGCACCGGTTCGGCGATGTCTTGGGCGACAACGTAGGCCGGGCAGCGGCCGTTCGGCGTGAAAACAAGCGGCTTGGCGGATTTAGCCGGCGGCGGCTGGGCGTCGAACACGTAGCGGCGATCGCAGACGTCGACCTTGGGCTCCAGATGCGTCACCTCGAAATGGTCGTTGCCTTCCTTGATCATCTTCCAGTACGGCATATTCGGATTGGTGCGGTGGTGCGCGAAATTTGCCGGCGTCATGCGGAACGGATAGGCCTGAATCTGGAACGACTGCTGGCCGCCGAGGAAGGATTCGCGGGCGAGCGAATAGATTTCTCCGATCTGCTCGTCGGTCATGGCGTAACAGCCGCGCGAGGAACAGTCGCCATGGATCATCAGGAAGTTACCGGAGCGTCCGTTCGCCTTGTCGTAGGCGTTGGGGAAGCCGATGTTGATCGCGAGGTAGTAGTTGGAATTGGGATTCATCAACCCGGGCGTGATCGCATAGAAGCCCTCGGGCGCCTGGCGGTCGCCCTCATGGACCTTCGGTCCGAGGTCGCCCGACCAGCGGCAGATCGGATAGACCTTGAGCAACTCGTAACGACCGGTGGTGTCCTGCTTCCAGACTTCGAGCTCCGACTCCTCCTTGAAAATGCGAACGAGGATCGGCGAGTCCTTCGGCATGTTCTTTTGTTCGAGCAGCGCCACCATCTCCGGCGATAGTGCCTTCATCGCTTTGGTGGGCAGCTGATAGACGCCGTCGGTATCGCAGCCGGCAAGCGCCAAGGCACCGGCGAGAACCGCCGACGCGATAAGCGCGCGGACCAGGCTGGCGCGGATCAATCCGATACTCCCCGACTGATGGACAATCCCCATGCCATCACGGCCCCATCGTTATCCCTCTGGGGTGGCTTTCGCAAGCCAGCCAAGGCGCCGATCCTAAGGTGGACACGTCGAGACTAATGAATGGTAAATTTTTCGCAAATTTGACGGAAAACCAACGCCTTATCCCACCTTGCCCGACCGCGGCGGGTTTTTGCTCGGCCGCGCAGCATCATTCGATCGGGGACCAATCCGGGCGCGATTGTGGCGACAGCCATCGCGAACGGTTCCGCCGGGCCGCGCAATCAGCCCAGCATCCGCCCGATCGCCATGAACTTGTCGCGCCGCAGCCGGACGATACCGGCCCGGCCGAGGCCGTGCAGTTCGGCGAGCGCGGCAGCGATCGCCGTTCCGACCGCGGCGATGGCCGTGGCGGGATCGCGATGCGCGCCGCCGGTCGGTTCCGGCACGATGGTGTCGACAACGCCGAACCGCAGCAGGTCCTGCGCGGTGATTTTCATGCTGGCGGCGGCCTCCTGCGCTTTCGTGGTATCGCGCCAGAGGATCGACGCCGCGCCTTCGGGTGAAATCACGCTGTAGATGGCGTGCTCCAGCATGATGACGCGGTTGGCGGTCGCCAGCGCGATCGCGCCGCCCGAGCCGCCCTCGCCGATGATGGCCGCGACATTGGGCACGCCGATGCGCAGGCAGGCCTCGGTCGAGCGCGCGATGGCTTCGGCCTGGCCGCGCTCCTCCGCGCCGATGCCGGGATAGGCGCCCGCGGTATCGATCAGCGCGATGACCGGGATGTCGAAATGATCGGCCATGTCCATCAGCCGTACTGCCTTGCGGTAGCCTTCCGGCCGCGCCATGCCGAAATTATGCCTGAGACGGCTGTCGGTGTCGGAGCCTTTTTCGTGGCCGATGACGCAGACGCTCTCGCCGTGGAAGCGGCCGAAGCCGCCGACGATCGCGGCGTCCTCGCCATATTTGCGATCGCCGGCCAGCGGAACGAAATCGGCGATGAGCTGGGCAATGTAATCGAGGCAATGCGGCCGTTGCGGATGCCGCGCCACTTGCGTCTTCTGCCACGGCGTCAACGCGCCGTAGAGCTCCTTGAGCGCTTGATCCGCCTTGACTTCGATCCGGTTGATCTCTTCGCCGATCGCAATGGCGTCGCCGGCGGCCTGCAGCGCGCGCATTTCCTCGATCTTGGCCTCGAGCTCGGCCACCGGTTTTTCGAAGTCGAGATAGGAGCGCATACGCAGTACCAACTTTCATGTCATTGCCAGCGAAGCGAAGTAATCCCGTTCCCTAATGGGTATTCCCTAATGCCTATTCTGAATTGGCTCGCCGCCTTGCTGCTCGCAATGACGTGCGACGGGCCGTTCGTAAATCAATATCAATCAATTATTGCCTTCCGCCAACGGATGCAAATCGCGCACCAGGCTTTTCAGCCGCTCTTCCAGCACGTGGGTGTAAATCTGCGTGGTCGAAATATCCGCATGACCGAGCAGCGTCTGCACGACGCGCAGATCGGCCCCGTTGTGCAGCAGATGACTGGCGAAGGCATGGCGCAGCACGTGCGGGCTCAATTGCGCGGCACGCAATCCGGCGGCGGCGGCGAGCGCCTTGAGCTCGCGGGCGAAATGCTGGCGGGTGAGGTGGCCGCTGTCGCCGAAGGACGGGAACAGCCATTTCGATCCGGCATCGCGGGAGGCGCGGTGCGCGGCGGCACTCTCCGCCAAGAGCGCGAGATAGTCCGCCATTGCGCGCTTGGCGGCGTCGTTGAGCGGGACGAGCCGCTCCTTGTTGCCTTTGCCGCGCACGATGATGAACCGGGCATCGCGGCGGGCCGCCGTCGCCGGCAGCGCCACGAGTTCGGAAACGCGCAAACCGGTGGCATAGAGGAGCTCGATGAGACAGGCGAGCCGCGCCGCGCGCAAACGCGCCGGCAGCGGCGCTGCCGGGTCGGAGCGTCCCGCCACCGTCAGCAGGCGATCGACTTCGCCAATGGTGAGCGTTTTCGGGAGCGCACGCACGCGCTTGGGGCCTTCGAGCACCGCGGCGGGATCGTCCTTGCGCTGGCGCTCCGCGTAGAGAAACCGATAGAGCTGGCGGATCGCCGAGAGCCGGCGCGCCACGGTCGCCGGCTGTAACCCCCGCCGCGCCAGCGCGCCGAGATAGGCGCGCAGGTCGTCGGTCGCCGCCGTCGCCACCGAACGCCCGGCGCCGGCAAGGTATGCGGTGAAATCGGCAAGGTCGCGGCCATAGGCGGCCAGCGTATTTTTCTCCGCTCCGCGTTCCGCCGCCAGCATGTCGAGAAAAAGCGCGGTGAGCCGCGCGTCGGCGGGCTTGGCCGCGCGCGCCGTTCCACCACGCCTGCTGCCAACCCTGCCGCGCGCCATCATACGAGTCATGGCCGAATACGAGTCATGGCCGAAGCCTCAACGGTTCTTAAAGAATTTGTCGGGCGGGATCGTTACGCTGATCTCGCGCGGTTTCGGTTGCACGAAATGCGCCAGCGCATAGAGACCGCCATAAACGACGGCGCACAATATAGCGATGACGGCGAGAAACCGGAGCAGGCTCGGCATCGTCGCGCTCATCCCATTGGTGCCGGCGAACGGGAAGAAGTACGATCATGTTCGGCCCGGCCTGGCAAGTCAGCTGGCAGGTCATTCGGCCCGCTGTGCCGGCAGTTTAGCCGCGGGCAGCTGGCACTGACGACCGATTACGGATTTGAACGGCAGATGACTGAAATCGCGTTACAAAACGACGCCAACGCCTCGGCTGCGGCGGCCGCAATCCTGGCCCGCCTGGGACGCCGTTCGATCGTCCTCATCGGTATGATGGGGGTGGGTAAGTCGTCCGTCGGCCGTCGGCTCGCCGCTCGCCTGAACATCCCGTTCGTCGACGCCGACGCCGAGATCGAGAAGGCCGCCGGCATGAGCATTGCCGACATTTTCGCGCGCCACGGCGAAGCCGATTTCCGCAGCGGTGAGGCGCGCGTCATCGCCCGCCTGCTCGACGGCGGCCCGCAAGTCCTGGCCACCGGCGGCGGTGCATTCATGAATCCGGAAACGCGCAACGTCATCCGGACGAAAGGCATTTCCATTTGGCTCAGCGCCGATGTCGAGGTGCTGATGCGGCGGATTTCCAAGCGCAAGAACGAGCGGCCGCTGTTGCAGACCGCCGATCCGGCAGAGACGCTGCGCCGCCTGCTAGCGGAACGCGAGCCGATTTATGCGCAAGCCGATCTGACCATCCAATCGCGCGACGTGCCGCATGACGCCATCGTCGCAGATATCATGAAGGCGCTGGCGGCATTCCTGCCGTCTGCCGTACCGGAAGGAAGGGCCGGCGCATGACGGCACCGCTTCGCGCCGACCCCACCACCGTCAAGGTCGCGCTCGACGCCCGCAGCTACGACATCGTGATCGGGCGCGGCCTTATGGCTTCGCTCGGCGCGCGGATCGCGGCGCTGCGCGCCGGCGCCAATGCCGCCATCGTTACCGACGAGAGCGTGGCGCGTTATCATCTTCCCGCCGCCGAAGCGGCGTTGGCCGATGCCGGCGTGGCGACCACCCGCGTCATCGTTCCGGCCGGCGAGGGCTCGAAGAGCTTTCGCATCTTCGAGCAGGTCTGCGAGGCGATCATCGATGCACGCATCGAGCGCAGCGATATCGTCGTCGCGCTCGGCGGCGGCGTGATCGGCGATCTCGCCGGCTTCGCGGCGTCGGTGGTGCGGCGCGGGCTCGATTACGTGCAGGTCCCGACCACGCTGCTGGCGCAGGTCGATTCCTCGGTCGGCGGCAAGACCGCAATCAATTCCGCGCATGGCAAGAATCTGGTCGGCGCCTTCCATCAGCCGATCCTGGTGCTCGCCGACACCGCCGTGCTCGACACGTTGCCGGCGCGCGAATTCCGCGCCGGCTATGCCGAAGTCGCCAAATATGCCCTGCTCGGCGACGCCGCCTTCTTCGCCTGGTTGGAAGCGAACTGGCGCGACGTCTTTGCCGGCGGCAATTCTTCCGGAAGTTCTGCCCGCGAACACGCCATCGCCGTCAGCTGCCGCGCCAAGGCGGCGATCGTCGCCCGCGACGAGCGCGAGACCGGCGAACGGGCGTTGCTCAATCTCGGCCATACCTTCGGCCATGCGCTGGAGGCGGCCTGCGGCTTCTCCGACCGGCTCTTGCATGGCGAGGCGGTCGCGGCCGGAATGGCGCTGGCTTTCGCCTTTTCGGCGCGGCAGGGGCTCCTGCCTGCCGCCGAAGCCGAGCGCGCCATCCGCCACCTGGCGGCGGTCGGCTTGCCGACCCGGCCGAGCGACATTCCGGGCGGGCTGCCGTCCGTCGACCGGCTGATGGATTTGATCGCCCAGGACAAGAAAGTGAAGCGCGGAATGCCTACATTCATCCTGGCGCGCGGCATCGGTGCGGCTTTTGTCGAGACCGGCGTCGATCGGGAAGACGTGCGCGCATTCCTTGACGAGAAGCTTGCGGAGCAATGAATATCTTTGATTGGCTGACTGTTGCGGCGATTGTCATCTGCCTCTTGGTATCGGCGTTCTTTTCCGCCGGCGAGACGGCGCTGACCGCGTCGTCGCGCGCCGCCATGATGCGGCTGGAGAAGCAGGGCAACCGCGACGCCACTATCGTCAACCGGCTATTGGCGACGCGCGAACGGCTGCTGGGCGCAATTTTGTTTGCCAACAACCTGACCATTATCGCCGCCTCGACTTTGGCGACCGGCCTGCTGCTGGCATTTTTCGGCCATGCCGGCGTCATCTATGCCACGCTGGTGATGACCCTGGTGATCTTCGTGGTCGCCGAAGTGCTGCCGAAGACCGCGGCCTTCAACATGCCCGATCGCATCGCGCTCATGGTCGCCCGGCCGGTCGATCGGATGGTGCGCTGGTTCTTGCCGATCCTGAAGGCGGTCGAATGGCTGGTGCGTTTCATTCTCCGCGGCTTCGGCATGCCGGTCGGCAAAATCCAGTCGATCCTGTCGCCGCGCGAGGAGTTGCGCGGCGCCGTCGATCTCATGCACCGCGCCGGCGTCGTGGAAAAGCTCGACCGCGACATGATGGGCGGCCTGCTCGACCTGCGCGAGCTGGTGGTTTCCGACGTGATGGTTCATCGCACCAAGATGGTCATGCTCGATGCCGACGAGAAACCGCGGGAGATCGTCGATGCCGTCCTTGCCGCGGCGGTGACCCGGCTGCCGCTGTGGCGCGGCTCGCCGGACAACGTCGTCGGGGTCTTGCACGTCAAGGATCTGCTGCGCGCCCTGCACGCCGCCGGCGGCGATGCGACCAAGATCGACGTCACGTCGCTGGCGACGCCGCCCTGGTTCGTGCCGGACACCACGCCACTCTATGACCAGCTCAAGGCGTTCCTGCACCGCAAGACGGCGTTGGCGCTGGTGGTCGACGAATACGGCGAGCTCGAGGGGCTGGTGACGCTGGAAGACATTATGGAAGAGATCGTCGGCGACATCACCGACGAGCATGATATCGCCGTTTCCGGCGTGCGCGCGCTGCCGGACGGCTCGGTCAATGTCGACGGCGCGGTGCCGGTGCGCGATCTCAACCGGGCGATGGATTGGAACATCCCCGATGACGAAGCCACCACGATCGCCGGCGTGGTCATCCACGAGGCGCGCTCGATCCCCGAGCCCGGACAGAGCTTCACCTTCCACGGCTTCCGCTTCCACGTTCTGCGCAAGACGCGCAACCGCATCACCGCGCTGCGCGTCACGCCGCTCGCCCGCAAGGTCACGGCGAAAGCGAGCTAGCCAGAGCCGCGACGGCCCATCTTGCGCCTAGGTTTTGACAGCTACTACATCTAGTGCGGTGGATTTGCTTGGAGCATGCGCGATGGCCATACAGACGAAAGCCGCTGCGGAGCGTGAGACGGTCACGGCACCGATCGATGCCGGGGTGCGCATCGGCCACGTGCATCTGAAGGTCGCCGATCTCGATCGGGCGCTGGCGTTCTATTGCGGCGTGCTCGGATTTCAGTTGATGCAAAAGCTCGGACCGCAGGCGGCGTTCATTTCCGCCGGCGGCTATCATCATCACATCGGGCTGAACACCTGGGAGAGTCGCGGCGCGCCGCCGCCGCCGCCGGGCACGACCGGCCTCTACCATCTCGCGATTCTCTATCCGACGCGCGCCGCCTTGGCCGACGCGCTGCGCCGGCTGATCGAAGCGAAAATTCCGCTCGACGGCGCGGCCGATCACGGCGTCAGCGAGGCGCTCTATTTGCGCGACCCTGACGACAACGGCGTCGAGCTTTACTGGGATCGGCCGCAGGACAAGTGGCCGCGCACGCCCGACGGCAAGCTCGCGATGTTCACGCGCCACCTCGATTTGCCGGGACTTCTTGCCGCCGCCGGCGAGCCGCCGAAGGCGCAAGTGGCGGACGCGGCCGAGGATAAGGTGCGCGATCTTTAGATCAGCGGCAGCCCATCCGCATTCTCTGACGAATGAGAACGGATCCGTTGAATGACAACGGATCCGTCTCGGCCGTTGTTGCGGTCTGTTCGCTAGATTTCACGACCGATCAGAGCGTCGAGCGAGTAACGTCCGCCGCCGCGAATAGCGAAGGAAAGCGCGACGACGCCCCAGAACAGCGGATATTCGTAGCCGCCTGAGGTCCAAAAGAATCCTGTGTGCAGGTGGACCTGCAGGACCGCCACGGCCATGACGGCAAACACGAGCGCGGCGACCGCGCGGGTCGCGAGCCCCGCCGCCAGCATCAGGCCGCCGAAAAACTCGATAAGCCCGGCCAGCAAGGCGAAGGACGCCGGCAAGCCGAGCTTGGTGGCGAAGAATTGGCCCGTCGCGTCGATGCCATAGCCGCCGAACCAGCCGAACAGCTTTTGCGCGCCGTGAGGGACGAGCAAGAGACCGGCGATGACGCGGACCAGGGGTTCGGCGAAGGGCGAAAGCGCACTCTCGATCGCTCCAAAGGCGGGAACGATCGGCTTGCTAGAATTATAGGTTGCAAGAGACATGGGACACCCTCTGTGAGAAGAAAGGACCGGGTGACACGCTCGCCGGCTTGTAATTTGGATTTAATTGCGCCAATGGAAGGGACAATTCACAGATTTAGAACAATACTGTTGCATATGGAGCAACAACATGGATCGGTTTGCCGCCATCGAAGCCTTTGTTCGGGTTGCGGAATCGCAGTCGTTTTCCGCAGCCGCGCGGCGTCTTCGCGCCTCGAAATCAGCGGTCAGCCGCAATGTCAGCACGCTGGAAACCGAGCTCGGCGTCCGCTTGTTTCACCGCACGACGCGCTCGCTCACTTTGACCGAGGCGGGGCGCGGCTACTTCGAGCGTGCGATACGCATTCTGACCGATCTTGAAGAAGCCAATCTCGCGGTCAGCCAATTGCAGTCGGCGCCGCGCGGGCGGCTGCGCGTCAGCGCCCCCATGAGTTTCGGCTTCCTGCATCTGGCGCCGGCGCTGCCCGATTTTCTCGCCCGCTATCCGGAAGTCACGGTCGACCTCAGCATGAATGACCGCTTCGTCGATCTGATCGATGAGGGTTTCGACGTCGCCGTGCGCATCGGTGCGATGGAAGACTCAAGCTTGATCGCCCGCAAACTGGCTCCGATCCGTCGCGTGGTCTGTGCCAGCCCGGCCTATTTGCAGGCGCGGGGCGTGCCCTTGTCGCCTGACGATCTGAAGGGCCATGAGTGCCTCTTCAACAGCAACATCGCCCTGTCGCAAGAATGGCGGTTCACCGCGCGCGACGGCAAGTCCTGGCCCGTCGAGGTCAAGGGGCGATTGAGCGCCAACAACGGCGACGCGCTACGGGTCGCCGCGCTCAAGGGCCTGGGGCTCGTCAATATTCCGACTTTCATTGCGGGCGGCGACCTCCAGGCCGGCACATTGGTGTCGGTTCTGGACGAATTCATCTCCCAGGATGTGACGATGAACGCGGTCTACCCGCACTCCCGGCATCTTTCGCCGAAAGTCCGGGCGTTCGTCGATTTCCTGGCCGACCGTTTCGGCCCGCAGCCCTATTGGGACCTGAGCGAATGAAAGGGCGCTCTCGGCAAGCGTGTAAATCAGGATATTTGCATGCCACCCTGGTTTTCGCCCGGCGCCGCGGCGTGGATGGCGAGCGCGTGGACGCCGCCGGCAAGCTCGCCGGCGAGCGTGGCGTTGATCATGCGGTGGCGTTCGAGCCGGCTCTTCCCGCGAAAGGCTTCCGCCACGATATAGAGTCGGAAATAGGTCTCACCGCCGGGCCGATGCCCAGCATGGCCTTCATGCCGATGCGATTCGTCCTCGACATGCAGGCTCTCGGGTGTGAAAGCCTTGCGCAGCTTTTCCGTGATCAGGTCCTGTGTTCGCATGGCGGTAACGCTTAGGGCATGACCTTCAGAAGTGGAAGCCGGTTATTCGGATAGGTCATGCGTAAACCAAAGCCAAATCGAAATCGCTGGTTTCCGCGACGCGCGCTTTTACGGTCTGTCAAGTCTTGAAGGTGCCATTGTCGCGCCCGCATAATCGAAATCATGAGCATCAATTCGCCGCTGTTCGATCGCATCCGGGTCAAGCCGGACCAGGACCGCCGGCTGCGCGCCGAGCTTCCGGCCTGCCAGTGGCCGCACTGCGACGCGCCGGCGACCCACCGCGCGCCGAAGGGGCGGCTGCGCGCCAGCGAATATTGGCGGTTCTGCCTCGAGCACGTCCGCGAATACAACAATTCCTACAATTTCTTCGCCGGCATGAGCGACGACGCGATCGCGAAGTATCAGAAGGACGACATCACCGGCCACCGCCCGACCTGGAAAATGGGTTCGATCGGCAGCGTCGGCGGCCGCCGCCGCGACGGCCGCCGGGTTCCGCTGCTGGTGCGTCATCAAAGTGCGATCAGCCCGCGATAGATGGCCTGCACGGTCGCTTGCGTCTTGGTGGCGGCGCCGAGCTTTCTGATGGCGTTAGTGACGTGCGCTTCGACCGTCCGCCGGCTGCATTTGAGAATGTCCGCGGTCTCGTCGGCGGTCTTGCCGAGCGCGGCCCACTTCAGCACCTCGAGCTCGCGGTCGCTCAGATCGGATGCCGGCCACGCTTCTTCGGAGCGATCGGGCGGTTGTGAGGTCTTGTGTTCTCTCCGGTGCAGGGCCAAAAATTTGTCGACCGCGTACAATATCAACATGTGCAGCTCTAATTTGTTGCTTTTGAGGGAACTAAGGAAGGCGGGTATGTTGTCTTTCCACCAAAGACCGCAAAAGATGTGCTGAATGCCGCCGGACGCATCGCGACGATGGATCGGTATGGTCAGACCCTCCAGCACTCCAAAATCACGCACGGTGTTCATCACGTGCACCGCAGCTGGCGTCATTTTTCCAGTTGCTTTCGGCAGCGTCAGACTGCCCCAATTGAACGGAAAATCTGTTCGTTTCGAGCGAGCCAGCGACGGATCGACTGTTAAGAACTTTTCAGCGAAATAAGTTTCGATCCATTTCTTGTCGTATGTCGTCAAAAACGGCGGGTGCTCGTTCCAAGGATCGCTCAGGTCGGCAATGACAAAAGCACTAAAGCCGTAATCTTCGATGTATCTCTGGACGACCCTGCGAAGGGCGGCAGCCGAACGGCATCCCTCGATTGCGTTGAGCTTCTCTTCCAGAACGGTCATTGCCAGGCCCTACAAAATCGCCTCCGAATCCGACCGATCGGCGAGTGCCCGTCGTTCGTTGGTTGCCGAAAGTGAGGCCGTGTCATGGCCCACGAGGTCGCCCAGTGCCGCAAACAGTGGCCCGAGATGTTCCTGATAGCTGCGCCAGCGGCCTTCCGAGGTACGGTAAATCGGCTGACGCACCTGGCTCGCGCTTGCAGTACGCACCGGGCGGCGGGCCTCATGGAAGGCGATGCAGTTCGGGTGCCAGGCGAGCCCGCAATGATCGACGATCCGCCGCGCCGACGCTTCGAGATCGGCGACGACGTCTTCGTAGCTGATTTCGAGCACGCGGCCCTCCGGCAGCACGTCGCGCCAATGGGCCATCAGCTCGGCGTATTTGCGATAGTAGCGCCCCAGCTCGCCGAGCTCGTAGGTGAAATTCTGCTCGGCTGCGAACAGCTTCGAATAGCACGACAGGCAAGTGTCGCGTGGATCGCGGCAGACGTGAATGATGCACGCATTGGGCAGCGCCAGATGGATCAGGCCGAGAAACAGAAAATTGGCGGGCATCTTGTCGGTCACGCGTTGCGCGTTCGGCGCCCGCTGCCGCTGCCGCTCGACGTAAGCCTGTCCGAGTGCTCGCAGCTGATCGCCGGTCAGCGTCGCTGCGTCTTCCGGGTAGCGGAAGGCGTTGCCGCCGATGCCGGGCAGATTATCGACCAGCGCATTGATGTCGGCCAATTCGCCGGCGCCGTAAACGGCCGGATGGCTCGCCAGGACCTGCTCGATCAGCGTCGTGCCGGAGCGCGGCATGCCGACGATAAACACCGGTAGCGAAGAGCTGTCGCCGCTCTGCTCTCTTGCCAGCAAACGTTGGTCGAAGATCTTGCGGATTTGATCGAAAGAACCGAGCATGCGACTCTCGTCGTAGACGATCCGCTCGCGCTTCAATGCGTTGGCTTCGCGCAGGCAGGCGAAGGCCTCGTCGTAGCGGCCGAGATCGTCATAGGCCTTGGCAAGCGCGAAATTCAGCCGGCACCGCGCTATACCCGTCAAATTGTCCGCTTGGCGCGCCCGCTCTTCCATAGCGGCAAGCTGCGGGTCGGTTTCGGTGATTTTTTTGTATCGGCGTAGTTGACGAAGTAGGCGACCTCGTGCGTATCGAGTTCGATCGCGCGCTGGTAAGCCGTGCGCGCCGCATCGAGCTTGCCCTCCTCTCTGAGCACATTGCCGATATTGTTGTGGGCGTCGGCGAGATCGGGCTTGCGCGCGACGGCACGACGAAACAGCGCGAGCGCCGCGTCAGCATTGTGCTGCTCGAAGCGGACAAGGCCCATGGCATTGAGCGCTTCGGGTTCGTCGGGCACCAGGCTAAGCGCGCGCGCCGTAGCAATCTCGGCGTCGCCGACCTGCTTCTGATCGAGCCTGACCAGCGCCAGATAGGTCAGCGTTTTGGCATTGTTCGCGTCGATCAGCAGGGAACGCGTCAGCAGCGCGCTTGCCTCGTTGAATTCCTCCCGTTCCTTGAGCGCAAGCGCCAGATTGTTGAGTGCGCCGGGATTGTCGGGCTTAAGCGCGAGCGACCGTTGGTAGGCCGTCTCCGCTTCGTGCGGGCGCCCCATGTCGCGCAGCGCGGTGCCCATATTGTTCAGCGCATCCGCATAGTCCGGACGCAATTGCAGCGCCTGCCGATAGGCGGCGAGCGCTTCGACATATTTCTTCTGCGCGCGCAGCGCGTTGCCGAGATTGCTGAACGCCTCGGCATAATTCGGGGCGAGCGCGGTGGCGCGGCGATAATGAGCCACCGCCTCGTCGAATTCATCGCGCTCGTAATGGACGATGCCCACATTGTTGAGCGCCTGCGGCAGGTTCGGATCGAGCGCGAGCGCACGCCGGCCGGCGGCGAGCGCCGCGTCGCGCTGGCCGGCGATCCGGTACATTTCACCGAGGTTGCAATGATGGAGGGCGATGCTGCCGTCGATGTGCACCGCGCGGCGGATGACGTCGATCGCCGAGTTCAGGGCGCCGGCCTGATAAAGCACGGTGCCGAGCAGGTGCAGCATCGGCGCGCAATTCGGATAGCGACGCAAAAACTCACGGCACACGGCCTCCGCGGCGGCGAGCCGGCCGGCCTGCAAATGCTGGTCGGCGAGCTGAAGTGTTTGGTCGAGCGCCGCACCGGGCGGCGGCTTTGCTGCGCGTCCGCCGGCGATTTCGGCGATGCCGTTGCGGTCGTTCATCGCACCACCTTTCGTGGGCACTACCGCTCGCGCTCGCGACGCTTCGTCCAGCTCAGAGAGGTGATTTGGAGAGCGGCCAGCGACGGTTCGTGAACATCACGTTTGGTCAGAAAGTCGGACCGACAGCGTGCACGTCGGAGTTGTGATCCTGTGAAACTCTCCGCGTCGCGCGCGGGAGCAGCTTCTTCTTACCACTTAGCATTACAGTTGCATTTTCTTTTGACTTCTGAATCCATGGGCCACCATGATTCGGAGGATCGTGGATGGCGGGATCGGTCGAGACGACGCTTGAGCTTTGGGCATCGTCGTTACGGGATGTGAAG
>JBEKIC010000051.1:0-29052 GCA_050011955.1 Xanthobacteraceae bacterium
AAGGCCGGGCCGCGCGGCCGCGCGGCGGTGTTCGGGCTTCCACATCGGGTGCTCCTGTGCGAATCAAAGCACCCATCAAGGAATCACAACCGATTCATCCGACTCAACATCTTCTTGGATCGGCTCTGAGACCGCGCCGGCGACAAGACGATCGGCAATTCCGCGTGACGAGATCAACGACTATACCGCTAAGAACGCGGCGATAAGGCGCGAGTTCATCCGCGAGCAGACCGGAGCGGACCTGCCGCACGTCGCCAAATATTCTTTTGATCCTTCGATCCTGCAGGGGAACATCGAGAACTTCATCGGGGTGGCTCAAGTGCCGATAGGCGTCGCCGGTCCGCTTCGCATCAACGGCGAACATGCGCAAGGAGATTTTTTTATCCCGCTTGCGACCACCGAGGGAACGCTGGTTGCGAGTTATAACCGGGGAATGCGGTTATTGACGGAATGCGGCGGCGTGAGGACCACAGTCGTCGAACAATATATGCAGCGTTCACCCGTCTTCATATTGAAAGACGCCGTAAGCGCCCGGGAATTCGGCCGTTGGATCGATGAAAATTTTGCAGCGATCAAGCGGGAGGCGGATGCAACGACGCGCATTGGCAAGCTCGTCAAGATCCAGCAATTCTCCATTGGGCCCCTGCGACATCTGCGATTCAACTATACCACGGGCGATGCGGCCGGGCAGAACATGGTCGGCAAAGCGACTCTCGCGGCTTGTGAGTGGATCAAGAAGAACCATCCCGGCGGCGCACAATATGTCCTGTCCGGGAACATGGATACCGATAAGAAACACTCCAGGATCAACATGCTTCTAACTCGCGGCAGGCGAGTTGTCGCCGAGGCGGTCATCAGGAACGACATTCTGAAGGATCTCATGGGCGTCAATGCGAAGGAGCTGTTCGAGGCGCGTCAGATCTCGACGACAGGCGCCTTTCTTGCTGGGTCGGCGAACAACAGCTCTCATGCGCCAAATGGCCTCGCCGCGATGTTCATCGCGACGGGCCAGGACGTGGCCGACATTTCCGAGTCCCAGGCCGCGGTTACGTATTCCCAATTGTTGGGGAACGGGGACTATTATTGGTCAGTGACGCTGACTTCGCTTATCGTCGGCACGGTTGGAGGCGGGACCAGCCTTGCGACACAGAGAGAATGTCTCGAAATGCTGGGCTGTCATGGCCAAGGCAAAGCCGACAAGTTCGCGGAGATTTGCGCGGGCGTGGCGCTCGCGGGCGAAACGTCCTTGGCTGGCGCGGTGTTGCACGGAGATTGGGTATCAAGTCATGATCGGTTTGGGCGCCATCACCCGCAGGTTGCGGGTACGGACCAGCGCCAAATGTCTCAGGGCGAATTATCGGGCGTCACCTTCCGAGCCAATTCCTGATCTGCCTATACACTTCCTGACGATCGAGCGGCTCCAGGTGGATCGCAGCCAAATGGCCGCCTTCCAACTACCGTTCGCCAAGCGACAATCCGCCGGGCACTCCCGCTTCCCACCAGCCTCTGTCCCTGTTGCGCTATGGTCTCGCCGACCGAGGAAAGAACGGCGCAACCAGAGGGCCGGGCCGGAATGGCTTCCATGTGCCGGGGGCCTGCGCCAGCCGGTCGGCGATGACCCACAGCGCAGCCGGATGAAAGCCGAGCCCGGTATGGCTGGTACGAACCTCGACGTTCTCGCGGTCCGGTCCCTCCTCCTCCCGGCAGGCCCGCCAGGCGACGACACCGTCCGAACGTGAGTAGATGGACGTGCTCGGAACCGGCAGCGGTTCCGCCAGGCGGCGCGATTGCTCCTTTGTCCACGCCGGGAAGTCCAAGCCCGTCGCCCTCCGCCAGACGAAGCCGACATTGCTCGCGTGCGGCGCCGCGAACGGGCTCCCGAGCGTGATCACCAAGCGGACGGCGTGCGGGACTTGCCGCGCCGCCTCGCGCGCGATGATGCCGCCACGGCTCCAGCCGACCAGACTGACCGGCGACCCGGTCGCGGCGTAGAGTGCGAGGATCTGTGCGACCATCGCCGGCAGATCGGCGCCGGGCGGGCGGATGTTACGGCCGCGCTTCCAGCCGTGCACGTCGTAGCCGAGATAGGAGAGGAAGCGTCGGATCACGACGGTCGACCGGTCGTCGGCGCCGAGCCCAGGCAAGACGATCACGGCATGCGGCGGGCCACGCGGCGCCGCCGCCAGGAATGGTGCGGCCGCAAGCAAAGCCGGAAAGCTCAGCAGCCCGCGAGGCTCGAGCGCGAGCAGGATTGCCGACGGCGGCTTTACCTCAGTGCCGGGTCTTCCCATCGTCCGCCTGCGTTGGCGAGGGCCGGTTGCTAGGGCGGCCACGGATCGCGTCTTTCCTCCGCGCGGCCGGCGTTGCCGCCGACATTGCGGGGCGCGCCGAGATGGAGGGTGGAGTTTCCTCCGCGGCCTGCGTCGTTGCCAAGGCGGCGAGAGGCAATGGCTGTTTCTCAGATCGCGCGGGCGTCTCAATCGGCTTCGCCGCCGCGGCAGGCTCCGCCGCGATGCGCCGCTTGCGTTTGGCCAGCTTCGGACTTGCGGTAGACACGGGCGCCGCTATCTCAATAACTTCGATCGCGTCGGGCCCGCTGAGCGCATCTTGGGCGTGCTGCATCGCCTTGAAATCCTCGACCAGATAACCGGCGATGAGTTGCACGTCGGGCACCGCCACTCGGCACGCGGTCAATCCGAACTCGAGCGAATCGAGGTAGCTCTGCACGGTGATGTTTAGCGCACAGCCATGAAACGGTATCGACAACGGGAAATAATGCCGCGCCGCAGCGCCGGCGAAGTACATCGGCTGGCGCGGTCCCGGCAAGTTCGAGATCACCACGTTGCACCATACTGGGTAAGTGCGCTGCAGCAGCCGGAAAAACGCGGTCATGACGATCGGCGCGCCGAGCACCGAGATGTCCGTGGTCAGAAGATCCTTCACGTCGGCGAACAGATCCTTGCCCTCCCTGGCCGCGATCCGCGCTGCCGCGAGCCGCGCCAGCGGGTCGGACACGTCGGTTGCGAGGCGGCACAGCGAGAACACCACCTGATTGTTCAGCCGGGTATCGCCGGGCGCGCGCAGGGAGGCCGGCACGGCGGCGCTCAACCGCAGATCCGGCAGCGACTGGTGCTCGATCAAATAACGACGCAGGGCGCCGGCGCAGAGCGCAAGCACGACGTCATTGATCGTTGCATTGCTCGCCTTCGCCACCGCCTTCACGTCGGACAACGACAGCGACGACGTGCCATAGCTGCGGTGGTTCGAGACTGCCACGTTGAAGCGCGTCCGCGGCGTGTTCCTGGTATAATCGACTAGATATCGGACGTCCCGGCCAAGATTGCGCGACGCTTTCGCCAGCGTCGTCGCGAGCTTCGGCGCCGATCTCACGGCGCGCAACCCCTGGCGTAAGAAATCGGCGAACGCCGTTGTGGTCAGCTCGAGGAAATCCGATGGCTGTGCGCTTGATCGAATAGCCTTGCGCACAGGATAGGTTGGCGCGGAATCGGGCGAGAAATCGTACACCACGTCAAGGGTCGCCATACCGGCTACCCCGTCCATGTCACTATGATGAAGCTTGATGTAGACGGCGAAGCCGCCGTCTTCGAGGCCCTCGATCAGATAATATTGCCACAGCGGGCGCGTTAGATCGAGTGGGATCGCGTGCAGCCGCGCGACCTGTGCGCGCAGCTGGTCCATCGTGCCCGGCTTCGGCAGCGCGGCATGTTGGATGTGATAGTCGAGGTAGACTTCGTCGTCGTCCACCCACACGGGATGATCGATGCCGAGCGGCGTCATCTGCAGCCGCCGGCGGTACGACGGGAGCAGCTCAAGCCGTGCCGCGGTTTGGTCACGAAAACGCGCGAAGATGTCGTTCGGATTGGCCGGCGGCGCGAAAATAGTCAGGCTGCCGACATGCATCGGAGTCTCGGGCGTCTCCTGGTAGATAAAGGAAGCGTCCAATGCGGAGAGCCTGTTCATGAGGAACTCCCAGTCGGAGACACTTCAGTCGTTTCGCTGGTGCGCTGAGGTCTCCGCGGTGTGTCATGCCGCTTCTTGGCGCTGATACCTTTCGCGCAGCACTTTCTTGTCGATCTTACCAACCGTAGTCAGCGGTAGCTCCTTGACGATCATAATCAGCTCAGGCACCGCGAGCTTCGCGATGATGCCTTTGTCCACATAGGACCTCACGTGGTCGCGGATGGCATCTTCTTCAACCTTGCCAGTGAATTCAGGGTCCAAAACGACTAGCGCCATGGGACGTTCGCCCCATTTCGCGTCTCTCACGGCGATGACGGCCGCCCTGAGGATGCCTTTCTTCTCCAAGATGATGTCCTCCAGCTGGATCGACGAGATCCATTCGCCGCCGCTCTTGATGATGTCCTTGAGCCGGTCGGTAAGGTGGACGCATCCGTCGGCATCCCAGGTGGCGACGTCGCCCGTGTGCAGGTAACCGCCGGCCCAAAGCTGCTCCGATGCCTCGGGATTGTTGAGATAACCCATGGTGAGCCATGGGGCACGTGCGATGATCTCGCCTTGAGTTTTTCCGTCACGCGGCACGTCTTCCATGTCCGCATCGACGACGCGCAGATCCACCAGCACTTCCGGCGGGCCGACGAAGGTCCGGTACTCCACCTGCCGCTCCGGGTCTTCCGACAGCTGCCTTGTGCTCATATGCGTGACGGTCAACCCCGGGCACGACTCGGATTGCCCATAGCCTGCGAAGACATCGATGCCCCGCGCCAGCGCGGCTCTTGCGAGCGATCGTGGCATTGCGGAGCCTCCGACCGCCACCTTCAGTCTGGATAGGTCCACATCCTTGCTGCCGGGCGCGGTGAGCAGCATCTGCAGTATCGTCGGCACGCAATGCGTGAACGTCACGCCCTCCTGCGCTATCAATCGCAAGAGGACATCAGGCGAGTAGCGCCCCGGATAGACTTGTTTCGCGCCGGACAGGGTGGCCGTGTACGGGCAGCCCCAGGCGTGGACGTGAAACATGGGCGTCATCGGCATGTAGACGTCCTCGCGATGAAACCGACCCTGGCTGGGAGCCAAGCCATACTCGACCAGACCGGCAAGCGTGTGCAGCACCAGTTGACGGTGACTGAAATACACCCCTTTCGGCCGGCCGGTCGTGCCCGTCGTATGGAAGGTCGTGGCGCGGGTATTCTCGTCGAAATCCGGGAATTGGAAGAAGGGCGAACTCGATTCCAGCAATTCCTCATATTCGCATTCGATCGGCAGACGCGTGATCGGCCGCTGCTTGCCGTCGTGCAGCAATACGAATTTGCGCACCGTCTGCAGCTTGTCGGCGAGCTTCTCGACGAGCGGCAGGAAGTCGGCGTTGACCAGCACGGTGGATGGGCCCGCATCGTTCAGCACGAATACGAGTTGTTCGGGCGCAAGCGTGAGATTGACCGTCTGCAGCACCGCTCCCATCATGGGCACCGCGAAATAACACTCATGATAGCGGTGGCTGTCCCAATCCAGCACCGCGACAACGTCACCCTGCTTGACGCCGATCTGCGAAAGGCCGCTCGCCAAGCGCCCAATGCGCTCACGGAAAGTCCGGTAGGTGTGCCGCCTCAGGTCGCGGTACACGATCTCCTGCTCCGGTGAGTGCGCCAGCGGATAATGCAGCAGATGCTTGATGAGAAGCGGGTACTGATATGCTGAAGGACTGAATTCGATGAGATTGTTTGACATGGCTGACCTCGCCTGAACGAGAATTTTTTTCGAACAAAAGTACGATCTAAATCATCAATCCAATTGATTTAAATCAAAGGTATCTAGCCGACATGCTGCAATGGATACCCGTTGCGCCGCCAGCGCCGCGATTGATTGACCTAACTCAATGCGGATTCTTTGTGAGCTGCTATAATTTAATTGAAATTTGATCCCGTTCGACACGACAATTAGGAGGGATTTTTCATGGTGAAGAAGTTGAAGACGCCGGCGGGCGACGGCGGCCAGTTCGCGGCCGCAGTTCGTGATTCGGCAAACCAAATCTGGTTGGCGGGTCTTGGGGCTTTCGCCACGGCGCAGAAGGAAGGCACCAAGATCTTCGAAGCGCTGGTGAAGGAGGGTGAATCGGCTCAGCGCCGGGCCGCGAAGGCCGCCGAGGAATCGTGGGGCAAGCTGGAGAAGGTTTTCGAGGATCGGCTGGGCCTCGCGTTCCACACATTCAGCGTTCCGACCAAGAAGGACATCGACACGCTCTCCCACCGCGTTGCTGAGCTGACGGCCGTGACCAAGAAAATCTCGCAGGCAGCGCAAGAAACTCGTCACCCGCGGGCTTGACGTTCGTCACCGCCGCCGCCGGCGCTGACCGCGGGCGAGAGTGTCTCGAAATGCTCGGCTGCTATGGCCCGGGCCAAAGCAAGCTTGCGGAAATCTGCGCTGCAGTGGTGCCGAGATGCCGCGGGCAGGCGCCGCAACGTGACGTGACTCGAGTATCGAGTCACAGTCGGCTCGGGTGCCCATCACCCGCAAGCTGCGATTACGATTTAGCGGCAATGTCTCCGTGAATAATCGGCGTCACCTTTCGACCCAATTCCTGATCTGTCCATAAACTTCTTGCCGATCGAACAGCTCCAGGTGGTTCATCGCATAGCCGATCCATCGCCGGGACTTTGCGAACGACAGAGCGAGGTGGGGTTGCTTATGTTGTCCAAGCGCGCTGCTCAGCGGCACGATCCCGTCCCCGAGGACCCGGTCAAAAACGTCGCCAACCTGGTTGCCGGTCGTTGCCGCGATGGCGAAGCACTGCACTCCCTTCGGGAGAGGCATGGCCTGCCGCGCGTCGCCCACATGCTCGAAGCGATCACGGCCCTGCCAATCCTGGTCGAGCAAATTGCCGTAGCGAAGGTCGGTGATGCCGGCGCTGCGGATCCTGCCAAGATGCGTGAACGCCACGGTGTACGGGTTCTTCCCGAGGGCGAGCTCGAGCCAATGGCCGCCGCGTTCGAGCGGTGCGCCGTGGTGCGGCGTGCCAAGGAAGATGAGTTTGTCGAGGCGCCGTGGCCAGTCATGTCGTGAAATGGAGCCGTAGTGGTACGCACTCCGCGACACCAGCCCGCCCATGCTGTGCCCAATGATGATCACTTCCTCCACCGGCACCGGCCACTGCGCGAGCAAGGCGTCGAGCAGCTCCGCAAAGGCACGGCCATTGATGGAAATATGCAACCCTGTATTGTAATGGAGATAGAGTGGCGTGTAGCCGAGATCGCGGGCGAGTGCGGCACCATGGTCGTGGCCCTTCCGGTTCCAGTGCCGGTCGTTCAGGCCAAGACCGTGCACCAGCACGGCCAACCGACCGCTCGGCCGGGAGATGCTGGCTGCAAGACTGTCTCGGTCCAAACGCAAGAAATGCCCGTTGTGGCGCAGGCGCATCGGAATCGCCAATGGATTGCCCGTTGCAACCAAGTGGTCGCCCAGTACTCCATTCAACGCCGCAAGCACCGCCTCGCGGCCGTGCGAGGGACTTGCCTCGCCGAGCAAGGGACCGAGTTGCGCGAGAACGGTGTCAATTCCCCCGCCAGCCAGCGCGAACGTACTTCGGACTCCCCGGTAGACCAGTCCCGCAATGCCACTCGCCGGTTGTCGCGACGGTTTTCCAAAGAAGCCTGGCGAACGAGCAATGTTGTGGTGCATGGATTCGACTAGGCTGGTCAGCCCCGCGCCAGCGTCAAATGCCAGCTTGGTGAATCCGCGAAGTTCCGACGAAGAAACAGTATTGATCATTGGGACTTCCTCTTGTCCAAAGTCCGCGCGATCGCGCTACAGCCTCTGACAGAATCAATCCGTCTATCTTCGTGCCTAGCAGCTTTAATGCGTAAGGCAACGCAAAACAATTGAAGGCTGTTATCTCTATGATTCGCAAGGCCGCCCCAAGAGCAAATGCGCTCATTCATGCATCCTGGATGGGCCCGCACGCGAGCGGTCCGCCACCGCGCAAGCATAGGCGCCTCCTGCTGGTTCCGCCTTTGCCGCAGGCGCTCTATGTCTTGGCTAGACCTGGCGAGGAAACGCTGCGTTTGAGCGCTCGCCTGGCGGAGGTCGATCCGGCTCGCTCGATTGTGGGCGTGGCGCTAGCTGTCGTCTTGATGGGCTTCGCCGCGGAAGGCTTCCTGGCGGCCGAAGCCCTCGGTTTCGCTCGCGCCGGATTGACGCCGGCCGACAACACTGATGGTGCGATTTCGATGGTCTCGATGGCATCCGGCCGACTGAGTGCTTCGTTCGCACGCTTCAGGACTTCGAATTCTTCAACCAGGTAGTCGGCGATCGCCTGCACGCGCGGCACCGTCAATCGACACGCGAGCAGCCCGAACTCGAGCTTATCGACGTAGCTTTCGACCGTTATGTTCAATGCACCACCATGATACGGGATCGAGAGCGGAAAGTAGTGCACGGCCGGCGCGCCGGCGACGTACATCGGCGTGCGCGGACCCGGCACGTTGGAAATGACGACATTCGCGACAGGGGGCAGCAGATTGGCGGCGCCTGTCATTCGCCACAGCCAGGAGAGGCCTGCCACGATCACCGGCGCGCCCAATATCGATATGTCGGTCGGCCATACGTCCTTAACGTCGAAGAATACCTCCTTGGCCGCCTGCGTGGCAGCCGCGGTGGCGGCAAGCCGCTGCAGCGGATCGGCGATGTCGGTTGCCAGCCTACACAGCGTGAACACCACCTGGTTGTCCAAGCGGTTGTCGCCCGGCTCGCGCAGCGAGGCCGGTACCGCGGCTATCAGCGGCTTGTCGGGCAGCGCCTCACGGTCAATCAGGTAACGGCGCAGGGCGCCGGAGCAGATGGCCAGCACGACATCGTTGATTGTTGCATGTCTGGCCTTGGCCACCGCCTTGACGTCGGCCAGCGACAGCGACGACGTGCCGAAGCTGCGCCGTTGCGAGATCGTCGTGTTGAAGATCGTCCTCGGGGCGGCTGCGACGGCGTCGACGAGGTAGCTGATGTCTCGAACCGGGTGCAGTCCGATCCTCACTAACGTGCGCACGGCGGTCGGCAAAGATGTGAGCACCCGACGGCCCTGGCGCAGGAAGTCGGCGAACGCCGTGGCCACCATTTCGGGGACGTCGGGCCGTTCCGCTTTCGCGATTCGCATCGTCGGAGTATTGAGCGGAGGCGGATCTTGCTCGAAATCGTAGACGAACGGCAGCGTTGCAATTCCCGCCACTCCGTCCATGTCGGAGTGATGGACCTTGATGTACACGGCGAAACCGCCGTCTTCGAGGCCCTCGATCACGTAGTATTGCCACAGCGGTCGCGAGCGGTCGAGCGGGATCGCGTGCAGGTGCGCGACCAGGGTGCGCAGTTGCTCCATGGTTCCCGGCCGCCGCAGGGCCACACGGGCGAAGTGGTAATCGAGATCGAGGTCATCCTCGTTCACCCATACTGGATGATCGATGCCAAGCGGCATCGTCTTCACTCGCCGGCGGTAGGATGGCAGCAGATCGAAACGCGCCACCGAGTGATCGCGGAAGCGTCGAAAGACGTCGTCCGGAGCCGGCGGAGCAAAAATCGTCAGACTGCCGACATGCATCGGGGTCTCGGGCGTTTCCAGATAGAGGAAGAGGGCATCCACTGCGGAGAGCCGGTTCATCGCGTCCTCTGGATCGACGGGGCGGCGGCTCGGGCAGCCGACCGGTCCGCACTGCGGCAATGCTCCGCGATCGCATCGACCAGAATGGGTACGAGTCCTCCCGCCAGATCGTGCCCCATGCCAGGAATGATACGCAACTTGGCGCCGGGAATGTTGGCGGCCGTATCCTTGCCGGCTTCCACCGGTATCAGCGGATCGTCGCTGCCGTGCAGCACCAGCGCCGGCAGGCGAATGCGCCGCAACATCTCAACCCGGCTGCCGGACGTCTGAACGGCGAGGAGGTGTCGCGTGAGCCCCTCCGGATAGTAGCAACGGTTAATGCTGCGCTCCACTTTGGCGCGAAGCTCGACTTCGCTCGTCGGGAAGCCTGGGCTCCCGATCATGCGATAAAGCTCCATCGCCTGCCGGATGGCGCGCTCGCGATTGCGGGGCCGCGGCCGCAACAGCGCCCGTAGCACCTTCGGATCGGGATGCGGGAGAGCCGGATTGCCGCTCGAAGACATGATCGACACCAGGCTCTTGGCCCGGTCCGGATGCTCGGCCGCAATGATCTGCGCGATCATACCCCCCATCGAGGCGCCGACAATATGCGCCCGCTCGATCCCCAGCGCATCCAAGAGGCCTATCGCGTCATTCGCCATGTCACGCAACGTGTAGGGCGCTTTGACCGGCAGCCCTGCCAACGCGCGCGCCATCGCGGCGGCCAACGCGATTCTGCCCAACGTCACTAGCTTCGTCGATGTGATCTTCGTCGATCCGCCGACGTCGCGGTTGTCGAAGCGAACGACGCGGAACCTGCGTGCGGCCAAACCCTCGCAGAACGCGTCCGGCCAGGCGATGAGCTGCATGCCTAGGCCCATGATCAGTAAGATGACGGGGGCATCCCGGGCGCCGTTCTCGGCGTATTCGATCTCGATTCCGTTCGCCCGCACGCTCGAAGTCGTCGAGTGAAGCGTGTTCTCGTCAAGATACGGACGGCTGTTTCGGCCGCGCATGCTAGGCTCCTCGGCCCGTCACCAAGCCACCGACCGCGCGCACCAGCAACCGGGGCAGAAACTGAACCCCACGGACCGCGATGTCGTTCGCGATGCCCGGGACACGGATCGTTTCGCCAGCAAGGCAGGCGGTGCAGCCTTCGTTCGCCACTGCCGCCGCGGACATGACCATCATGGAGGGGACCCATCGTGCGAGCCGCGACTCGCTCAGCATCGACGTCTGGGTAAAGCCCGGACACAGCGCCGTGGCCGTCACGCCGGTGCCCCGCAGCTCTTCTGACAAGGCTCGGTCAGTGACAGAACGTAAGCCTTGGCGGCCGCATACGTCGCGACGCGCGGGATCGGCATGAAGGCTGCAGTCGACGCGACATTGAGAATGCGCCCGCTGCGGCGCTGCAGCATCGGAGGGAGAAGGAGATGTATTAGCGAAGTTAGCGCTACAATATTAATCTGCAGCAGGCGAAGCTGGTCGTCGAGTGTGACGTCAGCAAAATCGCCCTCGCACACCACGCCCGCATTGTTGACCAGGACGTCGATGTCGATACCCTTTTCCCGCAGGCCGTCGCACACGGCTTGCGGCGTGCCGGGGACGCTCAGATCGGCGGGCAGGATCTTGATCCGGACGCCGTGAGCGACCTTGATCTCCCGCGCTATCTCGCCGAGTTTGTCGCGGCTGCGTGCCAGCAGGACCAAGTCGTAGCCCTTGGCGGCAAAGGCCCTGGCAAGCTCAGCGCCGATTCCCGCCGACGCGCCGCTGACGAGGACGCAACCGCGATGCTTGTGTTCGGCCTGAGCATCTTGCCGGCTGTTCGATTGCATGGCATCGCTCCCGCCTGAGCGCGCCGCAACGGCCACGCTGCACAAGGGAAAGGGCGTTGAGAAGACTAGCGGGAACAAGCGTACGAACATTGATTTGAGTCAACCGCAACGGGAACGCGTGTGATCGGACCACCTTGTATTCCTGCGGCCGAATTACATCTGAGGGGCGATCACCGCCGAACGCGTCTTTCGACGCCGCGCTTGCCTGAATGGGGGTCGTGGCCCGGCACGATGCGCTTGTTCAAATTCCGGCGCGGACGGGGTATTCTTTTGCGAATCGAGCGGGCGGGGCCGGGAGACCATGCAGACCCACGAGATCGAGCCGCCTTCGCGTGCGCTGCTGCTTGCGGAAGCACGGGCGATTTATGAGTTCGGCGCATTCATCGGGGCGCTGCCGTGGCTGCGGAGGTTACCGGCCGGCGACGGGCACCCGGTCATGGTGTTCCCGGGGCTTGGAGCCAGCGACCTATCAACGGCACCCTTGCGCGCCTTTCTGCGCGACCGGGGCTACGCAGCCTACGGTTGGGACCTGGGCCGCAATTTCGGCGTGCGGCACGGACTGACCGAGCGTAAGTTGCAACGCTTGCGACACATCCGCCGGCACCACGGCCGCAAGGTAAGCCTCATCGGCTGGAGCCTCGGCGGCGTGTTCGCGCGAGAGATCGCCAAACACGCGCCCGACGACGTCCGCGTGGTCATCACGCTGGGAAGCCCGTTCAAGAACCCGAAGGCAACCCATGCCCGGCGATTCTACGAGCTCCTCGCGGGACATTCGATTGAAAACGCCTGCAGCGGCTTGGAATTGCACGTTCCGCCGCCGGTGCCAACGACCTCGATCTTCAGCCGCAGCGACGGCATCGTCGCATGGCAATCCAGCGTCGAGGAAAAGCGCGCCCACACGGAGAGCGTCGAAGTGTGGGCGAGCCATTGCGGCCTCGGACACAACCCCGCCGCCGTCTACGTCATTGCGGACCGATTGGCACAGCCCGAGGGCAGATGGGCCCATTTCGATCGCAGCGGGCTGCGCAGTCTGATCTACCCTGATCCTTGGCGAGAAGGCGCGCCGCGCTCGGATCGACAGGCCTCTGCGCACGAAGCGGGCGGCGCCAAGGCTGGAAGGCACGGAAAGCTCGAACCATCTGCACGAAAGCCAGGTCAGCGCCGACGCACTGTCGCAAGGCCGCCAAGGAAGGGGCGATGACGAGAGAACGCCCGTCGCGCCCTTGCAGTCAAGGAGCATGCTAACCAGAGCGAAGTAACATTCCTCGCGGCAACCTCATAGAGGTCCTCAAGGGTGCGAAGGAGCAAGCCGATCGTGAAGCGGCGACGCGCGAATGGGTAAAGCAGGGTAAGACGGTCGAGGATTTTCTTCGCGAGTTCGGCAGGATTTGAAGGGCTGCGGCGTGGTTTCCGACCCGGTCTGGGGCCAGGCAGCTATGGACCGTCTGAGCACAGCACTCGGCAACACATTCCAGCGCGGACCTCGAACTGAATTTCAAACTTTTGTTCAATGTCGAACCAGTCTCGGTGGTTTCGAACCGAGTCTCTGCCCTATCAAATCGGACATCGAAAATTGCCGAGCAGAGACTTTTCCCAAAAATACCCTGATGAAAGGCGAGAGACTCGAGAAATTTCGCTGCATGCCGAATTTAAAGGGCTTTTCCCGAACGTCAGCGAACAAATGCGAACGACGATTTCGGCGGTCAACGGCGGACGGGAGCGATCGACTTCTAACCTACACACAATGTCATTTTGTTGCCGAGTACAGCACACCGACTATTGCTCCGAGGGCGTAAAGGCGCGATCGGCGGCGATCGAATGCGCTTTGGGATCCGCCTCGCGTTGAACACTACATCGCGGAATGATCGCACGAGGTGCAGGTGCCAGATGGCCCCGTATTTTTCAGGTGTTATCCGAAAAGAATACGCACTCCGATCTGATACCGATCAACAACCTGGCACTACCCGTTGATGAATGCCTTGACGGCGGGTGCTCTTGATCGCCTTCCACTCGAAGAAGCCGTCAACCGGCACGATGCAGCGCCGCCGGCGATAGGCGTCGAGGAAGCTCGGCAGTCTCGCCACCGTCTCCGCTTTCGCGTTTATCGACTTGCGTCCGCCCTTCGGGTCCTTGCACCAGTATGGAATGAGACCCCACTGCAGGGGGTCGAGGGAGACCTCGCCGGTCTGAGAATTGCGCCGGATCACCAGCAGGTCCTGGCTTGGCGCGGCGTTCCAGCGAGGCGGATAATTGTGCACGCGGCTGTCGCGCACGTTCATGCCGTCAACAATGGCATACCGTATCGGTGCGCTGCTCTGGATGACTCTCCCGCACATGGTCGCTATGTGGCGATTGGAGCCTTGCCAGACAATGATGTGGACTATCATCGGCTGCCGGGCTCATCGATCGTACGCGACCGGTGATGCCGGTGGCAAAACTGCAGGAGAACGTCGTCATGCCAGCGTCCGATCAAGGGAAAGCGCCGGCTTATAAAGTGAAGCGCGTCGAGCCCGTGATGAGGGGCAGCGATGTGCAGGCGCGACTGTTCACGCTCGCACCCGGTGAAGCGATTCCCTGGCATTATCACCTGCAAAGCACTGACCATTACTTCGTGCTTGAAGGAGTCCTTTCGATCTCCACACGCGAGCCCGATGTCATGCGGACAGTCAGAGGTTCAAATCCTCGCGCTGGCAGCTCTCGAAGCCCAGGATGAAATCGGCGCCAAAGGCCATCGACGGCGTGTGGAAGCCGGGCCGCGTTTCGCCGGCAACGACACGGCGCGCGATCTCCAGTGCAGCCGTCGCCGTCAGTGCGTAGCCATCGGGGGTTTCCAGCCGCGACCGTACCGTGACGCCCGCCGCGTTCACGGCCTCGGCCAGGAGCACCGCACCGCCCGCCGCGCGCTCCGCCTCGTTCGGCCCTTCTTGCTGCCAATCGACCTGCCACTGGAGCATTCTCTGCACCGGCGCGCAGCTCAAGAGCCAGCGTAGCGGCTCGCTCAGGCCGACGAGCTGCTCGATCTGCCGGCTGGACTCGAAATAGACGGTGATCTCGGGAATGCCGGTCGAGTAGTAGGCGGTTGCCACATCGCCCCAACCGACCGCGACGCACGGCCTCGGTCCCCGGCCAAAGTCGAACTGGCGCCGTGGCGGGGAAGCGAGCGCGACGATGCGGCCCTGGCGGCGGACCCGCGTGCCCAGGCCGATGCTCTCGATGCCGGTCTTGGCGGTGCCGCGCGATATCTTATCGAGGCCGGTGATGGCGAGGCTCAGGGCCACCGCGTCGGGCAGGCGCCGCTTGACATGTGCTGCAAGACAATCGCTCGGTACGACATCGAAGCCGCAGCCCGGCATGATCGTGATCCCGGCCTGCAGCGCTGCGGCGCCGCTTCCGGCGCAAGCCTCGAAGACGTCGATCTCGCCGGTGATGTCGAGGTAATGCTTGCGCGCGCCGAGGCAGGCCTCAAGCATCGGCGGCGAGGTCTTCGAGAATGGCCCGGCGACGTGCAGCACGGTGTCGACCTCGGCCACCGCCTGGCGTAGCGCCGTGCCATCGGCGAGATCGACGACGCGATACTCGAACCCGCTCTCGTCGGCGACGGCGCGGAGCCGCGCCGCATTGCGGCCGGCGAGCAGCGGCCGCAGGCCCAGGGCCTTGGCCCGGCGCGTCAGGAGCTTTCCCATATAGCCCGTCGCGCCATAGATCATGAACCGGCCGATCACGCGACCTCGCTTGCGGGAATTTCTGGCGGTCTTTGGATCGGCGCGGCGGCGAGTCACGTGCCTCAGACCCTCTCCGCCGGCGCGAGGTCGAGCGCTCTGAGCTTTCCGCTATGACGCCTTCGGCTGAACGGCGAATAGCGCCCTGATAGCGACCCACTTTTTTTGCACGATACCCATGGCTTGGCAAGCGACAATCGTTTTGACCTAAAACAGACTGTACTCTGACACTCACGGCATCATTTCGCAAAAAATGCGCATAACGATCGCGCGCAGGAAACCGCGAAGACGATTAGCGTCAGGCAACTCTTCACGCAAGGTTATTGTCAACCTCGTTATGGTTGTTATTTTGATCGCGCCCGGCGCGTTTCTTGTTTTTAAAGACTATGGAGAGGAATACACTCAACTTTAGCCTTGGTCAGATTCATCGCGAGCAAACGGGAGGTCACAACCGAACCCCACGGCTCGGCGCCTCACGCCGGAACGAGGTCGTCTTGTTGTCATCGCGCGCCAAACCACATTGCGACGGCAATGAATGACGATCGCGATTTGTGGACGGGCGCGAGGGGCGTGCTCGGGGGCAGGGCTGCTCCGATGAGCGGCTAGGGGTCTGGTCGGGACATGTTCGCGACGGTGCGAGCACCGCGTTATCAAGCCAATAGACGCTGGCCCGGGGCGCTCGATCTAATCGCGCTGTAGGACGGATAGGGCAATCAACGCGTGTTATGGGTTGAACAACACTGGCTTCGTCGAGAAGTCGAGCTGCCGACCGGGCGCCCACGTTACGACGTTCGCCCTGTGCGGGACTGGAGGAAAGCTCCACATGGCACACAGTGAGCGCATGGACCCGGTGGACACGACGTGGCTGCGCCTGGATCGGCCAACCAATCGGATGGTGATCGTCGGCCTGCTGGTGCTGGCCGGCCCCGTGGATGTCGCCAGGCTCGAGCGAACCCTGGCGGAGCGACTTCTGGTCTATCGCCGTTTCCGCCAGCGCGTCGAAACCGGCGTGACGGGCACCTGGTGGTGCGACGATCCCGATTTCGATATCGCGCACCACATCAAACGCATCCGCCTGCCCGCACCGGGCGGGCGTAACGAGCTCGAACGTTTCGTGGCCGACCTCGCCGCGCAGCCGCTCGACCCCCTCCATCCGCTATGGCAGTACCACATCGTCGAGGACTATGAGGGCGGTGTCGCACTGGTCAATCGACTCCATCATTGCATCGCGGATGGGATAGCGCTGATCGGCGTCATGCTGTCGCTCACCGACGAGCGGCCCGGGGCCTCGTCGAGACGCCGCAAGCCGATCGCCCTCACAGGGCTGGCCGATGACGAAGGTCTCGGATTTCCGGTCCCGCAGATTCTCGATCTTGCGCGCCAGGCGGTCGGCCAAGGCCTGCACCTGTACGGCCAAGTCCTACGCACGTCCTTGGGGCTGCTGTCGCAGCCGACCAGAGCTCTGGACTACCTGCGGGACGGAACGGGCGTTGCGGGCGAGCTCGGTTACATCCTGCTGATGCCGATGGACAGCCCCACGCGGTTCAAGGGCAAGCCTTCGGGAGACAAGCGGGTGGCCTGGACTGATCCAATCCCCCTGCCCGAAGTGAAGGCGGTAAGCCACGCGCTTGATTGCTCGGTCAACGACATGCTGCTCTCCTCCGTGGCCGGGTCGCTCCGTGAGTACCTGAAGGAACACGGCGACGACACGACCGGCATCGAGGTACGGGCCCTGGTACCGATCAATCTGCGATCCGGGGCGGACGAACCGGAACTCGGAAACCGCTTCGGCATGCTCGCGGTCGAGTTGCCGGTCGGTCTGGAGAACCCGCTGGATCGCCTCTATGAGGTACGCCGGCGCATGAGGGCGCTCAAGCAGTCGTACGAGCCGTCGGTGACGCTCGGGCTGCTCGCCGCACTGGGCTATGCGCCGAAGGTCGTGCAGGATCGCCTGTTCGATCTGCTGCTGAGCCGCGCGACTGCCGTTATGACCAACGTGCCCGGGCCGCAGCAGCGGCTTTACCTCGCCGGCTCCGAGCTGAAGCAGATCATGTGTTGGGGGCCGCAGGCTCACGACATCGGCATGGGGGTCTCAATCCTGTCCTTCAACGGTCGCGTTCAGTTCGGCCTCATCACCGACGCCGCCATGGTGCCCGATCCGCAGGCGATCATCGCCCGCTTCAGGCCCGAGTTCGAGAAGCTCCTCTACCACGTGCTGATGCGGTCATGGGACGCGGTCGCGGCGCCGGCGGTCGTCGAAGTGGCACTGCGCGCCCCAGGACCGAGGCGGCAGTAAGGGTGTTGGGCCCAGAGATGCCGTTTTGGGGAGAGGACGGAGACCCTTTTTTCATACCATCAGATAAATGGTCAGCGTCCATCCGTGATGGTGTTAGTTACATTGGCGCCGACCGTCTTGAGCCCGGATCTCATCTAGCATTTGATACTGAGGTACCGTTTCGCACAGGATATCTTGATCACGCAAAGTTCGATTGGAGGATAGACGTGCTTTGTTTCGACCCGATCAGCAACAAGAGTATAACCTATAAAGTGCTGAGCAAATTCAGCATAGAAAGAGTGCTCCACGGAGTTGAAGGCCAAACGAGACTCGGTACGAAGCAACGATCGCAAGTGTAGGAAGCCAATCGGCAAAGTGCTCCGCGGACCGACCATAAAGCGCCAATGTCGAATGACCCTCCCGGTCAAGCCGACCGACAATGGCCCTTCTCGCCCATTTGCCTCAGTCCGCCGAACGCCCGCTTTTGAGGCAAATCGAAGAGAAGTAATGGCTGGGCGGCTCCCTCCCTCGCGGTCGGGCCACGCTCTAGTCGCGCGCGCCGGCGACCGGAGCCGCTGAATGCGTCTCCGCCCATTCGAGTCACGATCGTTGCCGCAAACTGCTTCTGCCTGGTCCGCGCTTTTGTCTGGGGTCGGCCATAAGGCACATTGCAGCCTTTTCGGGAAATACCAGACGTCACCTCATCAGCCTGAACCGCACACCGCATATTTCCACGCCGGCATCCGAAACGGGATAACCGCGCTGCGCCGCGCGCGTTTCAATGTCGCGCCGATCGGCGACCTCGATCACCAGCGTGCGCAAGATTTCCCGCGCGCCGCCGCCTCGCGCGAATTGGATCGCGGTCATGTCGGCTTCGATGCGGCCGCCGTCGTTATCGGCAGCGAACGGCATGTCCAGGATGCGCGACCAGTGCCGGCCCAGGCCGATGGGATCGGGGCTTTCGACGACGATCGCGGCCAGGCGTTTGGTGACGTCAGTGCGGACGGCGTTTAGCCAGCCTGTTCGACCCGCCGGAGCGTAGGGACCGCGCAAATCTTCTCCGCCGTCGGTGCGGTCAAACTCGATCATCGCCGCACGGCAGTCGCGCGGGTGGAGTTGCACGGCGTGAAAACCCTGGTGCTCGATGGTGTGTGCGGTGCGCACGCCCAAGGCATTGGCGTGGCGGCCGCGCCGTTCCGGATCGCTGCAATTGAAGATCGCCATGTAGCCGCCAACACCGCCGCTGCGTTCGAGAAAACGGCCGGCCGCGGTATCAGGCTCGATCGGCGACACGATTTCGACGAAGGCAAGCCCGAACGGAAACAGGGCGTTTTCCAGTCCGTACCGGCGCACATGCGGGTCTCGATAGGCGAGCTTCACCCCGAAGATCGCCTGCATGTCGGCGATCGCACGCGGCAGATCCGCCGTCACCAGACAAATCTGACGCAGGCGGCAATAGTCGGCCACGTCCTTCTCCGTGCTAGAGCCTAATCCGTTCTGATTGAATCAGAACGGGGCTCTAGCATTTTGTTTGAGCATGATCTTTTCGGAAAACCGGTTTCCACTTTTCCGGATCATGCCCTAGGTTTTCTTGGACCCGATTTGGGGCATATGCAATATTCGCAACAATAGCGGGTTGCAGGAGAGACGCATGGCCTACACCGATATTCTCTACGAGGTCGACAATCTCGTCGCCACCATCACGCTCAACCGGCCGGACAAGCTCAACGCCTGGACCGCCGAGATGGACATGGACGTGCGCCACGCCATCGAAAAGGCTGCGGTCGAAAATGCCGTCCGCGCCATCGTCCTGACCGGGGCAGGGCGCGGTTTCTGCGCCGGCGCCGACATGTCGCGTCTCGGCAAAATATCGGCCGGCCAGCGGCCAAGCGCGAACGTCGGCCGCGACGGCAAGTCCGGCAACTTCGAGCAGAAGTTCAGCTATATGCTTGACGTGCCGAAACCGATCTTCGCGGCCATCAACGGACCGGTCGCCGGCATCGCGGTCTGTCTCACCCTGTTTTGCGACTTCCGCTACATGGCCGAAGGCGCGAAGCTGACCACCGCCTTCGCCAAACGCGGGCTGATTGCGGAGTACGGCAGTGCCTGGATGCTGCCGCGCCTGATCGGCCCGATGAATGCGCTGGACCTGCTCTATTCGGCGCGCACGGTGCAGGCGGCCGAGGCTGAGCGGTTGGGGCTGGTTCGTCAACTGCCGGCGGAGAATTTTCTGGAGACCGTACAGGGAATCGCCCGCGATCTGGTGACGACGTGCTCGCCGCGGTCGATCGGCGTGATGAAACGTCAAGTGTTCCGGTCTTATTTCCAGTCGCTGGCGGAAGCCTGTGCGACGGCCGACGCGGCCATGATCGAGTCGTTTCAATCCGAAGACTTCAAGGAGGGCGTGGCGCATTTCGTCGAGAAGCGCCCGGCCGCCTTCAGCGGACGATAATTCCCAGGCTGGAGAAATCGCCGGTCTCATGACCGACAATGCCGGCCGAACCCAGAAAGGTGTCACGCCATGGCTTCTTCCACGCGTCCCATTGCACTGGTGACCGGCGCGTCGAGCGGCATCGGCGCCGAACTCGCGCGCGAGCTGGCGAAAGACGGCCATGACGTCGTGCTCGTCGCCCGCCGCGAGGCGATGCAAGCCTTGGCTGAAACGCTCAAGGCTGAAGGCGCGGCGATCACCGTCATGGCCGCCGATCTCGCCAAGTCCGGAGCGGCCGCCGCGCTGGCGCAAGACCTCGCCGCGCGCGGCATGACGATCGACGTCCTGATCAACGCGGCGGGTCTCGGCGACAGCAGCCGCTTCGATCGCGCGAATCCGGAAAAGATCGCGGCGATGCTGCAGGTCAACGTCGTGGCGCTGACCGAGCTGACGCGGCTCGTGCTGCCGCAGATGCTGGCGCGGCGGCGCGGCAGGATCATGCTGGTTGCCTCGACCGCGGCGTTCCAGCCCGGACCGGAAATGGCGGTCTATTACGCGAGCAAAGCCTATGTGCTGAGCTTCGGCCGGGCGATCGGCTACGAGCTGCGCCGCACCGGCGTGACGGTCACGACACTGTGCCCGGGGCCGACGGCGACCGGGTTCGCCCAGGTCGCGCAAATGGAGGGTTCCAGCCTGTTCAAGGGTCCCATGCCGGTGATGCAGGCCGCCGAGGTGGCGCGGCTGGGTTATGCCGCGCTCAAGGCCGGCCGCCCTGTCGTCGTCACCGGTCTTCTCAATAAAATCATCGCTATCTCTGCCCGCTTCACCCCACCCGCGGTGTTACTGCCGATTGCCAGCAGTCTGTCGCGGACCAGGGCGAGCGCCGACGCTAAGCCGTGAGAACCATCTGGCTCGCGGCACGCCAAAAGCCTCTTGTGGCGCCAATTGATCCACCGCAAAAGGCCGCGACGATTTTTCGCTTACCAATGCCTCGACAACCCAACTGGAACCCCTCTAAAAAGGGTTCCGGCGGGGTATCGCTGACCGAGGGGGCCGGTAAGTTCATGGATTACAGTGCATATTTTACTGACGCTCTGGCGCAATTGCGGAGCGAGCGGCGTTACCGGGTGTTTGCCGATCTCGAGCGGATCGCCGGGCGGTTTCCCTATGCGGTGTGGCATTCGCCGCAAGGCCCGCGCAACGTCGTGATCTGGTGCTCGAACGACTATCTCGGCATGGGCCAGCACCCCAAGGTGATCGGCGCCATGGTCGAGACCGCGACGCGCATGGGCACCGGCGCCGGCGGCACCCGCAACATCGCCGGCAACAATCACCCGCTGGTCGAGCTCGAGCGCGAGCTTGCCGACCTGCACCGCAAGGAAGCGGCGCTGGTCTTTACCTCCGGCTACGTCTCCAACGAGACCGGCATTGCCACCATCGCCCGGCTGATGCCGAACTGCCTGATCCTGTCGGATGCCTTGAACCACAATTCGATGATCGAGGGCGTGCGCCAGGCGCATTGCGAGCGGCAGATCTTCCGCCACAACGACATGGCGCATCTCGAACAGCTTTTGGCCGCGGCGGAGCCGAGCCGGCCGAAGCTGATCGTCTTTGAGAGCCTCTATTCGATGGACGGCGATGTCGCGCCGGTGAACCGCATCTGCGATCTGGCCGCGCGCTACGGCGCCATGACCTATATCGACGAGGTGCACGCGGTCGGCATGTACGGCGCGCGCGGCGGCGGCATCAGCGAGCGCGACGGCGCCGCCAACCGCATCGACGTGATCGAGGGAACGCTGGCCAAGGCGTTCGGCTGCCTCGGCGGCTACATCGCCGGCTCGGCGGCGCTGATCGACGCCGTGCGCTCCTATGCCGCGGGCTTCATCTTTACCACCGCGCTGCCGCCGTCGGTCTGCGCTGCGGCGACCGCCGCGATCCGGCATCTGAAGACCTCACAGTGGGAGCGCGAGCGCCATCAGGATCGCGCCGCCCGCACCAAGGCGGTGCTCACCGCCGCGCGGCTGCCGGTGATGACGAGCCCCACCCATATCGTTCCGGTTTTTGTCGGCGATCCCGAGCGCTGCAAGCAGGCCAGCGATCTGTTGCTATCCGAGCACGGCATCTACATCCAGCCGATCAATTACCCGACGGTGCCGAAAGGCAAGGAACGGCTGCGCATCACGCCGAGCCCCTATCATGACGACGGCCTCATCGACGGGCTCGCCGAGGCACTGGTCGATGTCTGGCAGAAGCTCGGGCTGCCGCTCCAGGAGCGCGCGCTCGCCGCCGCCGAGTGAGTTCCGCTCAAGTCCGATCGCGCGGCGCGGGTTCATCCTTCGCCATACGGTGTGCTGCAACCGCCACGGTAAACGTGACGACGAGGAAGCGCGCCACGTGATGCGCCCCGACATAGACCGGGTCGAGGTGCAGAGCCAGCGCCAGCACCATCATCGTATCCTGCGCGCCGGGCGCAAACGCGACGACGACGTTGGCGATCGGGAACGGAAAAAAGTGGGTGACGATCAGCACGAACAGCGTGGCGATCGAGAGCGATACGGCGAATGAGCCGAAGGCGGCGCCGAGATAGCCGATGATCAGCCGGAACGTCGTATTGGCGAAACGCGAGCCGACGACCGCGCCGAGCACAATGACCGCAGCACTGCCGATCCACCACGGCAGGACGGCTTGAACGAGCCCGCTGCCATGCAGCACGCCCGATCCCGCCATGGCGCCAAACAGAAAGCCGCCGGGAAACTTGAGCCGCGCCATCGCCCAGGCGGTGGCGGTCGAGACCGCTACGACGACAACGATCTCCGCGAGCGAGGAGCCGCCGGCCGGGCCGCGGACGACCGGCACCGCCGGCGCCACCAGGCCGAACAGCGCCAGGGCGCCAGGTATGCCGGTAGTGAGGAGTAGAACGCGCAGCGTCTGCACGATCGCCACCGCGCGCAGATCGGCGCCGAGCTCGGTGGAGAGCGCCATCACTTGCATCATCGAGCCCGGGCTTGCCCCCATCAGCGCCGAGAGCCGATCCCAGCGGTGCACCACGCGCAGATAGCTCGTGGTGGCCAAAATCATGCAGAGCGTAGCCACCATGAGTAGCGCGACGCTCACCGGCCAAGTCGCTAGCCCTTGGAGCGTCTGCGGCGTCACCACGGCGCCGAGCAGGATGCCGACAACGATGTAGCAGACGCGGGCAAGCGGAACGGGCACTTTGGCCGGGCGCCCGAGCAGCGCGGCCACCGTCACCGCCAGGACCGATCCGGAGACCAGACCGGCGGGAAGGCCCAAGAGCGTGAACGCGAGCCCGCCGGCAGCCGCGATCAGAAGCGTCTCGGCAGTCTCGATCAGCGCGCGCAGCGGAGGAAGGGCGGGCATCGACCCGCCATTCAATGCCCGCCGCGGCCAGCGCCGTCAAATCACGGCACTGCGCGAATCTTCAGTGGAGCATGATCTTGTCGGAAAACCGGCCACCACTTTTCCGGATCATGCATATTTCAGTGGAGCATGATCTTGTCGGAAAACCGGCCACCACTTTTCCGGATCATGCATATTTCAGTGGAGCATGATCTTGTCGGAAAACCGGCCTCCACTTTTCCGGATCATGCATATTTCAGTGGAGCATGATCTTTTCGGAAAACCGGCCTCCACTTTTCCGGATCATGCTCAGTGCCCGCGGCCGCCGCGCAGCACGATGCGCATCAGGTCGGCGGCGTTCTTGGCGGCGAGCTTCTCCATGATGCGCGCGCGATGTACTTCGATGGTGCGCGGTGAGATGCCGAGTTCGCGCCCGGCCTCCTTGTTCGAGGCGCCTTGCGCGATCCGCTCCAGCACGTCGCGTTCGCGTGCGGTGAGCCGGTCGTGCCCGGGAAAATCGCGCGCCAGAATGCTGTCCTTGCCGTTGCCGTCATGCCAGGCGTCGATCGCGCTACGCACGCGCGCCACCACCGCGACCGCATCGAACGGCTTCTCGATGAAGTCGAGCGCGCCGTTACGGATCGCTTCGACGGCGGTGGGGATATCGCCGCGGCCGGAAATGATCAGGACCGGCGCCGGATAGCTCTGGGCGTCGAGCTGCTTGAGGATGTCGAGGCCGGAAGAGCCCGGCAAGTGCACATCGAGCAGAACGCAGCCCGGCGTGCGCGAGCGGGCCGCGGCGAGGAAGGCCTCGCCCTCGACGAAGCTCGCGACCTGATAACCCTCGCCGCTCAAGACTACCGAAAGTGCGGCGCTCACCGACGGATCGTCGTCGACAATGAAGACTTCGTTCGTCAACACAATCTGTACCCCCGCGACGTGTCTGCGACGCCAACCGATTCGCCGAACTAAAATAACACCGCTTTCGCGGAAGCTGAGGTAACCCGCGGCGGCATCTAAAAATTGTATCGGCGGAGCCTGTCATCAGGGCCGGCCAAAAGCCCGGAATCGCCCGGTTCCACCCCCCGCAATACCGCCAGGGAGGTGCCTTTTTGCCGTCCCCGACCCGATAGACACCCCCCGTAAACTATGGTGACCTAGAGCACAATCGCTTCAGATTGAATCGATTGATGCTCTAGTTTCGTTGGTGGAGCATGATCTTTTCGGAAAACCGGCGTCCACTTTTCCGGATCATGCTCTAGCAAAACCGAACGCCGCGGGCCGACCGCGGGCCGCGAGCCGACGCAGGTAACGCCATGCTGCAAGGCTGGGTCGTTGTTATTATCGCGCTCGCCTATATCGGCTTTTTGTTCCTGGTGGCGAGCTACGGCGACCGCCGGCATGAGCTGGTGCGCGGCAGCCGCGCGCGGCTGCTGATCTATCCGCTGTCGCTCGCCATCTATTGCACGTCATGGACGTTCTTCGGCTCGGTCGGGCTGGCCTCGCGCGCCGGCCTCGATTTCCTCGCGATCTATATCGGGCCGGTGCTGGTGGTCGGCTTCGCCTATCCGCTCATCATCCGCATCGTGCGGCTGGCCAAGGGCCAGAACATCACCTCGATCGCCGACTTCATCGCGGCGCGCTACGGCAAGAGCCAGACCGTCGCGGCGACCGTGGCGCTGATCGCCATCGTCGGCATGATCCCCTACATCGCGCTGCAGCTCAAAGCCGTGTCATCGTCGGTCGGCACCATCCTCGCCGCCGGCTCGATCGGCAGCGTCGCGGCGCCGCCGCTGGTCGGCGACATCGCGCTGTTCGTGGCGCTGTTGATGGCGGCCTTCGCGGTGCTGTTCGGCACCCGCCACATCGACGCTACCGAGCATCAGGACGGGCTGATGCTGGCGATCGCGACGGAGTCGGTGATCAAGCTCATTGCCTTCCTCGCCGTCGGCATCTTCGTGACCTTCGTCATGTTCCACGGCCCGCCGACGCTGTTGGCGCGCGCGCTGCAACAGCCGCACACGGCGGCGGTGCTGACGCGCGTGCCGCCACTGATGGCGTTTTGCGCCATGACGGTGTTGTCGCTGTTCGCGATTCTGCTGTTACCGCGGCAGTTCCACGTCGCCGTGGTCGAGAACCACAGCGAGGTCGAGATCCGCCGCGCCGCCTGGCTGTTCCCGGCCTATCTGGTGCTCATCAACCTGTTCGTGATGCCGATCGCGATGGCCGGCCTGCTGACCTTCCCGGCGGGCGGCGTGGACAGCGATATGTTCGTGCTGGCGCTGCCGCTCAAGGCGCATTCCGAGCTGTTGACGCTGATCGCCTTTGTCGGCGGGCTGTCGGCCGCGACCGCCATGGTGATCGTCGAATCGGTGGCGCTGGCGATCATGGTGTCGAACGATATCGTGATGCCGCTGATCCTCAAGCGGCGCGCGGCGCGGGCCGGAGAGCCGAGCGACGCCGGCGCCCAGCTGCTGACGGTGCGGCGTATCGCGATCTTCGCGATTCTGCTGCTCGCCTACATCTACTATCGCTCGGCCGGCGAGGCACAGCTTGCCTCGATCGGTCTATTGTCGTTTGCCGCCATCGCCCAGTTGACGCCCGCCTTCTTCGGCGGGCTGATCTGGCGGCGCGGCACCGCCCGCGGCGCCATTGCCGGCATGACCGCCGGCATTCTGGTTTGGGCCTATACGCTCTTGTTGCCGAGCATCTCGGACGCCGGCATCGTCGGCCAGCGTATCCTGACCGACGGGCCGTTGGGTCTCGCATGGTTGCGGCCGCAGGCGCTGTTCGGTCTCGATCTGACGCCGCTCGTGCACGGCGTCGTGCTCAGCCTGCTCGCCAATATCGCTCTCTACGTCGGCTTCTCCTTCAGCCGCCGGCCGACGGCGATCGAACGCGTGCAGGGCGATGTGTTCGTGCCGTCCTCGCTGGCGCCGATCGCGCCAAGCTTCCGGCTGCGGCGCGCGTCCGTCACCATCGAGGAACTGACCGCCACCGTCGCCCGCTACCTCGGCGAGGAGCGCACCCGTAAATCCTTCGCCAGCTTCGCCGCCTCGCGCCGCCTCGGGCTCGAGCCGCAGGCCGAAGCCGACTTCCAGTTGCTGCAATACGGCGAATATCTCTTGGCCTCGGCGATCGGCGCGGCGTCGTCGCGGCTGGTGCTGTCGCTGTTGTTGCGCAAGCGCACCGTTTCGACCAAGGCGGCGCTCAAGCTGCTCGACGATGCCAACGCCGCGATCCACTACAATCGCGAAATCCTGCAGACGGCGCTCGATCACGTCCGCCAAGGCATCGCCGTGTTCGACCGCGACCTCGCCCTGGTCTGCTGGAACCGGCAGTTCGGCGAGCTCCTCGACCTGCCGCACGACCTGACGCGGATCGGCATCCCGCTTGACGAAATTCTCCGCCATATCGCGCAGCAGGGCGCGCGCGACGCCAAGGACATCGACGGACAGGTCGCCGAGCGCATCGCCAGATACACCTCGGTCGCCGAGCCGTTCCTCGAACGCTTCGCCGAGCGCGAGCTGGTGATCGAAGTGCGGGCCGACCGCATGCCCGACGGCGGGGTGGTGACGACCTTCACCGACATCACGCCGAGCGTGGAGGCGGCGGAGGCGCTCGAGCGCGCCAACGCCACCTTGGAACGCCGCGTGCGCGAGCGAACCGGGGAGCTGACGCGGCTCAACGCCGAACTCGGACGCGCCAAGGCCGAAGCCGACGACGCCAACGCCTCGAAGACGCGCTTCATCGCCGATGCCAGCCACGACATCTTGCAGCCGCTCAACGCCGCGCGGCTCTACGTGACCAGCCTGATCGAGCGCCAGCGCGCCGGCGAGGACGGCGATCTGGTGCAGAATATCGACGCCTCGCTCGAGGCGGTGGAAGAGATATTCGCGGCGCTGTTGGATATTTCGCGGCTCGACACCGGCGCGATGAAACCGGAGCTGAGCGACTTCCGTATCGACGAATTGCTGCAGCGGCTGGAAGTCGAATTTGCGCCGATGGCGCGGGAGAAGGGTCTCGACCTGGTTTTCATGCCCTGCGCGCTGGCGGTGCGCTCCGACCGGCGCTTGCTGCGCCGGCTGTTGCAGAACCTGGTCTCGAACGCGATCAAATATACCCCGGCCGGCACGGTGATGGTGGGCTGCCGGCGCCGCGGACCGCGGCTGCGCGTCGACGTCTACGATACCGGCATCGGCATTCCGCACGCCAAGCGGCGTGCGGTGTTCAAGGAATTCCACCGTCTCGACCAGGGCGCGCGGGTCGCGCGCGGCGTGGGCTTAGGCCTGTCGATCGTCGAACGCGTCGCCCGCGTGCTCGACTGCGAGGTGACGCTGAAATCGAATGTCGGCCGCGGCTCGCGGTTTTCCGTCGAAGTGCCGCGTGCCGCCGCCACCGCGGCCGAGCCGGTCCAGCACGCCATGCCCAAAGTCGCCGCCGGACGGCTCACTGGAACGGTCGTCGTCTGCATCGACAACGAGCAGGCCATTCTCGACGGCATGCAGACGCTGCTTGGCGGCTGGGGCTGCCACGTCCTCAAGGCCGCCGACCTCGGCGAGGCGCTGGCGGCGATCGAACGCAGCGGCCGCGAGCCGGACGGGCTCCTGGTCGACTACCACCTCGACGGCGGCAACGGCATGACCGCGATCGGCGAGTTGCGCCGGCGCGCCGGCCGCGATCTCGCCGCGATCCTGGTCACCGCCGACCGCTCCTTGCGCGTCCGCGAGGAAGCCCGCGCCGCCGGCGTGCATGTGCTCAACAAGCCGGTCAAACCGGCCTCGCTTCGTGCGCTCATCAGCCAGTGGCGGGTGCAGCGCGTCGCGGCGGAGTAATACCAGCGAATGAAAAATGCATCTCTGCAACGCAGGCGTTCGGATGCCAAAAAATGGGCTGCAAATCTTGCGCGGAACTGGGCGTTGCAGGTCCCGGCGATTCGCCGCCTGTATGAATCCCGTAATGCATTTTTTGTTGAACGTCAGTCGTTAATTGCGCGACTCGAAGTGGGCGCTTCGCCGCAAGCAGCGAGTCCGTTCTTTCATTACAATGCCAGCTTCGACCCAATAGAGGTGATTCGCCGACATGCCGCTTCCGGTTTGCAGGCACGGAAAGGCTACGTGACCAATTTCCTCGGCGTCGTCATCGACCCAAAGGTGTTTCCGTCCTTCCTCACAGGACTTGCCGGTCAGATCGACCAAATCCCCGTACCGGCCAATTGGCATTCCGACATCGCGGAATGGGGCGCGGCACTGAGAGCCGTGGACTTGGCTCGCGACACATTCACTATGATCGAGTTAGGCTGCGGTTGGGGATGCTGGATGAACAGCACCGGCATCGCGGCCAGACGCCAAGGCCTCGATGTGCACTTGATCGGCGTTGAGGGAGACCAAGGTCATCTCGCCTTCGCGCGGGAGACCTGCGAGATCAACGGATTTCAGGGGTCTGCGGTCACCTTCATCCATGGCGTCGCCGCCGGCCAATCGGGCGCAGCTTTATTCCCACGCCAAGACGTTCCGGGCACCGAATGGGGATCACAGCCGATATTCAATGCCGGCGCCGGTGAGCGGCGTAACGCAGTGAAGTCGGGCAAATATGACGAATTGCCCATGGTCTCCCTGGCCGAGATCGTCGCTCCTCACTCCCGCATCGATTTGCTGCACATCGATATTCAAGGCGGCGAAGCCGACCTCATCAGCGCTTGTCTTGCAACACTAGAGCATTTTCAGGTTTGACGGAATCGGCGGGTTTCTCGCCGGGCTGGATTTGTGATTCAACCTTCGTGTCGAATCGACACGGAGGCTGTGATGGGCAAGCCATATTCTCAGGACTTGCGTGAG
>JBEKIC010000052.1:0-27498 GCA_050011955.1 Xanthobacteraceae bacterium
ATGGCCTATCTCAAACAATGTCTTGCTCCCACCCTCAAGCGCGGCGACATCGTGATGATGGATAGCCTCCCGGTGCACAAGGTTGCCGGTGTGCGCGAGGTGATTGAAGCGGCCGGTGCGAGACTGCATTACCTTCCCAAATATTCGCCAGATCTCAATCCGATCGAGCAGGCGTTTAGCAAACTCAAAGCGCATCTGCGAAAAGCAGCCGAGCGAACCATTCCGCGTCTCTCGAGCAGGATCGGTGCCCTCATCGCCAAATTCAGTCCGCAAGAATGCGCCAATTACTTCCGACATGCAGGCTACGCTTCCACATGACCGGAATCCGCTCTAGCGGCCATTACTGCGGCGCTGCCGGTCCCGCCGCCCGCGCGCTCGCCGGCCTGATCATCCCCCAACCGATCCGTAACGGCGGCAGCCGGCCGCGCACCGGCCGCTCGAAGGTCTGCGGCACCTCGGCAATGAGGTCGGGGAAGCGTGCCTTGATCGCGGGCGGTGGTTCGGGCGTCGTCGCTGCCGCGGGCCAGAGCACGACTGCGCCTTTCTCGCGGATGTCTTGCGCGGTGATCCAAGGTGAACGCTCGGGGTCAGCGGCGAAATAAACGTCGGGGCGGCTCGGCGCGGCGAGCGCCACCAGCGCGGCGATGCGGCTGTCCCCGCTGACGACGGCGAGCGGATGCCCGGTCCGGCGCTCGAAGCTGTCGGCAAAGAAGCGGCCCATGGCGGCCGCCGGCTGTGCGATCGCGAGATCGGTGCCGATGGTCCACGGCAACAGAATAATCGCCGCGGGAACGAGGATCGCCGGCACGACCAGTAAGCCGGCCCAGGCGAACCCGAGCGTGCGTTGATGGTGCAGCGCGATGGCCTCCTCGCCCGCGGCGACGATAACCGCAAGTCCTGACAGGACCAGGAGCGGCGCGGCGCCGCTGATCGGCAACCGCTGCCCGACCAGCACCGTGATGGCCGTCGCCAGCAGAGCCGGAACGAGCGCGAACACTTTGACGAAATTTATGGCCGAAGAAGAGACCGGCGGGCGCGCGATGGCGGGCGCCGGACTGGCGTAAGTTCGCGGCCAGCCGCTCGCCAGCACCACTAGAATGGCAAGCCCGGCATGGGCGAGGATGAGTACGCCCAACAGCCGCAACCAGGCCGCCGTGTTCTCGCCCGCCGTTCCGGCTTCGCGCAGCCGCGCGAGCGTCGGCGCCAACAGATCGCCAGCGCCCCTGAGCCAGAACAGATGGACCAACAGCACGACAGCGAGCCCGGCCATGACGATCCATGCTTCGATCGCGCGTAGCGCCGCGCGCCCGCGGGCGCTCATCGCCGTGAACAGTGCGAGCGTCCCCAGCAGGATCAGGGCGGCGTCGCTTGTGAGCAGGAGGAGCGCAGCCGCGCCGCCGAGCGGGTACCATGACCGCCGCCGCGCTTCGATCACGGCCTGGCAGTAGAACAGCAGCGCCGCGGCCCAGAGCGCCATGGCAAGGATCGGCGGACCGAAATTCGGCGTCGGCACCGTGAACACCAGAATGCCGACCATCAGCAGCACCGCCAGGGCCGCGTGGGTAGCGCCCACGATCTCACGGCCGAGCGCGAACACGCACCAATAGGTCGCGATCACGCAAATCTGCGACAGCGCATAGACGCCGAACAGGCCGGCCACGCGAAACGCGATCTCCGCGAGCCAGTAAGCGAGCGGCGGGCCGAAATCGCCGTTAAGCGGGAATTTGTGGCCGACCGCAAGCAGCCGCGCGAGCTCGCTCGGCGGCGCGGCGTAGAACAACAGCGGCACCACGAGCCACAGCGCGGCCTGCGCCAGGGTGGCCAGCCAGAACACCAGCCCCGGCCGCGAACGCAGCGCTTCAATGTAAAGGGGTACGTAGAACATCGGCCCGGCGCGATACCATTGTGGGAGATCAATAGCGCAGAACAAAGGCTATTGAACGCATGACCCTAGTATCCCGATTCCGAAGTTCGCATCATTATGCGGCACCCTCGTTTGCGAACTTCGGAATCGAAGGACACTAGCAACGTATTGATCTAGTGTGGCTTTGGTTCAGAAGTCCGCATGACGAGTTCGCGGCAAAAATGATGCGGACTTCTGAACCGCCACACTAGCCCACCCTCGCAACGAGGGAGCAAGCAAGAAAATCCCTTTACCCGAGGGGTCAAGTCTAGAGAGGCAAAACCCCGACAACGAGATCATCCGCATCGGCGCCCGACTCGCCGAGCGCGAGCGCCACCGGCGAGAACGAGCGGCGGTGATGGATCGTCGGGCCGAGCCGGTCGAGCGCGGCAAAGTGCTCGGGCACGCTGTAGCCCATGTGGCGCTCGAAGCCATAGCCGGGATGCGCCGCGCCGAGGCATGTCATCAGCCGGTCGCGCGTCACCTTGGCGACGATCGACGCGGCGGCGATCGAAGCGACCAAGCCATCGCCGCCGATGACGGCCTCACAGTCGCAGCCGGCATCGATGCGGTCGCGGCCGTCGACGAAAACCAGACGCGGCTTGACCGGCAGCGAGGCCACCGCACGCGCCAAAGCCCACAGCGAAGCGCGCAAGATGTTGTCGCGATCGATGCGGGACGGCGGCGCCATGGCCACCGCGACCTGCGCGCGCGCGCAGATGCGCTCATAAAGCACCTCGCGCCGCTCCGGCGTCAGCCGTTTCGAGTCATCGAGGCCGCGTGGAACATTATCGGGATCGAGAATGACGGCCGCAGCGACGACCGGCCCGGCGAGCGGGCCGCGTCCGGCCTCATCGCACCCGGCAACCGGCCACACCCCGCGCTTGAACGCCGCGCGCTCGCGCCGGAACGTCGGCCGGAGCACCTCCTCGTCGAGCGGAAGGCGCGGAGCGGGCTTGGCAGCGGCGCGACTCATGCCCGCATGGTGCCCATGCCTCGCGCCGACATGCAACAGCCCGTAGCCCGGATGCGCGAAGCGACATCCGGGGTCTGGCAGTTCCCCTGCTAAAGCAGCCGGACGAACTCATCAACAGTGAACCCGGCTTGGCGGATAATTGATCGGACCGTCCCTCGTTTAAGATCTCTTCCCGCGTGGACCGAACCCGTGACGGTTCGCCTCGGATCTGTTGGTTACGCGAGAACGTGATGGCTGCCCGCTATTCTATCGACCACGAGGCCAGCTTTGGTCAGGGCTCTAATGACTTGCCTGCCATTGACGACCGGCAACCGCCCGCCGTTCATGGTTATGCGGCGACGGTGACGCGGCGAATTTCCGGACGCGCGTCGGACGGAATCGCAATGCCGTGATCTCGCCGGTACGAAACGATAGCGCGAATGGCTTCCTCGGCATTGGCAAGCGCTTCTTGCTCGGTGTCACCTTCGGTCACGACTTCCGGCAGGGCGGGAACGAGCACGGTAAACCCGCCCTCCTCCTGCGGTTCGAGAATGATCGAGAAGCTATAATTTTCCGCCACTCTATTGCTCCTGCCCAGCGATTGTTTTCATGGTAGCAAACGCTGGCGAAGCGTCAATGAAGTGCTCGGCCGCCTATCGCTTCGCTCATGGGCGACATAAGAACTGATTTCAGCCGAACAGGCTGAGCTGCTGCGTCGCCGGTCGCGGCGGCCGGAAATGCTCGGTCGTGGTCTTGACGCTGGTGACGTTGAAGCCGAGCCGCTCGCAGGCGATCTCGAAGCGGCGGCCGATCATCCACGCGACCGGCCCGGATCCGGTCATGCGCTTGCCGAAGGTCGAGTCGTAATCTTTGCCGCCGCGCGTGTCGCGGATGAGCTTGAACACGTGGTTGTGGCGGTCGGGAAAATTCTCTTTGAGCCATTCGCTGAAGAGGTCGCGGATTTCCAGCGGCAGGCGCAGCAGCACATAGCCGGCATGGCGCACGCCGGTTGCCGCCACGGCTTCAAGAATGCGTTCGATCTCGGCGTCGTTGATCGCCGGGATGACCGGCGCGACCAGCGTCGAGGTCGGCACGCCGGCCCGCACCAATTGCCGCAGCGTCTCGAGCCGCCGCGCCGGCGTCGCCGCGCGCGGCTCCATGGTCCGCGCCAATTTCGCATCGAGCGTCGTCACCGACAGCGCCACCTTGACCAGATCGCGCCTGGCCATGCGCGCCAGGATATCGAGGTCGCGCAGCACCAGCGCCGACTTGGTCACGATGCCGACCGGATGCCCGGCGCGCTCCAGCACTTCGAGGATGCGGCGCATGATCTGGTAGCGGCGCTCGATCGGCTGGTAAGGATCGGTATTGGTGCCGATGGCGATGATTTTCGGCACATAGCCCGGCACCGACAATTCGCGTTCCAGCAATTCGGCGGCGTTGGGCTTCATGAACAGCTTCGATTCGAAATCGAGGCCGGGCGACAGCCCGAGATAAGCGTGGGTCGGCCGCGCGAAACAATAGACGCAGCCGTGCTCGCAGCCGCGGTAAGGATTGATCGAGCGGTCGAAGGAAATATCGGGGGAATCGTTGCGGGTGATGATCTTTCGGGTGGCGTCCACCGTCACGCTGGTCTTGAACGGCGGCAGGTCGTCGAGGTTTTGCCAGCCGTCGTCGAAGGCGACGCGGGCGACCGGCTCGTAGCGCCCCGACGCATTCGAATGCGCGCCGCGGCCGCGCCGGCGCTCGCGGTCGACGGCGGTTCCCTTTTCGCCCGCCGGCGCGGAGGGCAGCGGCGCCGGCGGGCGTTTCAAGGCGGACGTACGGGTCATAGCCTAAAGCTAACGTCCGTCTGCGAACAAAACAAGAACAACTTTTCGTGAGACCGAGGAAAAGCTTGGAAATAGCCGCCGCCGGCCGTAAATCTGCCCCGGAACACCTCCAACCCGCCGGACCCGCGATGCGCAACGAATGCTGAGCGTCATCATCGCGACTCACGATTCCGAACGGGCCCTGGTGCCGACTTTGGCCGCGCTCGTTTCGGGAGCGACCGCCGGTCTCGTCAGCGAAGTGCTTGTGGTGGACGGCGGCTCCCGCGACGACACCGCCAAGATCGCCGACATCGCCGGATGCAATTTCACGGTCCTGGAAGGCTCGCTGGCGCGCCGGCTGCGGGCTGGGGCGGCTTCGGCGCGCGCTCCCTGGCTCCTATTTCTGCAGCCCGGCACCATCCTCGATGCCGGCTGGCCCGGCGAAGCGAGCCGCTTCCTGGAGCAAGCCGCACCCGATCCGCGCGCCGCCATATTCCGGCGGGGAATTCCCGCTCATCCGTCGCTTCGCGATGCGTTGTCGCTCATCGTTGCGGCTGCGTTCGGAGCAAGACCGCGTGCCGAGCAGGGGCTCGTGATCTCGAAACAGCTTTACGATCGGCTCGGCGGGCATTCCGAGATCGCCGGCGATCCCGAGGCCGATCTGCTGCGCCGGATCGGCCGGCGGCGGTTCGTCACGCTTGCCGCCGGCGCCTTCTCGGCAAGGCCACATACTTGACTAAGTCAAGTATTTGCCTCAGCCTCCTCGACATGACGGCAAGCCAGCAACGCCAGCGGCGGATCGCTGCCGTGCGCCGGTTCAACCGCTTCTATACGCGGCAGCTCGGCGTGTTGCGCAAGACCTATCTCGACAGCCCCTATTCGCTTGGCGAGGCACGGGTGCTTTACGAGATCGCCAGCGGCCGTTCGCCGACGGCCAGCGACATCGGCCGCGCGCTCGATCTCGATGCCGGATATCTGAGCCGCGTACTGCGCAATTTCGAAAAGCGCGGGTTGATCCGACGCAGCGTTTCCGCCAGCGATGCCCGGCAAAGCCATCTGACGCTGTCGCCGCGGGGCCGCAAGGCGTTTGCGCCGCTGCAACGGCGTTCCCAACGCGACGCCGGCGACACGCTCGGCAAGCTCAAGCCCGCCGATCAGTCCCGGCTGGTCGCGGCGATGTCGACGATAGAGAGCCTGCTCGAGCCGCATCTGGTCGAGGAAACGAACCCGCGCGGCCATTATCTCCTGCGCGGGCCGAAGCCAGGCGATTTCGGCTGGATCGTCAAGCGCCACGCCGAGCTTTACGCCGAGGAATACGGCTGGACCGAGCCGTTCGAGGGACTGTGCGCGCAGATCGTCGCCGACTTCGTCAACAAATACGATGCCAAATGCGAGCGCTGCTGGATCGCCGAGATGGACGGCGAGAATGTCGGCTCGATCATGCTGGTGAAGGATGCCGAAGGTGTCGCCCGCATCCGCTTGCTACTGGTCGATCCCAAGGCGCGCGGGCTCGGGCTCGGCGCACGGTTGACCGACGAAAGCCTCTGCTTCGCGCGCCGCGCCGGCTACAACAAGATCACGCTGTGGACGCATTCGGTCCTGACCGCGGCGCGCCATATTTACGAGCAGGCCGGCTTCAAGCTGATGCGCACCGAGCAGCATAAAAGCTGGGGCTGCCCCCTAGTGAGCGAATATTGGGATTTGGAGTTGTAGCCACTGCATCCGCCCCCGCGCAGCAGGGGAGGAGAGCTTAAACCGTCGCGCCCTTCGCTTTCGGCCTACGTAAATGCTCGTCGAGCCGCGGCATGATCTCGACGAAGTTGCACGGCCCGTGGCGATAATCGAGCTGGTGCACCAAGATTTCGTCCCAGGCGTCCTTGCAGGCGCCGGGCGAGCCCGGCAGGCAAAAGATGTAGGTGGTGCCGGCGACGCCGGCCGTGGCACGCGACTGGATGGCCGAGGTGCCGATCTTGGGGAAGCTCACCACCAGGAACAGCGCCGAGAAGGCGTCCATCTTCTTGTCGAACAGCGGCTCGATGGCTTCCGGCGTGACATCGCGGCCGGTGAAGCCGGTGCCGCCGGTAGTGATGATCACGTCGATCACCGGATCGGCGATCCAGGCTTTGACGCGGGCGCGGATCGCCTCGATGTCATCGGGCACGATGCTGCGTTCGGCGACGTAATGGCCGGCGGCGACGATGCGTTGCACCAGAAGCGCGCCCGACTTGTCGTCCTTGAGATCGCGCGTGTCCGAGATCGTCAGCACCGCGATCTTGAGCGGCACGAACTCCTTGGTCTCGTCAAGCCCGGGCATGGCACACCTTTACGCAACCGGATCATCGCTCGTCCCCGCGGCCGGCCTACGTTCGCTCCGAACCACGGCGGGCTGCGGGAATAAGCGAAATACTACACTAAAGCGCGCTTGCCGACAGCGTATCGCAGGCCGCGACCTTGCCCAGCTTGAAACCCAGCGAAAACCACCGCTTGCGCTGCTCGGAAGTGCCGTGGGTGAAGGCGTCGGGCACGATGTAGCCCTGCGCCTGCCTTTGCAGGCGGTCGTCGCCGATGGCGGAAGCAGTTTGCAGCGCCTGATCGACATCGCCGGGATCGAGGAAATTGTGCTTTTGCTGCGCCCGGTTCGCCCAGATACCGGCGTAGCAATCGGCCTGCAGTTCGACGCGCACCTGCAGCCGGTTCGACTCGGCGCGGCTCGCCGAGGCCTGCTGCATCTGCGTCACGCGGGGCAGAATGCCGAGCTCATTCTGCACGTGATGGCCGACCTCATGCGCAATCACGTAGGCCTCGGCGAACTTGCAGGCGTTGCTGTTCGCGCAGCCGCCGAACTTGTGCTGCAGATCGTCGAAGAAGGAGGTATCGAGATAGATGCGCTGATCGCGCGGACAGTAGAACGGCCCCATGGCCGACTGCGCGAAGGCGCAAGGAGTAGGCTCGGAGCCCGCGAACAGGCGCAGCTTCGGCGGATGGTAGGTGCGGCCGTTGGCGGCGAAGATATCCGTCCACCGGTCCTCGGTGTCGCCCAGCACCAAGGCGACGAATCTGCCGGTCGGGTCGTGCGGCGTCCCGGCGGCGACCGGAGGCGCCGGACTGGTTTGCTCGGAGGTCGCCCCGCCGCCGGTGAGAATCTGTGCGCCGTTGAGAAGCACGTTCGGATCGATGCCGAAGTACCAGCTGATCAGTCCGATAACGATGATCGTGCCGATGCCGAGGCCGCCGGCTCCGCCCGGCATGCCGCCGCGCGAGGCGCTGGCTTCGCGATCGTCCTCGACATTGTCGCTGGGACGAAAATCATCGGTGCGCATCTGTTCACTCTCCCTTCGCAGATCCGGCGGCGCGCCATCTTGATGGGATCATTTTTCGACTCAAAAAGTTACCAGCCGTCGCCGATAATTAACCAAGTGTTTCCGGCATTTATTGCCTAGCACAGACGCGCCGCGATTAAGTCGATCTTTACCTTGGGCGCGCATCATCCGGTTCGTCGGTTGTAGGTCCCGCGTCGCCGACCGCATCGCCTGAGTCAGAGTTCTGAGTCATGGTTGTGTCGCGTCGCGGGGCGTCCGCAAGGGCGCCCCGCGTGAGTCTTGAGTCCGCTCCGTCGGCGCGCATCCTCATCGGCGATTGCGTTGCCGAGATGGCAAAGCTCCCGGCCGCTTCCGTCGATCTCGTCTTCGCCGACCCGCCGTATAATTTGCAGCTGCAAGGCGACCTCAAACGTCCCGACGATTCGCGCGTCGATGCCGTGGACGACGACTGGGACAAATTTGCGAGCTTCTCTGCCTACGACGATTTCACCCGCGCCTGGCTGCTCGCCTGCCGTCGGGCCATGAAGCCGAACGGCACGCTTTGGGTCATCGGCTCCTACCACAACATTTTCCGCGTCGGCGCGCTGATGCAGGACCTCGGCTTTTGGATTCTCAACGATATCGTCTGGCGTAAATCCAACCCGATGCCGAATTTTCGCGGCCGCCGCTTCACCAATGCGCACGAGACCTTGATCTGGGCGGCGCGCGACGCCGGGAAGCGAAATTATACGTTCAACTACGAGGCGCTCAAAGCCGGCAACGACGATATCCAGATGCGCTCCGATTGGCTGATCCCGCTTTGCACCGGCGAGGAACGGCTCAAGGGCGGCGACGGCAAGAAGCTGCATCCGACGCAAAAGCCGGAGGCGCTGCTGGCCCGCGTCATTCTCGCCGCCTCGCGGCCCGACGACCTCGTGCTCGACCCGTTCTGCGGCACCGGCACCACCGGCGCGGTCGCCCGCCGGCTGCGCCGGCGCTTCATCGGCATCGAGCGCCAGGCCGAGTACGCCGCCGCCGCCGAAGCGCGCATCGCCGCCTCCGAGCCTTTGCCCGCACCGGCGCTGGCCACCTTCATGACCGCCCGCGAGGCGCCGCGGGTGCCGTTCGCGGCGCTGATCGAGCGCGGCCTCTTGGCGCCCGGCATCAAGCTCGTCGACTCCAAACGGCGGCATCGCGCGCTCGTTCGCGCGGACGGCGCGCTCGCGCTCGGCGAAGCGGTCGGCTCGATCCATAGGATCGGCGCTTTGGCGCAAGGCCTCGAAGCCTGCAACGGCTGGACCTTCTGGCATGTCGAGACGCCGCACGGCCTGACCGTCATCGACGCGCTGCGCGCGCAAGTGCGGGCGGAGATGGAGGCGGGCTAACCCGCCATCCGACCATTATCCCCAAGCGCATGCGCCACGACCTTGCGCATGACGCTGGGCAGAGCCTCACCGGCTAGCCCTGACAGTGCGACCCAGTGCATGCCCGCCGGCGCCGGCGCACCGGCCGGAAGCTCGGCAAGATAGACGGTCAGTTCCAGCGGGAAGTGCGTAAAGACGTGCCGGACCACGCCCGGGATGCGACGCCAAGCAATACGCCGCTTCGGCTGCGGTGAAGAAAAACGCGGCGCAGCGGCGAGCGCAGAACTTTCAGCAAAATTCGCCTCCCACCGCGTGCTCGGCACTTCGGTCATGCCGCCGAGAAGACCTTTTGCCGGCCGCGTCCGCACCAGCAAGAAGCCGTCCGCCCGGCGCACCACAAAAGCCGCACCGCGGCGCAGCGCGCCTTCGCGTTTCGGTATCCGGCGCGGAAAGGTCTCGGCATCGCCCCGCTGGTGCGCCGTGCAGCTTTCGTTCCACGGACAGAGCGCGCAAGCCGGCTTCTTCGGCGTGCAGATGGTGGCGCCGAGATCCATCATCGCCTGGGCGAAATCGCCGGCGCGCCGCTGCGGAGTGAGCTCGCGCGCAAGCCGGCGCAGCTCGGGCTTTACGCCGGGAAGAGGTTCGGCGACGGCAAAGAGCCTCGCGACCACGCGTTCGATGTTGCCGTCGACCGGGCTCGCCGGCGCATCGAACGCGATCGCGGCAACGGCGGCCGCGGTATAGGCGCCGATGCCCGGAAGCGCGCGCAATGCCGCTTCATTGGCCGGAAACTCGCCGCTGTGGCGTTCGACGACGGCGCGGGCGCAGGCATGCAGATTGCGGGCACGGGCATAATAGCCAAGCCCCGCCCAGGTTTTCAGCACCTCCTCGAGCGGCGCCGCCGCCAGCACGCGCACGTCGCTCCAGCGAGCGAGAAAGCGGGCGTAATACGGCGCGACGGCCTTGACCGTTGTCTGTTGCAACATGACTTCGGAGAGCCAGACGCGGTAAGGGTCGGCGCGTTTGCCTGGTGCCGCGCGCCACGGCAGCGCCCGGCGATGCCGGTCATACCAGGCGAGCAAGGCGGTGGGTTGCGGGAATGAAATGGCCGCCGCGGCCTTCGTGGGCTGTCGCGCCGCTCGCTTCACTGCTACCGTCGCTGCCGGATTGGGGGCCGGATTCATGGTCGAGGGATGACAGAGCGCTCCATGATGAACAAGCCCCACCGCTCTTTCGCCAAACCCCTGCGCGACCTCCTGAGCAAGGTTGTCGGCGAGACCTTTAAACGGCGGGGTTTTGCCTCGGCCGAACTAGTGACGCGCTGGACCGAGATCGTCGGCGTCGAGATCGCCGCGCACAGCGAACCGATCAAAATCCAGTGGACCCGCCCGGCTTCCTCCTCCCGTCCCGCCCCCGCAAGCGGGGGCGAGTCAGGGTGGGGGCAGGACCCCGGCACGCTCATTCTGCGCGTCGAGGGCCCGGCGGCGGTCGAGATTCAGCACCTCGCCAACGTCATCTGCGAGCGCGTCAACCGCTTCCTCGGTTGGCGCGCCGTCGAGCGCATTGCGCTCCGTCAGGCGCCGCTGCGCAGCGCCTTGCGCCAGCCGGTTCCGGCGGCCGACCCGGCCGCGGCCGCGCGCATCGCCGCGAGCCTGCCGGAGATCGCCGACGACGAGTTGCGACAAGCGCTGGCCCGGCTTGGGGCGGCCGTCAGACGTTAACTGACGCTGTCGGAACCGCCATCAAGCGACCGTAACCATCGCGGCAATCCGGGGTCTTGGCGGGACGACGCGCCGGTGCCACATTCGTGCCGCAGGATTTCCTCTTCGAACCAGGAGCTGACCTTGACGCTGTCCCGTCGCCAATTTTTCACAACTACCGCGATCGTTGCCCTCGCCGGCGCCGGTAGCGCGGGTGTCTTTTTCTCCGGCCTCGTAGAGCCGGCCAAAGCGGATGCGCCCGAGCCCGACCAGACGGAACTGGCCAAGGCCGGCCCGGAAGGAGATATCGTCCTCGGCTCCGACAAGGCGCCGGTGACCATCATCGAATATGCTTCGATGACCTGCCCGCATTGCGCGCATTTCTCGACTGAAACGTTCCCGGAGCTGCAGAAGCGTTACATCGACACCGGCAAGGTGCGCTACATCTTCCGCGAATTCCCGCTCGATGCGCTCTCCGCCGCCGGTTTCATGCTGGCGCGCTGCGCCGGCAAGGACAAGTTCATGCCGGTCGTGGAGACCTTGTTCGCCAAGCAGCCCGATTGGATGGTGCAAAAGCCGATCGAGCCGCTCAAGGCGATCGCCAAGCAGTTCGGATTTACCGAACAATCGTTCGACCAATGCCTGGCGAATCAGCATGTACTCGACGGCATCCAGGAAGTGCGCGACCGCGCCGCCGAGAAGCTCGGGGTCAATTCCACGCCGACCTTCTTCGTCAACGGCCAAAAGCTTACCGGCGACCAGTCGATCGACGCGCTGGCCAAGGTCATCGACCCCTATCTCAAGGAAGGATAAGGGTTTTTCGCCCTCGCCCAGGCCCCCGGGACGGCCGCGGCGCGCCCGCGGGCCGGCGCGAGCCAACGCAAAAATCTGGATAACGCGGCGGCGCTGTTGCGCTTGCGAGCACGAAGATTCATTCTCCGCGCCGATGCGGCAATCTTCGACGCGCCAAACAACGGCGTGAGCCTTTAACGATTCCCTGCACCGCCGCCGCAAGGAAGATGGAAGTAAAACGCGAATGAAGCTCACGCGGCTGCGCCTGATCGGCTTCAAGTCCTTCGTCGAACCCACCGACTTTGAGATCGAGCCCGGACTGACCGGTGTGGTCGGCCCGAACGGCTGCGGCAAATCGAATCTCGTCGAGGCCGTGCGCTGGGTGATGGGCGAAGCCTCCTACAAGGCCATGCGCGCCTCGGAGATGGACGACGTGATCTTCTCCGGCAACACCGACCGTCCGGCGCGCAATCACGCCGAAGTCGGCGTCATGATCGACAACAGCGACCGCACCGCGCCGGCGGCGTTCAACGATGCCGACACGCTCGAAGTTTCGCGCCGCATCATGCGCGAGCAGGGCTCGGTCTTCCGCGTCAATGGCCGCGAGGTGCGCGCGCGCGACGTCACCGTGCTGTTTGCCGACGCCTCGACCGGCTCGCGGTCGCCGGCGCTGGTGCATCAGGGCCGCATCGGCGAGATCATCCAGGCGCGGCCCGACCAGCGCCGCCGCGTCCTCGAAGAGGCTGCCGGCATTTCCGGACTGCATGCGCGCCGTCACGAGGCGGAGCTGCGGCTCAACGCCGCCGAGCACAATCTGACGCGGGTCGAAGACGTCATCGGCCAGCTTGCCGCCCAGGTCGCCTCGCTCAAGACCCAGGCGCGGCAGGCGGTGCGCTACCGCAACATTTCCGGCCAAGTGCGCCGGACCGAAGCGCTGCTGTTCCACTTGCGCTGGATCGGCGCCGGCGCCGAGCTCGGCGACGCGGAGCGAACCAAAGACGAGGCCGTCCGCATCGTCGCCGCCCGCACCGGCGAGCACGCGCAAGCGTCCACGCGCCAGGCCGAGGTCGCCGCGGGCCTGCCGGCGCTGCGCGAGGCGGAGGCCAAGGCCGCTGCGGCGCTGCAACGCCTGCTCACGGCGCGCGAGGCGCTTGAGCGCGAGGAGGCCCGCGCCAAGGAAAGGATCGGCGAGCTCGACCGCCGGCTCGAGCAATTCGCCGCCGACTTGGCGCGCGAGCATACGCTCGCGGCCGACGCCCAGGCGGCGCTCGACCGGCTCGCCGCCGAGGAGCAAACGCTCAGGGCCGACGCGCACGCCAACGCCGCCCGGTTGACCGGCGTCAACGACCGCGTCGCCGCCGCAGACGCAGCGCTGGCCGCGGCGGAAAAGTCCTTTGCCGAGCTCACCGGCGCGCTCGCCGATCTGACGGCCCGCCGCAATCAGCTGCAGTCAGCGTTGCGCGATCACGAGCAGCGCGCGGCGCGACTCGAAGCCGAGCTCGCCAATATCGAAGCCGGCCTTGCCGCAACCGACAGCGGCCAACCCGACCTGTCGGCCCTGGGTAAGGACCTTGCGAATGCGCAGGCGGCGCTCGCCGAAGCCGAGAGCGCCGCGCGTGCGGCGGAAGTCGCACACACGCGGGCGCGCGAGGACATCGACGCCGCGCGTGCTCCGCTCACCGCTGCCGAGCGCCGCGTGCAACGGCTGGAAACCGAAGCCAAGACCATCGGCAAGCTGTTGTCGGTCGAGAACAAGAATCTTTGGCCGCCGGTGATGGATGCGCTCACCGTCGCCAAGGGCTACGAGAAGGCGCTGGGCGCCGCGCTCGGCGACGATCTCGACGCGCCGGTGGATCAGTCCGCGCCGATGCGCTGGGCCGGCGCGGCGCTCGATCCGTCCGATCCCGGCTTGCCGAGCGGCGCCGTGCCGCTGGCTCGCTTCGTCACGGGGCCGCCGGAACTTGCGCGCCGCCTGGCCCAGATCGGCGTTGTCGAACGCGGCGACGGACCGCGCCTTGCGGCGCTGCTCAAGCCCGGCCAGCGGCTGGTATCGCTCGAGGGCGATTTCTGGCGCTGGGACGGCTTCGCGACTGCCGCCCATGCGCCCACCGGAGCTGCGCGCCGGCTCGCCGAGCGGGGCCGGCTCCAGGCCATCGAGGCCGAGCTTGAGACCGGGCGGAGCGAGGTAGAGGCCACGCAGCGGGTCGTCGCAGCGGCCGAAGCCGCGCTCACCGCCGCCGTGACCGCCGAAATCGAGGCGCGGGCGCGCTGGCGCGAGGCCCAGCACTCGACCGATGCCGCACGCGAGGCGCATGCCGCCGCCGAGCGCGAGATCAGCCGCAACGCGGCGCGCATCTCGGCGCTCAAGGAGGCGAGGCAACGCACCAGCGCCGGTCGCGACGAGGCGATGGCGGCCCGCCATGACACCGAGCAGACTCTCGCCGCCCTGCCCGCCGCCGCCGATCTGGAAACGAAGCTCGCGACGATCAACGACGTGATCGCACGCGACCGCGGCGCGCTCGCCGAGGTGCGGGTCGAAGCCCAGGCGATCGCGCGCGAAGCCGAGCTCGCCGACCGCCGGCTGCAGGCGATCGCCGCCGAGTCCCGGGCCTGGCAGGAACGCAAGAATAGCGCCGCGGCTCAGATCGCCACCATCGGCCAGCGCGCCGAAGAGGCGCGCAGCGAGCGGGCCGAACTCAGTCACGCGCCGGAGAAATTCGCCGGCCAGCGCCACGCGCTGATCGGCGAGATCGAGACGGCGACCGCCGCGCGCCGCGCCGCCGCCGACCGGCTGGCGGAGGCCGAGAGCGAACTTGCCGCCGCCGACCGGGCGGCGCGCATCGCGCTGGAAACGGTCGGCGAGGCCCGCACCGAGGCCGCACGCGCCGAGGAACGCCGCGACGGCGCCAAGCGCCGGCTCGCCGACCTCGAGCATGAAATCCGCGAGCTTCTCGATGTCGAACCGGCGGCAGCGGCGGAGCTCGCCGAGATCAAGCCCGGCGCCGAGCTGCCGGAAATCGGCGAAGTCGAAGGCAAACTCGAGAGCATCCGGCGCGAGCGCGAACGCCTCGGCTCCGTCAATCTGCTCGCCGAACAGGAGCTCCGCGAGGTCGAGGAGCAGCACGGCAAGCTTTCCGCCGAGCGCGACGATCTGGTCGAGGCCATCAGGCGGCTGCGGCAGGGCATCCACAGCCTCAATAGCGAGGCGCGCGAGCGCCTGCTGGCGTCGTTCGTCACCGTCAACGCCAACTTCCAGAAGCTGTTTGTCGAATTGTTTGGCGGCGGCAGCGCCGAGCTGCAGCTGATCGAGAGCGAAGACCCGCTCGAAGCCGGGCTGGAGATCATGGCGAAGCCGCCGGGCAAGAAACCGGTGACGCTGTCGCTTCTCTCCGGCGGCGAGCAGGCGCTGACGGCACTGGCGCTGATCTTCGCCGTGTTCCTCACCAATCCGGCGCCGATCTGCGTGCTCGACGAGGTCGATGCGCCGCTCGACGATTACAACGTCGAGCGCTTCTGCGACCTGCTCGACGAGATGACGCGCTCGACCGATACCCGCTTTGTCATCATCACGCACAACCCGATCACCATGGCGCGCATGAACCGCCTCTACGGCGTCACCATGGCCGAACGCGGCGTCTCGCAGCTTGTCTCGGTGGATTTGGAAGGCGCCGTGAAGCTGCGCGAGGCGAGCTGAGACCGGCCGCTTGCGCCGGACCCGCGTCGGTCACGACAACAATCTTCCTCGGTCGCGCTCTTGCCCGCCACACGCGATTGTCGCCGCGAGCTGGCCTTAACGGCGCCGAGTAGCTCTCCTATCTAAAGAGGCAGAGCGGGGATCGGCCGGCCGTTCAAGGCCGGGCCCGCTCGCCGCTGTCTTATCTCGGGGCTATAGTGCGGCCGCAAAAGCCATTTCGCGTCAGCCACGCCGAAGGATTCCACCGATGAGCACCTCGACACTGATCGTCCTTGCCGTGATCGTTGTGGTGATCTTGTGGGTTATCACCATCTACAACGGCCTTGTCGCCATGCGGCAGCGGGTCAACGCGGCTTTTGCCGACGTCGACGTGCAACTGCGGCAGCGGCATGATCTCGTTCCCAACCTGGTCGAGACCGTGAAGGGCTATGCCGCGCATGAGCGCGGCACGCTCGACGAAGTGGTCAAGGCGCGCAATGCGGCGGTTGCCGCCCAGGGCCCGGCGCAGCAGGCGGCGGCTGAGAACATGCTCTCCGGCGCGCTGCGTCAGCTCTTCGCGCTCGCCGAGTCGTATCCCGACCTCAAAGCCAACGCCAGTTTCCAGCAACTGCAGGCGGAGTTGACCGACATCGAGAACAAGATCGCCGCGGCGCGGCGCTTCTTCAACAATGCGGTGCAGGAATACAACACCGGTATTCAGCGATTCCCCGCCGCCCTGTTCGCCACCTCGCTCGGCTTTGCGCCGAAGGAATTCTTCGATCTCGGCGACGAGCGCAAGACCGTCGGCGAGGCGCCGCAGGTCAAGTTCTAGAGCGACTGCGCGATGGCCGCATACGGTCTCTATAGCCACATCCAGTCGAACCGCCGCCGCTCGCTGGCGCTGCTCGTCGGCCTGTTTCTTCTCGTCTACGTGCTGGTCTATGCCGGCGCGCTGACCGCCGAGGCGCTGTCGGTCGATGCCGATCTCAATACGCTGATGCAGCTCGCCTGGAACGATCTGGTCAGCGCGGCGCCAATCGCGACACTGGCTACGGCGCTCTGGGTGGTCGTCGCCTATTTTTTCCACCAGAGCATGATCGACGCCCTGACCGGCGGGCGCGAGGTGACGCGCGCCGAACAGCCGCGGCTCTACAATCTTCTGGAAAATCTTTGCATCTCGCGCGGCATCACCATGCCCAAGCTCAAGGTGATGGAGAGCGCCGCGCTCAATGCGTTTGCGACCGGGATGAACGAAAAACAATATTCGATCACCATCACATCGGGCCTGCTCGACCGGCTCGACGATGCCGAGGTCGAGTCGGTGCTCGGCCATGAGCTGACGCACATCCGCAACGGCGACGTCCGCATGATGGTCATCGCCGTCATCATTGCCGGCGTCATTTCCTTCGTGGCGGAGCTGGTGTTTCGGCTCTGGTTCTACAACGGCTTTTCGTTTCGCGGCTCACGCTCCGACCGGCGCGGCGGCGGCGCCGGCATCGCCATCCTGATCGCCGTCGCGCTGTTGGTGCTGGCCTACGTGCTGTCGTTCATCATTCGCCTGGCGTTGTCGCGCTCGCGCGAATTCCTCGCCGACGCCGGCTCGGTGGAGCTGACCAAAAATCCCGATGCCATGATCTCGGCGCTGCGCAAGATCGAGGGCCGCGGCGAATTGCCGGGCGCGACCTCCGCGGTCATGGAAATGTGCGTCGATAACCCGCGCGAAGGTTTCGGCGAACTGTTCGACAGCCATCCCACGGTCGACAGCCGGGTCGCGGCGCTGATCAAGTTTACCGGCGGCCACGATCCCGGCCCGATCGCATTGCCGGCGCCGGCAGACATCGCCGGCGAGGAAACCACCGAGGAGCCCGCGGCCGCCGGCCCGTGGGGTTCGTCAACGGAGAACAGCCCGCTGCCGCCGTCGCAGTCGCCCATCGACACGCCATCGGGTCCCGAGCCTTCCGCGGGACCATGGGGCCCGCATCGCGGCGGCTAGCCACTCACGCCTTGGCGCTCGGGCGGGCGGAGACCTGCGCATGCCAGCGGCGTAGATGCCGGCATTCCTCGGGAACCGACAGTTTGACCCAGCGCGCAAAATCGACCGCCACCAGCGTCGTGATATCGGCAATACTGTAGCGCGGGCCGGCGACGAATTCGCTTTGCGCGAGGCGGGCGTCCATCTGCTCGAAGAAGCGCGCGATCCGCGCCCGCCCGCGCTCGGCGAGCGCCGGGATCTGCGCGTAGTCGTCGGGTCCCGGCAGCGCCCGGTTCTTCAGCCCGGGCGTCGAATTGCGCAGCGCTTCCATGCCCGCATAAAAGCCGTTGCGCTCGGCGGTGCGCTGCCAAGTGGCGACCAGCGCCTTCTCCTCGGCGCTCTCGCCCATCAGCGGCGGCTGCGGATGCATCGCCTCGAAATAGACGCAGATACCGATCGCGTCGGTGATGCGGGTGCCGTTGTCGAGCTCGAGCACCGGCACCGTGGCCTCCGGATTGATGGCGCGGAACGCGGGGCTGAACTGCTCGTTATTACGCAGGTCGACCTGCACGGTCGGCACGCTGATGCCCTTCTCGGCGAGAAAAACGCGGACCCGGCGCGGGCTCGGGGCGGTGGCGCAATCATAGAACTTCATCTCACAATTCCTAGTGTCCAGGCTTCAACGATACCTTTCACACATCGGGCGAATTCCAATTACACCCCATTGCCAGCGCACCGGCGCGAGCCGCGCCAGCGGAATATTTTCATGATCGGAAAAATTTTCTGGATCGGCTTCGAGCGGTAGCACGTTGTCCTCGATGAAGGCGCGCGTGCGCGCCCGCAGGTTTTCGATCCCGGGCGAAAGGGTGAAGTCCATGCCAGACTGCTTATCCAGCCGAACCGGATCGGCACAATAGGCCGTTTCGGGATCGGCGGTCATGAATTGCCGCATCGCTGTCGGCTTGCAAGACGCTAGATCGCGTGCATTGGTCGATGAAATTTCCCAAGTCAACTTCCAAGGCCCTAGCAAACCCATGGTAGCGCTAGGCAATGTATTCAACTATAGTGCCTGACCGGTGTTTAAAGGCACACCGCAAGGCTTCTCATGGTCAAGACCTCACATGGGCAAGACTTCTCGCGCGCTCTGCCGACAGTCATATGGCCTTCTCATTCATCGGCCGATGATCGTTCGACCCGCGGGCGCCAGGACCGGAGATGAGTAGAGGCTAGGGCAGCTCGAGCGACAGCCATGGGGTTCCCGACCGATCGCTGGTTCAGTTTTCGACCGATCGATAAGATGATCGACGCCGGCTTGAGCGTCGACGCGGCCTACACGCTGGTGCGCGAATTCGCCAACACATCGGCGGGCAGACGGCGGTCGATACTGCAAAGAGCCGTGAGGTCAGCGGCGACAATCTCAGACCTAGTCATCAAGACCGGAAATAAGCAGTCGATCACGCTCAAGCCGGATGCCGTCGCGGCCTTCTGCCAAATTATCAGCTACTACGACGATCCCAGCGTCCGCCGCCTGCTTGCCATGCTTTTGGGCAAGCAAGAATGGCGCGATGGAATCCCCGTGCTCGGCTATCTGTTGTCCGACGAGGATGAGACGGTCCAGAACTGCGCGGCATCGAGCCTGGACAAACTCGACCACTCGCTGCTCCGCGTGCTCAAGCTGCCTGGAAACCTCGCCAAGCTGGCGCCACCCGAAGAGCCGTCGATATTCAAGGTCGATGTGGACGCGGACGAACTGAACGTCGTGGTCCGCGGGACTGCCGGTGACGTCCATATTGCGGCAGATCGCGCGTTCGATACTACTGGACCGGCCAGCGAAGAATCAGTCCAAGGACCGCTGCCGGAAGAACCTCCCGCGGCAACGATCCAGCGTTTCACCCAGGTGGACTATGCGGCCAATGCCGAAAAGCCGCGCTGCGGCGAGATTGCTCTGACCTTGAAGGTGAAGCCGGAGGGCGCCCCCGGCAAAGCTGTCGATATTCGGGTCCGCAAAGGCAAGGAGGCCGCCTCACTTGTGGTCCATGCAAGCTCGCCCGAATTCAAGGTGACGCCGGAAACCCAGCGGATCGCAGTTCCGCGCAATAAAGACGGCGAGACGGCGCGCTTCGCCGTGGAAGCGACCGGCGGGGCGGCCGGCAGTGTCATGCTGACCATTTTCGATGAAACCCGCTTTGTCGGCAGCGTCCGCGTCAATATGGAGGCAGTCGTAGAGAATAAGGCGCTGGTTTTGCGGATGCTGCAGGTCGAGGTGTTTCGCGACGCCGGAGCGAGCGTCGACGGTCCGGGATTCGGCATCACGATCCAGGTGTCGCTTGCGGAAGGCGCGAACGGGCACATCAACTTTCATACGCCGGGTCAGGATGAAACTGGCAAGTCCACCCTTTCCCCGCTCGGATCGTCGCCGCAAAGCCTGCAGACCGTCGGATTACAGAACGCCCTGTCGGCATTCCGTAAGCAAGTCCAAGATATCTCCGACAACCTTTTGACACTGCAATCGATCGGTGCGTCAAGCCGCGACGACGCGTTCAAGGCACTCGGCATCAAGTTCGATGGGCTTGGCACGATGATCTACACAAGCCTGGTTTCCGTCGGAGTGAGGGCGATACTGGACAACCGCGCTTCCGAGACGGTGGTGCACTGGGTGATCAAGGACGACGTGCTGGACGCCATCCCCTGGGAATTCGCGTTCCAGAAACTCGATGCGTTGCGGGTCAGCGAACCGCCCCTGCTGGTTCGTGTTCCAGTCTGGTCGGAGCAGAATGGCCAGAATTCGTCAGCGGGAAGCCAGAGTGGCGCGCAACCGGGAAAGGTCGCCTATGTGCTCGGTGACGGAGTCGTGACGTTGCAGGATGGCCAAACATGGAGCGCAAAGCAGTTCAATAACCTGATGAAGGTCGTCAGCGGAGCCAACACCAAAAAGTTCGAGTTAAAGCCCAATTTTTCCGAGACGGGCTTCGCGCCAGTTTCGATTACCACGGCGTGTACGTTCATCGGCGATGCCAGCATCGTCCATATGCTCTGCCACGGGGTGAGCAGCGAAAACGATCTGTATCTCCAATTGACGCCGACAATACTCGGGCAGGTCCGGCCCAGCGACGTCTATGCGTGGCGGTTTCCCGGCCAGCCGTTGGTTTTCGTCAACGCCTGTTCGTCGAGCGCCGCGGGCGTCAGTCCCGCCGGATTCACGACGTTCGGCAAGAGCTTTTTGCATGCGGGTGCTTCGGTCTACATCGGCACGCTGGCGCCGGTGGTGACCGAAACGGCGATAAAATTCGCAACCGAGTTCTTCAATGCTTTGCTTGGCGACGGATTGAGCGTCGCGGACGCCATGAACCGCGTGCGCAAATCGATGACGGAATCTGCAGACCCGAATTGGCGGCTCTATTCCATCTACGGCGATCTGCAGGCCGGCCAATTCGCAATCCACTAGGAGGAACGGCAAATGGACAACATCAAAAGCTGGATCGTCGTCATACTGACGGCCATCTTCGTCGCCTGCTATGTCGCGGCGCTGTTCGGCTGGCAGGCCACGCCAAACGACAAGATCGTCACTACGCTGGCGCCGATCGTAGCAGTCATTATCGGCTACTTTTTCGGGCGCATGCCGTCCGAGAAGATCGAGAACTCGCTCACACAGCAAGCGAACCAGAGGGGCGTGGAAGCCCAACACGCCCGAGAGGCACAAAGCGCGGCCGAGTTGCGCGGGACTGCGCTCCAACAAAAGGTAAATGATGCGGTGCACGCGTTGAGCGGCAGCGCGCCGCATGCCCCCGTTGGCGATCTTGCAATAACCCTTAGCGGTGCGGGCCCCGGCGCACCTGACGCCGCTGACGTCCGCAGAGCGACCGTGTCGGCACTGAAAATTCTGCAATCTTGACCGAGCGCCGGCGGCACAGGATTTCCGCGGCGGCGCGCGCCCTGATCCTGCTCGGATCGGAACCGCCGCCCGACGCCGACTCAGTCATGGCGAAAGCGGATTTCACCTTGCCCTCGACGACCGGCCGCAGCCACCATTCCTCTTGCGCCGCCATGCCGGGGCGCGCCAGCAGGTTCATATTGCCGTCGTCTGGCGGCGAGCAGTTCATCGCGAGCGCCCCGAAGATCGAACGCGCCGCCTCCTCGTACATCCTCACCCAGGCGGCGATTGGCGGCGCCATGCCGCCAAATTCCTTGGGCGATTGCGGCGCCCACAGCCCAATTTTTTTGCCTCCTCCTGCACCCGCGCGAGTTGCGCCAGCGGAATATTTTCGTGATCGGAAAAATTTTCTGGATCGCCTTCGAGCGGTAGCACGTTCTCCTCGATGAAGGCGCGTGCGCATACGAAGTTCTTCGATGTCTGGCGGAAGCGTGAAGTCCATGCCGGCCTCTTGTTGCGGTGTAAATCGTGACGACCTATTGTTTAGTTTATCGCGCGATCGCGACAAATACAGTGCCCCCGTATCCACATTCGCCGCGAGGCAAAGCATGGCCAATTTCACTCCGATCTCCGCGGCGATCGGCGGCGCGCTGATCGGGCTTTCCGCCTTATTGCTGATGCGTCTCAACGGCCGCATCGCCGGCATAACCGGCATTTTTGCCGGCTTGATCGAACCGCAAAGCACGGAGTGGGGCTGGCGCGCGACCTTCATCGTCGGCCTCGTCGCGGCGCCGCTTTCCGCCGCGCTGATCGGCTACACGCTGCCCATTCCGCAAATGCCGCCGAGCGTCGCCATCATTGCCGTCGCCGGCCTCCTGGTCGGCTTCGGCACCAGGCTCAGCAACGGCTGCACGTCGGGCCACGGCATCTGCGGCATCGCGCGGTTGTCGCCGCGCTCGATCGTCGCGACCGGCGTCTTCGTGGTGGCGGCGATGATCGTGGTCGCGCTGACGCGACACGTCGTCGGAGGTTGAGCCATGCGGGCGCTGGCCAGCCTGGTCTGCGGCTTCATCTTCGGCTGGGGCCTGTTCATCTCCGGCATGATCCGGCCGGAAAAGGTTTTGGGCTTCCTCGATGTCTTGGCCATTCCGAGCGGGAATTGGGACCCGAGCCTTGCCGTGGTGATGGCGGTCGCGCTTGCGGTGACCGGCCTCGGCTACGCGCTCGCGCGGCGGCGCCCACCGCTTTTCGCATCACAAAACCAATGGCCGACGCAGACGGCGATCGATCGCCCGCTGCTTGCCGGCTCGGCGCTGTTCGGCATCGGCTGGGGCTTGGTTGGACTGTGTCCGGGACCGGCGATCGAAAACCTGGCGACGCTGTCGCCGCCCGTGGTGGTCTTTGTCGTCGCCATGGCGGCCGGCATGGTCGCGTATCACGTCTGGGAGACACGCGGCGCGGCATCGGCCGAGCGCGCTCTGGCGGCCGCGACCGCCGCGGACGGCTAGCGCGCTGAACAAGGCCAGACTGCCGCGGCGCGACGGCCATTCGATCGAAACCAGAATAGCGGGCGGGGCTGTAGTCCCGCCCTGGTCAGACCCGCAGCGCCACCAGCTGGCCGCCGTCGGCAACGATCGTTGCGCCGGTCATGAAGCGCCCGGCGTCGGAAACAAGCAGCAGCAGCGGTCCGTCGAGATCACGCTCCTCGCCAAAGCGGCCCATGGGAATCTGTTTTTTCATCGGCGCGCCGCGTTCGCTCGACAGATAATCGCGATTGATATCGGTGACGATCCAGCCCGGCGCGATGGCATTGACGCGGATACCCTTGAAGGCGAGCTCGAGCGCCAGCGCCTTGGTGAGCTGGATGACGCCGGCCTTGGCCGTGGCGTAGGCGATGACGCCCTTGTCGACATTGAAGCCGAGCACCGAGGCGATGTTGACGATGGCGCCGCCTTGGCCGGCGGCGAGCATGCGGCGGGCCGCCTCCTGCGCCCAAAAGAACACCGCGTCGAGATTGGTCGAGATCACGCGCCGCCAATCCTCCTCGGCAAGCTCGATGGCGCGCCCGGAATGCACCACGCCGGCATTGTTGACCAGGATCGTCACGGTGCCGAAGGCTTTTTCCGCGGCATCGAACGCCGCCCGCATCGCCTTGGGATCGCGAACGTCGGCCGCGACTGCGACCGCGCGGCCGCCCGATTTCTCGATCCGCGTTTTCACGGCCTGGAGGCGGTCGGCCCGCCGCGCCACCAGCGCCACCGCCGCGCCGTTATCCGCCAGAACCTCGGCGAAGCGCACGCCCAATCCGCTCGAAGCGCCGGTCACCAGCGCCACCTTGCCGGTGAGGTCGAAGATTTGTGCCGCGGTCATGATGTCTCCCTTGCCAACCGTTTCTCGATCCCTGATCCTCGGATGAATATCCCGATTGGTTCAGTTCCCACAACGGCCGCCGCATTTGATCGGCGCAAAGACCGCCTCTATATTCATGCTCTTGGAGCATCCATGTCGAAGCCGTTAGTCGTTTCCATTCCGCATCGCCTCGGCAAGCGCGAAGCACTTCGTCGCCTCAAAACTGGCCTTGGTAGCGTTGGGACGGACTTTAGCCATCTGTTCAGCGTCGAAGAGACAATCTGGACTAGTGACCGGGTTCAGTTTCGCCTAAGCGCGCTCGGGCAGCCCGCCAGCGGCAGCATCGCCGTCGCCGAGGAACACGTGCACCTGGAAGTGTTTTTGCCAGGGTTGTTGGCGATGCTCGCCGAATCACTACAGCCGCTGATTCGACGCGAATGCGCTTTGCTGCTGGAAAAGAAATGAGGAGATTGGTCGCAAGTAGTTTTCCTACCGCATGGACGGCCTCAACTTTATCGCGAGATGAAACGCGGAATTAACTTGCGGCAAGGAACATTCGGCCCGGCAGCTGGTTCTGTCCTGCGACTGCAGGCCGATAAGACCGAGGGGCGACCAATGCAAGGTTCATTCGCCGCCAGAATGTGGCTAGGCGTGGTCTTGTATGCCGCCATCGGCCTGTTCGGCGTCGTCGTCTTGACCCGTGGCGAACCGAGCACCGCGGCGCTGACCGAGGGTTACGGCACGGCCTACGGCACAGCCGCCCATGCCATAGTCCGGCGATAGCCACCGCTACTCGCGCCATCGGTCGAACAAACGTGCCACGTTCTTGTCGGCCAGCATCCCAAAAGTAATCTCGCAAGCGCCGACTTTCCGCCCTCCCCGCCGGCGCGAGGCGGTGATAGGCTGCCGCTCGCAATGGCGCGCAGCAAGCGTACCCTGGCTGGAACGCCACCATGACCCACGATCACGACGATGACAGCGCGCACGGCTCGGAGCTGTCCGAGATGCAGTTGCGCGTGCGGGCGCTGGAGACCGTGCTGGCGGAGAAGGGCTATATCGATCCGGCCGCGCTCGACGTGATGATCGAGGCCTACGAGACCAAGATCGGCCCGCACAACGGCGCCCGCGTCGTCGCCAAGGCCTGGGCCGATCCGGCATTCAAGCAGGCGCTGATCGCGGATGCGACCAGGGCGGTGCAGTCGCTCGGCTTGATCGATCGCGTCGGCGATCACCTGATTGCGGTGGAGAACACACTGAAGCTCCACAACATGATCGTGTGCACGCTGTGCTCCTGCTATCCCTGGCAAGTCCTCGGTCTGCCGCCGGTCTGGTACAAATCCGCGCCCTATCGGTCCCGTGCGGTCAACGATCCGCGCGGCGTGCTCGCCGATTTCGGTCTCACGCTGCCGGCGGATGCCCAAATCCGGGTGTGGGACTCGACCGCGGAGACGCGTTTCATCGTGCTGCCGATGCGGCCGGCCGGCACCGAAGGCTGGAGCGAGGAAAAACTCGCCGCGCTGGTGACCCGCGATTGCATGGTCGGCACCGGCTTGCCGCGAGCGCCGCAGGATATCGCGTGATGGACGGCATTCACGACATGGGCGGCATGCACGGCTTTGGCAAAGTCGAGCCCGAGAAGAACGAGGCGGTTTTCCATGCCGAATGGGAAGCGCGTTGCCTGGCACTCAACCGCGCCATGGCTGCAATCGGCGCCTGGAATATCGACGAGGGCCGCGCCGGCATCGAGGAGCTGCCGCCGGCCGTCTATCTTACAAGCTCCTATTACGGAAAATGGGCGCTGCGCCTGGAAAACCTGCTGGTCAAATTCGGCCTTGTCGGCGCCGACGAGATCGCGGCCGGTCATGCGTTGCGCGCCGGCAAGCCGCTCGCGGGCAAGCTCGGCGTTGCCGAAGTGCCGGTAACGCTGACGCGCGGCGCCTTCGCTCGGCCGGCGCAAGCGGCCGCCCGCTTCAAAGTCGGCGACCGCGTGCGCGCAAAAAATATCCATCCGCCGATGCATACGCGGCTGCCGCGCTACGCGCGCAGCCGTGTCGGCGTGATCGAGGCGATCCGCGGCTGCCACGTGTTCCCCGATTCATCCGCGCTCGGCGCGGGCGAGAATCCGCAATGGCTTTACACGGTGCTGTTCGAGGGCCGCGAATTATGGGGCGACAATACCGACCCGACACTGACGGCCTCGATCGAGGCTTTCGAGCCGTACCTGGAGGCGGCTTAATCATGAGCACCGAGGGCCCGGTGTTTCGCGAGCCATGGGAAGCCCAAGCCTTTGCGCTGGCGCGGTCGCTCCAAGAGCGCGGCGTATTTTCCTCGAAAGAGTGGGCGGCCACGCTCGGCGAGGAAATCAAGAAAGCGCAAGCCGCCGGCGATCCGGACACCGGCGAGACCTATTACCATCACTGGCTGGCCGCGCTTGAGCGCCTCGTCGCCGCCAAAGGCATTGCCGACGCGCACACTCTGGCCCGCACTGGCGAAGCTTGGCGCCGCGCCAGCGCCCGCACCCCGCACGGCGCGCCGATCGCGCTACGGCCGGGCGACTTCGGCGCGTAGCATCTCATCGATCAACGTCTTGAGCAGATCGGCGGCCGGCAGGGCGCGCGAACGGGCGACGCCTTGCCCGGCCCATAGCGAGATAAAATCGGCGACCCCTTGCTGGCCGGCGGCATTGCGCATCGGCCGGGTGAGATCGTTCTGCTGGCGGAACGGCAGGATCGTATCCTCTTTGCCCGCCACCATGGCGATGAACCTATTGGTTAGCCCACGCGCGGGCCGCCCAGAGAAAGCGCGGGTGATGACCGTGGTGTCGGTTTTGGCTTCGAGCAGCGCTTGCTTGTAAGCCGGCGCAGCGCCCGATTCCGGACACGACAAAAAGGCGGTGCCGAGCTGCACGGCAGCAGCGCCGAGCGCCATCGCTTTGGCAATATCGCGTCCATCCATGAGTCCGCCGCAAGCGATGACGGGAAGCGCGGTGCTGGCGCAGATTTCGCGCAGGAGCGTCGCCAGTGGGACCATCGACTCCTCGAACGGCGCTGCAAAGCTGCCGCGATGGGCGCCGGCCTCGGCGCCCTGGGCGGCGATCGCGTCGACACCCGCTTGCTGCAGTTGGCGCGCCTCCTGCGCCGTCGTCGCGGTACCGATCATGGCAATGCCGCGCTTCTTGAGCGCGGCGATCTGGGCCGGCGACGGCACGCCAAAGGTAAAGCTGAACACCGGCGGCCGCTCCTCCAGGACGGCTTCCAATTGCGCATCAAACGGATCGGCCGGCACCGCCGGCAATACCGGCGGCGGCAATCCGAGCCTGGCATGCGCTTCGCTCACGATCTCGAGCATCGGCCGCGGATCGATCTTGCGATCTGTTTGGTAGCCGCCGGCGAACAGATTGATGTTGAACGGACGCTGCGTGAGCTGCCGCATGCGACGGATGGTTGCGGCAATGTCGTCGGGTTTGGCATAGGCGCCTCCCCACGCGCCCAAGCCGCCGGTATTGGAAACGGCCGCAGCAAGTTCCGGCGTACCGCCAGCGCCGGCCATGGGCGCGAGCAGGATCGGATGCTCGATGCCGAGACGCAGCAAGAATGGATGCGCTCCCATCGCACGTGCTCCCTGTGTTTACGACTGAAAATAAGCGACACACTTCTCGGTACAAATGGACAATTGCCGGGTTGCACTAGTACCGACTATCGCTGATGAATGAGTCGTGATTCAAGGATGCATGAGCGGCATCCCCGAGGCGACGATTATCATTCTGACGGCGGAGGAACGTGCCGAGCTTGAGAGCTTGGCGCGCTCGA
>JBEKIC010000053.1:0-26352 GCA_050011955.1 Xanthobacteraceae bacterium
TGCAAGCTGCACCGCCAACCTGCCCCCCATCGCGGTTTCTTTCATTGAAGGCTTTCGGACGCCGGCCCCGGTGCAAGCCGCATCGTCGCGATGGGCCGGCATCCGAAACCCTCAACACTTGCGACCGGTGCGAGCCAGCCGCATGTCCAGCCATGTCCGCTTCAACTCCGATAGCGACCGTCAGCCAGCGGCCGCCATGCGCTACCTGGAGTAATGCCGGCGCCGATGATGGTGACGAAATACCCCCATCGGCTGGGTTGCATAAATTCCGGCGGCATCTCCTACCCCTGGTGCCGTTGATCCAGGCAACGTACCGGGCGTCACGGGCGATACCGGAACTTCGTGCGGCGCCGGCAGGACGAGTGAACTGCTCGGGTTCGGATTCGGCACCAGCGGCGGAACCGGAGGCGGGATTTGCGCGGCAGCGGTCGTCGCACCGAGCAACAGCGCCGGCAATACGATTAACGCGATACGCTTTGACTGCATGGCGATATCCTTCCGTCCAAACGGACCTCGGTGCCTATCGCGTCGGCCAAAGACCGGATCGGTCGGTTCGGCGTAGGTCACCGCGCTCACCCCCAATTTGGGCAAGCCCCAATAATCGAGCAACTGCGGCCATGGCGCGTTCCGGTGTTCGTTCCACACCCGAAACAGCGGGCTGCCTGCCCATCGCTCAATCACAAGATGGATCGCGTCGGTTCGCCACAACGAAAACACTGTTCTCAAAGTTTCGCCATCATTGCGGGATCCTTCAGTCGTGAAAAATTGATGCGCTGCGCCCTACGAACACGTTCCGGCCAGCCCTATCATACATCACGATCACTCTGGCGAGGCTCATCATGCAGTTCACGCTTGAAGTCAACGGCCGCACGCACACGGTCGATGTCGATGCCGACACGCCGCTGCTGTGGGTGCTGCGCGATGACATCGACCTGAAAGGAACGAAATTCGGCTGCGGCGTCGGTCTATGTGGCGCCTGTACGGTGCATCTCGATGGCAAGCCGGTACGTTCTTGCAGCCTTGCGATCGACGCGGTGGGAAAAGCGGCGGTGACAACGATCGAAGGCATCGGCAATAGGCCGCTTGGCGCGCGATTGCAGAAGGCGTGGCTCGACGTCGACGTGGTGCAATGCGGCTACTGCCAGGGCGGCCAGATCATGTCGGCCGCGGCGCTGCTCGCGCGCACGCCGGTGCCGAGTGATAACGACATCCAGTCGGCGATGAATGGCAACCTGTGCCGCTGCGGCACGTATTTGCGCATTCAGGAGGCCATCAAACAAGCGGCGAAGGCGGACCTCGATTCGGCAGCCACGAAGAAGGGGACGTAGAGCCATGTTGCGCAAACACCTTCTGCCGAACTCATCGGCTCGATCCGCGAACACGCTGCCGCGCTCAAACCGCGTTACCCGCGCGTCGCGACGCGATTTCCTCAAAGCGAGCGCCGTCGGCGGCGGCCTGTTGCTGACATTTGGATTGCCTGGTCTCGCTAAGGCCGCGGCCACGGGCGAGCCGCAAAGCGCCGCCGCGACGCTAAACGCCTACGTGCGGATCGGGCCCGACAGCATCGTTACTATCGTTTCAAAGAACCCCGAAATCGGCCAGGGCATCAAGACGATGCTGCCGATGCTCATCGCCGAAGAATTGGATGTCGAATGGGCGCAAGTCCGCACCGAGGAGGCTGATCTTGATACCGCGGTGTATGGACGCCAAGTCGCCGGCGGCAGCATGGCGACGCCGCTGGAATGGACGCCGATGCGCAAAGTCGGCGCCGCCGCGCGGCAGATGCTGGTTACCGCGGCGGCGAAGCGCTGGAATGTGGCGGCGCGCGAGTGCGAGACCGCTTCCGGCCAGGTTCTCCATAAAGCTTCCGGCCGCTCAGCGAGTTACGGCGCCTTGGCGGCGGAAGCCGCGACCGTGCCCGTTCCGGATCCAAACAGTGTCAAGCTGAAGGACCCAAAGGACTACGAAATCATCGGTCATTCGGTGCCGGGGGTCGACAGCCCGCGCGTGGTGAAAGGCGCGCCGCTGTTCGGCATCGACACCGTGGTGCCGGGAATGCTCTACGCCGTGTTCCAGAAATGCCCGGTGTTCGGTGGCAATGTCGTCAGCGTCAATCTCGATGCAATCGGGGCGATGCCCGGCGTGCGTCATGCCTTCGTGGTCGAGGGGACGACAAATCTTAACGGGCTGATGCCGGGTGTCGCTATAGTCGCCGACACCTGGTGGCGAGCGGAAAAAGCCCGGCAAAAGCTGCAGGTGAAGTGGAACGAAGGGCCGACCAACCAGCAAAGCAGCGAAGGCTTCGCGCGCCAAGCCGCCGACCTTGGCGCAAGGGTGCCGGAGCACAGCCTGCACAACGATGGCGACGTGCGCGGTGCTCTCGGCAGCGCAGCAAAAGTGGTCGAAGCCAGCTATTCGTATCCGTTCATCGCTCACGCACCGCTTGAGCCGATGAACTGCACCGCTCGTGTGCAGGACGGCAAGGCGGAGATTTGGGCGCCAACGCAAAATCCGGCGCCGGGAGCGGCGCTCGTGGCAAAGACGCTCGGACTTAATGAGCGCGACATTGTGGTTCACATGACGCGGGTCGGCGGCGGCTTCGGCCGACGACTCAATAACGATTACATGGTCGAAGCGGCTTGGATCGCGAAGGTCACCGGCGTTCCGGTGAAGCTCGTCTGGAGTCGCGCCGACGACATTCAGCACGACTTCTACCGGCCCGGCGGCTTCCATTTCCTCAAAGGCGGCCTCGACACCAGCGGCAAGGTCGTCGCCTGGCAGCAGCATTTCGTCAGCTATGGGCGCAACGGCAAATTCGCGCCGTCGGCGGATCTGTCGCCGGACACCTATCCGGCCAGCCGCGTGCCGAACCTGTCTTACGGCGCCTCCTTGATCCCGCTCGGCGTACCGACAGGCGCGTTGCGCGCACCGGGCGACAATGCACTGGCCTTCGTGTTTCAGTCCTTCATCGACGAACTGGCGCATGCGGCGGGCAAGGACCCGCTGCAATTCCAGATCGACTTGCTCGGCAAAGACGAGCTTCTTCCCGGCCGCGGGCCGGGTTTCAACACGGCGCGCGCACGCGGCGTACTGGAAAAGGTGCGCGAGGTTTCAGGCTGGGGGCAACGCAAGCTTGCCGAACGCACCGGGCAAGGCGTCGCCTTCTATTACAGCCATCTCGGCTATTTCGCCGAAGTCGTCGAAGCTGCGGTAGCGACGGACGGCAACGTCAAGATCAACAAAGTGTGGGCAGTAGGCGATATCGGCAGCCAAGTGATTAATCCGACTGCCGCTTTCAACCTCACGCAAGGCGCCATTCTCGACGGCTTCGGCCAAGCGCTGCATCAACAGATCACGATTGAGAACGGCCGCGTCGTGCAGGCGAATTTTGACACCTTCCCGCTGTTGCGGATGGCGCAGGCAGCACCGGTCGAAGTGCATTTCCTCAAAACGGAGAACTCGCCAACCGGTTTGGGAGAACCACCGCTGCCGGCCGCCATCCCGGCACTCTGTAACGCGATCTTCGCCGCGACGAGAAAGCGGGTTCGCACATTGCCGATCGATACGGCGATGTTGAAGGCGTGAATTTCGACCATGCGCACGGTTACGTCAGAGCCACTGGGAGCACGTTTACAACTCGTTTGAAACCCGTTCCTGGGGGCCGGGGCACCTCGGCCCGCCCCCAGTGAGCCTGCAATTTTCAGGTCAGGCCCTCCCAGAGCCGGATGAATGAGCCAGGCCCACGCCAAGACCGACAGACGCCGTCGCCCAGCCGGACGGCAAACTGCGGGTGGCCGGCAGGCGCTCGGCGGCCAAGTTGCTCGCCAAGGCTTCGCCTTTGAGGTTAATCAGATACGTTTGGTCATCGACGGGTCCCTTGTGTCCCCGTTGTTCGAAAGGACGAATAAATGACTGATCTGCAAAACGCCATTGCGCTCGTGACAGGCGCAAGTCGCGGCCTTGGGCGGGCCATCGCGGTTGGGCTTGCCGAGATTGGCGTCGACGTAGTAGTCAACTACAGAGCGCGAGAAGATGAAGCACAGGCTTGTGCCGACGAAATCCGACGGCGCGCTCGACGCGCAGCCGTCGTGCGAGCTGATGTCTCACGGGTAGACGAGGCGCGTCGGCTGGTGCGTGAGGCCGAGGCCGCGCTCGGTCCCATTACCATTCTGATTAATAACGCCGGGATCGCGCGCACCCAAGGGCTGGACGAGGTTACGGAGGCCGACTGGGACGAGCTTATCGATGTAAATCTGAAGTCCGCATTCTTTGTATCCCAAGCCGTACTGCCAGCAATGCGCGCTGCCCGTTGGGGACGTATCATCAACATCTCTTCGACCGCAGCCCACGTGGGCGGTGTCGTCGGTCCGCACTATGCCGCCTCCAAAGCGGGCCTGATTGGCCTCACCCATTTCTTCGCCTCACGGCTCGCGCGAGACGGCATAACCGTCAACGCCATCGCGCCCGCCCTGGTTAGGACCGATATGTTAATCCAAGATCTAAAGGCGAGCGCGGAGCGCATTCCAGTAGGTCGCTTCGGCACCCCCACCGAGGTTGCCAGCATAGTGCTTTCGCTCGTGCAGAACGCCTACGTCACTGGTCAGACCATTAGTGTGAATGGCGGTATCTACATGACCTGAGGCCCGCCGCATGGCGGCGAACTTCGCCAAGCTGCCGGAGCTGCTGCGCAAGCCGCCGCCGAAAAGCGAGGTGTGACCGTGGTTCGTTTTCACATTTCGCGACAGTCCGCGCAATGTCCGCTCTATCCCAAATTCCGGAAGTATCGCTGCAACGCACTATCTGACGTGATGGGCCAGAAGGCGACATCGCCGGCGTGCGATGCGTTTCGAGGTCTTTATCGGCAATCGCCAGCTTTTGCTTATCCGGAAGCTCGAAGCTCGACGTCAGGTTCGACGAATGGCGTTTGGCTTTTGACATGCCTCCCAATTATCACGCTTCCGCGTCCCGGCAAGATTCATTTGCCGCCATTTGACCGCCGGCAACGCGTTCACGACAGTCCGGTCCTAGCACAGGAAGGACGCGTCAGCCTATTCCGGTCGGAGAAGCAGTTCCCGCTCTTCGTCAGTTATGGCCGCGATTTTCTCCTCCGGAATATCGGCCGGCAGGTTCGGCGGATTGTAGAGCGGCGGCGCGCGGCCTTGATGTTTTTCGATCACGCTCCAATGGACGCGCTCGTTGATGTGTTCCTCGGCCGGATCGTCGCTGTTTTCAAGGTAGCCATGGTGGATGGCGACCGGCGAGAGAACTTTGCGGTAGTGAGGAAACGCATGATCGAGCGGCCATCCAACCGTGGAATCCACGACGGCGCCGCCGATGTTCGGCCTCGTGCCTGACCTTATCGCCGCGACGTTGAACTCGAGGCCGCTGAGCGCCTGAACGCGCGCGATCATCCAGATGAGGGCTTGATCGGAAAGGCCGCTGTCGGCGTAACCGCCGCCGACGTTGCAGTGGGCGCCTGCGAACCATGTTTGCTCGACATGGCCCCTTGGCTTCTGCCCTTTGGCGATCGTCCAGAATGTCGGGACAAAAGGACGCCGGTGCTCGTCCACGCCGACCGCATGCAGCCCGAGCTCGACGTTATCGCCGAAACTCGTGTCGTGGAAACCGAGTACGGCCAGCGTGAAATACCTCGCCAACGGCGCCAACCCGAAACCGGCCGGGATTCCATAGGAACCGACCGTATCCCACACGGCAACGCATTTCACCGTTCTCGTATCGTGAAACGCCTGCCGCGCGGCAAGCGCCTTATAGTCGGCGATGGATTTGCGGTCCGCCGAGCTCGCCGTTTCGGGATGCAGGCGCACCGACGGCTTGACGCGGTAGTGCTGCCACGCAACTTCGAACGTATCGGCGCCTGCCTTGCGCTGAATGCCCGACGCACCGATCAGGCCGGCCAAAGCGCGCGCCGCATAGGCTCCGCGGGAAAAACCGGCAATGTAAATTTCATCGCTGGCGGCGTAATCGGCGACAACGAAGCCGTAGCACTCCTTTATAATTTGTTTGAGCCCGAGACCGATGGCGCCGCCGAGGAGCTTCTTGAAGAAATCGCCCTCGGTGCCCACGCCGTCGTGATAATGCACGTGCTGCGCGGTGCCGTCCGCCGCGTCGACCTTGATGAAAGCGTTCGCGGCAATCCGATGGGCGATGTCCAGCGTCGCAACGTTGGTGTTTCCGGCGGTGGCCTCTTTATTCCAGGTCCCGTCAATAAGAACCACAATTCTCTTCATGGGGGCCCCTCGGCAGCTTCAGTCGTGAAGAACGCATTGTACATCATACGCACATCTTACGACGGTCCGTGAGGTCGGCTTAGCCTCCAATTCCGGAAGTATCGCCGCAGTGCATTTTCTGGGCGGCGGGCCACAAGCAGAAGTGTCAATGAGTCAGGGATTTAGCTGACGCTTCCTCTCAAGGCACGCTGGGCAAGCGGTGAAAAGGTAGCCCTTATGATTGACCAGCTCGCCCGGAGCGCCGCACGTCTCGCACACCCTGAAGCTCGCCTCCTCAGCTTGCTCGACACGGCGCCTGAAGGCGTGGCGCTTGTTCTCGGATATCTTTTTCGGCAGGCTGCAGTAAAATCGCAGTCCGCTGGATGGCCGTCGTGTCTGGGCGTGGGCAGGAGTTCAGTAGCGTCTTGCCGTCGCGGTCCGCGAGGGTCGAATATTCTAGTACGGCGCTCATAAAGCCCAAGCATTGATGAACGTCGCCGCCGGGAGGCAGATAAACAGTCCCGCCCTCCACGTGCATTCCTCGCTGGAGGATTTCGCACGCGCGGAGCATTTCGCCCGCGCTTTGGGCGCGTGCCAGCGACCCCGAAACGAGAACGAGCCACGCCGCCAGGTGAAGGGCTGTCGGGACGCGCATTTTCCGTCATTCGATATGCAAACCCGGCCGTGGACCGCCGGCCATAAAGCCACGAAGCATCGGTTTCAACACTTTGGCCTGTTTTCGGCCGCAACTGTTGAAACCCTTATACCACAAAGAGTTAGTCACCTGGAAGCCGGCCTGCCGAACGCAAACTCTAACCACGCTCCTGTGAGTCTTTGCGGATTGCCGCCCGGCCAGCGCGCCGCCGCGGCATGACGGGGCGGAAGAAAAGGCCGCGCCTTGCGCCGGACCAGTCAGCCAGCTCCGGTGCGTCCGAAGTATCGATGGCGTTATCGGGCTGGAGCGCAAGCGATCTCAGTTCCGACAGCAGCTGGCGCGTCCGCCGGCTGGAAGTTCGCTTCTTCATAAGTTCTCGTCCGGGCCGCCCGGCTGCTTTTGTGAAAAACTGTCGAGTTTCCGGCAACCGTCCGCGGAGGCCCTGGCGGATAGCTTATCCGCCATGGAAAACGAACTCAACGCGAGCGCGGGTGGGGATTATGCCGGAGCGCTGATTCCCGTCGCACAATACGTGCGAAAGTCCACCGACCATCAGAAATACTCGACGGAAAACCAGTCGGAGGCAAATCGTGCCTATGCGGTGGTGCACGGCATGGAAGTCGTCCTAACCTATTCAGACGAAGGAGTAAGTGGACTTACGTTCGAGAAACGCGATGCCTTGAAGCGACTGATCCTGGACGTTCAAGGCGGAAACGTCATGTTCAAGGCCATTCTTGTTTACGATGTGAGTCGCTGGGGTCGGTATCAGGACGTTGACGAGAGCGCCTACTACGAGTTTATCTGCAGACGCACTGGCATAGCCGTGCACTATTGCGCCGAGCAATTCGAGAACGACGGAAGCCCCTTTGCTGCGCTTATCAAGGGCTGGAAGCGCGCAATGGCCGGTGAGTACAGCCGCGAGCTTTCCGTCAAGGTCTTCGCTGGCCAAAGCCGACTGGCGCGGCGGGGTTATATGCTGGGCGGATTCGCGGGATACGGGCTTCGCCGCCTGCTCGTTGATCAAAGCGGCGTGGCTAAGTGTACGCTCGCTTATGGGGAGCGGAAAAGCATCGCAACCGACAGGGTGTTGCTAGTGCCTGGTCCTCCGGAGGAGATCGCCACGTTGCGCTCGATCTTTTCGATGTTCGTGCGAGAGAAAATGCATGAGCGCCGTATTGCGGATATTCTCAATCAGCGCGGAATCAAGAACGGCTTTAGTCGTCCTTGGCGTTACAAGAACGGTCTCGCCCCGTTTTAATGCGCCCATGACGACTACAAGCTGCCACGCGGTGAAATAATTGACCGGGATCGCCGCAGCTTCCAACGCGGACATTCCGGGCGGGCGCGCGAAGACCTGGTTTACGGGGACGCAAACCACATCCGCATAGCCGCCGAACCGGGTCATCGCCAGAACATCGCGGCCGATCCAACTTGAATCGACGCCGGTTCCCGCGGCATCGATGCGTCCGCTGACCTCGTAGCCGGGCACGACCGGAACTGGCGGCAGGTCCGGATAGAGGCCTACGCGGCCGACGATGTCCGCAAAATTGACGCCGCTCGCTTCGACCCGAATGCGCACTTCGCCGGGCTTTGGTTCGGGGTCGGGCGCTTGCCTAACGGTAAGGACCTCTGGCGGTCCGAATTTTGTGATCCAAACCTGCCGCATGACTCTGCCTCCGTTGTCTCTAGCTGCACCCAGTCTTATCGCACGAGTAGACGATCGAAGGACGAAGCACACATCTGGAGTTCGGTCGGCCTTACGCGGCAGAAATGGCCAATTCGATTGGCTCGACAATTGACGGATCATCGTTTTCGGGCTTGTTGACCCGCTTGGAGATCGGCCACATTCGCATCGGCTCGGCCCGGAACGACCGCAAAAGGTCGCAAGGGTCACTTTCGTCACCAAGCCACCGGTCATAATCCGCCCTGCCAAGGATCGCCGGCATCCGGTCGTGGATCTGCGCCAGGAACTCGTTAGGCGGCACCGTGATGATCGCAAACGTGCGTTGCCACTCCCCGCTCGCCGGGTCCTTCCAATTTTCCCAAATGCCTGCAATTCCGAATGGCGAGCCGTCGCGCATCGCGATCGCGAACGGCTGCTTTGCCTTTAGGCCCTTGATCGCCTTCCACTCGAAGAAGCCGTCGACCGGAAGAATGCAGCGGCGTCGCGCATAAGCATCGCGAAACATCGGCAGGCGTGCCACCGTCTCGGCTTTCGCGTTTATCGGCTTGCGTCCGCCCGTCGGGTCCTTGCACCAATACGGGATCAATCCCCAGCGCAACGGGTCAAACGAAGGACGCAATGGAGAAAACACCTGCGTAAGAGCGCGCCTGCCTAAAGCGCGAGCGCTTCGAAATGCACCTTAATCCGAATTCGAATTAGGCGCGCGGCCACAAGTGACATTGGTCGAAGCCTGGGAGCGGCAGCATTATCGGTTCGATCTTCCAGACCCGGTGGAGGCGATCAAGTATCATATGGATCAGAACGGGCTTCAACCGCGTGACCTCATTCCCTTCGTCGGCAGCCGCAATCGGGTGCACGAGGTTCTCAATCGCAGGCGCTCGCTCACGCTCAAAATGATCTGGCGACTGCATGAAGGGCTCGGCATTCCAGCAGAGTCGCTCATCAAAGTCAGACAGGGGCGGGCAGCTTGAGGGAAGCGCGGCTGTCGTTCTGCGAAGTGCGAGAAGGATGTAACCATATGAAGACGACCCTCAATATAGACGACACCGTCATGGCCGAGCTCAAGCGTGAGGCCGCGCGTCAAGGCCGCAGCATGTCGGAACTGGTCGAAATGGCGCTACGCCTGCTGCTCCGCTCCCAACGAAAGCGGGAGGAGATCGTCGCCTTGCAGTCGTTCCGCAGCGGTGGCGCACTGGTCGATATTGCCGATCGCGATGCCCTCTACCAAGCCATGGATGGTCGGTAAGACTCGCACGAGCGCGCTCCGCGAGTTGTCGTGTCCGCCGCGGTCGATGTGACGTTACGGCGACGACTGGTTTCACCGTAACCAGTTTTCGACGCGAAGATCCTTGACCCGCGAAAATTCGCGCTCGTTGTCGGTGACCATGGTGTGATCCAATGCCAGCGCATGCGCTGCGATGAGCAAATCGTTGGCGCCAATTGATTGGCCGGCTCGCTCAAGACGTGTTCTGAGCTCTCCGTATACGGTATCGGCCGGCTGCTCGAACGCGAGCACATCGATCGCCTGCAAGATGGCTTCGAGTTGCGTTGTCAGCCGCAAAGAGGCCTTCTTGGCGGCTCCATAGCGCAATTCGGCTGCAACGACGATGCTCGTATAGATATTCTGTTCCTTGACTTCCTTGATGCGATCAAAAATCCGGCCGCGCGGATGCCGCACTAGGTCCGACAAAATATTGGTGTCGAGCAAAAATCCCATCGCTACAAATCAACCGGCTCTGCCGGCAAATCTTGGATTGGGGGAAATTCTTCATCGAGGGTCGGAAGCGAGGCGAGAACGGCTAACAGCGACTGGGGGGGTGCTGGCTCAATGATAAGTCGCTGCCCCTCTTTGTGGATTACTGCGTCCTCACCAGGCAGCTCGAACTCGCGCGGAATTCGCACCGCTTGATTTCGCCCATTTTTGAAGAGCTTCACATGCCGCGTGGTCACTAAATTATGATGACATATGCCGCGGCATATGTCAAATCATCACTGTAGGAAGACTTGGCTCCCGCCGTCAGGCGACCGGGTAGCGGAACGCGGCGGTCGTGTCCCGGCCGCCTTCGCCGCGCGCGATCGCCTCGTCGTAGAGCTTGGCGACGGCCGAAATCACGCCGAGCGGAACGTTGTGGCGCGCGGCTTCCTCGATCATCAGCCGAGCGTCCTTGCGGGCCATGGAGACGGTGAACGACGGCGGATCGTAGGGACCCGAGGCGATCTTCTCCGCCCGCGCGGGCAGCATCTCTCCCGGATTGAACTGCTTGAACATCGCGACCGCCTCCGCAGGTGGAACGCCGACGGCATGCGCGAGCCGCACGAGGTCGCTGATCACACCGCTGAGGCCGAGCAACGTCAGGTTTCCGAACAGTTTGAACGCGGCCGCGCGCTCCGGCTTCGATCCGAGATTCATCACTCTGCCCGTCATCTTTTGCAGTTCGGGCATGACAGCCGCGCATTTGTCCGGATCGCCCGAGATCAGCATCATTCCCGTGCCCGCTTCGGCGTTGGCGGGCGTCATGAAGACAGGCGCATGGAGGAAGACCTTGCCGCGCGCGGCCCAGCGCGCGGTGCGCTCGGCCGTGGGCGTCGGCGCGGTCGTCGTATGGTCGACGATCCACATCGACGCGGGAATGACGCCGGCCAGTGGCTCGAGAACGGAATCGACGGAAGCGTCGTCGGCCAGCGAGAGATGAATCCGGTCGACCCCATCGATGGCCGCGGCCGCATCCGCGAAGGCGCGGGCCCCGGACGCTTCGAGCGCCTTCGCTTTCGAGACGTCGCGGTTCCAGACGTTGACCTGATGACCGTTCTGCAGCGCGCGGCGCACAAAGCCGGCACCCATCAGACCCACGCCGAAAAATGCAATCTTCATGATTTCTCCCTTCGCGGCGACGCACGCCGGTCGTTTCCGGTCGCCGGCCCGATGCAGACGATCTGGGTCATCTTATCCGAATCGCCCCACCGTCCAACGCCTTCGCCAGCTCGGACCGCTCGCTCTTGCGCCCGCTCTCCACCTCGGTGAATTCGCCCACCAGCTCCCATGTCCCGCCGTTGAGGTAATTCTGCACGGCGGCCGCACGGTGGTGTTTTACGCAATGCAAATCCGCATAGCTGGCGAGAAATTGTGGCTGGGAAATGTAGAAATCTACCTTCTGACCTCGGCGCGGCGCCACAAGGCTGTGCGCTGTGCATCCACGTCATTGCATCAACACCGTAGCGGCGGTTGAATGCTCTTGGCGCGGCTAGGCTGATCACCGAACGTGCGGGGTTCCCGCGATCTCGCTGCCGCTGGCGGAACATGAGAATGGGTTGCCGCTTGGCATTCACGCTCAAGCAAAGCAGGCTAACGATGGGCTGCTGCTTCAGCTGGCTCATGCTCGACTGATCCGCTAATTCTCTGCTATGCCGCCAGACCGAGGGATCAGACCGGAGAAACGTTCCCGGAGCGAGGCGCGCTATCTTTTGCTCACTTCGCAATAGGGTCTAGAACGTCGGCATGCCCAAAACACCGATATTCAACACGCCGCTGCCGTTTGACGAACTAGCAGAAGCCATCAAGGGCCGCCGCTCCATCTATGGTTACATCAGCGGACTTCGGTTCGACCGCGTCGCCCCTGGCGAAGCCTGGTCGAGCCTGCCATACCGCCCTGTCTTCGTCGGCGACGCCGAGACGGGTGTTCTTCACGGCGGCGTCGTAACCGCCATGCTCGACGAGAGCTGCGGCATGGCCGTCCAGCTCGCGCTCGATGGTACGCGCGCGATCGCCACGCTCGACCTGCGCATCGACTACCAGAAGCCCGCAACTCCTGGCCTCGACATCAAGGCGCATTCGTTTTGCTACCGCGTAACCCGCTCTATCGCCTTCGTACGCTCGACGGCCTACCAGGAATCCGAGGACGATCCCGTCGCCACCGCAACGGCCTGCTTCGTGATTGGCGCGAACCGGACCAACATGCTTCAGGACCGGCCGATGGAGGATCGCGCGCTGCCGACGCTTGAAGCGCCGGAGGATCCGACCAGCCCATTCGCCCGAAGCCCCTTCGCGCGTTGTCTCGGCATCCGCATCGGCGAGGATGGCACGCTGGTTATGCCTTTCTCGCCAAAAATCATCGGCAACCCGATCCTGCCCGCCATCCACGGCGGCGTGACCGGCGCCTTCTTCGAAACGACCGCGATCGTGGGCGTGATGCGCGAACTCGGCGTGTCGCCGCCCAAACCGATCGGCCTGACGATCGATTACCTGCGCTCCGGCCGCGCCCTCGACAGCTACGCCAACGTGTCGATCGTCAAGCAGGGTCGGCGCGTCGTCGCTTTCGAGGCGCAGGCGTGGCAGGACGACCCGGCCAAGCCCATCGCCTCGGCGTTCGGACATTTCATGCTGAGGCAGACGCCGGGCGTGGATGAGGAATAGGCGTGCCCAAGCGACAGTCGGTATCAAACTGGTAATAGCGCTGCCCCCTTCGGGTGTGCTCTGTCCGATATTGTAGCCCCCGTCCGTCTTGGCAGGCTCATTTCCGGAAGAAGTTCGGAATAAACCCGATCATCTTGTAGGCTTGTAAAAACCCGCCGAATCGCTTGCGATATAGCTAGTAGGAGGCGGCGCCTCGATCCCTGTTGACGATCTCTTGAGAGAGATGGCCGCGTTCCCGCCAAATCTTCCGTAATGCGTCGAGCATCTACGGTTAGCAGCACATGGTTCTCGCCTAGCTTAACCCGGCGAGCCGCCGCGGACCAGCCTTGGCCGAGACCGTTCTTGCGCACTACTTTTACGGAATAGGCGTTGCGCCAATGGGGTCTTTTTCTGGGTCTTAGGGTGCCATTGGCTGACGCTGGTCAATGACAGCGAGATGCGCCGGATGGTCCCGCTGTTCGCACTTGATCAAACCGGCGTCAGGCTGTTCCTGCCCATGACCGCGCCGGATGTGCGTCGTGCATCGGCGCCGTCGAATTGTGCGGCCGCGGCAGCCGGCTTCGGGTTGCGGAGCTCCGATACGACATTGGCACTAAGTGAGCGCGTAGCGGCGGGTCCGGACGCGGGCGTTGAGATCGCTAGGGTGGGGCCAGGGCTCGCGTAATGCCGAAACGTTTGCTCAGCCCTTGGCCCAACCTTAAGGGTTGAATCGTGATATTGAATTTCCAATGCGTATTTTATTCAGCCGGTGGGGCAGGGAAATTGCTGCCAACTGCGACTTCAAGGGCAGGTCGCGTATCTACCCCGCAGTATGATATCCCATGCCAATCGAGGATGATGATTCCGGGGGCGAAGCGGTAACAATGTCGCCGCCGGAGCGTTATTCAGAAGGGTTGAATTGGATCGGACATGGCCGTCACGCTGCAAGACCTTGACGTAAAGCTGTTCACGGATGGTGCGGATAAAGCGCAAATCCTCGAAATGGCCAAACAGCCCTGGATCAGGGGCTTCACCACCAATCCGTCGCTGATGAAGGCGGCGCGAGTCTCCGACTACGTGTCCTACGCGCGGGACCTGGTCGCGGCGGTGCCCGACCGGCATATCTCGTTCGAGGTATTTTCCGACGACATCGCGGAAATGGTCGGGCAGGCCCGCGTGATCAGCACCTGGGGAGCAAATGTCTACGTCAAGCTGCCGGTGTCGACGACGCGCGGCGAGCCGCTCTATGAGGCGGTTCATGCCCTCTCGCGCGACGGCATCAAGGTCAATCTGACGGCGGTCTTCACCGCCGAGCAGGCGGCCAGCGGGGTCGAAGCGCTGTCGGGAGGCGCGCCCGCTTGCGTATCGGTGTTCGCCGGCCGGCTCGCCGACGCCGGCATCGATTATCGGCCGATCATGCGCGATGCGGTGGCGCGGGCGCGCCGGACGACGAATGTCGAGATCATCTGGGCGTCGACGCGTGAGGTCTTCAACGTGATCGAGGCCGATGAAATGCAATGCCACATCATTACCGCGCCTGCCGCCGTGCTCAAAAAGCTGCCATCGCTGGGAACTAAGACGGCGGCGGAGCTGTCGCTGGATGCGGTCAAGGCGTTCCGCGAGGATGCGGTGTCGGCCGCACTCACTCTGCCCATTGCGGCTGCTCGCGCCGCCGAGTGAGCGCCGCGGCCCTACGCTCCGGTCAAGCCGCGCTGGGGTTAAAAAGCTATTCATTTCTCAGGTGAGCTCGCCCTCCTTACGGTGACGCGGCATCGGCCTCGCACCGCGGCGAAGCGCGACTTTCGTTGGCGGCCCATGGCGCTATTCGAAGTCGGGTTGGCGGCCGACGAAAGCGGGCTGAACAGCTTTGCCGCTGCCCACGCCGGCACGCCCGGACAATCCCGATTAGTCTAAGCTTGCATTCACGCAATCGGATAATTCAACGCCACTCTAAACGCTTCCCTCAAGTGTATTTCGTAGCCTTACAGCAGGTGGACCCATTCGTTTTGCGCCATGTCAAATTGTGCAGTTCGGTCAATTTTTCGTTCCCTTATTGCCGTGGCGGTCGGTGTCATCTGTACGGCGGCGCTGACAATTGCGCTGACAATCTGGTGGCTGCATGCGGAGGCGATTGCCGATGCATTCAGAGATTCCAGCAACCTTGCCGAGGTGCTCGCCGGCCAAACCGCAAGCTCCATACAATCGATTGATCTGATTTTGACCGAAATCAAAGTCGAAGAGGAACTTCGCAGCACGCAGGGGTCGGACGACCTCGACCGTGTTGGTCGCGGCGAGGCCACTTATCAATATCTTGTCGAGCGGCTGTCGCACCTGCCGCAGGCCGATTTCATTACGCTGGTCGACAAGAATGGAAAGCTTGTCAATACCACGCTGCAGCGGCCGGCGCCCGACATCGACTTGTCGGATCGCGCCTATTTTCAGCATTTCAAGAATCACGACGACAAAGGCATTTACATCAGCAATGCTCTGATCAACCGCATCGCCGGAACGCGGTTCGCCTCCTTTAGCAGACGCATAAACGACGCCAACAACGCATTTCTCGGCGTAGTTATCGTCGGTGTCAGGCTCGCCTATTTCCAAAAAAGCTATGAGTCCGTCGCGTCGCTGCCCGATCAGTCGTTTCTGCTGTTGCATCGCGACGGCACCGTCATCGTGCGTTATCCCGATTCGCCAAATCTCGTGTCTGACAAGATGCCGGCAGACTCGCCCTGGCATCGACTTGTCGCCCAAGGTGGCGGCAACTATCGATCGTCAGGTTATGTTGACGGCGCTGTTCGTCTGGCCGCCGTGCGGCCGTTGCGCGACTATCCCCTTGTCGTCAATGTCGGCGTGTCGGAAGCCGCGGCGCTCGTGACTTGGCGCATTCAGGCCATCGCTATCGGCGCCGGTACATTGCTGTTCGTGTGCTGCTCGCTGTTTCTGCTGCGAGCGCTGAGCAGACAATTTCATAGCCTGGAAAAGTCCGAGGTTGCACTGGTCAAAAAAACCGGTGAATTGCAGCGCGCCAAGGCGACGGTCGATGCCGCTCTGAATAATCTGGTACAGGGCGTGGTCATGTTCGATGCCAATGCCCTGCTTATCGTCTGCAATCAACGCTATCTCGATATGTACGGCTTGTCGCGGGACGTCGTCAGGCCGGGCAGCGCGCTGCAGAAGATCGTCGAACATCGAGCGGCGGTCGGCAGCTTTGGCACCGAGGACGTCGGGCAATATATCGCCGATATCTTGGCCGCCATCGGCCAGGGTACGGCCTTCAGCAGGATGACGAACCTGCGCGACGGGCGGATTATTCACGTCGTCAGCCAACCGATCGAGGGTGGCGGCTGGGTCACCACCCACGAGGATGTCACCGAGGCAAAATGCGCGGAGGAACGGATTTCACATCTCGCGCACCATGATGCGCTGACCGGCCTGCCGAATCGCAAGCTTTTCTACCTGCAGCTCGAACAGGCGCTCAAACGCGTCAGACGCGGAGAGCGGCTGGCGGTCTTGTACCTCGACGTCGATCATCTTAAGCGCATCAACGACACCCTCGGCCATTCGGCCGGCGACAAGCTGCTCAAGGCTGTGGCAGGCCGCCTGCACGGCTGTATCAGGGATGTCGACGTGGTCGCCCGTCTCAGCGGCGACGAATTTGCCATCATTCAGTCGTCGCTCAATCAAAAATCAGATGCCGCCGTGCTCGCCGTGCGGGTCCGCGACTCGATTCACGAGCCGTTCGATCTCGACGGCAATCAAGTGGTCGTCGATGTCAGCGTCGGCATTTCCATCGCGCTGGACGATGCCAGCCAGTTCGACGAGCTGTTGAAGGCCGCGGATATCGCGCTTTATGAAGCCAAGAACCTGGGACGCGGCACTTATTGTTTTTATGAGGCGGAGATGAATGCGCGCCTCCAGGCTCGTGCCGAGTTGGAGCGGGATATGCAAGGCGCGCTCGTCAACGGCGAATTCGAGCTATTCTATCAGCCGATCGCCAGCCTTGACGGTAACAAGATCGCCTCATTCGAGGCGCTGTTGCGTTGGCACCACCCCAAGCGCGGCCTGGTGTCTCCGGCCGAGTTCGTCCCCATTGCCGAGGAGACCGGGCTCATCATCCCGCTGGGCGAATGGGTCCTGCGAACGGCCTGCGCCGAAGCGGCCAATTGGCCGGATGACATCCGCGTCGCAGTCAACGTCTCGTCAGTTCAGTTAACCAACAAGAATTTAGTCAACGTGGTCGTCGGCGCCATCGCCGCGGCCGATATCAAGCCGGACCGGCTTGACTTGAGATCACCGAGTCGGTTCTGATACAGAATACCTTTGCCAATCTGGCCACGCTCAAGCGGCTGCACAAGCTCGGCGTGCGTTTTGCGATGGACGATTTTGGCACCGGCTACTCTTCGCTCGGATATCTGCTGAGTTTCCCGTTCCATAGAATCAAGATCGACCGCAGTTTCATCTTGGGTTTGGCGGATAAGGACGAGGCCCGCGCCATCGTCCGCGCCACCGTCGATCTGGCGCGAAGCCTCAGCATGCGGGTCACCGCCGAGGGCGTGGAGACGGCGGAGCAATTGCAGCAAGTTCGGATACTCGGCTGCACGGAAATCCAGGGCTATCTGCTGAATGCCCCGCGGCCGGCGGCGGAAATATTGCAACTGCTCGCATCGTCACCCGAGCGCGTAGCCCCTTCGGCTGCGCCCAAAATGTCGGCGACTCGAAAAAATGGAAGAATGTGTCACGTGAGACCGGACCTTACATGCAATCGTCGTCTGACCGAGCGGGAATGTGACGTTTTGCAAGGAATCATGGCCGGGGAATCCTCCGAGGAATCCGCCTGCCAGCTCAACAAAAAGCGGCAACTCATCGAAGACTATCGCGAGCGCATCAAACAAAAGGTCGGTGCCAATAACCTGAACGAGGTTATCCAGATTATGATGACCAAGGGCTGTTCCGGTGTCGAGCGGAAACGGGCGATGGGATGATGACGGCCGGCGCCGGCGCCTTCGGCCGGTGCTCGGTAATCTCGGTGCAGGCGGCGCAGGATGCCGGCCTCACATCCCCCGGTAGTCTTCGAGGCGAAAAGCCGGCCAAAATCCCTATTTCACCCCTTAAAAGCCTTTTCTTCCGGCACCGAATCATAGCCTTCCTTGGCCAGCGCATTCGCGCTTCAAGGAGGGCAATCAATATGGCTCGTTCACAGAAACCGGCGAAACCCGCCGCTACGGCCAAAACCAAGCGTCCGGTGACGCTCAAGCATCTTGCCGCGGCCTTGGCCGAGGAGCACCAACTATCGAAACGGGCCGGCGAAGCCATCCTTGGCGATCTGGTCGGTACCATCACCAAGCATCTCAAGAAGGGTGAACGAATCCGCATTGCCGGGCTGGGCATCCTGCAGGTCAGGAAGCGCGCCGCCCGTATGGGGCGCAATCCTGCCACCGGCGAAGCCATCAAGATCAAGGCCAGCAAGAAAGTCGCATTCCGGGCGGCCAAGGACTTGAAGATGGCTATTTAGAGCGCAATCGCTTCATTGGCGCTCTAAATATCTTAGTGGAGCATGATCTTTTCGGAAAACCGGCTTCCACCCTCGGATCAAGTCCGAGGCAGGCTTTTTGCGGATCATGCTCCATCGCCCCGGCAGCGCGAGTTGCCGGGGCGTTGATTCTTGGCACGGTGAAGCCGCAGCAGGCGGCGGGCGCTGGCTGTCCAGACGGGGAATGGGTCGCCGCTTAAGGCGTCTTTTTCACCAGCGGGCATTTGGACTCCGACAGCGGCTGGAAGGCCTGGTCCGCCGGGATGGTGGCGACCAGCTTGTAATAATCCCATGCCCCCTTGGATTCCGCCGGCTTCTTGACCTCGTACAAAAACATCTCGTGCACCATCCGGCCGTCTTCGCGGATCTTGCCGTTCTTGGCGAAGAAGTCGTTGATCGGCATTGCGCGCATCTTCTCCATCACCGCCTGGGTGTCGTCGGTGCCGGCGGCCTGCACGGCCTTGAGGTAGTGCGTTGTCGCCGAATAGATGCCGGCCTGCGCCATGTTCGGCATCTTGCCCATGCGCTGGAAATAACGCTGCGACCAGGCGCGCGACTCGTCGTTGCGGTCCCAGTAGAAGGCGTTGGTCAGCAGCATGCCCTGCGCCGTCTGCAGGCCGAGGCTGTTGATGTCGTTGATGAAGACCAACAACCCCGCCAGTTTCTGCCCGCCGCGCACGATGCCGAACTCGGCCGCCTGCTTGATCGAATTCGTGGTGTCGGCGCCGGCGTTGGCGAGCCCGATCACCTTGGCTTTCGACGCCTGCGCCTGCAGCAGCGCCGAGGAGAAATCCGACGTGTTGATCGGAACCCTGACGCTGCCGAGCACCTGGCCGCCGCTCGCCTTGACGACGCCGGACGTGATCTGCTCGAGATCGTGGCCGAAGGAATAATCGGCGGTCAGGAAGAACCAGGTATCGTAACCCTCCTTGACCATGGCGGCGCCGGTGCCGTGGGAAAGCGCGTAATTATCGTAGGTGTAATGGATCGAGACCGGCGTGCAGGCCTCGTTGGTGATGCGCGCCGCGCCCGGCCCGTTGAGCACGACGATCTTGTTCTTGGTCTTGGCGACATCGATGGCGGCGAGCGCGGTCGCCGATGCGGCAACGTCCATGAGCGCGTCGACGTGCTGGTTGTCGAACCATTCCCGCGCCGTGGCCGAGGCAATGTCCGGCTTGTTCTGGTGATCGGCGGAGACCACTTCGATGGGCTTGCCCAGCACTTTGCCGCCGAAATCCTCGACCGCCATCTTGGCCGCAGTGACCGCGCCGACGCCGGTGATATCCGCGTAGATGCTCGACATGTCCTCGAGCATGCCGATTTTCACCACGCCGTCGGAAATCTTTTCCTGGGCCTGGCCGGTCAATGTGCACGCGAGCAGCAGTGCGGCGCCGATTGCAGCCGATCTCTTCATCGTCCCCTCCCGAGTGGCCGGCTCGCTATGACGCCGGCCGCAGGCATTCGATAGCGGATACCAGATAAGCGGGCCGTCCCATCAGGCTCTGCGGATAGGCGTTCGCAGAACAAGCAAGCTGCACGGACAACAACCGAGAGCGATGACGGCGCTTCATGACGGAACACCACGATGGGCGGACGATAGACCATGTCACCCTGTCGGCAAAGCCGCCAAAGGCATCGACTTTTATCCGCCTGCGGGTTGTGATGCGGGCTGACGGAGCTGCGCATGCGGACAACCTATGGACCGGACTATCCGCGCACGCTCGGCGCGCTGTTGGCGTGGTCCGGGACGGACCCGGCGGCGCCGGCGGTGACCGACGCCGCGGGCAGGCTGAACCGGCGCGCTTTCCAAGACCGCATGTTGCGGGTGGCGGCGGCGCTGCGCGCCGGCGGTGTCGGTCCGGGCGCTCGGGTGGCGCTGTGGTTGCCGAATAGCACGGCTCACCTCGCCGCGATCTTCGCCTGCGCGCGGCTCGGCGCGCTTGCCATCCACATCAACACGCGCTTTCGCCTGGCTGAAGTCGGTAACATCCTGCGCCGGTCGCGCGCCATCGCTCTGGTGACGCAATGGGGATTCCCGCCTGTCGACTTCCCGGCGATTTTCACCGCGCTGCCGCCGGAGGATCGCGCCGCGCTGCGCTGCGTGTTCGGGCTGCAGCCTGCTTCCGGCGTGACGGAGCTCGCCGGCCTGCCGGTGTTGCCGCTCGACGGCGCCGCGGCCGATGCGGGGCCGGACGAGGCGACCGGGGCGACGCCCTGTTTGACGTTCACCACGTCGGGCACCACCAGCGGTCCGAAACTGGTCCTGCACGATCAGCAAACCATTGCCGGGCACGCCGTTGATGTCACCCGCCATATCGGACTGGATGCGGCGGATGCGGTGCTGCTTGGGGCGGTGCCGTTCTGCGGAACGTTCGGCAATGCCGCGGCGATGGCCGCGATTGCCGGCGGGGCGCATGTCGTGTGCGTCGCACAGTTCGACGGTGAAGCGGCGGCCGGGCTGATCCGTCAGCACCGGGTCACCCACGTGATCGGCGGCGACGACATGTTCGGCCGCATCGCCGCGGCGTCCGCCGGGCGCCGGTTCGACTCGGTGCGGTTTGCGGGTTTTGCCGCCTTCCACTCCACCGCCGCCGCCTCGATCGCCGCCGCCGAGGCGGTCGGCATGCAGCCGTGCGGCCTCTACGGCAGTTCCGAGGTGCAGGCGCTGTTCTCGGTCTCAGAGGGCGAGAACCGCCGGCTCGGCGGCGGCGTGCCTGTCAGCAAGCGCGTCCGGCTTGCGGTGTGCGATCCGCAGACCAGCCGCACGCTGCCGTCCGGCGCGTCCGGCGAGCTGTGGATCGACGCCCCGTCGCGCTTCATCGAGTATCTGGAAAATCCGGCGGCGACCGAGCGCGCGATCGACGCTGAGGGCATGTTCCGCACCGGCGATCTCGGCCGTCTGGCCGCCACCGGCTTCGTCTATGAGGCGCGGCTGGGCGATGCCATGCGGCTCGGCGGATTCCTGGTCAGCCCCGAGGAGATCGAAGCCGTGATCCAGGCGCAGCCCGGCGTGGCCGGCGTCCAGGTGGTGGCGGCATCCGGCGGCGAGGCCGATCCGGTGCCGGTGGCCTTCGTGCGGCCGGCCGACGGCGCGGTGCTGGACGAGGGCGCCTTGCGGTCACGTTGTCTGGAGCAACTGGCGCGGTTCAAGGTCCCGGAGCGGATCGTGCTGGTGGAGGCGTTCCCGATCGTCGACAGCCCGAACGGCCCGAAAGTGCAGAGGGTGCGCTTGCGCGAAATGGCGGAGGCGCTGCTGCGGCAGCAGCGCAGCGAGCCAAGCGATGTTCCTCCAGGACAATACCAACGCTAGAGCGGGATGACTTAATCTTCGAATCGTCATCCCGCTCTAAGTCCTTGTTTCATCGCGCGTCCGGACGGAAAACCGGTTTCCACTTTTCCTGGACGCGCTCTAGCGACGAACTCGGCACCCTTTGACAACACCGAGAGCAATGGGCAAGGCTGCCGCAGGCGCTCCCTGACCTGATCGGCATCATGACAAAATCCGTCCTCGGCATCATCGGCGGCTCCGGCATCTATGACTTGCCGGGGCTCAAGAACGCACAAAGCAAAACCGTCGACAGTCCCTGGGGCAAGCCCTCCGCGGCCTTGCTGACCGGCGAGATCGACGGTCTGCCGATCGTCTTCCTGTCGCGTCATGACAAAGGCCACAGGCTGTCGCCGACCGACATCAACTACCGCGCCAACATCGATGCGCTCAAACGCGCCGGCGTGACCGACCTCGTCTCGCTCTCGGCCTGCGGCTCGTTCAAGGAGGATTTGCCGCCGGGCGCCTTCGTTCTGGTCGATCAGTTCGTCGACCGCACCTATGCCCGGGCGAATTCGTTTTTCGGCACCGGCTGCGTGGCGCATGTCTCGATGGCGCATCCGGTGTCGCCGCGGCTGCGCATCCATCTCGCCGAGGCGGCGATGGCCGAAGGCATCGCGATCATGCGCGACGGCACCTATGTGTGCATCGAGGGTCCGCAATTCTCCTCGCTCGCCGAGAGCCTCACTTACAAGAACCTCGGTTATTCCGTCATCGGCATGACCAACCTGCCGGAGGCCAAGCTCGCGCGCGAGGCGGAGATTTGCTACGCCACGGTCGCCATGGTGACGGATTTCGACTGCTGGCATCCGGACCACGACGCCGTCACCGTGCAGGACATCATCAAGGTACTGATGGCCAACGCCGAGAAGGCCAAGCAGTTGGTGGCGCGGCTCGCCCGCGATTTCCCGCGCGAGCACGAGCCATGCCCGATCGGCTCGGATCGCGCGCTCGACAACGCCTTGATCACCGCTCCGGAGGCGCGCGATCCGGAGCTTCTGAAGAAACTCGATGCCGTCGCCGGCCGGGTTCTTCGGCCGCATTAGCGACCGTCGACGCAGGGCGCAGCCTTAGCGGCGGCGCCGGTCGCGGCTGCGGATCAAATGACGTGGATTATCTGGGCGTCGGCGGAAAGCCCACTGCGGCACCCGGTGCTCCGCCCAATGCGCTCGCGTCAAGTGGCTTCCTTAAGATGCTTGAACGCAGCGAGTCGGCGCGCGCCGCTGATTGAAGCGGCAATGCCTGGGGCAGCGGCTGATCGGCCGGCTGTCTCGTTACCGCATCCAGCGGGGAGCCAGAGTCGCCGTCGTCGCTCGTGCGGTAGCTCATGGTCGCGCTGCGCCAGCGACCGATCACCGAAGCGATCAGATCGCGGCTGATATTAGTGCCAAGGTCTGCGCGGGTGATGCCGGACGCCTCACTATTTGGCCGACGGTCGGCCGACAATTCCTTGAAACGCATGCAGGTAGGCAGCGCGACGCCGACACCGAAGGTGAACACTTCACGGGTGCCAAGGGAGGGAATAAATGAAATCAGGTTGGCCGCAGCATCCGAAACCGCGGAGCGGACAAATGCTTGGTCGCACTCGTTCGATAACCGCATGACGAATAGCGTCGAGCACTGGGACAGGATCGTCGGGTCGATTTCGGCTGGCCGCTGCGTGACCAAGCCGAGGTATACCCCGTATTTGCGACCTTCCTTGGCGATACGCGAAAGCGCGCGACGGGTGGGGCCGAAGCCGATATTGCGGTCGGCGGATGCGTAGCGGTGGGCCTCCTCGCAGACAAACAACAGCGGGGAAACGCCGTCGCTCCAGAGACCGAAGTCAAAGGCCATCCGGCAGACCACCGACACGACCGAGTCCACAACCTCGGCCGGAAATCCGGCGAGACCCATGATGGTCATCGGCTTGCCTTCAGCGGGCAGCCGGAACAAATCGTCGAGAACGTCGGCCATGGTATCGCCGCCGACATTGGCGTTCTCGAACATGAAGCCGTAGCGAGGATGATTCCGATAGGTCTGAATCCTCGAGATGAGCTTGTAATAGACCATGCGCGATGAACGGTTCTCGAGCTTTCCCATGCGCTCGTCGAGCAGGCTGATAAGATCCTCGATTCGATAAGGCACCGGCGTATCGGCGGTAAAACCGGCACCGCGCGCATCGCGTTTCTTGATGATCTGGCGATCGTCCCCGGCACGAAGCTGCTGATAAGCCACCTTTGCCAGGGGGATGACCTCGGAAAGAATCTGGACTTCCTCGTCGACACCCGGCCGGCCGCCAAAGAAGACGTCGACGATCTCCTCGAAATTGAACAGCCAAAATGGCAAACGCAGATTCAGCGGTGTGAGCGCGTGCGCCTTGGCGCCGAAACAGCGGCCATACTCGTTGTGCGGATCGACCAAGAAGATGCGCAAGTGTGGTCGTGTTTCCAGGATCTTCTGCAAGATGATGGCGACACCGCTCGACTTGCCGACGCCGGTCGTGCCGAGGATGGCGAAATGCCGGTTCACCAGATGATCGATGTCGATGTGCACCCCGATGTTGGGGTTCTGCTGCAGATTGCCGATATGCGCGTGATCAGCATCGGCCCTGCCATAAACGAGCCGCAGCATGTTGTCGGTGAGCATCAGGGCGGTATCGCCGATATTCGGATACTCTGAGAAACCTCGCTGGAAGCACAACGCACCGTCGTCGCTTGAGTAAAACTCGCCAATCAGGTCGAGGCTGGCCACTTTGCGGAATGCCTGACTTCCGGTCGCAGGGACCAGTGGCTCCTCAGTGACCTCGGTGATCAGGCCGATGACGACCGCCTTATTCGTCTTCAGGCCGATAAATTTGCCGACGGTCGGGGTGTCGTCGCGGAGTGCCCGCGCAACGAGTTCGACGGTGGCCTGCGAGCCGTTGATGCCAACCACGCGGCCAATCGATTCGGGGCGCGTGCTTGTTGTGCCTGTTTGAGGTGCGACTGATATATCCATGATACAAAGGGGCTGCCGGCAAGGTCCGGTCTCACGGTAAAGTACCACCCGAGCAATTGCGGTTGTATTAATGCGAGATTTCCCGCTTCATTGGTACTTCGCTAACCAAAGCGCGTTTCGTTTTGCGTCAACCGATGAAGCGGTTATTAAGATTTTCGTTTGAGCGGGCTCGGATTATTCCAACAAGCGTAAGGAAGGCACACCGATGAGTGGCAATGTGACATATACCGATCTCCTTTATGACGAGCGGGACGGAGTAGCGACCATCACCATCAACAGGCCGGAGAAGCTCAACGCGTTTCGCGGCAAGACCTGCGACGAGTTGATCGACGCGCTGAACCGCAGCGCCTGGAACGCCGGTATCGGCGTCATCGTGCTGACGGGCGCCGGAACGCGGGCGTTCTGCACCGGCGGCGACCAGTCGGCGCATGACGGCGGCTACGACGGCCGCGGCACGGTCGGGCTGCCGATGGAGACGCTGCACAACTTGATCCGGCTGGCGCCAAAGCCGGTCATCGCCAAGGTGCGCGGCTACGCGATCGGCGGCGGCAACGTGCTGGCGACGCTGTGCGATCTGACGATCGCGGCCGAGAGCGCCCAGTTCGGGCAGGTCGGCCCGCGGGTCGGCTCGGTCGATCCGGGCTTCGGCACGGCCTATCTGGCTCGCGTCGTCGGCGAGAAGAAAGCGCGCGAGATCTGGTACATGTGCCGCCGCTATACGGCGCACGAGGCGGCGGCGATGGGCCTCGTCAACAAAGTGGTGCCCGACGACCAGCTCGATGCCGAGGTCGAGGCGTGGTGCCGCGAGATCATGGAGCGCAGTCCAACAGCCATCGCCATCGCCAAGCGCTCGTTCAATGCCGACAGCGATTCGATCGCCGGCATCGGCGCGCTCGGCATGCAGGCGCTCAAGCTTTTCTACGAGACCGAGGAATCGAAGGAAGGGGTGCGCGCCTTCAACGCCAAGCGCAAGCCGGACTTCCGCAAATATTCCAAGTGAGCGCCACGGTCAGCGATCGGCGGCGCGCTTGTTTTTTTGGTGCCACACAAGGGACGCCGCCAAACCGACGCAGGCCGCCAATGCATCGACGATGAAATCACCGAGGCGTGCGTGGCGGCCGGGCACGAAGAGCTGCGCGAGCTCGATGGCGCCGGCAAACAGCACCAACCCGATCGCGGTGGAGTAGTGCGGACGATAGCCGAGGCCGAAGGCAAAGCCGGTCGCCGAAAAGATGGCAAAGTGCTCGAGGACGTGCAGTCCGCCCACTCGTGGCCGCAGTTCGGGGGTACCAGCGACAGGATGACGATGGCGACGAGCAGAAGCCATGACGACACGCGGACGGCCTTCAACATGGGAGTCTCAATCAAGTTTCTAGAGCATGATCCGGAAAAGTGGAGGCCGGTTTTCCGAAAAGATCATGCTCCACCAAGATATTAGAGCATGTTTCGGCTGGGTTGAATCGGGGGATTCCCCTTAAATTATGAGTGGGGGAATCTAGCGGTATTGATTCGATTTTTGGAGGGGATCGATGCCGAGACCTTGTTCACTGGACTTGCGTATG
>JBEKIC010000054.1:0-26169 GCA_050011955.1 Xanthobacteraceae bacterium
TAGGAATGATGTCCGAACGGCGCCAGCCTTGGGCGGCTTGACGCGGCGGCTCGCTGTGGCTCGGCTTAAGGTAGGGCTCGAGGCTTGGCTAAGCCTTGGCTAAGCCTTGGGCCTGGCGTGAGCCGTAACCTCCCGTCCATCGTAAACCAAGCTATGATGATCCCCTCGACGGGCTGGTCATTGGGAAGCCCGATCATGGTATTCCGCTTGGTACGGTGGTAGGCACGCACTGATGAGCCCGCTTTCCCGCCCGCTGCGGCAGCCGCTCGCGAGTTCCGAACTCGCCGCTGCGCTTGCTTCCTGCCGGAGAGCCTTTCTCGCCATCGCCCTGTTCAGCGGCATGAGCAATCTGTTGATGCTCACCGGCGCCCTGTTCATGCTGGAAATCTACGACCGGGTGCTGCCCAGCCGCAGCGTGCCGACGCTGGTCGCGCTGCTGATCCTGGCGGCCGGCCTTTATGCCGCGCAGGGCGTCATCGACGCGATCCGCAGCCGCATCCTTGTCCGTGTCGGCCATAGCCTCGACGAGGCGATGAGCTTGCGCGTGTACGACGCCATCGTCCGGCTGCCGCTCAAGATTGGCGGCAAGGGCGAGGGCGCGCAGCCGATCCGCGATCTCGATACCGTGCGCGCGTTTTTGTCCGGCGCCGGGCCGGTCGCCCTGTTCGATCTGCCGTGGATGCCGATCTATCTCGCCATCTGCTTCCTGTTCCATACCTATATCGGGCTCACCGCACTCGCCGGCGCGATCATCCTGGTCACGCTCACCGTCATGACCGAAGTGCTGACCCGGCGGCCGACCCGCAGCGCCACACAATTTGCCATGGCGCGCAACGCGCTGATGGAGGCGAGCCGCCGCAACGCCGAGGCGATCACGGCCATGGGCATGGTCGGGCGCATCGCCCAGCGCTGGGGCGACCTCAATCGCGGTTACGTGGCGTCGAGCGGCCGCGCCAGCGACGTCGCCGGCGGGCTCGGCGCCATGTCGAAGGTGTTGCGGCTGTTGCTGCAGTCGGCAATTCTCGCGGTCGGCGCCTGGCTGGTCATTCACCAGCAATCCACGCCGGGCATCATCATCGCCGGCTCGATCCTCGGCGCCCGCGCGCTGGCGCCGGTCGACCTCGCCATCGCCAATTGGCGCGGCTTCGTCGCCGCCCGGCAAGGCTGGCAGCGGTTGTCGCGGTTGCTCGGTCACTTGCCGCCGCGCGCCGAGCCGATGCCGCTGCAGCCGCCGGCGAAATCGCTCGTCGTGCAGAACGCGGCGGTCAATCCGCCGGGCGAACAGAAAACCGTCTGCCAGGATGTGAACTTCTCGGTTGCGGCCGGCACGGCGCTCGGCGTAATCGGCCCGACGGCGTCCGGCAAATCCTCGCTGGCGCGCATGCTGGTCGGCGTCTGGACGCCGGTGCGGGGCACCATCCGCCTCGACGGCGCCAGCGTCGATCAATGGTCGCCGGAGGCGCTCGGCCGGCACATCGGCTACTTGCCGCAGGACGTCGAATTGTTTCCCGGCAACGTGGCGCAGAACATCGCGCGCTTCGAGGATCCGCCGGATCCGGAAGCCGTCCTCGCCGCGGCGCAGGCGGCCGGCGTCCACGACCTCATCGTCAATCTGCCGAACGGCTATGAGACCAATGTCGGCGATCAGGGCAGCGCGCTGTCGGCCGGCCAAGCCCAGCGCATCGCGCTGGCGCGGGCGCTTTATCGCGACCCGTTCCTGGTCGTGCTCGACGAGCCCAACTCCAACCTCGACGCCGAGGGTGACGAAGCGCTGACCCGGGCTATTCTCGGCATTCGCGCCCGCGGCGGCATCGTCATCGTGGTGGCCCATCGCCCGAGCGCCATCGCCGGCGTCGACTACATTCTGGTCATGGCCAAGGGCCGCCAGCAGCAGTTCGGGCCGAAAGACGATATTCTCAACCGCGTGACCCAACCGAGCGCGCCGCCGCGAACTTTGAAAGTGGTGCCGGAGCAGGGAGGCATGGGATGAGCAGCAAGCCAGCGCTGAATTCCCGCGCCTCGATCCGCCGGCATGTCATCGTCGGCTGCGCGCTGGTGGCGTTTCTCGCCGTCGGGCTCGGCGGCTGGGCCTCGACGGCAGAGATCTCAGGCGCCCTCATCGCGCCGGGCTCGCTGGTCGTCGATTCCAACGTCAAGAAGGTCCAGCACCCAAGCGGTGGTGTTGTCGGCGAGGTCCGGGTGCGCGACGGCGACCGGGTCAAGGCCGGCGATATTCTCATTCGCCTCGACGAAACCGTGACGCAAGCGAATCTGGCGATCGTCACCAAGGGCCTCACGGAGCTCTATGCGCGCAAGGCGCGGCTTGCCGCCGAGCGCGACGGCGTCGATACGGTCGCGGTCCCCAAGGAGCTCGCCGGCGCCATCGACGATTCCAGAGTCAAGGAAGCGCTCGCCAGCGAGCGCAAGCTGTTCGATCTTCGGCGCACCGCACGGCTCGGCCAGAAGGACCAGCTCCACCAGCGCATCCAGCAATTGCGCGAGCAGATCAGCGGGCTTACCGCCCAGCAGGACGCCAAGACCAAGGAGACGGCGCTGATCGAGCAGGAACTCATCGGCGTGCGCGATCTGTGGGCCAAGAACCTGGTCCAGCTCAACCGGCTCACCTCGCTGCAACGCGAGGAAGCGCGGCTGGAAGGCGAGCGCGGGCAACTTATTGCCGCCGCCGCGGAAGCCAAGGGCAAGATCGTCGAGACCGAGCTGCAAATTCTCCAGGTCGATCAGGAATTGAGCAGCGACGTCGCCAAGGAGCTGCGCGAAACCGACAGCAAGATCGGCGAATTCGTCGAGCGCAAGGTGACGGCGGAAGACCAGCTCAAGCGCACCGACATCCGCGCGCCGCAGGATGGCGTGGTCTTCCAATCGACCGCCAACACCGTCGGCGGCGTCATCACCGCCGGCGACCCGATCATGCTCATTGTGCCCGAAGCGGACACGCTTTTGGTCGAGGCCAAAGTCGAGCCCCAGGACATCGATCAGGTGCAATTCGGCCAGCCGGTCGTGCTCCGCTTCTCCGCGTTCAATTTGCGCACGACGCCCGAGCTCAACGGCACCGTGGTGCGCATTGCCGCGGATACCAGCAGCGACCAGCGCACCGGCCAGAGCTACTATCTCGTCCGCATCGCGATGAGCGCCAACGAGCTCGGCCGCCTCGGCGACGTCAAGTTGACGCCGGGCATGCCGGTGGAAGCCTTCATCCAGACCGGCGAGCGCACGATGCTGTCGTACCTGGTCAAGCCGTTGCACGATCAGCTCATGCGCTCGTTCCGGGAGAAGTGAGCACTTATTCCTGCCCGGCGAAGCGGGGGAGGATGGGACGGCGTGCTCTTGCTATAATTATTCAGCGCGGTTCGTGCGGGGAGCGCAGGGGATCGGCAACCCATGAAGCTGATCGTTCGCTGGGCGCGGCAATTCGGTCTGGCGCGAGCGGTATGCACGCTCCTTTTATTGGCGCTGGTGCCGCTGCGCATCGCCGATCCGCGGCCGCTGGAAGAATTGCGGCTGCGTACGTTCGATCTCCTGCAGGTTCTGCGGCCGCGCCAGCAGACCGCGCGGCCGGTGGTCATCGCCGACATCGACGAAGCGAGTTTGAAGGAGGTCGGGCAATGGCCGTGGCCGCGGACCGTGGTGGCCGATCTGGTCAGCCGTCTGCGCGAGCTTGGCGCCGTGGCGATTGGCTTCGACATCGTGTTCGCCGAGCCCGACCGCATGTCGCCGGCGTTGGCCGCCGAAAGCTTCCGCGGGCTCGATGCGGCGACCCGCGACAAGCTGGCGACGCTGCCGAGCAATGACGACGTGTTGGCCGATGCGATCAAACGTGCCGGAATGGTGGTGGTCGGGCAGGTCGGCGCCGCGGTGCCGGTGCCGCGCGCGCCGGCCGAGACGACGTTGCAGACCGGCTTCGCCATTCGCGGACCCGATCCGCGCCCGTTCCTGGTGACGTTTCCCGGATTGCTGCGCAACGTGCTGCCGATCGAGCAGGCGGCGGCCGGCCGCGGCTTGTTCTCCATCAAACCCGAACGCGACGGCATCATCCGCCGCGTCCCGGTCGTCATGCAGGCGCAAGAGTCCCTGGTGCCGTCGCTGACCATGGAAATGCTGCGGGTGGTCACCCATACCGGCGCCATCCTCATCCGCACCGACCAAGCCGGCGTGCGCGCGGTCGCGGTGCCCGGACTTGAGCTGCCGACCGACCGTAACGGCCAGTTCTGGGTGCATTTCAACAAGCACGATCCGGCGCGCTTCGTTTCCGCCACCGATGTGCTGCACGGCCGCGCGCCGGCCGACCGTTTTCGCGGCCGGCTGGTGCTGATCGGCACCTCGGCGACCGGCCTCCTCGACATCAAGACCACGCCGGTCGAGCCGGCGATGCCCGGCGTCGAGGTCCACGCCCAGATTCTCGAGAACGTGCTGACCAAGGCGCTTCTGACTCATCCCAATTATGCCATCGGCGCCGAGCTTGTCGCCGCCGTGGTCCTCGGCCTCGCGATCATCATCGCCGCGCCGATGCTGCCGGCCTCGATCGTGGCCGCGCTCGGCGCCGTGCTGATCGCCGGGCTCGTCGGCTTGTCGTGGTACTTCTTCGTCGCCCACAGCCTGCTCATCGACTTCACCTATCCGCTGATATCGAGCTGGTTGATTTATCTGGTGCTGACTTTCGTGAATTATTTCCGCGAGCAGCGACAGCGCCAGCAGATCCGTTCAGCCTTCGGCTTCTATCTGTCGCCGCACATGGTCGAGCAACTTGCCAGCTCACCGGAAAAGCTGGTGCTCGGCGGCGAAGAACGCCGCATGACCATCCTGTTCAGCGATGTGCGCGGCTTCACCACCATTTCCGAGCACTACAAGGACAATCCGCAGGGCCTGACCCGGCTGATGAACCGCTTTCTCACGCCCATGACCAACGCCATCATCGAGCGCAAGGGCACGATCGACAAATATATCGGCGACGCCATTATGGCGTTCTGGAACGCCCCGCTCGACGACAATGACCAGGAAGTCAATGCCTGCGATGCGGCGCTGGAAATGCTGGCGCGGGCCGAGGCTCTCAACGCCGAATTCAAGCGCGAGGCTGAGGAGAGCGGCGGCGCCTACATGCCGCTGCGTATCGGCATCGGGCTCAATACCGGGCCGTGCGTCGTCGGCAATATGGGGTCCGACTTCCGCTTCAATTATTCGGTGCTGGGCGACACCGTTAACGTCGCGTCGCGGCTCGAGGCGCGAACCAAGGATTATCGGCTGCCGCTGGTGATCGGTTCGCGTACCGCGGCAGGCGCCAAGCAGAAGTTCGCCACGATGGAGATCGATCTGATCCAGGTGAAGGGCAAGAAGGAGCCGGAGGCGGTCTACACCGTGCTCGGGCGTGCCGAGGTCGAGCGGGATCCGCGCTGCCGGGAACTGCGCGAGCTCAACGCCCGCATGCTGGCTAGCTATCGCAAACAGGAATGGGACGAGGCGCAGAGCCTGCTCGATCGCTGCCGCAAGCTCGCCAACGGCTTCGATGTGGCGGGCCTCTACGACATGTATGTCGGGCGCATCGAGGCGTACCGCGCCCACCCGCTGCCGCCGGACTGGAACGGCGTCTACGAAGCGGAATCGAAGTAACGCAACTCCGCGGCGACCTATTTGGGCGCGCGCTTGGCGAGGATACGCTGCAGGGTGCGGCGATGCATGCTGAGACGGCGCGCGGTTTCCGAAACGTTGCGACCGCACAATTCGTAAATGCGCTGGATATGCTCCCAGCGCACACGGTCCGCCGACATCGGATTCTCCGGCGGCTCGATCTTCTTGTTGTCGAGCGCGAGCAGCGCCGCAACCACGTCGTCGGCATCGACCGGCTTGGCGAGGTAATCGACGGCGCCGAGCTTGACCGCATTGACCGCGGTGGCGATGTTGCCGTAGCCGGTGAGGATGATGGCGCGCGCTTCCGGCCGGCGCTTCTTCATCGCGGAAATGACGTCGAGACCGTTGCCGTCGCCGAGCCGCATATCGACCACCGCGAAGGCGGGCGCCGCCTTCTCGACCTGTAACAGGCCATCGGCGACCGACTCGGCGGTGGTCACCACGAAACCGCGGCCTTCCATGGCGCGGGCCAGCCGCTGCAGGAACGACTTGTCGTCTTCGACGATCAGGAGGGTACGCTCGCCCGACAGCGGCGCCGCTGATGGACGGCTCGTGGCGTTGGTGATCACATTGGTCATGGCAATCTACTCCACCCCAGCGCCGCCCGCTCTTGCCTGATTTAAGAAACCGGCGTGGCGCGCTCAAGAGGGGCCGCCGCCAGCGGCCGCTCGAAATCCGCACGACTCCAGGTGATGGTAACCAAGGCCCCGTGCCGGGGGGAAGCCTGATTCTTCAACGAAAGCTTGGCGCCAGAGCGTTCCAGCAAGGTCTTGGCAATGAAGAAACCAAGGCCAAGCCCGAACACCTCCTCCTCGTTGTCCGGCCCGCGCTGCCCGGGCCGCCGGTGGGTCACATAGGGGGCGCCGATGCGGTCTAGCACTTCGGGGGCAAAGCCCGGCCCGTCGTCGCTGATCGTGATGCTCACCTCTTCGGCGGTCCATTGCGCCAGGATGTCGACCCGCTTGTTGGCAAAATCGACCGCGTTCTCGACGAGGTTGCCGAGACCGTAGCGGATCGCCGGATTGCGCGCGCCGAGCGGCTCCGCCGTGTGGTCGGCCGGAAGCGTGACAACGATCGAGACGCCAAAATGACGATACGGCGCCACCGCTTCCTCGATCAGGGCGGAAAGCGGCACGCGATCGAACGGTTCGCCGGTGGGAAGTTCGGTGATTTTGGCAAGAATCTCCCGGCAGCGCTGCGCCTGTTCGCGCAGCAATTTCACGTCTTCGGCATACGGCGAATTCGGTTGCAGCGCGCGTTCGATCTCGCGCACCACCACGGTGATGGTGGAGAGCGGTGTGCCGAGTTCGTGCGCCGCGGCGGCCGCGAGACCGTCGAGCTGAGAGAGATGTTGCTCGCGCGCCAAAGCGAGTTCGGTTGCGCCCAGGGCATCCGAGAGCTGGCGCGCCTCCTCGGCGACTTGCCACGTGTAGACGCCGATATAGCCGATCGCCAGCAGGATCGAGAGCCAGACCCCGACCGTGTAGATTTCGGGCAGCTCCAGCTGATCCTCGGTGTCCCAGGGCAACTGGTAATGAAAGAATACCAGCACAGTGGCGCAGCCCATGGCGAAGATGCCGATCAACAACGTCATGCGCGGCGGCAGCGCCGTCGCCGAGATCAATACCGGCCCGAGCAGCAAGAAGGAAAACGGATTTTCCAGGCCGCCGGTGAGGTAGAGGAGCGCCGCGAGCTGGGCGATGTCGAACCCGAGCAGCCACGCGGCGCGGTCGGGCTCGAGCCACTGCGTCTGGCGATAGACCACCCCCAGCGCCACGTTGAGGAGCGCCGCGAGCGCGATCACCGCAAGGCAGGGCCAGATCGGAACATCGAATTCGAGACCGAAGTGCACCCCCAGGATGGCCACGAACTGGCCGAGCACAGCGAGCCAACGCAGCCGCAGCAGCGTCTCGAGCCGCACGTTGCGGGGCCGGTGATGCGTCCTCGGCGTGCCGAACATGCCGTTAATGTAGCGATCGACCGGGCCTAATCCAAACAAACCACCCCCGCGGCTTCCAGCAGCCGCACCCTACCCGGCCGCCGGCACGCCCATCACGGCTGCCAAGCGGAGGTCGTGGTGCTTGCCTCGGCCGCGGTGGGGTGCGCTTTTTCGATCACCTGATAGAGCGCGCGCAGGACTTCGGCGACGCCGTCTCCGCTCACGGCCGAGACGACGAGCGGCTGTTTCTTTGCCGCGCGTTTGAGCCGCGCCAGCTGCTGCTTGATTTCGTCGGCGCTCAACGCGTCGGCCTTGCTCAGCGCGACGATTTCCGGTTTTTCCGCGAGCCCGTGGCCATAGGCTGACAGTTCAGCGCGCACCGTCTTGTAGGCCGCACCGGCGTCGCCGCCCGTTCCGTCGACGAGATGCAGCAGCACCCGGCAGCGCTCGACATGGCCGAGGAAGCGGTCGCCGAGGCCGACGCCCTCATGCGCGCCTTCGATCAGGCCGGGAATGTCGGCAAGCACGAATTCGCGACCATCGATCTCGACGACGCCGAGCTGCGGCTGCAGCGTGGTGAACGGATAATCGGCGATTTTCGGCTTGGCCGCGCTGACGCGAGCGAGGAACGTCGATTTCCCGGCATTCGGCAGGCCGACGATGCCGGCATCGGCGATCAGCTTGAGCCGCAGCCGGATCGTGCGCTCTTCGCCGGGCTGGCCTGGATTGGCGCGCCGTGGCGCGCGGTTCGTCGAGGATTTGAAATAGGCGTTGCCGAAGCCGCCGTTGCCGCCGCGCGCCAGCACGACGCGCTGGCCGAGCTCGGTGAGATCGGCGAGTAGGGTCTCGCCGTCCTCCTCGTAAATCTGCGTACCGACCGGCACCTTGAGCACGGCATCGGCGCCGTTGGCGCCATGGCGGTCCTTGCCCATGCCGGCGCGCCCGTTCTTGGCAAAAAAGTGCTGCTGATAGCGATAGTCGATGAGCGTGTTGAGGCCTTCGACCGCTTCCACGATCACGTCACCGCCCTTGCCGCCGTCGCCGCCGTTCGGGCCGCCGAACTCGATAAATTTTTCGCGCCGGAACGACACGCAGCCGTTACCGCCGTCGCCGGAGCGGATATAGACCTTGGCCTCGTCGAGGAATTTCATTTGAAATTATATGGGGTGGCGTGGCCGAGCCCGCTTGTTCAGCGCGGAGCAGCCCACAATACAATATCGATGCGATAAAACGTGCGCGATCAGGACGATCATCAGTGGGAAGCTTCGCCGGGAGGGGCCAAGTGGGCCTTGCCTCACTGCTGCGGCCCGATAGGCCGCTCCCGACGCGCCGTTCGCAAAACGCCGCTACGCCACAGCCCGAACAGTGCCGCGGCGATTATCGCGGCTTGACTGGCCCGGGGGCATGGCACCTCCATTTATCTGATGGGGCGAGCGCAAACGAAGCGATCGCACCCACTGTTATCGTCCTCCTCCGGCTTGACGCTGTCAATAAGCCCCCGCGATAGGGTTAAAGCTTGCGAACTGCCATGCCCATCAGGCCACGCGCCGCACCGGACCCCAGCGCTTGAGCGAGACCCAAAGCTTGCGGTCGAGCCGGAAACGATCGATCGGCGCCGCGGAATTGATGGCGCGGATACGCGACAGGCGGACACCGGTCCACTGGAAGGCGCATTTCTCCAGCACCCGGCGCGCGGCCGGGTTGCTGACGCGGGCGCCGGCCTGCAGCGTCTCATGGTGCAGATCGCCGAAGGCGTGGTCGATCACCGCGCGCACCGCCTCGGTGGCGCAACCCTGTCCCCAATAGGCTGCTCCGAGCCAATAGCCGATCTCCGGACCGTCCTCACGCGGATCGACACCGCAGGCGCCGATCAGCGTGTCGTCGAGCATGATGACGAAGCTGGCTTCGCCCGCGCGCTTGTTGGCGGTCGCGACCAGTCGTTCGGCGTCGTCGACGCCAAAGGGATGCGGGATGTGCGCCGTGTTCTCGGCGATGCAGCGATGGTTGGCGAGGACCGCGATGGCTTTGATGTCCGCGTGACGCGGCGCGCGCAACGTCAGCCGCTCGGTCTCGAGGACGGGAATCTCTCGTTCCCGCGGTGCCTGCGCCAGGACTTCTTCCGACAGGCTCATCTGGGGGCTCCTGCAGAAAAACCGAAAGGGGGAGCCGGCATCCCGGTCTCCCCCTTTTCGGAGCCCATTGGGCCCGCCGGTTCGACTGGATGCCGGCGGACTCATATGATCCACCGTGTTACTGCGCCGCTGCCTCCGTCATCGGACGTACCGATACGAATACGCGGCCCTTGGTTTTGGCCTGGAACTCAACACGACCGTCGATCAACGCAAACAGCGTGTGGTCCCTGCCGAGGCCGACATTGCGCCCCGGGTGCCATTTGGTGCCGCGCTGGCGCGCGATGATGTTGCCGGCAACGACCTCTTCGCCGCCGAAAATCTTCAGTCCCAACCGCTGGCCGCCGGAATCACGGCCGTTGCGCGAGGAACCGCCTGCTTTCTTGTGAGCCATTGCTGGCCTCCGAACCTTTCTTGTCTGCTACCTATACCAGATTCGTGACAAACGCATCACCGCTTTCGCTCACTTCTTTTTGTTACCCTTGGCTTCCGGCCGTTTGGCTTTGGCCGCGGGCTTTTTGGCCTGCGGTTTCGACTTCAGCTTGGCGGCCTTCTTTGCCGGAGCTTTACGCGTTTTCGCCGTGGCGCCTTCGGAAGCGGTCTCGGATGCCGTTGCCGCGGCATCGTCCGGGGCCGCTGTCGCCGGTGCCGGCGCGCGTTTCGGCCGCGGCGGTGCCGTCTTGCTCGGCTTCTTGCCGTCGGTGAGGATCTCGGTGATGCGGACGAGCGTGAATTCCTGGCGATGACCGCGCTTGCGGCGGGAATTCTTCCGCCGGCGCTTCTTGAACGCGATGATCTTGGGACCGCGTGCCTGGTCGAGCACCTCGGCCGCGACCGTTGCGCCGGCGACGGTGGGAGCGCCGAGCGTCACGCTGTCGCCGCCCACGACCAAGACCTCGCCGAACTCAACGATCTCACCGGGCGCGCCCTTGACCTTGTCGACCTTGAGCACATCCTCGGCGGCTACCCGGTATTGCTTGCCGCCCGTTTTGAAGACCGCGAACATCTTCCGTCCTCGTGTTCGATCCTGGTGTCCGTTGCCGGAGCTTGCAGGCGGTTGCCGCCCGCTCCGGTGCGATCAACCAGGGACACCGCAAATTTATGATTCTAATGCGATTTTTGGATTTGACGGGCAAACCCACCGCACTAGTGCCAGGAGCCGGACCGGCATTTTCGAGTCTGCTGCTGGTAGAAGCACGTGCCGGCAGACGTTAACCGTGCCGCCCGGCAACGCGCGCCGTCCTTATGACGGCCCCGTAAGTCTCTGTCAAGAAATGCAAAGCCGCCACGGCACACAGCCCTGCCGCGCGCCCGCGCGCCGACAAGCTTTGCCGTCCTATGATAGGAACAGCCTCCGGCAAAAGGAGCTTCGCATGGCCACGAGCGCGACGACGGAGAGGCAGCAAATCGGTTGGATCGGCGCCGGCCGCATGGGGACTCCCATGGCCGAGCGGCTGATCAAGGCGGGCTACGATGTCACGATCTGGAACCGCACCCGCGCCAAGGCCGAGCCGCTGGCGAAGATCGGCGGCAAGCTCGTCGATCATCTGTCCGAACTGCGGAACGTGGACGTGCTGTTCTGCATGGTCGCCACGGGCAAGGACGTGCAGGAAGTGCTATACGGCAAGGACGGCGTCTGCAGCCGGGGCGGCAAGGTACCGCCGATCGTGGTCGATTGCTCCACCATCGCGGTCGAGGAATCGGCCGCGATCCGCGCCAAGCTCAGAGTGCTCGGGGCCGAGTTCGTCGCCGCCCCGGTGAGCGGCAATGCCAAGGTCATCAAGGCCGGCAAGCTCTCCGCCGTCGTTTCCGGCAGCGAAGCGGCCTGCAAGGCGGCGATGCCGCTGATCGAAATATTCGCGCCGCGCGGGGTATCCTATGTCGGCGACGGCGAGCTCGCCCGCGTCTGCAAGATCGCCCACAACGTCATGCTCGGTGTCGTCATCGAAAACCTGATCGAGATGACGCTCCTGACCAACAAGATGGGCGTGCCGCGTCACGCCTTCCTGGCCTTCCTCAACAACAGCGTGATGGGCTCGATGTTCACGCGCTATAAATCGCCGGCGCTGGTCAATCGCGACTGGACCACGACGTTCACGCCGGAACTGTTGCGCAAGGACCTCGATCTCGGGCTTGCGCTCGGCCGCGAGATGGACGTTCCGCTGCCGGTGACGGCGGCGGCACGTGAAGTGCTGCAAAGCCATTTCGGCGCCGCCACCTTGCAGCAGAACCCGGCGGAATATCTGCAGAAGGATTTCGCCGCGCTCGCCGAGACCATGGCGCTCGCCGCCGGCATGGAGCTCGAAAGCGAGAACAAGAACGTGCCGACGGGGCTGGAGGCGTAGGGCGAAAGTCGATCGAAATCGGCTTGCTATTTGACCTCGGTGTGCGCGCTGATCGCCATCAGCCATTGACCGTTGCGCTTTACCCACACCCGCGCGGCGCGGTGGGGCGGGTGTGAATTATCGGGCGCGGTTTCGGTCGTGATCATCGCGGCGCCGTCGCCGTAGACCGAAAGCCGCATCGTCTGTATCTCGCCGACCGCCACGGCGGCATTGCTCTCCTTTTGGCGCTCGATCGCGGCGATCCGCCCGGATTTCGCGACCGGCACCCGGCCGCTGCCGTAGAGCGCAAACTCGTCGGCGACGTGCTTGGCCCATTCGGCGGCGTCATGGGCGACGATGGCCTTCCCGATCGCCTGGTAGGTGTCGATGATATCCTGCTCGGCCGGCGAGCGCACGCGATAGGGGATCGCCACGCAGGGATTCTTGCATTCGTGTTGTTTCGGTTCGCCGCCGGCCGCGGCCGGTGCGGCAGGCAGCGGCTCCGCCGCCGCGGTCGCCGCGGTCGCGACGTTCTGCAGCAGCAGCGCGCGCCAGGTACCCTTCTGCCTGGCCCAGATGTCGAGGAAAAAAACGTCGTCGTTGTTGGCCGCTTTGCGGTGCCCGGTGACCATGGCGAGCTGGCCGTAGCTGCGCGCCTTGGCGTCATCGGTGGCAGCGGCAGCGACGCCCTTGAGCTCGCCAAGAAAATCCTTGCGCCCATGAACCTTGCCGCCGGCGTCGACGAAAATGAATTGCAGCGAAAGGAGCCGGCGGGCAGCCGCCCGGTCGCCGGCGCGCATGGCTTCGCCGAGCGACGAATCGGCCGCCAGCACCGGCCCATCGTCGGCCGCAACCGCCTGGGCCTTGGGTTGCGCCTTGGGTGCCGCGAAAGCCGCGATCAACACCACGGCGGCGAGCGCGAGGAGCCATCCCCAATGCCGGATCCGGCGCAACGCCGCTGATTTGGCCGACTTTCGCCGCTGCATGGCCCCCGCCGTAGCGCCTCTTCCCGAACTCGAACGCCGACGCTTGAGGCCGCCCCGGCCGCCGTCGCGCGCGCAGCATGGCATTTTCGCGTGACAGCTCTCAAGGCGTGGAGCGCTCGCGCGACGCCGCGCCGCGATTTTGGCAAGCGCGGCGCGGGCGCGTTCCGGTCAAGACATAATCAACCGCAATGCCGGCCGTGCCGGCAATGCCGGTAGCTCCTCCACCGATGTGTCCGATACCTGTGGACCCGGTGGCCATGCGACATCGCCAGACGGCAAGCGGCGCTGAGCTGGGAGTGCTTGGCGTTCATGCATGCCGTGATCTTCGGCACATCTGGGACGAATTCGGAGCACAGCCGCATCGCATCGGGCGTGCAAGCCTCGCGGGTCTCAGGGCTGCCCTGGGCAGCGGCTCCGTTGACGGCAACAAGAAGTGCGACGACCGGCAATGCCAGCCAGCAAACGAGACGCATGGTCCGCAGCATATGTTTCTTTCCCTGGTTTCGTGCGGGTAACTCCCGGACGGCTTAACCTAGCGGCGCGCCGGCACGCCGTCGATGGCCGAAAGCTGCGCGGCCCGCCCAATCCACTGCTCCCCAGGGAACCTTTCCCATTTGATTTCGAAGTTCCATAGAACCATGCTGTGGATGCTTAAGGTAAGCCATGCGAACCCAAGTCTTGCGAACCCAAGTCTTGCGAGCCCAAGTCTTGCGCACCCAAGTCGCCATCATCGGTGCCGGGCCGGCCGGCCTGCTGCTCGGCCAGCTCCTGCACAAGCATGGCATCGATAACATCATCCTGGAACGGCAAACCGGCGAGTACGTCCTCGGCCGCATCCGTGCCGGCGTCATCGAACAGGTCACGATGGATCTGCTCGACCAAGCCGGCGTCGGCGGCCGTATGCACCAAGACGGGCTCGTACACGAGGGCGTGCAGATTTGCGTCGACGGCAGCCGCCACCGCATCTCCTTCAAGGAGCTCACCGGCAAGGTGGTGATGGTCTACGGGCAGACCGAGATCACCAAGGATCTGATGGACGGCCGTGCCGCGGTCGGCGCGCCCACCGTATACGCGGCTCACGACGTGACGCTGCACGATATTCTTGGCGACACGCCGCGCGTGACGTTCCACGCCGATGGCAAAACGCAGGAAGTCGCCTGCGATTTCATCGCCGGCTGCGACGGCTTTCACGGCGTCAGCCGTCAGAGCCTGCCCGCCGGCGCGATCACCATGTACGAGCGGGTCTACCCGTTCGGCTGGCTCGGCATTCTGTCCGACACGCCCCCGGTCTCCGAGGAGCTGATCTACGTCCGCCACCCGCGCGGCTTCGCGCTCTGCTCGATGCGCTCGCCGACGCGCAGCCGCTACTATCTGCAATGCAGCCTCGCCGAAGATACCGATGCCTGGCCGGACGAGCGCTTCTGGGAAGAGCTGAAGCCGAGACTCGACGCCGAGGCCCGCGAGCGCCTGGTCACCGGTCCCTCCATCGAGAAGAGCATCGCGCCGCTGCGCAGCTTCGTTGCCGAACCGATGCGCTTCGGCCGGCTTTTCCTCGCCGGCGACGCCGCCCATATCGTGCCGCCGACCGGCGCCAAGGGACTTAATCTGGCGGCGAGCGACGTGCGCTACCTCTCAGAAGCGCTGGTCGAATACTACGCCGAGAAATCCGAGGCCGGCATCGATCATTATTCCGAGCGCGCATTGGCGCGGGTGTGGAAGGCCGAACGCTTCTCGTGGTGGATGACAACGCTATTGCACCGGATTTCCGAAAATCCGTTCGATCACAAAATCCAGCTCGCCGAGCTAGACTATCTGTTCCGCTCGAAGGCCGCGGCGACGGCATTCGCCGAAAACTATGTGGGGCTGCCGTATTAGCGCGATCCCACAAGAAGCCCGCCGGGACTCCCGGGATGGCAACGGTTTCAGCAAGCATCACGCTTTTTTCCTCGCCTTCGCCTGCTCCACCAGGAAACGCGACAGCCGCTGGCGCACCGCGGCGGCCTGTTCCGCCGTCCACTTGCGCAAGCCCTCGCCGGTCTTCATCCCGAGCTTTCCGGCCTTGACCTTCTCGCGCAGGTAGGGATGCGGGCCCGCCGTGCGGTCGAGGTGCGCATAGAGCACCTCGGCGATGTCGAGAGTGAGATCCAACCCGATCAGGTCGCATTGCTCCATCGGCCCGAGCACGGCCATGCGCGTGCCAAATCCTGCCTTGACCACGGTGTCGACCGTTTCGGCGTCGCAGACGCCGGCGGCAACGAGCGCGATCGCCTCGCGCTTCATCGCGTGCTGCAGCCGGTTGCCGACGAAGCCGGGGATATCGCGGTGGACATGGACCGGGACCTTCCCGGCATGGCGGAGAAGCTCCATCGTCTTGCGCACCGCCTCGCCGCTGGTTCTTTCATTCTCGATGACCTCGACCAGTGGAACGAGATGCGGCGGATTCCAGAAATGCGTGCCGAGGACGCGGTCGCGATGCTTGAGATCGCGTCCGATCTCGGTCGAGGGAATCGCCGAACTGTTGCTGGCCAGGATGGTCTCCGGCGCGACCGCGCTTTCAAGCTCGGCAAAAATGCGCTGCTTGAGAGGAAGCCGCTCCGGCGCCGCTTCGAACACAAAGGCGGCGCCGTCAACGGCGGGCGCCAGCCGATCGTGCACGGCGATGCGGTGCAGGACCGCCGGATCGTCACCGAAAAGATCGACGATTGCTTGCAGCCGTTGCGGCAGCGAGGCGCGGCTGTCCGCCGCCGGCTCAAATAACCCCACTTGGTGCCCCGCCGCGGCGAGAAGGTAAGCAATGCCGTGGCCCATCAAGCCGCCGCCGACAACGCCGATTTTCTGCTCATGCATGTGCGCCTCGATGCCAGCCTGGATGCCAAGTGAGAGGAACCACAAATGACCTCAAACATTGACTGATTGGTTTCGATCCGCAAAGGAGCACGTCATGCCGACACTGATGTGGGTCGCGTCTGGTCTTGCATGATGGCGGCCGCGTCGTGCTGGCAAGAGGCCACACTGCCGACCAGCGTTGAGGGTAAGGATAAGGACCGTCGCGATCGGCGGGCGGCATAGCCGCCAACAGTACCGGCCACCGGCGCCGCGCCGGTGCTCATATCGAAATGCTCGCTCCATCGCTTGCCGCCGCCGGGGTGCCGGCGGGCGGGAGGCGGTAATTGGGCGATCGTTAATCACGGTATATTTTCCGCTCCCGCCGCAGGACCGCGAAGTTGCAGCCGGCGCACCGCGCCGGTATCAATACGCGCCTTTTCGCGCCGGCCCGCAACGATCGCGGCGACCGGCGCGCTTGCCGCAGAAGAGCGCGAACGACTGCCATGGCCCGTCTTGTGATGAAGTTCGGCGGCACTTCGGTCGCCGACATCGACCGCATCCGCAACGTCGCGCGCCACGTCAAGCGCGAGGTCGATGCCGGCCACGACGTCGCGGTCGTGGTTTCCGCCATGGCGGGCACCACCGATCGGCTTGTCTCCTGGTGCGCGGCGGCCCTGCAGAAGCGGCACATATTCGACGCCCGGGAATATGACGCCGTGGTCGCCACCGGCGAGCAGGTGACCGCCGGCCTGCTCGCCATCACGCTCCAGGACATGGACATCAACGCGCGCTCCTGGCTGGGGTGGCAGCTGCCGATCCTGACGTCGAACGTGCATGCCTCGGCCCGCATCCTCGACATCAACGGCGCCGAAATCATCAAGCGTTTCGGCGAACGCAAGGAGGTGGCGGTCATCGCCGGCTTCCAGGGCCTGCACAAGGAGACCGGGCGCATCACCACGCTCGGCCGCGGCGGCTCCGATACCTCGGCGGTGGCGGTTGCGGCGGCCATCCGCGCCGACCGCTGCGACATCTACACCGACGTCGACGGCGTCTACACCAGCGATCCGCGCGTCGTGCCGCACGCCCACCGGCTTGAAAAGATCGCGTTCGAAGAAATGCTGGAGCTGGCTTCGCTCGGCGCCAAAGTGATGCAGGTGCGCTCGGTCGAGCTCGGCATGGTGCACAATGTGCGCATTTTCGTGCGCTCGAGCTTCGATCGGCCCGAAGATATCGACCCGTACGGCAGCCCGCCCGGGACGCTCATTTGCGACGAGGAGGAGATCGTGGAACAGCAAGTGGTCACCGGCATCGCCTTCTCCCGCGACGAGGCGCAAATCTCCATTCGCCAAGTCCAGGACAAGCCCGGCGTCGCCGCGGCGATTTTCGGTCCGCTGGCCGAAGCCAACATCAACGTCGACATGATCGTGCAGAACGTCTCGGCCGACGGCAAAACCACCGACCTGACCTTCACGGTGCCGGCCGGCGACTATCAGCGCGCCCTCGGTGTCATCGCCAAGGCCAAGCAGGCCATCGGTTATTCCCGCGTCGACGGCGCCACCGACGTCGCCAAGATTTCCGTCATCGGCATCGGCATGCGAAGCCACGCCGGCGTCGCCGCGCAGGCGTTCCGGGCGCTCGCCGAGCGCGCCGTCAATATCCGCGCCATTACCACCTCGGAGATCAAGTTTTCCCTGCTGATCGACGCCGCGTTTACCGAGCTGGCGGTGCGCACGCTGCACTCGCTCTACGGCCTCGACCAGGCGAAGCCGTAATCGCCGCATTACGCTGCGGCGCACAAAATCCGGCGCCGTCATATCGCTGTCTCTGGCTTGCGGTTTGCATGCCGCATTCGATATAGGCTTCAGGGTAATCGCCGCGGGCCCGGCCCAGGCGAATTCCTCTTCGATACGGCCGGTACGACGCGGGCGGCGTTCCGGTCACAGCAAAGCCCGAGGGACCTCACGCCATGCGCGGGGCGCTCGGCGGTCCGCGCGTACTGTTGCGCCGACTCCGCGAAGTCATGGCGGAGCCGGTCAGCGCGCAGGAACGCCTCGACAAGATCGTGGTGCTGATCGCCGCCAACATGGTTGCGGAGGTCTGCTCCGTCTATGTGCTGCGCGTCGATTCCACCCTCGAACTCTACGCCACCGAGGGCCTTAACCGCGACGCCGTGCACCATACCGTGATGCGCGCCGACGAGGGCCTGGTCGGCCTGGTCGCGAGCCAGGCGAGCGCCATCAACCTGTCCAACGCGCAGGCCCATCCGGCCTATTCCTACCGGCCGGAAACCGGCGAGGAAATCTTCCACTCCTTCCTCGGCGTGCCGATCTTGCGCGCCGGCAATACGCTCGGCGTGCTGGTGGTGCAGAACCGCGCCCGGCGCACCTACTCGGAGGAGGAAGTCGAGGCGCTGCAGACCACGGCGATGGTGCTCGCGGAGATGATCGCCTCCGGCGAACTGTCGGCCTTGGCGCCTCCGGGCGCCGAGCCGGCGGCACGGCGGTCGCTTCACCTCAAGGGCAAGGCGCTCAGCGAAGGCATCGCGCTCGGTCACGTCGTGCTGCACGAGCCGCGCGTCGTCGTCACCAATTTCATCGCCGATGATATTCCCAAGGAACTGAAGCATCTCGAATCGGCGGTCGAGACATTGCGCACCCATCTCGACGAACTGCTCGAACACGGCGACGTGGTGGAGGGCGGCGAGCATCGCGACGTGCTCGAAGCCTACCGCATGTTCGCCTACGACCGCGGCTGGGTTCACAAGCTCGAAGAAGCGGTGATGACGGGGCTCACCGCCGAGGCCGCGGTCGAACGCGTGCAGTCGGATATGCGCGCCCGCATGCTGCGCCAGACCGATCCGTTCCTGCGCGAGCGGCTGCACGACCTCGACGACCTCGCCAACCGGCTGATGCGCCAGCTCACCGGCCGCGACCACGCGCCGTCGCGCGAGAACCTGCCGGAGAATGCCATCCTGGTCGCCCGCTCGATGGGGCCGGCGGCGCTGCTCGATTACGACCGCAAGCGGTTGCGCGGTCTGGTGCTCGAGGAAGGCGGACCGCATTCGCATGTCGCGATCGTGGCGCGCGCGCTCGGTATTCCGGCGGTCGGCGACATCGACAACGCCACCGGCATCGCCGATCCGGGCGACGCCATCATCGTCGACGGCTCGTCCGGCGATCTGCACATCCGGCCGTTGCCCGACATGGAGGCCGCCTATGCCGAGCGGGTGCGGCTGCGCGCGCGGCGGCAACAACAATATCAGGCGCTGCGCGACAAACCGTGCCTGACCAAGGACGGCGAAGAGGTGACGTTGCTGATCAACGCCGGCTTGACCGTCGACCTGCCGCACATCGCCGACACCGGCGCCGCCGGCATCGGCCTGTTCCGCACCGAACTGCAATTCATGGTGGCGCCGAATTTCCCGCGCTCGAACGAGCAATACGCGCTCTATCGCACCGTGCTCGACGCCGCCGGCGACAAGCCGGTGACCTTCCGCACGCTCGATATCGGCGGCGACAAGGTGCTCCCTTATATGCGCAACATCGAGGAGGAGAATCCGGCGCTCGGCTGGCGGGCGATCCGGCTCGGGCTCGACCGCCCGGCCTTGTTGCGTACGCAGCTCCGCGCGCTGCTTCGCGCCGCCGGCGGCCGCGCGCTGAAGATCATGTTTCCCATGATCGCCACCGTCGGCGAATTCGACCAGGCCAAGGAGCTGGTCGAGCGCGAGCTCACGCATCTGCGCCGCCACGGCCACAAGCTGCCGGCTCAGGTCGAGGTCGGCAGCATGATTGAGGTCCCCTCGCTGCTTTATCAGCTCGACGAATTGCTCGAGCACGCCGATTTCCTGTCGGTCGGCTCCAACGACCTCGTGCAGTTCCTCTACGCCGTCGATCGCGGCAATCCGCGGGTGTCCGGCCGCTTCGATCCGCTGTCGGCGCCGGTATTGCGCGCGCTCAAGGACATTGCCGACAAATGCCGCGAGCATGGCAAGCCGGTAACGCTGTGCGGCGAGCTTGCCTCGCAGCCGATCGGCGCGCTGGCGCTGGTCGCCATCGGCTACCGCGCGCTTTCGGTCACCCCCTCCGCGGTCGGACCGGTCAAGGCGATGCTGCTCGACGTCGATTGCCGCAAGACCGCCGCGTTCCTCTGCGCTCTGGTCGAGAAATCCACCGGCGGCGTGCAAATTCGCGCCCAGCTCGAAAAGTTCGCCGCCGATCAAGGATTGCAGATGTAGCCATTGGATGGACGCCGCGGCCGGGCTTGTCGCGGCCATCCACGCCCTCTACTTATTTGAATACAGAACCCATGCTTCCTGATCAGAAACTCAACGCGCTTGTCGTCCGCCATGCAGCGCTCGAACGCGATCTTGCCGCCGCGCTGCCGCCCGAGACCTATGTGAAGTTGTCGCGTGAATTCGCCGAGCTGGCGCCGGTAGTCGAGGCGGTAAAATCCTATCGCGCGGCGCAACGCGAGCTCGACGGGGTCGAGAGTCTGATCGAAGACCCCTCGACCGACGCCGAAATGCGCTCCATCGCCGAGGCGGAACGGCCGCAGCTCGAGGCGCGGCGCGCGGCGCTCGAACAGCAACTGCGCCTGGCGCTCATCCCCAAGGACGCGATGGACGAGCGCAACGTCATTCTCGAAATCCGCGCCGGCACCGGCGGCGACGAGGCGTCGTTGTTTGCCGGCGATCTGTTTCGCATGTACGAGCGCTACGCGGCCAAGCAGGGCTGGAAAGTGGAGATCATGACCGCCAGCGAAGGCTCGATGGGCGGCTACAAGGAGATCATCGCCGAAATCCGCGGCCGCGGTGCCTTCGCCAAGCTCAAATACGAATCCGGCGTGCACCGCGTTCAGCGCGTGCCGGACACCGAAGCCTCCGGCCGTATTCATACCTCGACAGCGACGGTGGCCGTGCTGCCCGAGGCGCAAGAGGTCGATGCCCCGATCAACGAATCCGATCTTCGCATTGACACGCTGCGCGCCGGCGGCGCCGGCGGCCAGCACGTCAACAAGACCGAGTCCGCGGTGCGCGTGACCCACATTCCCTCCGGCATCGTCGTCATGATGCAGGAGGACCGCTCGCAGCATCGCAATCGCGCCAAGGCGCTCGCGGTGCTGCGCACGCGGCTCTACGATTTCGAGCGGCAGAAGCTGGAAGCTGTGCGCGCCGCCGAGCGCCGCGGCCAGGTCGGCACCGGCGATCGCTCCGAACGCATCCGCACCTATAATTTCCCGCAAGGCCGCGTGTCGGATCATCGCATCAATCTGACGCTCTACAAGCTGCCACAGATCCTCGAGGGCGAGGCATTGGGCGAAATCATCGATGCGCTGTCCAACGAGCACCAGGCGGCGCTGCTGGCGGCCGAGGACGGCGGCGGATGACGCCGCGCGCAGCCGCCGCCCTCGCCCGCCCTGCGGGCGCCGATGCTGGCACCGTGGCCGAAGCGCGGCGCGCGTTGGCGGCAAGATTTCGCGCTGCCGGCCTCGACTCGCCCGAACTCGACGCCCGCATCCTCGTCGGACACGCGCTCGGGCTCGATCATGCCGCGCTCGCCGCGGCCGGCGCCCGTGCGCTTGACGCCGGGGAGCTAGCCGCGATCGCCGGGCTCGCGGCCCGGCGGCTTAAGCGCGAGCCGGTCGCGCGCATCGTCGGCTGCAAGGAATTCTGGAGCTTGCCGTTGCGCGTCGATCCCGCAACGCTGGTGCCGCGGCCGGAGACCGAAACCGTGGTCGAGGTGGCCCTCGCCGCGATCGACGCGCAGGGCCCGCGCGCGGCTGTCGGGCGGATCGCCGATCTTGGTACCGGGTCGGGCGCCCTGCTGCTGGCGTTACTCGCTGAGCTACCCAGCGCGATCGGGATCGGCACCGACACCAGCCTCCCCGCGCTTACGGTCGCGCGCGATAACGCGTGCCGGTTGGGCCTGGCTCGCGCGAAATTTGTCGCCTGCGACATGGCGGCGGCGCTTGGCGGACCGTTCGACCTGATCGTCTCCAACCCGCCTTACATCGCCTCCGGCGCCATCGCCGCGCTCGCACCGGAGGTGCGCGATTTCGACCCGTGGCCGGCGCTGGACGGCGGACCCGACGGTCTTAGCGGTTATCGGATGATCGCCGCCACCGTCCCGGCGCTGCTCCGGCCCGGCGGCGCGCTTGTCGTCGAGCTCGGCGCCGGCCAGGCCGAGGCCGTGGCCGCCTTGTTTTCGGCGGTGGGGCTTGCGCCGGCGCCGCCCCGCCCCGATCTTACGGGTGTGTCTCGTGCCCTGCTGGCGACAAAGGCCGCAGCGAGGGCATGAGCGTGGAGCATTGACCCCCGGCAAAAAAGCGGGAAAAAAGCTCTTGGAATATCAGCCGGAACCGACTAGCTTGCTCGCACGGAATCGGCCCGAGACGATAGCCGCGCCGCCTTGAACGCTTAGGGCGTCCCTCGCAGAGGTTGGCAGCGCAGGCCTAGTGAAGCGAAAGCCGGGATAGCGAAAGCCGGATCGGACGGCAGACGGGATCGCCACATTCAGACCGAGAAGTTTCATCGGTTCGGCGCGCATTGGTGAATGTCGCGCATAACGAGGGGTTCGCAGCGCGGCGAAACCGCCGCTGATGGCTGCGTGGCAAGGGGTTCGTGAGGTCGACAGCACGCCGCGCGGCGGCGACGGCCGATGACAATGGCGTTGCGGCCCCGAACTGCGAGCGCCATGCGCAAGAAAGATTACCCAGGTTAATGCGTCTGATTGGATTGATATTCAGCAAGGTGAAACGGCGGCATCCGTGCCGTCGTAAATAAGGGGGTTGGCGAACAGCAACCATGAGAAACGGTCAGAACAAGCGCATGCGGGGTCGCAACCGCAAAGGTGGTCATCACCAGAATCCAATGTCGCGCATGTACGAGTCCAATGGACCGGACGTGAAAATTCGGGGAACCGCGTCCCACATTGCGGAAAAGTACCTTCAGCTGGCCCGAGATGCGCAGAGTTCCGGAGACCCGGTCGCCGCCGAAAACTACTATCAGCACGCGGAGCATTACTTCCGTCTGATCGCGGCGGCGCAAGAGCAGTTTCGCCAGAGTCAGCCCTACTACCAGCAATCGGGCGAGCCGCGCGGCAATCAACCCGATGACGGCTACGACGACGATAGCGAACAGCCGTCCATCGACGGCGAGCCGTTCGCGCCGCGTGAGCCACAGCCGTTCTATCCGCGCGAGCAACACCACCCGCAGGCCCAGCCGCAGCACGCGCAACCGCGGCCGCAGCAAATGCCGCCGGCCAACGAGGAGGACGTCGAGCGGCTGCCGTCGTTCATCACCGGCGGCGGCGGCCAGCCGCAACAGCAGGCGGCGCAGCAGCAACCGCAACAAGGTCAAGGGCCCAATGGCCCGAACGGCTACGACGGTTCGGCGGACCGCTTCCCGTTGCATCGGCGGCGGCGGCGGCATCGCGGCCCGCGCGATCACTCCATGCCGAGCGAGGGCGATGGGCCGATGCCCTCCGGTCCGCGCCCAATCGAGGACTAAGCACCGTCATTCCGGGGTGTCGCGAAACGGCAAGCCTGGAATCCATAATCACGATTCGTAAAGCCCAGCGCTCCGATGCCAAGCCTGCGCCGGCTGTAGCCATGGATTCCGGGCTCGGCTGTTGCCGCCCGGAATGACGGCGCTCAGCCGCCGCGCGGCGCTTTCGCCAGCCGGACCAGAAACCAGATCGGCACGACGATCACGGCGCCGAGCAGGAAATAGCGCCAAAGCCAGCGCACGGCGTCAAAGCCCATATTCCAGACGTGCCAAACCAGCAGGCGGACCGATTCGATGATGTTCCACGGATCGAAGCCGATCGCGGCGAGGATCACGCCCACCAGGATCGACAGCAGGACGAGCCGACCGATCACCGCCAACGGCGGACCGCCGAAGAAGCGCTCGATAAGGTGGTGGGATTGATCTTGGGCCATCGCAATCTCCGCTGGCGCCACTTAGCTAAGTTGCCGCATCCCGTGCAAGCGGAACGGCCCGATCGAGCAGCGCCGCGGCCGTTGCCTCGGCTTCGCAAGTGGCGCTAAGTTGCCTCCGTCCCACGCGGATTTGCGACGCTCCGAGGAAAATTCATGGCCAAGATCGAGGACCGCGGGCCGGCGGCGAAGGCGAGCCTCAACGACGACATCGGCGAAGAGAAGCGGCTCGCCATGTATCGTGTGCAGGTCGAGATCCGCGAGGCCGAGCAGCGCGCGTTTGATCTTTTCCTGCAGAACCTCGTCAAGGGCACCAGCCATCTTTCGCTCGGCCAGGAGGCGGTCGCCGCCGGCTTTGCCGCCGCCATGCGTCCGGGCGATCTGAGTTTTTGCACCTACCGCGGCCATGCGCATACGCTCGCGCGCGGGGTGCCGGTCGTAAAGGTGCTCGGCGAGCTGATGCAGCGCGACATCGGGCTGATGCGCGGCAAGGGCGGCTCAATGCACCTGACCTCGGTCGAGCACGGCGTGATGGGGTCGTATGCCATCATCGGCGCGCATCTGCCGATCGCCTGCGGCGCGGCCTGGCGCGCGCAATACAAGGGACAAAAGGACGTGTCGGTCTGCTTCTTCGGCGACGGCACGACCAATATCGGCGCCTTCCACGAGGCTTTGAACTTCGCCGCGGTGTGGAAGCTGCCGGTGGTCTTCGTCTGCGAGAACAATCTGTACATGGAATATACGCCGATCGGCGACGTCACCGCGGTGGAGCATCCCGCCGCCGACCGCGCCGCCAGCTACGGGTTGCCTCGCATCATCGTCAACGGCAACGACGCCGACGTCGTCTACCGCACTGCGCTCGCCGCCTACGACAAGGCGCGCGCCGGCGGCGGTCCGTCGCTGATCGAATGCCTGACCTATCGCTACAGCGGGCATTCGCGCGCCGATCCTGCGAAATACCGGCCGGAAGGCGAACTCGACAAGTGGAAGGAGCGCGACCCGATCAAAATCTATCGCGAGCGGCTCAAGCAATTCGGCATCGATGAGGGGGTCATCGTCGGCATCGAGACCGACGTGAAGCGGCGCGTCGATGAGGCGACCGAACAGTGCAAGGCCGCTCCGCCGCCGCAACCCGATCTCCTCACCAAGGATGTTTATGCCGAAGGAGGCTTCGCATGGCGGAACTGACCTACCGCGACGCCGTCATCCGCGGTATCGCACAGGAAATGACCCGCGACCCCGATGTCGTGTTCCTCGGCGAGGACGTCGGCAAGCCCGGCGGCGTCTTCAAGGCCACGGTCGGCCTGTTCGAGCAGTTCGGACCGGTGCGCGTGCGCGACACGCCGATCTCCGAGCAGGCGATCCTCGGCGCCGCCATGGGCGCGGCGATGACCGGACTAAAACCGATCGCAGAAATCATGTTCTCGGACTTTTTCGCGGTCTGCTTCGACTATATCGCCAACGAGTTCGCCAAGACCCGTTACATGACCAATGGACAAGTCAAAATTCCACTGGTCGTGCGCACCGGCAACGGCGGCGGTGTGCGCTTCGGCGCCCAGCATTCGCAGAGCGTCGAGAACTGGTGCATGATGATCCCGGGCCTCAAGGTCGTGGCGCCGTCGACGCCGTGCGACGTGATCGGGCTGATGGCGGCGGCGGTGCGCGATCCCGATCCGGTAATCTTCTTCGAGCACAAGGCGCTCTATCCGACCAAGGGCGAGGTGCCGGACGGCGAGATCGTCGACACGCTCGGTACCGCGAAAATCGTGCGGCCGGGCACGGACGCCACCATCCTGGCGCTGGCGCTGATGGTGCCGCGCGCGCTCGCGGCGGCGGAAAAGCTCAAGGCCGAGCACGGCATCGATTGCGAAGTCGTCGATGTGCGCTCGCTGGTGCCGCTCGACACCCAGACCATCCTCGGCTCGGTCGCGCGCACGCACCGCCTGTTCACCGTCGAGGAAAATCCGCGGCTGTGCGGCTGGGGCGCCGAACTCGTCTCGATCGTCGCCGACGAGGCGTTCTACGATCTCGACGGCCCGCCGGTGCGGATCACGACCCCGCATATCCCGCTGCCAGCCGCCGATGCTCTCGAGGACCTCGCACTGCCGAGCGTCGATCGCATCGCCGAGCGGGTGCGGAAGTCGTTACAGAGTTAATTTCCGCTCGTCCCCCGGGGCGGAAGAGAAGCGTAAAGGACACAACACCATGTACGACAATCTTCTCGCCAACGTTCCGACCGATCTGTGGATCGGCGGCAAATGGCGTAAATCCTCCGACGGCGGCCGCTTCGACGTGATCGATCCGGCCACCGAGAACAAAGTCGCATCGGTCGCCAGCGCTACCGTCGAGGACGCCAAAGCCGCGCTCGACGCCGCCAGCGCCGCCTTCCC
>JBEKIC010000055.1:0-25967 GCA_050011955.1 Xanthobacteraceae bacterium
TCTCGAGCCGGCCGTTGCGATCCGGGCGGTCCACCAAGACTTGGCGATCGAATCGCCCCGCGCGTAAGAGCGCCGGGTCCAGAATCTCCGGCCGATTGGTCGCAGCCAAGAGGATGACGCCTGCGCTGGGATCGAAGCCATCGAGTTCGGCCAGGAGCTGATTGAGCGTCTGTTCCTTTTCGTCGGTGCCGCCAAAGCTCCCCGGGACACGGCTGCGGCCAAGGGCGTCGAGTTCGTCGATGAAAATAATGCAGGGCGCCGCCTTGCGCGCCTGCTCGAACAGGTCGCGCACGCGCGCGGCGCCGACGCCGACGAACATCTCGACAAATTCGGAGCCGGAGATCGAGAAGAACGGTACGCCGGCCTCGCCGGCGACCGCCTTTGCCAGCAGCGTCTTGCCGGTTCCCGGAGGACCGACCAGCAAGACGCCTTTCGGCACCCGCGCCCCCAGCCGCCCGTAGGACTTCGGATCGCGCAGGAAGGCGACCAGCTCCTGCAACTCGAATTTGGCCTCGTCGACACCGGCGACATCCTTGAACGTCACCTTGGTGTCGGTCTCCACGAAGACCTTGGCGCGCGATTTGCCCACGGTCATGAGCCCGCCAAACCCTTGCCTTTCGGCAAAACCGCGAAACAGAAACATCCAGACCACATAAAAGAGAACGGCCGGAATGACCCAGGACAAAATGATCTGAATGACCCCACCGGAGGCCACGCCTTTGACCACGACCTGGTGGCTGGCGAGCTTTTCGGCCAGTTGCGGATCGACACGGACGGCGAAGAACTCGCGCTTTCCGCTCGGCAAGGGCTCTTTCAGAGTGCCTTGTACGGAATCGGCGCCGACTGTGACCTCAGCGACCTTGCCCTGGTCGAGCAGCGTCTCGAATTCACTATACGGTATGGTCTCGACCTGCGAATAGCTGCTCCAGAACGCCTGGAACAGCAGGATGCCCAACATGGCAGCGAGCACGTACCAGATCATGAATTGGCGCTTGCGAGCATCGGGTTCCATGGCACGCGGCCTTTGTCCCGTGAGCTGGCGCCCATAGGCGCGATCCGAGCGAGACAGACTAATCAGCGGTGGACGTAGCCGACATTGATATGCCGCAAAATCTGCGTCCCTCGGCCATTAGCCCTGTCCGCTGGCAGATTTATGGGTGCTTGGGATTCCGCCATTAGTCGCAGGATAGCTTCGGCGGGTTGGTATGTTTGGGAGAATCCATTTCACGCATTTAATCAAAGTCCGTTGGCGGCCGCTTGGGCGCGTCCTCGCTGACGTTGCCGCGCCGCCGAATCCGTTTATGAGTGAAAAGAACTGAATCGAAGGGCGTCTCAGGCAGCGCCTTCCAGATCCGTGGGCCAGCCGCCGTGCGCGCGCTTGTAGGCTTGCAATGCCGGCCAAATATGATCCACGCAAAGTTGCACGAGCTTATTACGTTCGCCCGCCCTGAGGGCGTCGAGCATCTTGCGATGCTCGGCCCGGGATCGCACCAGCAATACCGGATCGCCGATGGCGTAGCAGCGGATGCCGAGGGTCTCGACCCAGACGCGCTGGATCATTCCGGCGAGATAGCTGTTGTTGCACGCCGAGAACATGGTTTGGTGAAACTCGTTGTTGAGCGTGCAAACGCTCTTGAGGTCGTGGCGGTCCACTGCCTCGCAATATTGATCGTGGATCGCTTCGAGCCGGTCGATCAAGCTGCGGTCGGCCGGAAAGGGGATACGGCGAGCCGCCTCAGCCTGTAGCAGTGCGCGCATCTCGTACATCTCTTCGACGTCGCGCGGAGAGAAATCCCGCACGATGGCGCCCTTATTCGGTCGGCGCGTGACAAGGCCGAGTTTCTCAAGGTCGGAAAAAGCCGAGCGGATAAGGTGCCGCGATGCCCGGAAGCGGGTGCTCAGATCGTCCTCGATGAGGCGCTCCCGCGGCCGCAGCCGACCAAAGATAATGTCCTGCTTGATTTGATCGACGAGCGCGGCGAGCTCCTTGTCTGAATATGACTTGCGCAAAGCGTGAACCACCTTTCCAGCATTACCCCCAGAACTACCTTACCGCGAATTCCGAGTCGTGCATATTCCCCTTGCCGGCAAACGGTTAGCTGGGCACCTTCGGGTTTACAAGATCGGCGACAACATCGCCAACAAAATCATTGACAATCCCGTCGGCTCCTTGAGACAGTAGCCGGCCGCACGTCACGAGGCAACGCCCCGCTCGCCGGGACAAGCCTTGCGACAAGGCATGGGGAGCATTCGCTCGAGAGGGGCGCCAAGGTGTGACGCGGCACGAGGTTGCCAATAAGGTGATCGCGGCTCCGGAGACGGCTTACCGTCTTGACGGGCCGGTCGATGCTTCTGTCCTGCTGCTGAGCAACGGCCTCGCTGCCGATCTCTCGATGTGGGACGCTCAAATTCCCTTCCTGGCAGCGCATTACCGCACGCTGCGTTACGATAACCGGGGGCATGGCGAGACCCCGGCAAGCCCGGGTCCCTACAGCATCGACCTGCTCGCCTCCGACGTCCTCGATCTGCTTGACCGTTTGGCGATCCGGAAGGTGCATTTCCTCGGCATGTCGCTGGGCGGCACGATCGGATGGATGCTTGCCGCGTCTTATCCCGAACGAATTGCTTCGCTGGTGCTGTGCGATACCCCGATCGAGGCGTCGCCGGAGGTTTGGGCGACACGAATTACCACGGCCTTGTCACGCGGTATGGAGCCGTTGGTCGAGCCGACCCTCGAACGGTGGCTCACAGCGTCGTTCCGCACCGCTGCGCCGGCGGTCACCGAGCGGGTGGGGCGCATGATCCGCCGCACTTCGCCGGTGGGCTATGCCGGCTGCGCGGCCGCGATCCAATCGATGCAGCTTACCGCCCTTCTGCCTCACATCAAGGTGCCGACCCTGGTGATCGTCGGCGAGAAGGACACCGCGACACCGCCGGCAATGGCGGAGCGCTTGGCGGCTGCCATACCGGGCGCGGACCTCGTGGTCATCAAGGCCGCGGCGCATCTGCCGAACATCGAGCAGCCCGAAGCTTTCAACGCAACTATTGGCGATTTTCTCCGGCGACATGCAGGCCTTCGTCCGCAGCACGAGCCGGGGGGGCGAGGTTAACGCACGTCGTCCATGAGGACGACTCACACAGGAGGAAAGCATGGCCGACTACACAGACGAGAAGGCGCACAAGCACCTGCTCAGGGAGGCACTTGAATACGCCGAATTCAGCCGACGTTCGCTTCTGACCGGGGCCACGGCGCTGGGCGCCGGCGCGCTCGGTGGCGGCTTGATCGGCACGGCCAGTGCTGATGAGATCCGCGTGGCGCAAGCGACTGGCAAAAAGGTGCGGGTCGGCGTCCCGCTCACTTACGGCCCGTTCAACCAGCCGTGGCGGCGAGGCTGTTGGCAAGTCGTCAAGACCCTGCTGGATAATGGCTGCGAGCCGGTCTGCGTGCGCGGCGAGCCGACCAAAGCCAGCGAACAGAGCGCCGAGCGCACGCTGCTCGACCGCAACATCGACGTCCTGGTGATGGGCATCTACTCGCTCGAGTCGGAGACCGCTTACATCGTCGAGGACGCGCATAAGCGCGGCATCAAGACCGTCGGCTTCGCGGTTTCGGTCAAGGATTCGCCGGCGGTGGTCGAGGACACGTGGGGCACCGCGACGGCAATGGGCTATTTCGTCCAGAACATGCTGCAACGCCAGGGCACGCTGGTCCAGACGGCGGAAGCCAGGGGCTTCTATACGCCGTTCGACATGGAATCCGACATGCTGGAACTGATGACCAAGTTCGAGCCGCGCATGAAGATGTTGCCGTTCATGCACGGCGGCGTGTCGACGCAGGACGAGATCTCGGACGGCCGGCAGAACGCGCTCGCCATGCTCCAGGCCCATCCCGAGCCAGGCTCGGTCGATGCCATCATCTCATGGTGGTGGCCTTTCACCATCGGGGCCGGTCAAGCTCTTCAGCAGACTAAGCGCTCCGAGATCAAGATCTTCAACCACTACTTCTCAGACCAGCTCTTGAGCGCGATGGCGGCGAAGGCCTTTCCGATCGTGTTCAGCACTGACGTGCCTTGGCACACCCTGGGCCAAAAGACCGCTGAGCTCGCCATCAAGCTGGGCCGCGGCGAGACCGTGCCGAACAACGTCTACCGGGTGCCGATCACGGCGATCACCGCGGATGAGGCGGGTAAGGCGCTTGCCGAGCTCCAGGAAATGGACAAGCAGGCGATTGCGCTCTTGAAGCAATACGGCGGCTAGCAGTACGGCGCCTGGGCCGGCGAGGTTGTCCTCTCCGGCCCAGCGCTGAGTTCGAGGGCTTGATACGGGGGCAGGAGTGAATCATGGCGGGACGACTCGACAAGAAGCGGATCATCATCACCGGCGGCGTTAATAATATCGGCAAGGAGGCGGTCCGCCGCTTCGTCGCCGAAGGCGCCAAGGTCGTGATCGGCGACATCAACGAAGCGGCCGGACGGGCCACGGTCGCCGAGTTCGGGCCCAGCACCCATTTCGTCAAAGTCGATGTCACCGACGAGGCGAGCGTGCGTCAATTCATCGAGAGCGCGGTCGCCTGGCTCGGCGGGCTCGATGTGTTATGCCAAAATGCCGGCCTGCAGCATTCCGGCGCGGTGACCGAGTTCGACGCCAAGCGGTGGGATGCGATCTTCGCGGTCAACACGCGCGCGCATTTCTTCGGCGCCAAGCACGCGATTCCGCATTTGCGCAAATCCGGCAGAGGCTCCATCATCAACACGGCCTCGCTCGCCGGCAAGCGCGGCGGGCCGGGCATGACCGCCTACTCGGCTTCAAAGGGCGCCGTTATCGCCTTCGGCACTGCGCTGGCCATGGAACTCGCCAGGGACAATATTCGTGTCAACACGATCTGCCCCGGGTGGGTCGATACACCGTTCAATCAGCCGGCGATCGATTTCATGGGCGGACGGACGCAACAGGAGAATGTGGTCAAGCAGATCGTGCCGCTCGGCCGACAGGCCATTCCCTCCGAGATCGCGCCGCTGTTCGTCTATCTGGCGTCGGATGAATCATCCTACATGACCGCTCAGGCTCTTACGATCGATGGCGGCGTCTACAACTAGCTTTGCCCGATGAGCGGGATATTGACAAACAGCGAGCGGAACCCAAGGCGCATGAGCGAAACGACAGCGATCACGAACGGAACGACAAATGTGGCCCGGGCCGGTGCGGCGACCGCGGAAGCGTTGTGGCTGCGCCTGTTGCGACGCTGGGGCACCATCTCTGTCATCGTACTTACCGCAATCGGCTTCGGCTTCGCCTCGCCATGGTTTCTCACGCTCTCCAACCTCAATAACATCTTGTTCTCAATGATCGTCAGCGCGCTCGTGGCGATGGGCCTGACCTTCGTGGTCATGGCGGGGAGTTTTGACCTTTCGGTTGGGCTTGCGGTTACCTTTACCTCGATCGTCACAGCCTTCGCCATTCCGGTGCTCGGTCCGTGGGGGGCTATCGTTGCAGCGCTGATGGCCGGGGCGCTGATCGGGCTGGTGAATGGATTTCTCGTCACTTACGGCCGGCTCTCGGGCATCGTTGTGACGCTCGCCATGATGTTCGTGCTTGAAGGCATCAACACGTTCCTGACCGGCGGCTACCAAGTGCCGGTGAGCTACAGTGAGGTCGCTTTCGCCTTCATTGGCCAGGGCAAGATCGGCCCCGTTGGTTTCCCTGTCTTGCTCCTCGCCCTGGTCTTTGGCCTCGCCCACGTGCTCGCAACTAAGACCAAGGTCGGCCATTACATTTCCGCGGTCGGCGATAACCCGATGGCGGCATTTTACTCGGGCATTAACGTGTATCACTGGGTGATTGTGGCCTTCGTTCTAGCGGCCGTGCTCGCGGGCGTGGGCGGCGTCATCAACACGTCAATCTCATCGTCGGCGCAGCCGGTGGGGGGTCAAGGCTACTTGCTCGAAGCCTTTGCTGCAGTGTTCTTAGGTGCGACCATTTTAGGCTACGGCAAGCCGCACGTGCTCGGCACCCTGCTCGGCATCCTGTTCATCTACATGGTGAACTCGGGGATGAGCATGGTCGGCTTCTCGTTCGCCGCGCGCCAGCTCTTCGCCGGTATCATCCTCATCCTCGCGGTCGGCGCTAATGCGCTGCTTAATCGCGAGGAGATCCACCTGAAGTTCATCTAGGCGGGGCGCGCCATGACCGACAACGCGCTGGTCGAGCTCCGCGAGCTGGAGAAGGAGTTCAGCGGCACAAAAGTCCTCAAAGGTGTCTCGCTCACCTTCACGCGGGGCGAGGTGCATGGGCTGCTCGGCGAGAACGGCGCCGGCAAGTCGACGCTGATCAAGATCCTGACCGGCGTCTACAGCGCCTCAGGGGGTACGATCCTGCTCGAGGGCAAGCCGACGCGCATCAGCAGCCCGCTCGATGCTCATCGCCTCGGCATCGGCGCGGTCTATCAGGACGCCGAGCTGGTGTCGGGCTTCTCGGTCGGCGCCAACGTCCTGCTCGGCAACGAGCCGGGCCGCTTCGCGGTGTCGCAGCGGCGGATCAACGAGCGCGCGCGCGACATCCTCGCCGAGATCGGCGTCTCGCTCGACGTCGATCGTCGCGCGTCGAGCTTGAGCGCCGCCGAGATGCAGTTGGTGACGCTGGCGACGCTGTTCCAGCGCCGCTACAAGGTGATCATTCTCGACGAGCCGACGGCGCGTCTCTCCGCCACCGAGGTCGAACTGCTGTTCCGGATCGTGCAACGCTTCCGCGAGCAGGGCATCACCATCATCTACATTTCACACCGGCTGGGCGAGGTGAAAGCGGTTTGCGACCGGGTCACGATCCTGCGCGGCGGCCGCGTCTCCGCCATGCTGACGCGCGACGAGATCACCGAGGAGCGGGTCACCGAGCTGATGGTCGATCACAGCAGCTCCTCCCAACTCGAGACTTACAATCTCGGCCACGCCACCGACCGTGTCGTTCTTGAGGTCGAGGCGCTAGCGGCCGAGCAGCTGCAGCCGATCTCTTTCAGCCTGCGCGCCGGCGAGGTCGTCGGTATTACCGGTCCGATCGGCGGCGGCAAGGAGCAGATCCAGAAAGCCCTCGGCGGCGTCGCCCACCATAGCGGCCGCATCAGTATCGACGGGCGCGTCGTCCGCATCGCCAGCCCGAGCGAGGCGCGCACCGCCGGTATCGCCGTCATCCCCGAAGACCGCCGCAAACAGGCTTTGTTCCCAAACCTGTCGATCGCGGACAACCTCGCGCTGCCGGTGCTCAACCTGTTGAGCCGGGCAGGGCTGATCGACCGCAAACGCAAGCTCAGCTACGCCGAGGGCGTAATGGCGCGGTTCTCGGTCAGCCCGCCGCAGGCGGACAAGGCGGTCAAGTTCTTCTCCGGCGGCAACCAGCAGAAGGCGGTCATCGGCAAATGGATGACCGCGAAGGCCAAGGTTTACATCTTCGTCGAGCCGACCTCGGGCGTCGATGTTGGCGCGATCAAGGAGATTTACGACATCATCCTGCACCTCGCGCGCGAAGGGGCCGCCGTCATCGTGATCTCCTCGATGATCCACGAGATCCTGGCATTGGCGGAGACGGTCTACGTGGTCCACGACGGACGCCTCGTCTACCGCGCGCCGAAACGCGACTGCACGCACGACCAACTCCTTGCCATCTCAATGCAGGGCCGCTCACGGCTGGCGGCTGCTTGAGGGCACGGCATTTTCACAACTGGGGGACTACGACATGAGCGGGATCACTGTAGAAGACGCGCAAAAGGGCATCGCCGCCGGCTTGGCCAAGGCGAAGGAGCTGAATTCGCCGTCGAGCATCGCGATCGTCGATGCCGGGCGCAACTTGCTGGCCTTCCAACGCATGAACGGCGCGTTGCTCGCCAGCATTGAAATCTCGCAAGGCAAGGCGTTCACCGCCCGCTCGCTGAACATGAAGACCGGCGACGTGATGCAATATGTCCAGCCGGGTGCGCCGCTTTACGGCATGGAGACGTCGCACCGCGACCGGCCGTTCGTCGTTTTCGGCGGCGGTCAGCCGATCACTCGGAAGGGAGAGGTCGTCGGCGCAGTCGGCGTGGCTGGCGGTATGGTTCCTGACGACGAGGCCGTCGCTGCGGCGGTGGCCAAGGCGATCGAGAGCGTTTGAGGCGCCTGCGTGTGGAAGCGGCGGGCGCAGGCGGCGGCTCCGCCGCCGGCGTCACGCCGCTACGTTCGGCTGTCGTTCGCCAATCGCGTGCGGCGCGAGCTTGATCAAATCGACAATGTCGCGAACCTCGATGCGGTCTTCGACGCCGAGCGCCTGCACGGCAGCGGTGTACATGACCTTGTCCTTCGGACAGGCGACGATGAAATACTTCGCGTCACCGAGCGCCAACGCTTCTTTGATGCGGTTCTCGCTCGGCCGCTCGGTGACGCCCGTATCGTCGCTCCAGATGCGGCCGCCGCCGGCGCCGCAACAGAACGAGTTCTCACGGCAGCGTTTCATTTCGTGCAGCCGGTGGCCCGTCCGCTCGATGATCCGCCGCGGTGCGTCGAAACCGCCGTTGTAGCGGCCGAGATAGCAGGGGTCGTGATAGGTCGCGACTTCCCCTTGGCCGGGCGCCAGCGTGAGGCGACCGCTCTCGATCAGCTCGAGCAGGAGCTGAGTATAATGTATCACCTCAAAGGTGCCGCCGATCGCGCGGTACTCTTGACGCAGGGCGTTAAGGCTATGCGGATCGGTGGTCATGACACGATTGAACGTGCAGCCGGACAAGAGCTCGATATTGTGCTTGGCCAGCATCTCGAATAGGCCTTCCTCGCCGGCGCGCCGCACGTCGTTGCCGCTGTTCTGCTCGGCCTCGTAGAGGATGCCAAAATCCACGCCGGCGGCGTGCAACAGCTCGGCGACCCGGCGCGTGTTGGCCTGAACACGCGGGTCGAACGAGGCGAAGTCGCCGACAAACCACAGGATGTTGACCGGCTCCGAACGGGCGTCCTTGATCTTGAAGGGGAGTTCCTTGGTCCAACGCGCGCGTAGCCGCGGCGACTTGCCCATCGAGTTGCCATTGCGTTGCAGGTTCGAGAGCGCCTCCTGCAGCATCGGCTGCACTCTCGCCTGCTCGACGAGTTGGCGGCGCATATCGACGATCTTGGGGATGTGCTCGATATGGACGGGGCAGACCTCCATGCAGGCGCGGCACGTGGTGCAGGCCCACAGCGTCTCTTCCGCGATGGCGCCGCCGAGAAGCGGTTCCGGCGCTGCGCCGTTCGTCTTGTCGATGAGATGATCGCGCAGGTCGGTGATCAACAGCTTCGGACTTAGCGGCAGCCCAGCTGCGTAGGCCGGGCACGCCGCCTGGCAGCGGCCGCATTCGGTGCACGAATAGAGATCGAGCATGTTCTTCCAGGTGAACTGCTCGATGGCACCGACGCCGATCGGCGGATGGTCGAGATCGGCAGGTGGCAACGTCCCCTTGGGCTGCAGGCTGCGGAAATAGACATTGATCGCCGCGAGGATCATGTGGCGGTGCTTCGAGCCCGGGATGTACACGAGAAAGCCGAGGATGGCGCAGATATGCGCCCAATAGAATATGTGTTCGCCGCGCGCCGCGCTCTCGCCGCTGACGCCGAGTGCCGTCAGCAGCACCGCGATCTGCCGGCTCACCGGCCGCCACGGCGCCGCCGCGTCATGGCCGGCGGCAATGGCGAACGCGGCCTGGAGCAACATGGTGAGCACGACAGCGGTGATGAGAAGATAGATGAGGGTCGCGTCGAGCGTGTTCGAGCCGCGGAAGCGCGACGGCCGGATGACGTAGCGTTGCCACACGGCGAGGCCGAGACCGACCAGAATGACGACGGCGAATACCTCTTGCAGCCAGGCAATCCACGTATTGCCGCCGATCGGCGCCAGGCTGAAGCCGGGAAAAAGGCCCGAGCCGAAGGCCTCGACGATCGCCGTGAACAGCACGATGAAGCTGCTGAAGATCATGGCATGGAGGATGCCGGAATAGCGGATCTTCAGCAGGCGCTGATGGAGTCCGACCGCGCGCAGCACGCCGATGATCCGTTCGCCCGGCCTGTCGAAGCGCGGATCGGGGCGCGCCCGCAACAGCGGACGGAGCAAACGATAGAAGCGCCATGCCGCGACGGCGCCCGCGAACGCCACGAGCGCCCAGAGGATGAGCGTCTGCACGGCCACTAGCCGGCTCCGCCGGATTTGAGGCGCTCGCCGAGTGCCGGCAGGAGATCGAACAGGTCGCAGGTCGTGCCGTAATGGGCGACGCGGAAGATCGGCGCCTTGGCATCGGAGTTGATCGCAACGATGAGCTCGGCTGCGCTCATGCCTTCGAGATGTTCGGGCGCGCCGGAGACGCCGGCGGCGATATAGAGTTTGGGTTTGACCTTACAGCCCGATTTGCCGACTTGGCGCTCCTTCGGTAGCCATCCGGCATCGATCACCGGGCGGCTGCCGGCGATCTCGGCGCCCAGTGCCGCCGCGACTTCCTCGGCGATGGCAATGCTGTCCTTGTCGGCGATGCCACGGCCGACGCAGAGGATGCGGTCGGCTTGGGTCAGGTCGATGGCGCCGGGCGGCGGCCGCGTCTCGCTCACGAAAGCCGTGCGGAGCTTGCCGATCGCGTCCGGCGGCGCGAGCTCGAGGATCTCAGCGGGGGCGGCGCCCGCCTGCGCCTCAGCGAAGCTACCTGGTGTGACGGCGAAGATTGCCGGTAGCTTCGCTCGGGTCGTCGCTCGCAGCTTGCCGCCGTAGACGAGGCTCTCCGCCTCGATTGCATCGCCGGTTACTGCAAGCTTGACGCAGTAGCTGACAAGCGGGCGGCCCGTGCGCACCGCAAGGTTCGGCGCCAGATCGAGCCCGACCGAGCTGTAACCCAGGAGGACGATGGCCGGATCGCGTGCTCGCACGGTCTCGGCAAGGATCGCAGCGTGGGCCTCCGGCGTATAGGGTTCGAGCGCGGGATGCGCCACAACCAGCACCCGGTCGGCGGCGCCGAGCCGGGCAGTGATTTCTTGTGGTGCCGCAGCCGCGACGAGCGCCTCAACTTTCATGCCGGTGGCGCCGGCAAGCTCTCTCGCCGCGGTGAGCAGCTCGAGCGAAACCGGCTGGATGGCGCCGGCGCGGGTCTCGATATGAACCAGAATATCGCCCATCGCCGTCACCCCTTCACGAGGCCGCGTTCGGCGAGCAAGCCGTGAAGTTTGTCGGCGACCGTTTCGGCGTCGCCCTCGAGCATGACCGCTTCGCTGCTCCGCGTCGGTTCGCGCAATGCCAGAATCTCCGCCGTGTCAGCGGCCGGCATCGCGTCCGACTTGATGACAGCGATCGGCTCGCTCATGGCTTGACGCAGCTTGCTGCCCGAGACGTAACGGGGCGGCTGGGACGCGGTCTGCACGCCGATCACCGCCGGTAGTCCAAGGCGCAACCTCGCCGAGATGCCGCCGCTGTATTCCTGCAGCACCTCGATGCCGTCTCCCGCACGCTGCACGCCGCCGACCGCGCTCACATGCGGCCAATCGAGCGTGGCTCCGAGATAGGGCGCGAGCTGTCCGAATAAATCTTCGGGCGTCTGGACTCCGGTCAGCACCAGCTCAACGCCCAGTTGCCGCACGGCGGCGGCGATGACGGGGGCCGCCGCGCGGGACGACAGCACGCCTTCGGCGTCATGGGAGATTTTGACCGCACGGTTGGCGCCGCGGGCGATCGCGCTCTGCAGCATGCGGTCGGCGCCTTCGCCGGCCAGCGCCAGCGCAATGACGGTAGCGCCTTCGGCTTCCTTGAGGAGGATGGCTTCCTCCAACGCGTGGTCATCGAATTCGTTGAGCCTCATGCCGACCCATTCGCGATCGACATCCTTGCCGTCGTCGGCGATCTCAAACTCCCCGCTGAGGTCTGGCACGAGCCGTAGCACTACCGCGACCAGCATACGATCCCTCCACCGCGCGCGGTCTAAGTGCTTCCGAATCCAGCGCGATTCCCCCGCCGCGGCGCACCAGTGACGCGGAATGGCCCGCCTATGACTAAGCGATGTGCGGACCTGCTCGATACGTAAACACGAATGTCAATGAAATTGTCAATTATCTTGTAAGCAAGTCCGGGCTGTGGCACTTTTCATCCCTGTTGGGGCAAAGCGGCGACCCGAATCGGCCGAGGAGGACCGCCGAATACAGAAACGGCAGGAGGGTTTCGGCCATGGCTAATATAAAGAAGGGTGCGAAAGTCGCCGACGTGCTGATCATCGGTGCCGGCGCATCGGGCTCGGTGGCGGCCAAGCATCTCGCCGAGGCCGGCATCGACGTGGTCTGCTTGGAGCAGGGCCCGAAGGTCGACAACAGCGAGTTCTGGGGTGACAAGCCGGAATGGGAGTTGATGGCGCAGAAGCGTTGGCATCCCAACCCCAACGTCCGCGACCTTGAGAACGACTACCCGGTGGACACCTCCGAGTCCGACGTGAACCCGCTGATGTACAACGCGGTCGGCGGCAGCACGATCCTCTACGCCGCGCATTGGCAGCGCTTCATGCCCTCCGACTTTCGGGTCAAGACGCTCGACGGCGTGGCCGATGATTGGCCCTTCACCTATGAGGATCTTGAGCCGTTCTACGATGCGATGGATATCGAGATGGGCGTCTCGGGCCTGGGCGGCGATCCCGCCTACCCGCCAGGCAAGGCGCCGCCGCTGCCGCCATTGCCGATCGGCAAGATCGGCATGAAGGCCGCCGAGGGCATGAACAAGCTCGGCTGGCATTGGTGGCCGGGACCGAACGCAATTCCCTCCCGACCTTACGACGGACGGAACCAGTGCGTGCGCCGCGGCACCTGTTTGACTGGATGTGCCGACAGGGCCAAGGCCTCGACCGATCACACCCATTGGCCGGCAGCGCTCGTGCACGGCGCCACACTGATTACCGGCGCCCGCGTGCGTGAGATCACGGTGAATGCCGAAGGGCTGGCGACCGGCGCCATCTATATCGACCGCAACGGCCGCGAGCGCGAGCAACGGGCCGAGGTGGTCATTGTCTGTTGCAACGGCGTGGGCACGCCGCGCCTCCTTCAGCTCTCCAAGTCGGCGCGGTTTCCCGACGGCCTTGCCAATTCCTCGGGTCTCGTCGGCAAGAACTTGATGATGCATCCCTATGCAGCCGTCAGCGGCTACTTCGATGAGCCGCTGGAAAGCTGGCTCGGTCCGGCCGGGCAGACCATCCAGTCGATGCAGTTCTACGAGACTGATGCGACACGTGGCTTCGTGCGCGGCGCTAAATGGCAGGTGATGCCGAGCGGCGGCCCGCTCGGCATGCGCGCAGCCTATGGCGGCAAGCCACTCGAGGAAGCTTGGGGCGCCAACCTGCACCGCAACACCCGCAAGGTGTTCGGCCGCGCTTTCGAATGGGGCATCATCGCGGAGGACTTGCCTGACGAGACCAACCAGGTCGTGCTCGACGCGAAGCTATGCGACAGCGACGGCATCCCGTCGCCGAAGCTTATCTACAAGAACTCCGACAACACCAAAAGGTTGATCGACTTCCACCTCGAACGGGCCAAGGAGGCAACGCTCGCAGCTGGCGCCGTCGATATGTCGGTGACGCCGCTGATGCGCGACTGCGGCTGGCATTTGATGGGCACCGCCCGCATGGGCGTCGACCCCGAACGTTCGGTGGTCGACCAATGGGGCCGAGCGCATGACGTGCCGAACCTCTACGTCTACGACGGCAGCGTCTTCGTCACCTCCTCTGGCTTCAACCCGACCGGAACGATCTGCGCCATCGCCTTGCGCAGTGTGAAACATCTCATCGCGCAACGGCGCAACCAAAAGGTGGCAGCATGAGCACCAAGCTTGACGACGCTTTGCGCCGCACCTTCCTCGCGATCGCGGACGTGTTGATCCCGGAAGCAGAAGGCATGCCCATGGCCAGCCAAGTCGGCGTTGGCGGCGAGATCCTCGACCGCATGCTTGCTTTACGGCCCGATCTCCGCGAAGCATTTCTGCGCGGCCTGCGCGCCGCCGCCGGCAAGCCGCCCGCCGCCGCGGCCGAGACGCTCAATCGCGACGACCCCGCGGCTCTCGGCGCCATCGGGCTGGTAGCCTCGGCAGGATATTACATGAGCGCGCAGGTGCGCGAGCTGATCGGCTATCCCGGGCAGGAGAGCCGCCCCGCCGATCCGGACGCGACGCCGGAATATGTCGCCAACGGAATGCTGCAACAAGTGATCGATCGCGGTCCGATCTTCAAGCCGACACCAAAATAGCGCGGCGCGCGCGCCGCGGCGGCGATCTCAAGGCTGCGGCGACAAGTCATCCAGGAGGGAACACATGACAGCCAGTGGCAACCCCACCGCGCGGCGGCCGCAGCGAGACGAAGTGGTCGATGTGCTCATCATCGGCGCCGGCCCGTCGGGATCGGTTGCAGCCAAACATTTGTCCGCTGCCGGATTCTCGGTGATCACGTTGGAGCAGGGCCACATGCCCGACCGCGACCTCTATCCCGGACGGCGGCCGGAGTGGGAGCTGGTCAGCCAGAAGCGCTGGCATCCCAATCCCAATGTCCGCGATCTGCCCCGCGACTATCCGGTTGAGACCAGCGAGTCCGACATCAACCCGCTGATGTTCGCCGGAGTCGGCGGCAGCGCCACGCTCTATGCAGGCCATTGGACGCCGTTCACGCCATCAGACTTCCGGGTGAAAACGCTGGATGGTATCGCCGACGACTGGCCGTTCACATACGAGGAACTGTTCCCGTTCCTCGACCAGATCGAGCACGAGGTCGGCGTCTCCGGCATGCCAGGCAACCCGGCCTATCCGCCGCGCGGCAACTTCCCGACGCCGGCGCTGCCGATCGGCAAGGTCGGGCGCAAGGCGGCCAGTGGCCTCGACAAGCTCGGCTGGCACTGGTGGCCGGGGACCAACGCCATTCCCTCGATTCCCTACAACGGGCTGAATGCCTGCGTGCTTCGCGGCACCTGCATGACCGGTTGTCCCGAGGGCGCCAAATCCACCACCGATATCACCTTCTGGCCGCATGCGATCAAAAACGGCGCGCGTCTGGTAACCGGCGCGCGGGTTCGGCACATCGAGGTCGACGACCGCGGGCTGGCGACCGGCGCCGTCTATATCGACGAGCACGGCCGCGAGCGCCGGCAAAAGGCGAGAGTGGTGATCATTTGCGCCAACGGCATCGGCACGCCGCGCCTTCTGTTGCTCTCTGCCTCCGCGCGCTTCCCTGACGGACTCGCCAATTCGTCGGGCTTGGTCGGCAAGCGGCTGATGATGCATCCGTTCTCCGCCGTGCTCGGAGTCTACGACGAGGATCTCGAATCCTGGCGTGGACCGTTCGGCCAGACCATCGACTGTTACCAGTTCTACGAAACCGACGAGAAGCGCGGCTTTGTGCGCGGCGCCAAGTGGGGCGCCATGCCGACCGGCGGTCCGCTCGGTGCGATGTCTTTCGTCGGCACCAAGATTTTCTCCGACCGCGAAGCGACGATCGAGGATGCATGGGGTGCAAGCCTGCACCAAGTGGTCGGGCGGCGTTTCGGCCACAGCATCGTTTGGGGCATCATCGGCGAGGACCTGCCGGAGGAAACGAACCGCGTGATGCTCGATCCCGTGGTCACCGACAGCGACGGCATTCCGGCGCCGAAGCTCCAGTACCGCAATTCCGAGAATACGCGGCGGCTGCTCAAATTCCACGTCGACCGCTGCGTCGAAGCGGTGAAGGCCGCCGGCGCCATCGAGATCGTTGTGGTTCATGAAGTGCGCGACACCGGTTGGCATTTGCTCGGCACTTGCAAGATGGGCGACGATCCTAAAACTTCGGTCGTCAACCGCTGGGGCCAAAGCCACGATGTGCCGAACCTTTACATCTTCGACGGCAGCACTTTCCCGACATCGGCCGGCTTGAACCCGACCGCGACGATCATGTCCGTGGCACTGCGCCAGACCAAGCACCTTGCCGCCGAGCGCCGCAATCAGGAGGCAGCCTGATGTCCACTCCAACTCCCAGCCGCCTAACCGCGGAGCTCCGGGCCACCTTTAAAGAGCTCGCCGATGTTCTCGTCCCCGCCCACGGCAAGATGCCGGCGGCGAGCGCTGTCGGTGCGCACGAAGCCCTGCTCGACGACGTGCTCAAGCATCGCCCCGACATCCGCGACGACCTGTTGCGTGCGCTGACCGCGGCCCAAGGCCGGGAGCCGCGCGCTGCAGCGAATGACCTGTTGCGCAAGGACGCTGCGGCGTTCAACGCGCTCGGCCTTGCTGTGTCCGGTGCTTATTACATGTCGCCACGCGTACGCGAGCTCCTCGGCTATCCCGGACAGGAAAGCGTCGCTTACGACCCTTACGCGACGCCCAACTATCTCACCGACGGCCTGCTCGAGCGCGTGGTGGCGCGCGGCCCGATTTATCGGGCGACTCCCCGTTAGTTCTCCCGCGGCGCCGGCACGCGCGACGCCATCGTCTGTTCAATCCACACTGCCAACAAGAAAGCTCCGATGTCCAAGCCTTCCACGGCCGGTCTGGAGGCACCGCTATGCCAAGGACCAGATCCGCATCCTCAGGCGCCGCACTTTCGCATGCCGCGCGGTGCCTGCGACTGCCATGCTCATGTGATCGGCTTGCCCGAACATTATCCCTTTACGGCTGAGCGCAGCTATACGCCGCCGCCGGCGCCCGAAGAGGCTTATTTCGCCATGCACCGCGCGCTCGGGATCGAGCGCGGCGTGCTGGTGCAGGTGAGCGTGCATGGCACCGACAATCGGTTGCTTGTCGAAACGCTGCGGCGCCATCCGCAGCGACTGCGCGGCATCGCCGTGGTCACGCCCGACGTTGCCGAGGCGGAACTCGACGTCCTCGAAGCCGCCGGGGTCCGCGGCCTGCGCTGCAACGAACTGTTCGGCGGCGGTATTGGGCTGGAAGCGATGGAGACTCTGGCCAGACGCATTGCACGCCGCCGCTGGCATCTTCAGCTCCTGATCGACGGGCGGCGTCTGCCATCCATCTCCGCGCGGTTGGCGGGCCTGCCCGTGCCCTTCGTCATCGATCACATGGGATATATTCCGACCGCTGGCGGTCTTGGCGATCCGGGCTTTCAGGAGCTGTGCAAGCTGCTGAAAGAGGCTGATTGCTGGGTCAAGATTTCGGGCGCAAACCGCATCTCGTCGCAACCCATCCCCTACCGCGACACGATTCCCTTCGCGCAGGCATTGGTCGCGGCGCGGCCCGAGCGCGTGGTCTGGGGCTCGGACTGGCCGCATGTTGCGATCAAGGGGCCGATGGCGAACGACGGAGTCCTTCTCGATCTTCTCGCGGAATGGGTCCCCGATGAGGCGACGCGCAACCGTATCCTGGCGGACAATCCCGCGGCGCTTTACGGCTTCTGAGCTGATCCGGCCGCGCCTCGAGCTGCGCCGCCGAAACGAAGGTCGACGCGATGACGTCGCCTAAGCCAGACGCGGGTTTGCCGGAAGCCGCGGCCCGCTTCGGCGCGGGACAGTCGCCTTTCAGAGTCGAAGACGAGCGGCTGCTCACCGGCCGTGGACAGTTTCTCGGGGATAGGCGCTTCCCTAGGCAACTCGAAATGGTGGTGGTCCGCTCGCCGCATGCCCATGCCGAGCTTGGCACGATTGATCTCGCGCGGGCGCGTGGCATGCCGGGCGTTGTCGGCATTTTCACCGCCGAAGATCTCGCGCGCGACGGCCTTGGCGCGATGGGCTTCGCCGCGATCATGGGCGACCCAGACGCAAGACGCTTGGCAGCGCCGCCGCGTCTTGCGCTGGCGCGGGAAAGTGTTCGCTATGTGGGCGACCCGGTCGCGATCGTCGTGGCCGAGCGGCTCGATCAAGCCAAGGACGCGGCCGAGGCCGTGGAGATCACGTTCAGGCCGCGGCCGGCCGTGACCAGCTTGCGCGAGGCCACGCGGCGTGGCGCGCCTTCGCTGTGGCCCGAGGCTGCCGGCAACGTTGCGGGCGTTTTCGAGATCGGCGCCGCCGCCGCCGTCGATACCGCGATGGCGACGGCGCCGCACGTCGTGCGCCTTTCGGTCGTCAACAACCGGATCGTGCCCAACCCCATGGAGCCGCGCGTTGCGGTCGCTGTCTACGATGACGAGAGCGATCAACTGACATTGCATGCCTGTTGCCAAGCGCCGCATCTGATGCGGCGCGTGCTTGCAAGCGAGGTGCTGCACATCGCGGAGGACCGCCTTCACATTCTGGTTTCCGATATGGGCGGCGGCTTCGGCGCGCGGATCGCGCCCTATCCGGAAGAAGCACTGGTTCTCTATGCGGCGCGGAAACTCGCCCGGCCGGTGCGTTGGCAAGCCGAGCGCAGCGAGCTCTTCCTCGCCGAGTATCATGGCCGCGATCATGAGAGCGATTGCGCGCTGGCGCTTGACGCCGACGGCCGCATTCTCGCGCTGCGGGCGGATGTGCTCGCAAATATGGGCGCCTATCTTTCCTATTTTGGCCCGGCAATCGCGACGCAGACGGGAAATCGCGTAGCGACGGGGGTCTACCACGTCCCCGCGCTGCATATCCGCGTGCGCTGCATCCTCACCAATACGCTGCCAACCGGCCCCTATCGCGGTGCCGGCCGGCCGGAGGCCATTTATCGGCTGGAGCGTCTGCTCGATGTCGCGGCGGCCGAGATCGGCATCGACCCCGTTGAATTGCGCCGCCGCAATCTCGTGCCCCGCAGCGCCATGCCCTATCGCACGGCAGCGGGCGCGACCTACGACAGCGGAGATTTCCGCGAAGTCCTCGACAGCGCCGTTCGCATCGCCGATTGGGCGGGTTTTCCGAAGCGACGCGCCGCGGCTCGGCAGCGCGGCCGACTGCTGGGGCGTGGCTTAGCCTGCCACATCGACACCACGAGCGGACTCGAGCCCAGCGAAACGGTCACCGTCGAGGCGGACGCCGAAGGCACGATTACACTTCTCTCGGGGACGCAGGCGATGGGCCAGGGCCTCGCGACTGTCTACGCGCAGATGGCGGCGGCGCGCCTGGGCGTTGCGCTCGGGGCGATCAAGCTGCTGCAAGGCGACACGGAGCGCGTCGCCTCAGGGGTCGGCAGTTATGGCTCGCGCTCGCTGGTGATTGGCGGCGAAGCGGTCGCGCGGGGTGTCGAGCGCTTGATCGAGCAGGGGCGCAAGCTCGCGGCGCGGCGGCTCGAGGCGGCCGAGCAGGACATCGAATTTGCCGACGGGAGTTTTTTCATTGTCGGTACGGACCGCAGCGTGAGCCTGAGCGAACTGGCGCGATTCAGCGAGACGGGGCGCCTCGTTGCCACCGACACCGCAACGGCGCCGTTCTGCTTTCCCAATGGCTGCTGCATTGCCGAGGTTGAGATCGACATGGAAACCGGCGCCACCGAGCTAAAGCGCCTCGTCGCCGTCGATGACGTCGGAACTGTCGTCAATCCGATGATCGTGCACGGCCAGATTCATGGCGGCAGCGCGCAAGGCGTCGGCCAAGCGCTGCTTGAGCTGTGCCATTACGACCCTCGTTCGGGACAACTCATCACCGGCAGTCTCTTGGATTATTGCCTGCCCCGTGCCGATGATCTGCCTCTCTTTCAATGCTTCACCGCCCCCACCACGCCGGCGACGACGAACATGCTGGGCGCCAAAGGAGCCGGCGAATGTGGTGTCGTCGGTACGCCGCCCGCCATCGTCGCCGCGGTCGCCGACGCCCTGCGCGAGTACGGCGTGCGTCATCTCGACATGCCGATCCGCTCGGAGACGATCTGGCGTACCATCGCCGCCGGTCAAAAGTCTTCTGGACGCACCCGGCTATGAGTACGTCGCCTTACTGCGCCGTAAGGCCGCCATCGAGCACGAACTCGGCGCCGGTGACAAACGCGGATTCATCCGAAAGCAGATAGACGCAGAGCGCCGCGACCTCGGCGGGCGTGCCGAAGCGGCCGAGCGGCACCGAGGCCGACAGCCGCTCGCGGGCGCGGGACGGATCGCGGAATTGCGCGATCATGCCGTCCGCCATCGGGCCTTCGATGAAGGCCGGGTGCACCGAATTGCAGCGCACCGCTGGTTTTTGTCGGGCGCCGTGCAGCGCCACCGATTTGGTCAAAAGCCGCACGCCGCCTTTCGAGGCGTTGTACGCCGCGAAGTTATGCCCTCCGACCAGCCCCGAAACCGATGAGATGTTGACAATCGAGCCGCCGCTCCGCCGCAACAGCCGCATGGCGTACTTGCAGCCCAGAAACGTGCCGTCGAGATTGATCGCCATGACGCGGCGCCAAGTCGCGAAGTCGGTGTCCTCGACGGTGCCGAGCGCTACGATGCCGGCAGCATTGACCAGACCATCGAGCCGTCCGACGTCTTGCTCGATGGCGGCGATGGTCCGCGTCCAGTCCTCTTCCGAGGTGACGTCGAGAGCATGATCGACATCCCGGCGAGCGGGAAGATCGCTGGTGACCGCGATGCCGCCGCTCTGTGCCACTGCATGAGCGACCGCCGATCCGATCGCGCCTGCTGCTCCGGTCACCAGGACGACCTTGTCCTTTACGCTGTTCATGCTTGTCCGCCCCTATCTGCCGCCCGAATGATCACAATCTGAAACAAGCGCAGCACCGCGCCAATGACGAAGATTTCTCCACTCCCACGCGGTCGCGATCGATCTGTCAACCTCGTCGGCGGGGTAGTGCGGCCGCATGCGGGTTACTACGCCTCATGCCGTCTCTACCCGATAGCGAGATTTTTCTCTGTTCGAGTTTTGCGATCACCTGCGAAAGACCTCGTGGGACGCGATGGAGTGGAGTAGTAAGAATTCGGCCGCCGTGCAGATAGCCTGCACGCGAGCCGGCAGCACGCGAGGGCGTTATGAATTTCGACTATTCCTCCAAGACTCAAGAATGGATCGCCAGGGTCAAGGCATTCCTGGCCAAGCACGGCTATCCGAACGAGGCGCGCTATTACCGCGAGCTGGAGGCGTGCGGCGTCTGGGATACGCCGCAAGTGGTCGAGGAATTGAAGCCCCTCGCCAAGAACGAAGGACTGTGGAACCTGTTCCTGCCCGCATCCGAATTCGGGGCGGGGCTGTCGAACCTGGAATACGCGCCGCTCGCCGAGCAGATGGGCCGCCTGCCGTGGGCGTCGGAAATCTTCAACTGTTCCGCCCTGACACCGGCAACATGGAAGTGCTGGCGCGTTACGGCACCGACGAGCAGAAGAAGCAATGGCTGGTGCCGCTGCTCAACGGCGAGATTCGCTCCTGCTTCGCCATGACCGAGCCGGGGGTGGCATCCAGCGATGCCGCCAATATTCGGGCGACCATCCAGCGCGACGGCGACGAATACGTCATCAACGGGCACAAATGGTTCTCCTCCGGCGCCGGCGATCCGCGCTGCGGGCTGTTCATCTTCATGGGTAAGTCCGACCCGGACAATCCCGACAGGCACAAGCAGCAATCGATGATCATTGTGCCGAAAAACCTGCCGGGCATCACTGTGGTGCGGCCGCTGCCGGTGTTCGGCTTCACCAAGCTCGACAAGGTGGCCGACTACAAGGTTCCTGAGACCGTAGAAATCCTCAACGACGCCTTGCCGCGCAATGCCAATGGCAAAGTGCAGAAGGTTGTTCTCAGGGAGCGGCTGCGTACAAAAAGTGTCAGTTAGAAATGCGCGAGGGGCCTGCGCAGGCCGGCTGAGCACAATCAAGCAAGAGGGGGGTTGTCATGGAGAAATTCAAGGCTATCGGCGTCGTCGGCGCCGGCATGATGGGGTCGGAGATCGCCTTGGTGTTCGCGCTGGCGGGGCATCCGGTCATCTTGTCGGACCAAAATCGTGGCGTGGCCGACAAGGCGCTCGATCGCCTGCGAGGGGTGCTGGACCGCGGCATCGGCCGCAAGTTCTGGACCACGGATGCCGCCGAGCGCGCCATCGCCAATCTGCATGTCGTGGAGGGTCTGGAGGGTTACGGCGATCGCGACCTGGTCATCGAAGCGGTGTTCGAAGACGAAACGATCAAGCGAAATATGTTCGCGCGTCTCGACCGGATCGTCGCGCCGAGCGCGGGCCTGACTTCGAACACATCCTCCATCTCGATCACCTCGCTGGCGGCCGGCTTGAGCGAGGAGCGCCGCAAGCGGTTTATCGGAACGCATTTCTTCTCGCCGGTCTCGCGCATGCAGCTCGTCGAAGTCATCCCCGGACTGGACACCGATCCCAGCTACGCGGATGCGATTTCGGAGACGCTGCGAGCGATCGGCAAGACTCCCATTCGGGTCAAGGACGTCGTCGGCTTCGCGATCAATCGCCTGCTGCATGCGCTGGTGATCGAATCGATCCGTCTGGTGGAGGAGGGCGTGTGCACACCGGCGGATATCGATCTCGGCTGCAAGCTCGGCCTCGGTCATCCGATCGGGCCGTTCGAACTGCTCGACAACACCACCAACACGCTGTCGCGCGACGTCCACGACATTCTCTACAAGGCCTATGGCGAGCGGTTCCTGCCGCGGCCGCTGCTGCGCCAGATGGTGGCGGCCGGCTATGACGGCCGCAAAGCCGGACGCGGCTGGTATCTTTACGATAAGGATGGCAAGCGGCTGTGAGCGACCGGGCGCAATGCAGCAGCTCGTCGCATTCAAGTATCTTGTCTGAATCGTAGCACTTTCGACTTGATCTTTACGGTTCTTTAACCATTGAACCACAGATTGTTTCCGGGCTTGCCGTAGCGGCAGGGCACTTGCCGTACGTGTAGCGCCGATTGTCCGGCAGCAGATCGGGGCTGCATGCGCGCGGATTCAAAGGCGTTCGGAGCGGCATCTTGTCATCCAAACACCACAGGCAAGGCAACGGCAGTCCAGTGACGCCGGACGCCATTGTCCATGTGGTCGATGATGACGAGCCCACACGAGACCTGTTGCGGCTGCTGCTCAAGACGGTTGGCTTGAAGACCGCCACTTACGCATTGCCTTCCGAGTTCATTGAAAAATTCGACCTTGATCTACCCGGCTGCGTCGTTCTTGACCTGCGGATGCCGGAATCGAACGGTATCGAAACGCTGACTTGGTTGCGAACGCGTGCAAGGACCATCCCCGTGATCTTTGTGTCCGGCTACGGCGATTTGGCAACGGTGGTCCGCGCCATGAAGCTAGGGGCAGTCGAATTCTTCGAAAAGCCGTTCAACAAGGAGTTGCTCATCGAGACGATTCAGCACTGGGTTCGTAGCGACGTCGCGACCCATCGGGTTTGGACCCAGCACGCGGCCACCTTGGATCGGCTCGCAACGTTGTCTCATCGGGAGAGACAGGTTCTCGAATGCGTGCTCGGCGGTATGTCAAACAAAGAAACCGCGCGCCATCTTGGCGTCAGCCCAAAGGCGATTGAAATTTACCGCGCGCACCTCATGCAGAAGATGGAGGCAGACAACGTCGTCAAGTTGGTTATGCAAATTACCGGCTGTTTGAGATGCGGTGGTCATCCCGTGATTACGCCCCCGTGCCTTAATCGAATGAAGCTGAGCGACCGCGGAAATTTAAACTGATAAAAGGTCCGCGTCGGTGACGACGCAATCACGCAGCCGCTCGTATGCAAGCAATGCGGTTGTGCTGATGCATTCCGGGTTGCGATTATTGAACATTGGGAAACTGTATTCAATCGTTCGTGAGGACGAGCGCAGATACCCGTGTCTGCAGATACCCGTCTCTGCTGTATTTGCTTACATGTATTTCCTTACGCCGGCGGCGCCACTTGCTTAGGGAAAACCCGTCGTTCGGCTGATATTCGACCTAACTTATGCCGCCGTTGCGGCCGTGCTTTGGTGACAGTGTCAGTGTACTGCACGCAAACTTGAGGAGAGAGAGCGTCATGGCAGTGGAAAAGACTATCGCGTCGACCAGCCTCGCCGAGGTTGTCGACCGCATTCTGGACAAGGGCGTCGTGATCGACGCGTGGGCCCGCGTTTCGCTGGTCGGAATTGAGCTGCTGGCGATCGAGGCTCGCATCGTCGTTGCCGGCGTCGATACCTATCTGAAGTATGCCGAGGCCATTGGTCTCACGGCTTCAGCCGAGGCTTGAGTTGCCTGAGTTGTTCGAACAACTCTGCGAGAGAGCGAAGCGACTCTTGCGATCAATCGAGTGCAAGCGGCCACTTCGCTCTCAATCTCTTTCAAGAATATCCCGGCCGCAATGGTCGAAAGGGCACCGACTGGTGCAAACGAGGGCGCCATGATGTCACAATCACGAGAGATGGGCCGTCTGGCCAAGGATCTTTGTCAGTCATCGAAACTGCGCAGGTCGGCGATCGACGCCATGCGTCAGGCGACCGAGTCCATGTTGATGGCATGTACGACGGCACGCGGAGAAATGGCACAGGACTACCGAATGCAAGCGCACAAATTTCTCACTTCGCTGGCCAGGGATGTCGCGGCTCACCATCGGGCAACGGCGCATCAGGTCGCGCAGACCCAGAAGTTTCTCAGCGCCATGGGCAAGGATGTAGCGACCCACCGCAACGCCACGATGAACAAAATTGCACACTTGGCGAGCGCCCGGCGTAAGGCTGCCAGCCAGTTGCGGAGCAGTCTTCGACGCCAGGCCGGCGCTCTCGTCGAGCAGACCCGGGAGTTCCGCAGCGCCGCCGCGCAGATCGTCCCGACCCTTGCGAGCGCGCACCACAAGATGGCCAAGCGGCAACGGGCGTCGCTCGAAGCCGGCCATCGAAAATTGCGTGCGAGCATGAACGGAGTCATTGGCGCGATCCATGCGGACCGCATGAAAGCGCATGAAATCTGGTCGGGCATCAAGTTCGGCGGTGCCGCTTAGGTCAAAGAATTTCTGAGCGGGATCGAAGGCAGGAGAGCGCAGGGCAGGTATCGATACCGTCCAAATTAACCTCGCGTTAACCAAGAGAGACGCACAATCGCGGCCGGGTCGTCTGCTAGATGCGCTGCTAGATAGAACGCTAGACGGCACGCCGCGTGGGATGCCGGATTGGAATTGAACATAGGCGCACGATGTACTTGGGCATGTGCAAGATCAGATCCGCAGGACGAACGAGCGGCAGCATCGAGATAACGCTGCCGCCGGCGCTGCAGACCTTCACCGGGCTGGGCTGTCGCGTAGTGGTGCGCGACGGCCTGCACCCAGAGATCGTCTTGCAGCCTGATTTTACCGATGCGTGGTCGTACCTCGAGGCATTGTGGGACAAGTTGTCGCTCGCGTTGGGTTCGAACGAATCGATCGGAAATTTCGCGCCGAACACGTTCATGCTGACGCTGCTGCCGCCACGGCATTCGCAGAGAGGCCTGCCGCTCGCCTACTCTGATCTCGTCACCTTGACCCGAACCGGCGAGAATCGCCCTAAGGGGGAGTCGGAAGCGCTGGCCCGGGTCCTGTCCGTCCTGGCCGCAGCTATTGCCGGCGAACTCGGACTTGAGCAGGCACTCGCGTTGGGCTTTGGCGATGCAGTGGCCTATGTGGTCACGCAAGTATCGGCCGGCTTCGGTACCGATTTCGAACGAAGCATGGCGGCCAGCCTGTCGCGGCAAGCGAATTTCAGACTTCGACCGTCGGCCTCACCCTTCGACGATGAGTTCTGGCTGGAATGTGAGCCCGCTTTGAGGCGCATCCACGAGCAGTTTCGCGCCTGGCAGGGCACACCCGAACGTTACCAAGCCGCGCGGCGACAATGGTATCGCAGCCTTCAGTGCGAAGGCGTTCCCGGATGTGCCGACCGCCAGGCCGCCGCCTACGAGTGATGATGCACGGAGAACCAGACATGCCAACGGCGCCGCGTCCAGTCAGTCACCTCGCAGGAACCACCATTTCCCTGCGTGCCGGCACAAATTTCGTCGAGACCGCCGCGGTCCAGGATTTGCGAAATCGCGCGCTCGGCTATTTGCGCGCGGGGTTTCCAGTCCATTTCCGTGGTCCCGCCGGGTCCGGCAAGACAACGCTCGCGTTCCATGTGGCGGCGCAGTTAGGACGCCCGGTGGTGTTCCTCACAGGCGACGACGAAATGACGACCT
>JBEKIC010000056.1:0-25103 GCA_050011955.1 Xanthobacteraceae bacterium
CCTTCTCGGCGGCGATGTCGCGGTGCATGTCGCGGCCGGTCGCGTCCTTGGTCGCCCAGACGCCGACCGAGTTCTCCGGAATCGTGTTGAACGTCCAAAGGAGCTTGCCGTCATTGGCGTCGAAGGCCTTGACGAAACCGCGGATGCCGTACTCGCCGCCATTGGTGCCGATGAGGATCTTGCCGTCGACGGCCGTAGGCGCCATGGTCTCGCTGTAGCCGAGCGACGGGTCGGTGACGATTGGCTGCGACCAGGCCAGCTTGCCGGTCTTGGCATCGATTGCATCGAGCTTGGCGTCGAGCGTGGCGAGGTACACCTTGTCGCCATAAACCGCGGCGCCGCGATTGTTGGGTCCGCAGCAATAGACCGTGATCGGCCCCATGTCGTGCTTGTAGTGCCAAATCTGCTCGCCGGTCTGCGCGTTGAGCGCATAGACGTGATCAAACGAGGTGGTGACGTACATCACGCCGTCGACGACGATCGGCGAGGTCTCCATCGACTCTCTGATATCGGTCTGGAAAATCCAGGCGACGTGCAGCCCTTTGACATTTTTGGTGTTGATCTCGCCGGCCGGATAGAAGCGCGTTTGGTCGTAGTTGCCGTTGGTCGCCAGGAAGTTCTTGCTGTCCTTGGCGGCGTTGTTGAGCATCGCCTGCGTGACATTCGGCGCCGCCGGAGCTTTGGCGTTGCCGGCCCCGCCGCCGCCGCCGGTCTCTTGCGCCACGGCCGCAAGTCCGAGCGGGACCGCCATCGCCCCCGCAAGCAGAATCGTCGTCCCTATTCGCTTCATAGGTTTCCTCCCCGTGCGCGACATGCGCGTTTATGCGGCCGTTATCCCGGCCGCGTATTTCTTGCAATTGTTGGCGCTACCGTGGCAACGGAACCGCAAACTGTCAAGGCAAACGCGCCAAATCGGGCTTCAGCGGCGGAAAAATTCCGCGAATTTTGGTCCATCGGGCACGTTTGGCGACCTCGCAAGGCCGCACCGAACGAGGGGCTTTAGGCGGCGCATTCTCTCTCGGCTCCGGCCAACGGTCTGATCCACGCGGCTTGACAGCTCCGCTGGCTACCCTATAGTTAACTATATGGTTAAGTCTAATGCGGCGCCCCTCGACCGCACCTTCGCGGCGCTTGCCGACCCGACGCGGCGGGCCTTGCTGACGCGGCTCGCCGAGCAACCCGGACTCTCGGTCAGCGCGCTGGCGCAGCCGTTCGGCGTATCGTTGCCGGCGATTATGAAACATCTCGACGTTCTCGCCGACGCCGGACTGCTGGCACGCACCAAGTCGGGCCGCACCGTCACTTGCCGGCTCAATGCCGCGCCGATGCGCGACGCGATCGCCTGGCTCAATCGCTACGAGCGCTTCTGGTCCGAGGCGCTTGGCCGCCTCGCCACATTCCTTGAGGAGGAAACGTCATGTCCGTCCAGTTGGCCGTCAAACCAAGCCTCACCCTCAAGCGGCGGCTCAAGGCGCCGCCCGCCAAAGTCTTCGCCGCGTGGACCGACCCGGAAAAAATAATGCGCTGGATGGGCCCGGCGGAATTCAAGACGCCGCAGGCGGAAAGCGACGCGCGCGTCGGCGGCCGCTATCGTTTCGTGTTGCTCTCGCCCGACGGCGAGAAGCATGCCGTCGGCGGCGTCTATCGCGAGGTGGTCGCCAACGAGAAGCTGGTTTTCACCTGGGCGTGGGACGCCGCGCCGGGCGACGAACCCTACGAATCCTTGGTGACGGTGCTGTTCAAACCGGATGACGGCGGCACGCTGCTGACGCTGACGCACGAGCGGCTGTTCGACGAAGAGTCGCGCGAGGGTCATGAAAAGGGCTGGAACGGCGCCTTGGACAAGCTCGAGAAGCTCGTCGCCTGAGGGACACAAGACTGGAATAAATGTATGAGACTGCAGTCACGATCGCATCACCAAAGGAGCACGTCATGAGCTGGTCGCACGGTCATTTTCATTGGAACGAGCTGATGACGCGTGATGTCGCGCGCGCGAAGAAGTTTTATGCTGATGCACTGGGCTGGCGCTACGATTCGATGCCGATGCCCGACGGCGGCACCTACACGCTCGCCATGGTCGACGGAGAACCGGTCGGCGGCATCTTCGACATCAACGGTCCGGAGTACAAGGACGTCCCGGAAGCTTGGATGGCCTATATCGCGGTCGACGACGTCGACGCGCGGCTGAGAAAAGCGACCAAAGCGGGCGCCACGGTCATGAAACCGGCCTTCGACGTGCCTGACGTCGGCCGGATCGTCATCCTCACGGAACCCGGCGGCGCCGCCGTCGGCTGGATGACGCCGGCGGACGCCTGAACGACCGAAGTAAGGAGCTGCAACATGCAACCGCATAAAATCGTCTCCCGTGACGAGTGGCTCGTTGCCCGCAGGGCGCATCTGGCGGAGGAGAAAGCTTTTACGCGCGCACGCGACGCGCTCAGCCGCAAGCGCCGCGAGCTTCCCTGGGAGAAAGTCGAGAAGAGTTACGTTTTCGATGGACCGAACGGCAAGGAAACGCTGGCCGGGCTTTTCGGCAAAAACAGCCAGTTGATCGTCTATCACTTCATGCTCGGGCCAGATTGGGAGGAGGGCTGCCCGAGCTGCTCGCTGCTCGCCGATCATTTCGACGGGCTGGTCACTCACCTCGCGCAACGCGACATCGCATTCGTTGTCGTGTCGCGCGCGCCGCTGCCGGACATCGAGGCGTTCAAACGGCGCATGGGCTGGCGTTTCAAATGGGTGTCCTCGTTCGGCAACGACTTCAACTTCGACTATCAGGTGTCGTTCACGCCGGAGCAGAGAGCGAACGGCGTAGTGACCTACAATTATCAGCAAGGCGAATTTCCCAGCGAGGAGGCGCCCGGCGCCAGCGTGTTCTACAAGAGCGCCGCCGGCGAGCTGTTCCACACCTATTCATGTTACGGGCGCGGCCTCGACATTCTGATCGGCGCCTACAACTTTCTCGATCTCGTCCCTAAGGGCCGCGACGAGGACGGCTTGGCCTATGGCATGGCCTGGGTTCGCCACCACGACCGCTACGACGGCGCCGTCGCCGCAGCGACCGATGAACAGCCGAACAGTTCGCCGTCATGCTGCGACTAAGCGGCGTCAATCGCGAACTACCGGGCGAACAGGACCCCCCACAGGAAGTCATTGGTGGCCCAGCCCTGCAATTTTGTTTGGTCGACGTTCCCGGTGTAGTTAGCGCCAGCCGCCGCACCATTGCCGTCCCCGGCCTTATCGAAGGACGCATAGGCGTGACATGTTATGCACGATGATTTGGCGATAGGCACACCGGCGTTGATAGCCTCGATAACTGAATTGCCGAGTAACGTTGGAGTGCCGCTGTTGACAAACGTGATTTGCGATCCTTTGAGGCAATAATTTTTCCAAACCGGATTAATGCCGGCATTGGTAAACATCGCCGCCACCGCCGCCGTCTTCTGGCATTCGCCATACTGCTGCCAGAGCGGCGTTGTGGGCGGCACATCCGGCACGGTCGCACCAAAGCTGTCGTGACATCCAATATCGTCACAACGACCGGGGTTCTTTTGGTGCTCGAAGTCGGCCCAGACCCAATCTTTGATCTGCTTGGTGCTGAAATGAAATGAAACCAGGGCGAATTTTGTCGTCGTTTTGCCGGCCGTCGCCGTGTTCGTGTAATAGAGGTCGTCCACCTGTTTTTCGGTCAAATTGAGCCATTTCATAACGTCGGCCACCCTCACCCAATCGCCTTTGAACTCGATCGCGTCCGCCGGAAGATCGACCTTCAGACCCTTCTGGAATGCCGCGGCGAGGCCCGCTCTGGAGTAAAGCTTGTTCGACACGATGTACTGGAACGTCGCCCAATTTCGCCGCACTTCTTCGCCGATGCAGCCGTCGGCAGGAAATCCGGCCGCCTGGGCAACCTGTTTGTCATAGTCTTGAGTACATTGAGACGGCGCGATGATCTGCGGCCGGACCACCACCCCATGCCGGACGGTTCCTAATGCGCTCACTTGCAGTTGTTTGGCCGTACCGACCGATGGCCAATGCGGCGATGCTGCGTAGATGTCTTCATCGCTCGCCCATGTCTCAAACTCGACATTCGTGTTTTGCTGATCGCCGGCCGGGGCGACAATCTGGACAAAGGTTTCCCAGGCGAGCATGTCGGACCGTTGGCCCCATGGCAGCGGCGCTCCCTGCCCGAATGCGGCGCTGCTCCCGAGCAGCGCAAGCGCAAATAACAAATTTCCGAAGTGTCTAGGCATCGTTCAATCCCCCTGTGATCGGGTGACGCGCACGTACGTCGCGGTCCGGCCAAGTGATGTCTCGGTTCACTCGCTGATGAGACGGCACATGGCTCACAACGTTAAGGCGGCCATGCAACCTATACTATATAATAATTTTTGTACAAATTATGATAGAAGTTAGACGGGCACGCGACAGGCGGGGACTTACCCGCCGCAGTGGTTGCTTCACTCGTCCGCAACGGAAATTTTCAGGTCTTTTCAACGCCTTCCGCCGCCTTCACTATTGCGGCTCCGGCGGTGGCGTCATGATCGATCCTGTCGCCACCGACATGGCTTCGTTATTGGCAAGCTCATTCCATAGCGGATCGTCACGATTCATGCGGCTGAGTTGGCTGGCGGTCAGCGGCGCGATGGCGTTGATCATCTGATCGAGAATGCGGGTCTGCGCGTCGGTAAACACCGAAATATCCGGATCCTCCAGGCTGACCATCTCGCGGCGCGTATAACCAGTGACCGTGACGGTCCGCTCTTCCACCTTGCCTTCCCTGGCCAGCCAGCCGACGGCGCGGACGATGTCCTGAGACATCGGCCCGTGCAGCGTTCGCGAATATTGCCGTAACCCGGTAACGGCCACGCCGTGCCAGCGGTAATGCTCCAGATCGGCACACCACAGGATTTTATTGAGCTTGACGTGGCCGAGCTTGCCGGGGGCGGCTTTGGCAATGACATAATGCACCGCCGCTGCCATGCGCTGGCCGTCGATCGCGTCACGTCCCCACACCTGCCTCAGTATGACCGAGCTCAACTGGTGGAGATCTGTACTTGTCATAAGTCGATCTTATCCGGCCGCGCGCGGAGCGCCAGCGCGCAGAACGGTAAATCCACCGGATAATTTGCGCGGTGTCGGCTTACCGCGTCGGCACCGGCTTCTCGCCGCGATAATCGTAGAAGCCGCGCCGCGTCTTGCGGCCGAGCCAGCCGGCCTCGACGTATTTCACCAGGAGCGGACACGGCCGGTATTTGGAGTCCGCCAGCCCCTCGTGCAGCACCTGCATGACCGACAGGCAGGTGTCCAGCCCGATGAAATCGGCGAGCTCCAGCGGCCCCATCGGATGATGGGCACCGAGCCGCATCGCCGTGTCGATCGCCTCGACATTGCCGACGCCTTCGTACAGCGTGTAGATCGCCTCGTTGATCATCGGCAGCAGGATGCGGTTGACGATGAAGGCGGGGAAATCCTCCGACACCGCGATCTGCTTGCCGAGCTTGGCGATGAATTGCTTGGTGGTCTCGAAGGTCGCGTCGTCGGTGGCGATGCCGCGGATCACCTCGACCAGTTCCATCAGCGGCACCGGATTCATGAAATGAATGCCGATGAAACGCTCGGGACGGTCGGTGGCGGACGCCAGCCGCGTGATCGAAATCGAAGACGTCGAGGTGCCGACGATGGTCGCGGGCTTGAGCGACGGGCAGAGCGCGCCGAAGATCTTGCGCTTGACCTCCTCCTTTTCCGTCGCGGCTTCGATCACGAGATCGCAGTCGGCGAGCTCGTTCAGCGTCTTCGCGGTGCTGATGCGATTGATGGCGGCCTGCCGCTGATCGTCGGTGATGCGCTGGCGGCTGACCTGGCGCGCCAGATTGCCGCTGATGGTGTTGAGCCCCTCGGTAATGCGCTCGGCGACGATGTCGTTGAGCAACACGTCGAAACCCGAGAGCGCGCAGACATGGGCGATGCCGCTGCCCATCTGGCCGGCACCGACCACGCCGACCTTGCGAATGGAAAACGCCGTCGCCTCGGCGCGTCCGCTGCGCGTCATCGGCCGCTCCTGCACTTCGACCATCTTCGCTTACCTTCTTCGACGATCCGCACTAGTGGCGCATGCCGCTTCGATCAACGGCCGCGTTTTTCGAGCTCCTGGGCCAGCTCTGGCAAGGCCTGATAGAGATCCGCCACCAGTCCATAGTCGGCCACCTGGAAGATCGGTGCTTCCTCGTCCTTGTTGATCGCGACAATGACTTTCGAATCCTTCATTCCGGCGAGGTGCTGGATAGCACCCGAGATACCCACGGCGATATAAAGGTCCGGCGCCACCACTTTGCCGGTTTGCCCGACCTGCCAGTCGTTCGGCGCATAGCCGGCATCGACCGCCGCGCGTGAGGCACCGACCGCTGCGCCGAGCTTGTCGGCAACCGGTTCTATGTATTTGGTGAAGTTCTCGCGGCTTTGCATCGCCCGGCCGCCGGAAATGATGATTTTAGCCGAGGTCAGCTCCGGCCGTTCCGATTTCGAGAGTTCCTCGCCGACGAAGCCGGAAAGGCCGGGGTCGGCCGCGGCCGCCGCCGGCTCGATCGGCGCGGCGGTGGCACCCTCCCCGGTCGCCTGGAACGTGGCGGTGCGCACCGTGATGACCTTCTTGGCATCGGTCGAGCGCACGGTCTGGATGGCGTTTCCGGCATAGATCGGCCGCTCGAACGTATCCGGCGCCACGACCTTGATGACCTCGGAAATCTGCATGACGTCGAGCAGCGCCGCGACCCGCGGCATGATGTTCTTTCCCGTCGTCGTTGCCGCGGCCACGATCGTCTCGTAGGGACCGGCCAAGGAGACGATCAGCGCCGCAACGGGCTCGGCCAGCATGTGCTCGTAGGCGGGCGCGTCCGCCAGCAGCACCTTCTTGACGCCGTCGAGCTTGGCCGCAGCCTCGGCGGCGGGCCGGCAGTTATGACCGGCGACCACGATGTGCACGTCGGCGCCGAGCGCCTTGACGGCGGTCAGCGCCTTAGCGGTCGCATCTTTGAGCGACTTGTTGTCGTGGTCGGCGAAAAGAAGTGTAGCCATAGCTCACCGGCCCTTCTTCACCTCTCCCCGGCGAGGAGAGGTCGGCGCGCGGCAGCGCGCCGGGTGAGGGGGAACTGAACTACCGGGAGTCACTTGCCCCCTCACCCGGCTCGCATTTCGCTGCGCTCCATGCTCGCCACCCTCTCCCCCCAGGGGAGAGGGAATAATGCTCGATCCTCGTTGTCTCGGCATCAGATCGCCCCCGCCTCGTTCTTGAGCTTGTCGAGCAGTTCGGCGACGGTCTTGACCTTGACGCCGGCCTTGCGCACCGGCGGCTCGCTGGTTTTGACGACGTCGAGCCGCGGCTTGGTATCGACCCCGTAATCGGCGGCGCTCTTGTCGTCGATCGGCTTCTTCTTCGCCTTCATGATATTGGGCAGCGACGCGTAGCGCGGCTCATTCAAGCGCAGATCGGTGGTGACGATCGCCGGCAGCTTGAGCTTGACCGTCTGCAGGCCGCCGTCGACCTCGCGCGTCACCAAGAGCGCATCGCCCTCGATTGCCACCTTGGAGGCGAAGGTGCCCTGCGGCCAGCCGAGCAGCGCCGCCAGCATCTGGCCGGTCTGGTTGCAATCGTCATCGATCGCCTGCTTGCCCATGATGACGAGGCCGGGCTGTTCCGCCGCCACGATCGCCTTGAGGATTTTCGCCACCGCCAGCGGCTCGACGGCACCCTCGGCCTTGACCAGGATACCGCGGTCGGCGCCCATCGCCAGAGCGGTGCGGATCGTTTCCGCCGCCTGCGGCGGGCCGATCGAGACCGCGATGATCTCGGTGGCCTTGCCGGCCTCCTTCAGCCGGATCGCCTCCTCGACGGCAATCTCGTCGAACGGATTCATTGACATTTTGACGTTGCTCAGCTCGACGCCTGAGCCGTCTGACTTGACCCGGATTTTGACATCCTTGTCGACCGCCCGCTTCACGGGCACGAGTATTTTCATGGCTTGTTTCGGCTTTTATCGGCTTCCGCTGCGAGGGTCCCCGGGGATGCTGCGGTGCGGCAACGTACCGGCGGTCGCGCCCGCGGTCAACGGATCGGCCGGGTGAAGGGCAAGGTGCTGGACAGGCCGCCATCGACCGGGAAGGCCTGGCCGTTGACATAGGAGGACTCGTCGCTGGCGAGAAACAGCGCCATGGCGGCTATTTCCGCCGGTGCGCCGGCGCGCTGCAGCGGATTGAGCTGACCGATCTTGCCGTGCGTGCCGCGTTCGCGCGCGGCCTCGAAGATCGGCTTGGTCATCCCGGTTTCGATCAGTCCCGGGCAGATCGCATTGACCCGCACGCCGGTTCCAAGCAGCGCATTCGCCGCCGTCTGCGCGAGGCTGACCACCCCGGCCTTGCTGGCGCTATAAGCAGCGCCCCCGGCATTGGCGCGCAATCCCGCGACAGACGCCGTGAGAACGATCGAACCGCGGCGCTTTTGGACCATGTGCGGGGCGGCATGTTTGATCGCGAGGAATGTTCCGATCAGATTGACCTGCAGGACGTGCTGCCAATAATCCACGGTCTGCTCGAGCAGCGGAAGGAGACCCCCCCTGACCCCGGCATTGGCATAAAAGACGTCGAGCCCGCCAAGGCTCTCGCGCGCCTGGTCGACGAATGCTTCGACGTCTTCCTCGCGGCTGGTGTCGGCGACGACGGCCTGCGCTTTGCCGCCGTGCTGCGCTATGGCGTGCGCCGTCTCGTTCAACCCTTCCTCATTCTGATCGACGATGACCAACCGCGCGCCTTCGCGCGCGAACAAAATCGCACTGGCGCGGCCGATGCCGCTTGCCGCACCGGTGACGATTGCCACCTTGCCGTCGAGCCGCCCCATGAACGCCCCCTTTACTGCTTCGCTGTCTCAGCGATTCTGGCCCGGCTGCCACAGCACGTCGCGCGCGCCTTTGTCGTTGGCATAGCGCGCGGCAACGAACAGGTAGTCGGAGAGCCGATTGACGTATTTCAGCACCTCGGGTGTGACGCTCTCGTCCGGCTTGTCCTTGAGTTCGGCGATGAGCCGCTCGGCACGCCGGCACACGGTGCGGGCGAGATGCAGATAGGCTGCCGCCGCGAAGCCACCCGGCAGGATGAAAGAGCGCAGCGGCGCTAGCGCGGCGTTGAGCCGGTCGATCTCGCTTTCGAGCCACGCCACCTGCGCCGCGGTGACCGTGAGCCGGGCGCCGCCCGGCCCCCTGCCCTTGCCGGGCGTGCACAGATCTGCGCCAAGGTCGAACAGATCGTTCTGGATGCGGGCGAGCGAGGAATCGAGCGCCGCCTCCCCGGCCGTATGCAAACGCGCCAGCCCAATCACCGCATTGGCCTCGTCGAGGGTGCCATAGGCGGCGATGCGCAGGTCGTATTTCTTGCGCCGCTCGCCGCTGCCGAGGGCGGTCGTGCCGTCGTCGCCGGTGCGGGTGTAGATCTTGTTGAGGACGACCATACTTATTCGCCGTTCACTTGGCCATTCTACTTGGCCATCACCCAGATCGTGACCATGATGATGACGATGGCGACGAATTGCAGCAGCACCCGCAGCCGCATCAGCTTCTGCGAGGTATTGCCCGAACCGCCACGCATCATGTTGACGAGGCCGAGCAGCAGCACCACCGCGACCGCGCCGATGGCGATCGGGACGAGGCCATGAGACAGGAACTCTGACATGGGCGCTACTTAGAACGCATTCGGACCCGGTTCAACCTTGCCGTTGGCCGACTTTGGCGGCCCGCCGCAATCAGCGACACTTGCGGAATTGAAGGGCAAAGCAGACGCCAACATCGCGCTTCGCCGAGGACATGCGTGCGAAGCGCTTGCGCTTGTGACTCCGCGCAAACGGGATATTGTGCCAATTGATGCGACGATGAGCTTTCGCGGTCCGGGCAAGTTGCTCGGCATCGCGCAAAGCGGCGCGAGGTTTTGAGGAAACATGCCATGGGACTCAAGCTGCACTATCATCCGTTCTCGACCTATTCGCGCCGGGTCCTCATCGCGTTTGCCGAGAAGCAGATTGCGCACGAGCTCGTTGTCGTGGACATGGCCGCGCGCCGGCATCGAGAGCAGCCGTATCTGTCGCTCAACCCTTACGGCCGCGTGCCGACGCTCGAGGAGGATGGGTTCGTCCTTTTCGAGTCGACCGCAATCCTCAATTATCTCGAGGCAACGCGGCCCAGCCCGCCGCTGGTGCCGGCCGACGCGCGCGGCCGCGCGTTGGTCGACATGCACATGAAGCTGTGCGACCTGCAGTTTACGCGCCACGCCGGCACTATCGTTTTTCCCAAGCGCTTCCTGCCCAAGGAACGATGGAACACCGCGGCGATAGCGGACGCCAAGGCGGAAATCGAGAAGCATTTTGCGATCCTCGACAAGCAACTGGCCGGCAAGACCTATTTGGTGGCCGAGCAGTTCTCGCTTGCCGAGGTGTGCTACGCACCGTTCGTGGAGTTCCTGCCGCTGATGGAAATCACCCCTCCAGCGGCTGTCGCGGCGTGGAGCGAACGCCTGCTCGCACGCCCAAGCGCGGTTTCGACACGGCCGGAAAAGTAGCGTCTTTGCCGTTCAAAACAAGTGACAGAGGTGCCAATCGAGGGCCTCGACGACGAAAAAACACTCTGCCGCAATGGCAATGTCGTCGCGCAAACGGCGCAGGTCGGCCACTCTTGACGAAGGATGCGGTTCGCATCCGAGCGCTACCGCCGCACCGGATGCGTGCCCGTCAATGAGCCCCCGAATGAACGCCTCCGGTCGCAATGACGAGCGCGGACGGCGTCGGTAATGTTCATCCTTGAACTTGGGAATCGGCGCGAGGCGCCGATCCTTCGCTGAGGAGGCTGTCGTCCCCGGTGAACAGGGCTTCCAGCAGTTTTCGTTCCCGACCCACGATCAGGTTCAAAAATTCGCCGGCACCGCCCATCGTGCGGAACGCATCGTAGCCCCGCTGCAAAAAGTCGTGCAGTTCGCCCAGGCCGGCAAGCCGCGCCGGCCGACGCATCATTGACAGCGCGGTCCCGATCAACGGCTGATGCACCAATCGGTCAAGCGAATGGCCGAGATCTTCGATAAGATCGATCTGGCGCTCACGGTCCTTGCGGCGGTCGACCTTGCGGTAGGCGCGGGCATAGGCGGCCGCTGTCAACTTCGGCCCGAGTGCCGCGGCCATGGCTACGTCGAGTTCTTCGGACAGGGCTTCAAGTTCGATAGCGTCCGCGACGGTCTCAAGACCCGCCGCCGGCAGCACCCGCTTGATTGTGGGCACGACCCGTCTGACGTCGGCATCGAGTCTGGTCAGATCCTTCGAGCCGTAGAGATCGGTCAGAAAGAATGTGGCGGCAGGGCCCATGCTTGGGCTCGCCAGAAGGTCGGCATGGGTGCGGGCTAGCCTCACCGCCTGCCAAGCGCGCAGCCGCTGGCGGGCGGCCTCAAGTTCAGGGTCGGCTTTGGCGCCTTCCCACAGCTGCGCGGCGCGGTCGAGCTGTTTCGTCAACCGCTCGACCGCGTCCTGTTGATCATTCATGGCAATACCAAGCACCACTTCGTCTGGGCTATGTTGATCTACCGCAATTGTTGCGCGGCAAACAGCGGCACAATCCGCCGAGACCCGGATCAGGACGGTGATGATGGCGCGTAGCGAACGCATGGACCCGGTCGATACCACCTGGCTGCGCATGGATCGGCCGGCCAATCTGATGACTATCGTCGGCGTCTTGATGCTTGCGCCCCCGGCGGACATTGGGCGAATTGAAGCCACCCTCGCCAAACGGATGCTCGCATTTCGCCGCTTTCGGCAACGTGTCGAGACGCGTCCGACCGGGATGTGGTGGTGCGACGATCCGCATTTCGACATCGCGCGTCACATCAAGCGCGTTCGGCTTCCGAGCCCCGGCGGCAAGGCCGAGCTCGAGCGCTATGTGGCAGAACTCGCCTCGCGGCCGCTCGACCCTTCGCATCCGCCCTGGGAATTCCAGATCGTTGAGGACTACGAGCAAGGGGCCGCCGTCGTCGCGCGCATCCATCATGCGATTGCGGATGGCGTTGCCCTTGTCGGTGTCGTGCTCTCGCTCACCGACGATCGACCCGACGCGCCGGTGATGCGGCGGCCGCGGAGCGCGGGCGGTGAAGGCGGTCTGGGCTTGAATTTGCAGGAGCTGTTGGGGCCTGCAGGCGAGATCATCGGAGCGGGCCTCCGGCTCACCAATGAGGCTTGGCACAGCACGATCGATCTCGTCACCCATCCCACACGGGCGGCCGACTATCTGCGCGACGGCACCGGGATCGCGGCCGAGCTCGCCTATCTGCTGTTCATGCCGATGGACACGCCGACTCGTTTCAAGGGCACGCCTCTGGGAGACAAGCGCGTGGCCTGGTCCGAGCCGATCCCGCTTCCTGAAGTGAAGGCGGTGAGCCGGGTGCTCGGTTGCTCGGTCAACGACATGCTGCTCTCCGCCGTCGCCGGCGCGCTCAAGGGTTATCTGGAGGAGAAGGGTGATCCGAGCAAGGGCGTCGAAGTGCGCGCCTTGGTGCCTATCAATCTTCGCCCGATGACGGCCAAACCCACGCTCGGGAATCGTTTCGGCGTGGTCGCCATCGAGCTGCCGGTCGGATTCGAAAACCCGCTGGAACGGCTGTTCGAGGTGCGGCGACGCATGGAGGTGCTTAAAAAATCCTACGAACCGGTAACGACCCTGGGGCTTTTTGCAGCGCTCGGCTACGCGCCCAAGCTGGTTCAGGACAAGTTATTCGATCTGCTGCTTAGCCGAGCCACGGCGGTGATGACCAACGTCCCAGGCCCGCAAAACCCGCTCTATCTGGCGGGCTCCGAACTGAAGCAGTTGATCTTCTGGGTGCCTCAATCGGGCAATATCGGCATGGGGTTGTCGATCCTGTCCTTCAACGGCAGGGTCCATTTCGGGCTTATAACCGATGCGGCTCTAGTGCCGGATCCGCAGTCCATCATCGCGCGCATTCAGCCGGAATTCGAGCGTCTGCTCTATTTCGTGCTGATGCAGGGATAGGACCCAGTCAATCCTCAAGCTCGGATTTCGCCAGCTCGGCGTCGAGCCGCTCCATCGCGTCGGCGGGCGCACAGGCGGCTGCTTCCTGATAGAGGCGGGTCGCCTGCGGAAGCTTTGCCTCGCCGAACATCATGACAAGACCGTTGGCATATTCGATGCGCGCGATTGCCGAATGCGGATTGAGCTTGAGCGCAGTCTCGAAATGTTTCACGCCTGCCTCACGGCTCGCCCCATAGGTAAGGCCGCCGAGCATGGCGCCGACCTTGTTGATCACCTCGGCGTGATAGGTGCCCATGGCGATATGGGCATCGGCGTGGCGCGGCTCGATCGCAATCGTTTGCTCCAGGGCATGCTTGACCTTGCCCCCGAGACCCTCCGCCAACGCCTTGACGACGGAAATACCCTGGCTGTAGCGGCCGAGCGCCTGGGCATAAAAGTACCAGGCATTGGCAAGCGTCCCGGCGCATTCGGTCAATCGTTCAGCGCGGCCCGCCGATTGAAGAAACAGGTCGAGCTTGGCTTTTTCGCCCTTTTCCAGGTAGGTGGCGTAGATGTTTGTGGCCTTGTTGGCGACATTGTAACCGATCAGGCCGATGGCGAGACCGAGCTCCACGGCTTCGGCAAAATCGCCGCGATGATAGGCGCGCCAGGCATCCTGGAGCGTCACCGCAGCCGCATCGATCGACTGGTTAGAGGCTTCGAGCTGCGGATGGCGCGCGATCAGCTGCTTCAGGCCTGCCCCGTCGAGATAAGGTTCGCAATCGCCCCGATGCAGACGCGACCAGTGCGCCTTTAGCGCGGCACCGGCGTATGCGTAACCGGCATCCGCATAGGGAAAGACCTTCCATCTTGCTTTGGCCATCTGGCGTGATCCTTCGAGCCGATACGGGCCTCAGTCTCAGTCGTTGTGCTCGATCCTTGCTACCGCGCTCGTCTACGCGCGCCTTGTTCGGCTAACCGAGGCCCGTCGCGCGTGGCCACCAACCCCTCGAGACGGTCGAGCGTCGCCCCAAGGTCGCCCGCGGTCTGGCCGAGATTTCCCGCGCTGCGGCGCCGGGCCTTTCCGCGCGGCAGGAGCGTGCGGCGAGTGTCGGCGAGGACCTCCTCGTTGACCGTGATGCCGTGACGGGTCAGCACCGGGCGCAGCTCGGCAAGCCGACGCCGCAGATCGGCGCGCGTATTCTGGTAAGCGTGCTCGCACAACCGCCGGCGGGCTGCATAGCTGAACGCATTGGTGAAGAACATTTCAACATCGCCGCGCTCGGGCTCGAACAGCACGACGTCGGCGTCGGGATATTCCGTGCGATAGCGGCCCATCCCGGCTTGCATCCGCGAATGGATGAGCGTTCGCAGAGTCTGCGACATGATCGCCGGAAGGCCGCTTCCGCCGATCGAGGGATGCTTCACGTGGCCGTGGCGGGCCGCCTCGCGGGCGTCGAACGGCACCAGCGGATTGACGCACAGCACGAGCTTGGCGCCGGCACCGAGAGCGAGTGAGGCGTGCAACGTCTTGGTCAGCACCCCATCGACGTAAAGCCGCCGGCCGACCTCGACGGGGGGAAACAGGCCGGGGAGCGCGGCGCTCGCCGCAACGGCGCGCGCTATGGGCACGTGGTCCCAGCCGGGAGAGCCGAACGCCACCGCCGCGCCGGTGTCCAGATCGGTTGCGACCAGAAACAGCTTGTGCGGCAGCATGCGGAAGTCGTTGGTCCGCGGTGGCGTCAGGAACAGCCTAGTGAGGTAGTTGGTGATACCCGCGTTGTCGAACAGGCCGGTCGGCAGCGCTCGCGCAAGGCGTCCAAAGGATTCGAAGAACCCATGCGATCGCGGGTCTTGCAGATATTGCCGCGCGGCCGAGGCTAAAAGCTGCGGCACCGCCGCGAGTCGGCCGGCATATTCGCCGAACGCCGGACGCAGGAGCAGGCCGGGCTCGAACGGATCGTCGGCCGCGTCACTCTCGATGAACATCGCGTGCATCTCGGGCGCCGTGATGCCGTTCACCAGGCCGGCAGCGATGAAGCTGCCGGAGCTAACGCCGACATAGAGGTCGCAGGCCGTCAGATTGAGCCCGTCAAGCGCCTCACCCAGCGCGATGAGGGCGCCGATCTCGTAGATGGCACCCAGCGGCCCGCCACCCGCGAGCGCCAGCGCTCGGCGCGGATGCGTCACGTTCCCTCCTCCGAGAGATCAGCAACGGCCCATAGCAGAACCACGGTCACACCGTTAGCCCGATGCGACGCCAGCGTGCGGACGCCGTTGGCATACCTGCGCCCGCAGCCTTCCGATCAAGAATGCGTAGCCACGCTGCGGGCTTCGGAATGCCGTGACGGCTCTTTCGTCGCCGAAAGCTTTTTGGTCACCGCCGTCAATTCGGCCACCCGATGCGAGAGCGTGTCGATGTCCTTCTTGGTCGGTACGTTCAGCATGTGGAGCGCCCGAGCGACGCGGTCCTCGAACACGTGCTCCAACTGATCCCATGACTTGGAGGCCGAGGCCTTCACTTCCGCCAGCGCATCGTCGGCAGACTTCTTGGCCTGCTTCTGAACGGCCTCGCCTTCCTTCACCAGCGTCTCGAAGAACTTGCCGCCCTCCTTTTGAGCCTTTGCGAAGGCGCCGAGACCGGCCAGCCAGATCTGAGTGGCAGAGTCGCGGATTGCAGTCACTAACTGTTGGCTCTTGTCGCCCCCCTGAGCGAGCGCCTTTAATTTCTTTGGCATAATACGTCTCCCGTCTTTGGTTGCGGTGTCCGGTGTCCCCGGCCGCCACGACTATCGCCCAGTGCTTACTCGCTCGCGTTGATCAAGATCAAAGCAGCACGTACGGTAGTCATTAGCATGCTGTATGATGTCAGGGACCTCGTCCCACGCCGTCAAATATAGCCTAACGAGCAGGCGTGGTCGCGATGCGGGACGCCGAACATGATGTATTTTGTCACCGGGGCGTCGGGTTTTATCGGCAAACGCCTGGTGCGTGCGCTGCTCCAAAGGCCCGACGCCAGGGTCTATTTTCTAATCCGGGACCCATCGCCCGAGCGCATGGCTACGTTGCGGGAATTCTGGGGAGCCGATGAAAGACGCGCGATTGCCGTCAAGGGCGATCTCACAAGCGCCGGACTGGGGCTGAGCGACGATACTGTGGCGGCGCTGACCGACAGGGTCGATCATCTCTTTCATCTCGGGGCAGTCTATTCGCTTGAGGCCGATCCTGAGACGGAGATGACCACGAACGTCGAGGGCACGCGCAACACCATACGCTTCGCCGAGGCGATCCGAGCCAGGCGGCTCCACCATGTCAGTTCGATCGCCGCGGCCGGACTCTATGATGGCGTATTCCGGGAAGACATGTTCGCGGAGGCCGAGAACGTCGACCACCCCTATTTCGCCAGCAAACATTTGTCGGAAAAAGTCGTGCGCGACGAGTGCCGGGTGCCCTGGCGGATCTATCGGCCGGGCATCGTCGTCGGGGACTCTAACACTGGCGAGATGGATAAGATCGACGGCCCGTATTATTTCTTCAAGCTCATTCAGAAGCTGCGCAAAACGTTGCCCTCCTGGATGCCGAGCATCGGCCTCGAGGGCGGCCGGATCAACCTTGTGCCGGTGGACTTTGTGGTCGCCGCTCTCGACCACCTGGCTCATGTCGAGGGCGAGGACGGTCGCTGCTTCCACCTAACTGACTCGAATCCGCGACGCGTGGGCGATATTCTCAACATCTTCGCTCGCGCGGCCCATGCGCCTGAGATGACCATACGGATCAACGCCGCGCTCCTCGGGTTGATTCCACGCGCCGTACTCGACGGCTTCATGGCCCTCACCCCGGCTCGCCGCATCCGCAAGGCGATCATGAAGGATCTCGGATTGCCGGACGGCATTCTGAGCTTCATCAACTATCCGACGCGCTTCGACAGCCGCGACGCGGAACGGCTGCTGCGGCCCGCCGGAATCATGGTACCGCGGTTCGAGGATTATGCGTGGCGGCTATGGGACTACTGGGAGCGCCATCTCGATCCCGACTTGTTCGTCGATCGCTCGCTACGCGGCCGCGTCGCAGGCCGGGTCGCTCTCATCACCGGCGGTTCGTCGGGCATCGGCAAGGCTGCTGCGCTAAAGCTCGCTGCTGCCGGAGCGGTGACGATCATTGCCGCGCGGGACCCTGAAAAGCTCGAGGCTACGCGGCAGGAGGCGGCGGCGCGCGGACTACCGCTGGTCATCTGCCAGGCCGACATCACCGATGCATGTCAGTGCGACGCCCTCATCAAGAAAATCTATGAGGAGCACGGCGGGGTCGACATCCTGATCAACAATGCAGGCCGCTCGATCCGACGCGCAATCGAGAACTCCTACGACCGGCTGCATGATTTCGAGCGCACCATCCAGCTCAACTATTTCGGAGCGCTGCGCGTCACCTTGGGTGTGTTGCCGGGAATGGTGAAGAAGAGAAGTGGCCATGTCATAAACATCTCGTCGATCGGTGTGCTGACTAATGCGCCGCGGTTTTCCGCCTATGTGGCCTCGAAGGCCGCGCTCGAAGCGTGGACGCGATGCGCGGCGTCCGAGTTTCTCGATCGAGGCGTCGAGTTCACTACGATCAACATGCCGCTGGTTCGTACCGCGATGATCGCACCGACGAAGTTTTACGAACGGGTGCCGGCAATCACCGCCGAGGAGGCTGCCGATTTGATCGTGGAGGCGATCATCCGCAGGCCGACGCGGATCGCGACGCGACTTGGCACTTTCGGCGCGGCTGTGCACGCTGTCGCCCCGCGCGTTGCCCAGATCATCATGAACACCAGCTTCCGAATGTTTCCGGAATCCGCCGCCTCGCAGGGTCAGCAATCAGCCGCCGAACGCGCGACCGCCGACCAGATCATGTTCGCGCAGTTGCTGCGCGGCATCCATCTTTGACCCGGACTTTTGGTGCGGCCCGGGGCTTGGTAAAACGCGCTCACGGTGGCGCGGCCTTCGGCGTCTACGCCAGCTCTTCCTTGAGGAGGCGCAGCACTTCCGCCGACCAGGTCAAGCCGATATGCCCGAGGGCGGGAAGAATATGCTCGGCCGCGCCGGGCAGGCGGCCACTGTCGTGCGGCACGACGAACTCGTCGGCGCGGCTCCAAAGCGCAGCGCCCGCGACCGGCGGCGCCGCCGACGCATTCAGGCGGCGCAGCCAGATGCTACCCGGCTGCATTTCGCGGGCATTCCGGCCCAGGCCAAGCCGCGCGACCTCAGTGCCACGATGCGGCGCGGCGATGGTCACGAGTTTGCCGACGCGGGCGGCGCCGTGATGTTGCAGATAGGCGCGTGCCACGAGACCGCCCATGCTGTGAGTAACGAGCGCAACCCGGCCGGCTCCGGTTTCCGCCACCAGCGCCTCGATGCGCCGATGCAGTTGCGCCACGAAATGATCGATACCCGCCAAGGGCGGTTCCAGATTGAGAGTCGCAACCTCGATGTGGTCTGCACGCAGGCCCCGTCGCAGCCACCACCACAGTCCGCGATTGCACAGATAGCCGTGAACCAGCAAAACCGGCAGCCGCCCGGCGGGAAGCGGTCGCACGGTGTCGGCGCCCATCCACCACCGCTCGAACGGCGCGATCACCATGAACTGCGCCAGCAGGGCCAGGCATTCACTGCCGGCGCTCCACCAGCGGTACGGACTGTCGAAATCGGTGCCGACCACCGACGCCGGCGCGTAGAGGCGTAAGATTACATAGATCGCGACTGTCACAGCGACGTTGAGAACCGGCAAAGCGCCGATCACTGCGACGGCGATCATGCTGGGGCCCGCGCCGTTCATCAGAAAGGCCGCTGCCGCGGCAAGCGCGACCGCCTCGAGGGCTAGAAGGGTTCGAAGCCATCGGGATATCATCGGGATAACGATTTTTCAGATTTATGACATTTATCAAAAGTGTAGTCCAAAAGGCCGCTACAATTTTAGTTTGTCAAAGGAGCATTATCGGCGGGAGCAGGCCATGGAGAGGATTTGGCTCGCAAGGTATCCGAAGGGCATCCCGGCAGATGTGAACGTTGCCGAGTATCGCTCGGTCGGCGAGATGTTCGACAAGAGCGTAGCGAAGTTCGGACCTCGCGCCGCCTATGTGAATATGGGGACGGCGATCAGCTATTCCGAACTCGACCGCTTATCTCGAGCTTTCGCGGCTTATTTGCAGTCGGAGTTGAAGTTGAACAAGGGCGCGCGGGTCGCGCTCATGATGCCGAACATTTTGCAATATCCGGTAGCGTTGTTCGGTGCGCTGCGGGCCGGCTACACGGTGGTGAACTGCAACCCATTGTACAGCCCCCGCGAACTGGAACACCAGCTTGCGGATTCGGGCGCCCAGGTCGTCGTCATCGCGGAGAATTTCGCCTCCGTTCTCGCCAAGGTTATTGCGCAGACCGCGGTTCAGCACGTGATCACGACACAGCTCGGCGACATGCTCGGATTCCCGAAGGGCCTGGCAGTCAATTTCGTCGTCAAGTCGGTCAGGAAGATGGTGCCGGCGTGGAATATCCCGGGGGCAGTGTCCTTCAAATCCGTGCTGCGGCACGGCGCGGCGCAGACCTTCGAGCCGGTGGACGTCAGTCCGGACGATCTCGCGTTTCTGCAATACACCGGCGGTACGACTGGAGTTCCCAAAGGCGCCATGCTGAGCCATGGCAACATCATCGCCAACCTGCAGCAGTCGCACGCGTGGCTCAAGCCCGTCCTCGAAGAGGGCCGCGAGATCATCATCACCGCATTGCCGCTGTACCACATCTTCGCGCTCACGGCGAACTGTCTGGTGTTCCTGAAGATCGGCGCGACCAACGTGCTGATCACCAACCCTCGCGACATTCCCGCGTTCGTCAAGGAATTGGCCAAACATCGTTTCACGGTCATTACTGGCGTGAATACACTGTTCAACGCCCTGCTCAACCATCCCGACTTCGTCCGGCTCGACTTCACGCCATTGAAGGTTTCGGTCGGCGGCGGCATGGCGGTGCAGCAGGCGGTTGCCCAAAGGTGGAAGGAGGTCACCGGCAAGGCCCTCATCGAAGCCTACGGCCTCACGGAGGCATCGCCCGGGGTCACGCTAAATCCGCTCGACCTCAAAGACTACAACGGTTCGATCGGTCTCCCGATTCCCAACACGGAAATCGCGATTCGCAATGACAGCGGACAGGATCTCTCGATCGGACAAATCGGCGAACTCTGCGTACGCGGTCCTCAGGTTATGAAGGGATATTGGAAGCGGCCGGAGGAAACCGCCGAAGTGATGACAGCTGACGGCTTCCTGCGAACCGGCGATCTGGCAAGAGTCGATGAGGACGGATTCGTCCGCATTGTCGATCGTAAGAAGGACATGATCATTGTGTCCGGATTCAATGTGTACCCGAATGAAATCGAAGACGTCGTCGCCATGTGCGCCGGCGTGCTCGAGTCAGGGGTCGTCGGGGTGCCGGATTCCAAGTCGGGCGAGGCCGTAAAACTCGTGGTCGTGAAGAGGGAAACCGCTCTCACGGCCAACGAGTTGATCGCGCATTGCCGCAATCATTTGACCGGCTATAAGATTCCACGTCACGTGGAGTTTCGCAGCGAGCTGCCGAAATCGCCGATCGGAAAGGTGCTGCGGCGCGCGCTTCGTGAGGAGCGCGCGATGGAGACGTTTTAAAAGCTCGCGACTGTCTCGCGCCTCATATTTGGCGGCGGCCCATGCGGAACGCGGTCGCGAGGTTTCGACACGGCCGAAAAAGTAGCGTCTTTGACGTCTTAGAGCGAGATGACTTATCTTCGAATCGTCATCCCGCTCTAAGTTCTTGTTTTATCGCGCGTCCGGACGGAAAACCGGTTTCCACTTTTCCTGGACGCGCTCTAGGCACGCAAGGGCGCGGCCCTCGGCAACACTCAGCCTGCCGCCGCCGATCTCGCCGTCGCTGCGTCGGGTCGGGCGAAGCTTTGCCGGAGCTGATATTTCAAAATCTTGCCGGTCGCGTTACGCGGCAGCGCGGCGACCATCTCCAGGCGGCTCGGCAGCTTATAGCGGGCGAGGAACTCGCCGGCGAAGCCGCGTAATTCCTCAAGCGTGACCGTCTGCCCGGCTTTTAGGACGACAATCGCCACGATCGCCTCGCCCCATTTCTCGTCGGGCGCTCCGATCACCGCGACCTCGGCGATGGCCGGATGGCGCATCAACCCGCTTTCGACTTCCGCCGGATAGACGTTCTCGCCGCCGCTGATGATCATGTCCTTGACGCGGTCGCAGATGAACAGAAACCCCTCGTCGTCGAGGTAGGCGGCGTCGCCGGTGCGGAACCAGCCGTCATCGTCGATTGCCGCCTGCGTCGCCTCCGGCAAGTGCCAATAACCGGGGGTGACATTGGGGCCGCGTACCAGCACCTCGCCTTGGACACCCGGCGTGACGACGGGCCGCCCCTCGCTGTCGACGATCTTTATCTCGGCGAACAGCGGCGTCTTGCCCGACGAGCCGGCTTTGGCCAGCGCGAATTCCGGGCCGAGGAAGCTCACCATCGGCGCGGTCTCGGTCAGGCCGTAGCCCTGTTGCATTTGCACGCCGCGCGCCAGATACGCTTTCAACACCGGCAGCGGACAGGGCGCTCCGCCGACCACGAGCACGCGCACGGACGACAGGTCGGTCTCTCCGAAGCTTGGATGCTGCGCCATGAACTGGAACATCGCCGGCACCCCGAACATGGTGGTCACGCGATGCGCGGCAATGTCCGCCAGCGCCTTGCCCGGATCGAAGCTGCGCTGGAGGACGACCAACCCGCCTTTCTGCAGGGTCACCAGCGTCGTCACATTCAGCCCGCCGATATGAAAGATCGGCGCCGCGGTCAAGGTGACGTCGTGCTCCACGATGTCGAGCGCATGCATGGTATTGGTGTTGTTCCACCAGAAATTACCGTGCGTGAGCATCGCGCCTTTCGGGCGGCCGGTGGTGCCGGAGGTGTACATGATCATGGCGACATCGTCGGCGCGCGCCGGGACATGGGCGGCCGCGGGCGCGGCGCCGTCGCGCCACAGCGTCTCGTCCTCGGCGGCAAGGAGCGCCGTGACACTCATCAGCTCCTTCTCGACCGGGATAATCGCCGGCCGCAATTGCGCATCGGCGATCAGCACTTTGGCGGCGCTGTCGTTGATCATGAAAGCGAGTTCCGGCCCGGTCAGCCGGAAGTTCAACGGCACGAAGATCGCGCCCAGGCGCACGGTCGCAAACATCGAAAACAGAAACATCGGCTGGTTGAGGCCGGCAAACGCCACGCGGTCGCCGTTGCCGACGCCGAGCGCGCGCAGCCGCGCGGCGCAGTTCTCGATGCAGCGCTGCATTTGGCCGTAGGTCCAGGTTGCGCCCTCGAAGCGCAGCGCCAGCCGTTCCGGCGTGCGCAACGACCGTTGCAGGAACCAATTGGCCAGTCCGACATCCGGCGTCATGTCATCCCCCCGCTTTATTATCAGCAAGCGCCTTTTTATAGATTGGCGCTCCTTGTACTTTCAAACCCGCCGCGTGGCGAGCCTGCCTTATGTGCCCGTAGCCGCCGCCGACGGCAATAGCCCGCGTTGACCAGGGCTTGGACTCATAAGCGCGCAGGAATATCCGCCTTGAGGTGAAGAAGCAGACATCCCCACCGAAGCCGTCTCGTCAGCTTTTGACTCAGATCTGACCTCAACGATGTCATTTCCGTAATGCGCGTTATCCTATTTAGCAGCTTGCCAGCGGCTTTCGGGAGCCCGGAGCAGTGCGCAATCACCGCACTCTTATTCATCACTAGGGTCAAAACTCATTAATATGATTGCTTTCACCAACCTCCAGCAGTTTTCTGAGACGATCGGAAACTGCGACAAGAGCGTGTGTCTGCATGCGAAAATTCAACAAGTCTGACTCCTGATTCTTGATTCACGTGCCGTAGGATCATGGCAGAGACTGATCCATGCTTAACGCGGGCCGCGCGTCGGATGCGCGGCCGACCAGCCGTGCCGGCACGCCGACTGCAGTGTACCCTGACGGCACCGACGCAAGAACCAGCGAGCCGGCGCCGATCTTGGCAAAGTCGCCGATGTCAACGTTGCCTAACACTATCGCCCCGGCTGATAGCAGCACGCCACGGCCGATCCGCGGCGCGCCAGCTTGGCCTTCTGGCGAACTGCTGAGCGTGACCTCCTGCAGCATCGATACGTCTTCGCCAATGACCACACCTTCACCGATGGTGATACCGGTGCCATGGTCGATAAATAGGGCACTTCCGATAGTCACGGACGGATGGATGCTGACATGCAACGCCTGAGTGATGCGGCCGTGTAGCTCGCGGGCGAATTCGGTTCGGCCGCTTTCCCAGAGCCGATGCGAGATGCGGTAAGCCTGCAGCGCGATGTAGCCCTTGAAATGCAGCAGCACGTGAAGAGGGCCGGGACACGCTGGATCACGGTCAAGTGGTGCCCTCAGATCGAGGGTCGCGATCTCGATCAAAGAGGGATCGTCGCGATAGGCCCGTTCGGCAATTCGCCGGGTTACGGTCTTCTCGTCGCGGCTTCCACTGACCGCCACAGCGATCAATTGTGCCAGCGCGCTGGCAAGATTGCGCTGATTAACGACCGCCTCGTGCATCCACGCGGCCAAAGCAGGTTCAGCGGCAGCGACCGCGACCGCCTCACGGTGGATCGTATTCCGGAGCGAAGAGCTTTCAGCCGGTAATGCCAGGCCCATGATGGTCTCCGCAGACTGAGCGAAGTTCAGCCATTCACGCCCATATTTATATCACAACTCGTCAACGTTGTTGCTTAGATAATAGCAAGATGATTCGGGTCGTGCGAAACATACATGAGCAGGCATCTGTTTTGGCTGAGCGATGAGCAGTGGTTACGGAACCAAGCCGGTCATTCCCAATCGCAGCAATAGGAAGAAATCGTTCAGCTTCAACAAGCATCTCTACAAGCTTCGTTGGCGCATCGAGAATGCTTTCAGCAGATTGAAGGATTTCAGGCGCATCGCGACGCGCTACGATAGGTTGGCGCGAAATTATCTGGCTTCTGTCTGCTTGGCCGCCGCGCTGATATGGTGGATTTAATGAGTCTGGACCCTAGTAACCTAATGGCGCCACGACCCAACGTCTTCTGCAATTGAGAGACGTTGGGGGGTCAACACCAACTGGCTTCGTCCGTGCGGGGCGCGCGGAAAAGTTCTTTAATATTTGCCTCTATCAAGCGGAACCCAACATTCCCGTAAAGTTTCTGGCGTCCCTCGTTTAACACGAAGCTCGGACTGCCTTCGATCCGCATCTTGTCTGCGTCTTGGTAGTCCGTCGCCAAACGGGCGAATGCGACGCTACTGTGAATGAGTTCCTCAATGGCGCCGATATCGGCGCCGAGGCCCTCGGCTATCTCGCATTGAATATCCCACCGAGAAATATCCCGACAATCTCGAAAGAACGCACAGCGAAATGCCCACATCAATTGATCGAAAATGCTTGGCGCGGATTGGCTTCCGATCGCTCCGGGTCCGTGGGTCCACTGCTGAACTGCCTTCATGAACAGATGCGTGCTCGCCGAACTCAAAGGCCGCGTCTTCGTCCAGATCTCGGGATGAACCTTAATATGAGGAAACCGCTCTGCCACCTGTCGCAAATGCAAGTTGAACCCTTCATATCCGCCTTTGTCTTTCCAGGTTGAGGTGATCTTTTGCGCTGTATCGCCGAAGACAGAGCAGAACCTATGCTTTATCTGGACGGCGTCGCCAAATCTCTCTTTGACTGCATCGAGGCGGGCTTGTGAGATATATGCCCATACGCACAAGACGTCCGAGAAATATGTAATTTCGACCACGCTCATTTTACATTCCTCGACTTGGTTAAATGACGAGCATACGGTGCGCTCCTCTCGACTAGCATTGCAAGCGCGAATAGCTCGTCGAATGTCTGCTATTGTGCAGGTATTGTGCAGGTTTTCGGACGCCGGCAATCGCGGATCAATCCACACGCGCGGGCGGCCGGCGTCGGAAAAGCGCCGAGGCAGGAAATCGCGGTCGGTAGTTCAGCGGCGGTGCGGCGTGCGCTATGG
>JBEKIC010000057.1:0-25081 GCA_050011955.1 Xanthobacteraceae bacterium
ACTATAATACATATCGAGGAACGCCGTATGGCTGACGCCCATGCCCCCGAGCGTCCGCTGGCCAACGGTCAGAGGAGAATCGACTTCCAAACCGAGCCGGCGCGCTACCGCCACTGGCGGCTCGCGACCGACGGCGAGGTGGCCACGCTTTTTCTCGACGTCGACGAGAAGGGCGGGCTGTTCGAAGGCTACGATCTCAAGCTCAATTCCTACGACCTCGGCGTCGACATCGAACTGGCCGACGCCATCGAGCGGCTGCGCTTCGAGCATCCGCAGATCCGCGTCCTCGTGCTGCGCTCGGGCAAGCCGCGCGTGTTCTGCGCCGGCGCCAACATCCGCATGTTGGCGGGCGCGAGCCACGCCCACAAAGTCAATTTCTGCAAATTCACCAACGAAACGCGCAACGGCATCGAGGATTTGAGCGAGCATTCCGGGCTCGCCAGCATCTGCGCCATCAACGGCACGGCGGCCGGCGGCGGCTACGAGCTCGCGCTCGCGGCCGACCACATCATGCTGGTGGACGACGGCTCGTCGTCGGTGGCGCTGCCGGAATTGCCGCTGCTCGCGGTGCTGCCCGGCACCGGCGGGCTCACCCGCGTCGCCGATAAGCGCAAAGTGCGCCGCGACCATGCCGATGTCTTCTGCACCACCGAGGAAGGCGTGAAGGGTAAACGCGCGGTCGAATGGCGGCTGGTCGACGAAGTGGTGCCGGGCTCCAAGTTCGAGGAAACCGTCGCGGCGCGCGCCCAGGAATTTGCCGCCAAATCCCGCCGCGCCGCCGCCGGGCCGGGCATCACGCTCACTCCGTTGACGCGCAGCTTCACGGCGAACGGCGTCGATTACGGCTCGCTCGCCGTCGAATTCGACCGGGTGCGACGGATCGCCACCATGACGCTGCGCGGGCCGGCCAATCCGCCGCCCGGATCGGCCGAAGCCATGCTGGCGCTTGGCGCCGAGTTCTGGCCGCTGAAGCTCGCCCGCGAACTCGACGATGCCGTCTTGCATATCCGGCTCAACGAATTCGAGGTCGCGGCGATCGTGTTCAAGTCCTCGGGCGATCCCGCCGAGGTCGTCGCTTACGAGCATTTCCTCGATGCCAACAAGGATCATTGGCTGGTGCGCGAGATCCGCCATCTGTGGAAGCGGGTGCTCAAGCGCGTCGATCTGACGTCGCGTTCGCTGGTGGCGCTGATCGAGCCGGGCTCCTGCTTTGCCGGCACGCTGGCGGAACTGCCGTTCGCCAGCGACCGCTCCTACATGCTGCTCGGCCGCCGCGACGGCGACAACAAGCCGCCGGCGACGATCGCGCTGACGCCAGCCAATTTCGGCGCTTATCCGATGTCGAACGGGCTGACGCGCCTGGCGAGCCGCTTCCTCGCCGATCCCTCCGATCTCGACGCCGCCAGGGCCGTACTGGACAAAATGCTCGACGCCGAGACCGCCCAGCGGCTCGGGCTTGTCACCTTCGCGCTCGACGACATCGACTGGGACGACGAAGTGCGCGTCTTTCTCGAAGAGCGTGCCAGCTTTTCACCCGACAGCCTGACCGGCCTCGAAGCCAACCTGCGCTTCGCGGGACCGGAGACCATGGAATCGAAAATCTTCGCCCGCTTGAGCGCGTGGCAGAACTGGATCTTCCAGCGTCCGAACGCGATCGGCGAGGAAGGCGCGCTCAAGCGTTACGGCACCGGCCAGCAGCCGGTGTTCGATACGCGCAGGGTGTGACGATCAATATTCCTCCCCGCAAAGTGGGGAAGGATGAAGACGGACAGGAGCGGCCCATGGATATCGAAAACGTCGACTACACGACCAAGATCCCGAACAACGTCAATCTGGTCGAGGACCGACAGGTGCTGCGCGCATTGGAGAGCTGGCATCCCGGCTATATCGACTGGTGGAAGGACATGGGACCGCAAGGTTTCCAGGAGGCGCTGGTTTATCTGCGCACCGCAGTCTCGGTCGATCCGAAAGGCTGGGCCAAGTTCGACTACGTGAAGATGCCGGAATACCGCTGGGGCATCCTGCTCGCGCCGAAGGAAGCCGATCGCAAGATTCCGTTCGGTCGGCATTACGGCGAGCCGGCGTGGCAGGACGTGCCGGGCGAGTATCGCGCCATGCTGCGCCGCCTCATCGTCATCCAGGGCGATACCGAACCGGCTTCCGTCGAGCAGCAGCGCTATCTCGGCAAAACCGCGCCGTCGCTCTACGACATGCGCAACGTCTTCCAGGTCAACGTCGAGGAGGGGCGGCACCTGTGGGCGATGGTCTATCTGCTGCAGAAATATTTCGGCCGCGACGGCCGCGAGGAAGCGGCCGAGCTGTTGCAGCGCCGCTCCGGCAGCGCCGACAAGCCGCGCATGCTCGGCGCCTTCAATGAAGCGACGCCGGACTGGCTGTCATTCTACATGTTCACGTTCTTCACCGATCGCGACGGCAAGATGCAACTCGAAAGCCTGGCGCAATCGGGCTTCGACCCGCTGTCGCGCACCTGCCGGTTCATGCTGACTGAAGAGGCGCACCACATGTTCGTCGGCGAGACCGGCGTCGGCCGCACCATCCAGCGCACCTGCGAGGCGATGCAGGCCGCCGGCATCGAGGATCCGACCGACATCGACAAAGTGCGCAAGCTCGGCGTCATCGACCTGCCGACGATTCAGAAAAAACTCAATCTGCACTATACGCTGTCGCTCGATCTGTTCGGCTCGGAAGTCTCGACCAACGCCGCCAATGCTTTCAGCGCGGGCCTCAAGGGCCGCTTTCAGGAAACCAAGATCGACGACGATCACCGGCTCGATCACTCGACCTATCCGGTGCTCAAGCTCATCGACGGCGAGATCAAGCGTATCGACGAGCCGGCGCTCACCGCGATCAACATGCGGCTGCGCGACGATTATACCGCCGACTGCCAGCGCGGCATCGAGCGCTGGAACAAGATCATCGCCAAGACCGGAGTCGGCTTCGAATTCGAACTGCCGCATGTCGGCTTCCATCGCCACATCGGCGAGTTCAAGGACATCAAGGTCTCGCCGAGCGGCCAGCTGGTCGACGAGGCGGCGTGGAACCGGGATCTGGGCAAATGGCTGCCGTCGCGGGACGACGGCGATTTCATCGTCAGCCTGATGCAGCCGGTCTCGGAACCGGGGCAATTCGCGAACTGGATCGCGCCGCCGCGCCTCGGCATCGACAACAAGCCTGGCGATTTCGAATACGTGAAGATCGCGGCGTAAGTATTTCCTCCCCCGCTATGCGGGGGAGGATTTATCGAGCGGCCCCTCGCGCAATCGCGCGAGATCGAAGCGGTCGACCTCGCGCAGCAATTCCACGAACGCTTCGGCGCCGCGGGCGAGCGCCGCCTCGCCCTTGGCGGCGGTCGCCAGCGTGGCATCGCCGATCGCGCCGGTCGGATGGAGGTCCTGCGTCATCCAGGCAAAGCCGGCCGGGTGATAGGCGCCAAGCCACTTGAATTCGCGCGCCATTTCCACGGTGGCCGGCGTCGCCTTGGGCGCTTTCTCCCCGCGCACCGTTTCCGGCATCGCCGCGAGCATGAGCGAGGTCTCGATGTCGCCGCCGTGAATGCCGTGCTTTTTCTCTTCACCGGAAAACGTGTTCTCCGGGTAGCCGAAGCGATGCCAGCCGACGGTGACGGCGAGCATGCGAAACCGCGTGCGCAAATCGCGCGCCACCAATTCCATCGCAGCGACATTGCCGCCGTGGCTGGTGACGAGAACGAGCTTGCGCAAGCCGGCCCGCGCCAGGCTCTCGCCGAGCTCCGTCCAGGCGGCGATGGCGGTCGTGGCCGACAATGACAGCGTGCCGGGATAGGCAAGGTGCTCGACGGAGACGCCGATGCGCTGCACCGGCAGGAACGTGACCGGAAGCTCGTCGGGGAGGATTTTGCGGGCCCGCGCCAGGTAGGCTTCGGCGATGAAGGTGTCGACGCCGAGCGGCAGATGCGGCCCGTGCTGCTCCACCGCGGCGAGCGGCAGCACCGCGATCCAGCGTGCCATCGCGGCGCCGGCCTCGGCCATGTCCTGCCAGGTCATTTCCATCCAGTCGCGTTTGGGCAGCGTCATTACGGCTCTCTCCGGTTCTCTCGCCAAGCGTGCCGGGCTCTAGCATTTCGTTGCAGCATGATCTTATCCGACCTTCCTTCGCCCGCCGAAGCGGACCTCGCGAAGGCGGGAAACCGGTAGCCACTTTTCGGGATCATGTCCTATTGTCGCGACCCGGACGCGAAGGAGCAACCGATGTCGTTAGCGAGGATGGGCCGGATCGTGGTCGCCGGACTGGCGGCCTTTGCCGCCGCCGCGATGGGGCCGGCGCCTGCGCAAACGCTCGACAAAGTCAGTTTCGGCACCAACTGGGTGGCGGAGGCCGAGCACGGCGGCTTCTACCAGGCGCTGGCCGACGGCACCTACCGGAAATACGGCCTTGACGTCACCATCGTACAGGGCGGCCCGAACGCCAATAACCGCATGCTGATGACCGTCGGCAAGCTCGATTTCTTTATGAGCGCCAACACGCTGCAGGGTTTCGACGCCGTCGCGCAGAATGTGCCGATCATTGACATCGCCGCCATGTTCCAGAAGGACCCGCAGGTGCTTCTTGCGCATCCCGATCAGGGCATCAATAAGCTCGACGATTTGAAAAAGCTGACGATCTTCGTCTCGCCGGAGGGCATGACGAGCTACTACCAATGGCTGAAAGCCGATTTCGGCTTCAAGGACGATCAGGTCAAACCGTATACCTTCAATCCGCAACCCTTCCTCGCCGACAAGCACAGCGCCATGCAGGGCTATGTCACGTCGGAACCGTTCGCCGTCGAGAGGGAAGGCAAGTTCAAGCCCAAGATTTTCCTGCTCGCCGATCAGGGATTTTCCGACTATTCGACCTTGATCGAGACGCGCCGCGAGCTGGTCGAGAAAAAACCCGATCTGGTGCAGCGCTTCGTCGATGCCTCGATCGTCGGCTGGTACAACTACCTTTACGGCGACAACGCGCCGGCCAATGCGCTGATCAAGCGGCAGAACCCGGAAATGACCGACGCGCTGCTCGCTTACTCGGTCGCCAAGATGAAGGAATACGGCATTGTCGATTCCGGCGATGCGCTCACCCTTGGCATCGGCGCCATGACGGACGCGCGCATGAAGGATTTCTTCGACAAGATGCTGCGCGCCGACGTGGCCAAACCGGGCCTCGATTACCGCAAATCCTACACGCTGCAATTCGTCGACAAGAAAGTCGGCCTCGATCTGCGGCCGAAGTAATAGCGATGCCGTCGGCGACTGCATTTCATGGCGCACCCGTCGTCGCGTTGCGCGGCGTCGGCAAGGCGTTTCCCAACGGCGTGCGCGCGCTGGCCGGCCTCGATCTCGAGGTGCGGGCCGGCGAGTTCGTCGCGCTGCTCGGTCCCTCCGGCTGCGGGAAATCGACCGCGTTGCGCATCGTCGCGGGCCTCAGCGAGCCGACCGAAGGTGTCGTCGCATGGCCGCAGGCGGCAGCGCCTAGTCGGGGCGAAAGCCGGATCGGCTTCGTGTTCCAGGAACCGACGCTGATGCCCTGGGCCTCGGTCTTCAACAACGTGGCGCTGCCGCTCAAGCTGAAAGGCGCCCCTGCAAACGTTGGCGAACGCGTCGAGGCGGCACTCGACCGCGTCGGCTTGCGAGCGTTCAGCCATGCCTATCCGCGGGAATTGTCCGGCGGCATGCGCATGCGCGTCTCCATCGCGCGCGCGCTGGTCACCGAGCCGCAGCTTCTGTTGATGGACGAGCCGTTCGCCGCGCTCGACGAGATTACGCGCTTCAAGCTCAACGACGATCTGCTGCGGATGTGGCAGGCGCTGCGCACCACCGTCATCTTCGTGACCCATTCGGTGTTCGAGTCGGTCTATCTGTCGAGCCGCGTCGTGGTGATGGCGGCGCGACCGGGCCGGGTCTTCGCCGAGCTTGCCGTCGACGCTCCTTATCCGCGCGACCAGGGTTTCCGCACCTCGCCCGAATACGCCGCGTTCTGCCGCCGCGCGTCTGCAGCGCTGAGCGAGGCCATGGCGGGGGGAGGCGAGCCGTGAAGGCGCGAACCTCCGCCGGCGAGCGCCGCGACCGCGCGCTGCGCATCGCCTTGCCGATCGTGGTGCTCGCGCTCGGGCTCGCGGCCTGGGAACTGGTGGTGCGGATCGAGGACATTCCGCCCTATGTGCTGCCGGCGCCTGGAAACATCCTGCGTACGCTCATCTCCGACTGGGATTTGCTGTCGCAATCGCTCCTGGTCACGCTCATCACCACCTTCGAGGGCTTTTTGCTCGCGGCGGCCGGCGGCGTCGGGCTGGCGGTGCTGTTCAACCAGTCGCGGCTGGTCGAATATTCGCTCTATCCTTATGCGGTGATCCTGCAGGTGACGCCGATCGTCGCCATCGCGCCGCTGCTGCTCATCTACCTGCCGCAGCACGCGGCGGTTCTGGCCTGCGCCTGGATCGTGGCGTTCTTTCCGGTGCTGGCGAACACCACGCTCGGGCTTCGTTCGGTCGACCGCAACCTGGCCGACCTCTTTGCGCTTTACGGCGCCTCGCGCCACCAGGTGCTGTGGCGCCTCAAGCTGCCGTCGGCGCTGCCCTATATCCTCGGCGGCCTGCGCATCGCCGGCGGATTGTCGCTGATCGGTGCGGTGGTCGCCGAGATCGCCGCCGGCTCGGCGGGCGCCGGCTCCGGCCTCGCCTATCGCATCGCCGAATCGGGCTACCGGCTCAACATCCCGCGCATGTTCGCGGCGCTGCTGCTGCTGTCGCTCGCCGGCATCGTGATCTTCTACGTTCTCTCGCTCATCAATTACCTGGTGCTGCGGCGCTGGCATGAGAGCGCGCTGGCGGCGGAGAGGTGAGCGGCCGTTACTCGGCAAGTTGCTTGTCGGGATGCATCCAGAAAGCCAGGACGGCCCCGAGAAGCAGGAGCCCGATCGATCCGGCGAACGGCAAGTGCCAGTCGCCGGTGACATCGACCAGCCATCCGAAAATGACAGGCGACGCAAAGCCCGCGAGCGCCGAGCCGGTATTCATGATGCCGCTCGCGGTTCCGGCGAATTTTGGTGCCACGTCCATCGGCACCGACCAGATTGGACCGATCGTCAACTCGAGGCAGAAGAACGCGCCACTCAAGCAGATCGCGATCAGGACCAGGTTCGTGAACATCAGGACCGGTATCAGCAACAGCAGCGATCCGAGAAGGCTGGCCACGATCAGGTTGCGGCGCGCCACCAGAAAACTTCCAGTGCGGCGGAGCAGCCGATCGCTCAGCAGACCGCCCGCGGTGTCGCCGATGACCCCGGCCAGCAGCACGGCAAAGGAAAAGAACGCGGTGTTCTTGAGATTGAGACCGTAGCCTTGCTGGAACAGCAAGGGCAACCAAGTGAGGTAGAGCCAAAGCGTCCAAGCGTAACAGAAATACACGAACGTCGTCGGCAGCATGCGCACCAGGAGCCGTGCCCACGGCACCGACGCCGCACCGACGGCCGTTCCACTGCGATAGGCCGGCAGATCGGCGAGATCGGCTTCGACGATGTCCTTGTGCTCGCGCGGGTTATCGCGGAAGTACCAGAACCAGACGACGGCCCAGATAGAACTGATGCCGCCCAGAATGACGAAAGCGCCGCGCCAGCCCATCACTAGCATGAGGCCCGCCACGATCGGCGGCGCCACGGCATTGCCGGCACGAGAAAAGCTGTGCGTGAGGCCCTGGGCGAAACCGCGCTTCTCTTGGCTGAACCACGCCGTCATGGCGCGCGTTGCGGTCGGGAACGTAGCGCCCTCGCCGAGGCCGAGCACAAAGCGCACGACGAGCAGCGAGATGAATCCGCCCACCAGGCCGGTCGCCATGGTCGCCGCGGACCACACGACGGCGCAAACGAAAAGCGTACGTCGCGGCCCGAATTTGTCGCCGATCCAGCCGCCGGCGATCTGGAACAGCGCGTAGGCAAGACCAAAGGCGCCGAGCGCGCGCCCAAGCTCCGTATTGTTAAGGCCGAAATCGGTCTTGATCGCGGTTGCCGCGGTCGCGATGTTCACCCGGTCGACGTAGGTGATGAAATACATCGCACAGAGGAAGCCGAGAACGATGACCGGAGCGCTAAAGATCGCCTTGGCCGAAACGCGTGGTGCGGTGGCGTCCTTCACGCTGTGTTGATGCACTATTATGCTCTCCGCACTCGACGCTCATTCAAAGAAGGCGCCGTGACCGGCGTGCCGGGGCGTTCGGCGCTTAAGTCCATGTTTATTGGTCCTTAAGTCAAGTTAACACAGGCGGGCGGGAGCCTGGCCTCGGTACAGGACAAGACGCTTGACCCGCAAGGCACATTCGGGGATCAAGACCGCGCCGCGGCATTTTCGGACGCGCCCGGCCGGGATCACCAATGGCGTCCGCAGGAGTGTCGATCCATGCCGCAGAATGCCTCGCGTCTTCCCGGGCGCCATTTCCTGCAAATCCCCGGGCCGACGCCCGTCCCCGACCGCATCATGCGGGCGATGGATATGCCGCTTATCGACCAGCGCGGTCCGGAATTTTCCAAGCTCACCAAGCGCGTGCTGGAAGGCATCAAGACCATTTTCAAGACCACGCAGCCGGTCATCATCTACACCGCGACGGGCACCGGTGCCTGGGAAGCGGCGCTGGTCAATACGCTGTCACCCGGCGACCGGGTGCTGATGGTCGAGACCGGCCAGTTCGCCATGCTGTGGAAGGTGATGGCAGAGCGGTTGGGATTGAAGGCCGAATTCATCAAGACCGATTGGCGCGTCGGCGCCGATCCGAAAGTCATCGAAGAGCATCTGCGCAAGGACAAGGCGCACGGAATCAAGGCGGTCTGCGTATTGCACAACGAGACCGCCACCGGCTGCCTGTCGCCGATCAGCGCGATCCGCAAGGCCATCGACGCGGCCGGCCATCCGGCGCTGTTGTTGGTCGATACCATCTCCTCGCTTGCCTCGACCGACTACCGCCACGACGAATGGGGCGTCGATGTCACCATCGGCGGCGCGCAGAAGGGATTGATGCTGCCGCCCGGCATGTCGTTCAATGCCGTCAGCGAGAAGGCGCTGCGCGCATCGAAGACGGCAAAGCTGCCGCGGTCGTTCTTTTCCTGGGACGACATGCTGACGATGTACAAGCAGGGCTTCTTTCCCTACACGCCGGCGACGCAGATGCTGTACGGCCTCGATACCGCAATCGAGATGCTGCACGAGGAGGGCCTCGACAACGTCTTTGCCCGCCACCACCGCCTCGCCGAGGCGACGCGACAAGCGGTGCGCGCGTGGGGCCTCGAAATCCTCTGCCGCGAGCCGAAATACTACTCGCCGACGATTACCGCCGCGCTGGTACCGGACGGCTGCGACGCCGATCAGTTCCGCAATGTCGCGCTCAACACGTTCAACATTTCCTACGGCGCCAGCTTCGGTCCCTTCGTCAAAAAGTACTTCCGCATCGGCCACCTCGGCGACATCAACGACGCCACGCTGATCGGGGCGCTCGGGGCGACGGAGATGGCGCTCAAGCTCGCCGGGGTGCCGCACAAGAAGGGCGGCGTGCAGGCGGCCATGGACTACATCGTGTCGGCTCAGGCCGGCGGCGCGCGCGCGGCGGCGGAGTAATAAGACCTTACGCCAGCGCCACGGCGGCGACCTGGTCCTTGAACGCCGAGCGTGCGGTGATCGCCGCGTACCAGCGCTCGAAATGATGCAGCGGTGGCCGCTCCGGCACCAATTGGCGATAGCGATAGGCCATGACGGCGACGGGAATGTCGCCATAGGAGAAGGCATCGCCCGCCACATAGGCGGTCTTGGCCAGTTCGCCGTCGAGAATCGTCATCGCCGCCGTCGTGCGCTTTTTCGAGTCTTCGATCGCGGCGTGATTGCGTTTTTCCGGCGGGGTGCGGATCAAGCCCCAGAAGCAATCGGAGATCGCCGGCGCGACGACGCTGAGTTGCCAATCCATCCAGGCGCTGGCGCGCGCCCGGGCGCGCAGGTCGGCCGGTTCCAGCACGCCGGCGCGGTGCTTTGCGGCCAGGTAGCGCACGATCGAGTTCGATTCCCACAGCAGGAAGCCGTCCTCCTCTTCGAGCGTCGGCACCAGCCCGTTCGGGTTCATGGCGAGATAGGCCGGCTCGCGGGTCTTGCCGAACGGCCCGCCGATATCGATGCGCTGGTGCGGTAGCCCGATCTCGCCGACCGCCCACATCACTTTCTGCACATTCGACGAGGTGTTCCGCCCCCAGATTTTGATCACGGGTTTCTCTCCTGCATTCCCATTATTCGTCATTGCCGGACAAAAGGCGCGAAGCGCCGTCTTCGTGCAAAAAGAGCCGGCAATCCATGCAGCGGCGCCCATAGGCTCGGCAAGTCAGCATGGACCCGCGGGTCAAGCCCGCGGGTGACGATGGAGAAGTGCTGCTTGCTGCGTCTCAATCGAGCCGCCGCGCTTCCTCGGGCAGCATGATCGGGATGCCGTCGCGGATCGGATAAGCGAGCTTCGCCGCGCGCGAGATCAGCTCCTGTTTTTCCGCGTCGTATTCGAGCGGACCCTTGGTCAGCGGGCAGACCAGGATTTCGAGCAGCTTCGGATCGATGCTGCCGGCGGGATGTTCGGCGGAAGGCGTGGACATTGAAAGGTCTCCACTTTGGCGAGCGAACCATAGCACTTCAGCACTTCCGTCATGGCGAGCCACCCGCTGGCTCCTCGCAATGACGAATTACTGCAGCGGCGTCTCGCCGGATGTGTTGCTCTTGGCGAGCTCGATCTCGGTGACGGCGACCAGGATCTCGGCGCGGGTTTTTAAATCTGGCGCCTCCAGCATGGCCTGCTTCTCGGCGGGGCCATAGGGCGACATCATCGCCAGCGCGTTGACCAGCGCTTCGTTGGGAGCGTTCTCGATGCCTTCCCAATCGGCCTTGAGATCGTTGGCCTTGAGGAAATCCGCGAGCGCGCGCAAGAGCGCCTTGCGATCGACCTCGTCCTCGCCTTTGCGCGCAATGAAATCGGTGACAAAGGGCTGATATGTGACCCGGCATCGCCGGTACGAGGTGGCGACGGCAAGTTCTTCCTCGACACGGAAGCGCGCGACGCCGGTGAGCTGGATCAGATAGCGGCCGTCGCCGCTCTCGGCGAGCTGGGTGATCCGTCCGACGCAGCCGACGCGGAACAGCTGCGGCTTAGCCTGGTCCGGTCCGGGATGGACCGCATCGGGCTGGATCATGCCGATCACGCGCGACCCGGAGCGCAGCGCATCGTCGATCATCGCCAGATAGCGCGGCTCGAAGATATTGAGCGGCATCTGCCCGCGCGGCAGCAGCAGGGCGCCCGGCAACGGGAATACCGCGATCACGCCGGGAAGATCGTCGGGCCCCTTGTAGATCGCATTGATCGGCATGTCGTGCTCCGCATGCGACCGAACGCTTCTCCTCCCCGCCGCGGCGGGATGAGAGGCTACGCGAACAGGATCGAGGAAAGCCGCTTGCGGCCCTCGATCGTGGCTTCGTCGGTCGGACCCCATGCCTCGAAGAACTGAACCAGCTGCTTGCGGGCGCCGTCGTCGTTCCATTTGCGGTCGCGCTTGACGATGCTGACCAGCTGGTCGAGGGCATCGAGCCGGCGACCCTTGCCGTTGAGCGCCAGCGCCAGATCGAAGCGCGCCTGATGGTCCAGCGGATTGGCGGCGACTTTCTGCTCCAGCTCGGCGACGGGTCCGAGCGTCTTGACTTGCTCGGCCAATTGCAGCGCGGCTTGCGCGGCGGCGACGGCGGATTCGCCGCGTTTGGAATCCGGGATCATGGCCAGCGTCTGCCGCGCCTGGTCGAGCGCTCCGGTCTCGACGTAGCAGCGCGCCAAGCCGGCGAGCGCCTGGACGTTGCTATTGTCCTCGGCGAGGAGCTGCGCGTAGAGGTTCGCCGCGCCGGCGGGATCGCCGTCGGCCAGCGCCGCGTCGGCTACCTTGAGCAGATCCTTGGTCTCGCCGCCGATGCTGTCCTTGGTGAGGCGATCGAGAAACGCGACCACTTGGCTTTCCGGCAGCGCTCCCATGAAACCGTCGGCCGGCCGGCCGTCGACGAAGGCGATCACCGCCGGGATGGATTGGATGCCCATCTGGCCGGGAATGGCCGGGTGCTCGTCGATATTCATCTTGACGAGCTTGACCTTGCCCTTGGCGGCGCGAACCGCCTTCTCGAGCACGGGCGTCAGCTGCTTGCAGGGGCCGCACCACGGCGCCCAGAAATCGACCAGCACCGGCTGCCGCTTCGATTCCTCGATGACGTCCTTGACGAAGGCTTGCGTCGTCGTGTCCTTGACGAACGCGTCCGCGGCGGCGGTTTGAGCTTGCTGCAACATGTGGCTTGATGCGCTTTCCCTTTTCGACCCGGCGGGGCCGCAATTTCCCTTATTCGCCTGATAAATGGGGAGAACCGGGCCGAATGCAATCTCGACGCAGGCCGGTACGGTCCGGAAAAGCGATCCAGCCCAGGCCTTGCGAATGCCCTGTGAAACGACCGATTCCCGCCAGCGGAACCGATGAAGCTCCAGTCCTTTTGGACGGGTCGGGAGAGAGCCATACCAGGAGGTCACAATGAAGAAGATCGCCCTAGAGGAGCACTTTATTACGGCTGAGCTTTCCCAGTATTCCATGGGTCAGCATTCGGTGCAGTCCGTGGGCGGGGCGGGCGCGCACTCGGGGGCAAAAGTCAGCCAGCGGTTCGCCGAGCAGCTGGTCGAGTTCGACGGCATGCGGCTCGAAGCGATGGACAAGGCCGGCATCGAGCTTTCCGTGCTCTCCGTCACCACGCCCGGCGTCCAGGCCGAGAAGGACGCCCGCACCGCCATCAGGCTGGCCCGTGCGGCCAACGATTTTCTGGCGCGCGAGATCGAAAGGCATCCGACGCGCTATGCCGGTTTCGCCCATTTGCCGCTGCAGGACCCGAAAGCGGCCGCAGACGAGCTTGGGCGTTGCGTCGCCGAGCTCGGCTTCAAGGGAGCCATGATCAACGGCCACACCAATGGTCACTATCTCGACGAGGAAAGTTATTTTCCGTTCTGGGAGCGCGTGCAGGAACTCGATGTTCCGATTTACCTGCATCCGCGCGATCCCTCCGATGCGCCGCAGATGTATCGCGACCACCCCGAACTGCTTGGCGCGACCTGGAGCTGGACCGTGGAAACCGGCACGCACGCGCTCCGCCTGGTGTTCGGCGGCATTTTCGACCGCTTCCCGAACGTGACGCTCATCCTCGGTCACATGGGCGAGACCTTACCTTTTCTGCTCTGGCGCCTGGACAGCCGCTCGCGCATGCAATCGCCGGACAAGAGCGCCGCCAGGCCGCCCTCGGAAGTGATCCGCAAGAACATCGTGATCACCACGACCGGCGTCTGCTCGCATCCGTCGCTACTCTGTGCCCTGTCGGCGCTTGGTGAGGAGAGCGTCATGTTTTCGGTCGACTACCCTTACGAGGATTCCAGCATCGCCGCTGACTTCATCGAAACGGCGCCGATCAGCGAGTCGGTGCGTGCCAAAGTCTGCCACGGGAATGCAGAAAGGCTGCTGCATCTCTGAGGTGCGGCTTCCGGGCGTCGTTGCCAAAGCGCGTGCGTTTCAGGCCGGCGCACCGGCAACCGCCTCGATGCGCGGCGGATGTCCAGTGGCGCCGAGGAATTTGACCAGGCCCTCGCGGGAGATCGTTGTCGTCCTGCTGTTCACCAGGGGGTGAAAGTTGAGCACCGCGTGCGCCATCATGGCGGCATCGAGGATGACGCTCACCCGGCCGGTGCGGTCGTTGACGGCTGCGAACGGAGTCACCGCGCCGGGCTCGACGCCGAGCGTCTCGCGCAGGAACTCGGCGGAGCCGAACGAGAACCGCCCCGATGCGCCGAGCAGGCGGTGCAGCGATTTGAGCTCGATCGCCGCGTCTTCCAGCGCGACCACGAGGAACAGCGCGCCCTTTTTGTCGCGCAGGAACAGGTTCTTGGTATGCTCGCCGGCGACCTGGCCGCGCAGCGCCCGCGCCTCCTCGACCGTGAACACCGGCGGATGGCTCACGGTCTTGTGCGCGATGCCGAGACCATCCAAGTAGGCGAAAAGCTCGTCCGGCGAGGCAGGCATGGGCGCGCTTCATAGGCCGGGAGGGCGGCGGTTGCAAAGCCTCGCGCTCTTTGGCATAGCTTGGCCGCTACGGCTTCGGCCGTTGCCTTACCCCCTTTTACGGATGCGGGTGTAGCTCAGGGGTAGAGCACAACCTTGCCAAGGTTGGGGTCGTGGGTTCGAATCCCATCGCCCGCTCCAAAATCACAATATCGTTGCTGATGGCCTGATCCATCGCGCGGCCCTGCTTGCGTCGCTCCGCGGTTTGCGCGAAGCGTGGGCGGAACAGACGGCTGGTGCCCCAGCCGTTCGACCACATTGCAACGCTGCCGCAATTTTCTCACAGCGAGGAAGGCATGCCCGCTCCAAAACCCCCGGCGTTCGAGACCCTAAGCCTGCATGCCGGGCAACATCCCGATCCGGTCACCCGCTCGCGCGCCGTCCCGATCTACCAGACCACGTCGTACATGTTCGACGATGCCGATCACGCCGCCGGGCTGTTCAACCTCGAACGCGCTGGCCACATCTACACGCGCATTTCCAACCCGACCACGGCGGTGCTGGAGGAGCGGCTCGCGGCGCTGGAAGACGGCGTCGGCGCCGTCTGCACGGCGAGCGGCATGGCGGCGATGCATCTCGCCATCGCGACGCTTCTGGGCGCCGGCGACCATATCGTCGCCTCGGCGTCGCTCTATGGCGGCAGCATCAATCTCCTCACCCACACGCTGCCGCGCTTCGGCATCACCACCACCTTCGTCAAGCCGCGCGACCTCGACGGCTTCCGTGGCGCGATCCGTCCCAACACCCGGCTGGTGATCGCCGAGACCATCGGCAATCCCGGCCTGGAAGTGCTCGACATCCCGCGGGTCGCCGCGATCGCGCACGCCGCCGGCATTCCGCTCCTCATCGACAATACCTTTGCCACGCCGTATCTGAGCCGCCCGCTCACGCTCGGCGCCGACATCGTCATGCATTCGATCACCAAATGGATCGGCGGCCATGGCATCGCGATCGGCGGCGCGATCGTCGACGGCGGCCGCTTCGACTGGCAAGCCTCGGGCAAATTTCCCACCCTGACCAAGCCCTATGCGGGCTATCACGGCATCGTCTTCGCCGAGGAGTTTGGTCCCGCGGCCTTCGTCATGCGGGCGCGGGCGGAAGGCTTACGCGATTTCGGCGCCTGTCTTTCTCCCACGAACGCGTTTCATCTGCTGCAAGGCGTGGAGACGCTGCCTTTGCGCGTGGAGCGTCATATGGAGAATACGGCTGCCGTGCTGGCGTTCCTGCGCAAAAATCCGGCGGTCGAGTGGGTACTGCATCCCTCGCTGGAAACGCACCCGGATCACACGCTGGCGCAAAAACTGCTGCCGAAGGGCGCCGGATCGATCGTCAGCTTCGGCATCAAGGGCGGCCGCGCCGCCGGACGCAAATTCATCGAAGCGGTGCGGCTGGCGAGCCATCTTGCCAATGTCGGCGACGCCAAGACGCTGGTGATCCATCCGGCGAGCACCACGCATCAGCAGATGGACGCGGCAGCGCTTGCCGCCGCCGGCGTCGGCGAGGAACTGGTGCGTCTCTCGGTGGGTCTGGAGGCTGCGAACGATATCATTGACGATTTCGGGCAGGCGTTGCGCGCCTCGCAAAAGGTTTGAGCCATGCGCCTCATCGTTGACGGCTCGGAGACATTCGTCGGAACCGGCGGCCGCGAGTTCGATCCGGCGCTGCCGGCGGTGGTTTTTTTGCACGGCGCCGGCATGGATCATACGGTCTGGGCGCTGCTTGCGCGCGCGTTCGCGCATCACGGATTTGGCGTGCTGGCTCCCGATCTTCCCGGACACGGCCATTCAGCCGGCGAAGCGTTGTCATCCATCGCCGCGCTGGCGGATTGGACCGCGGCACTGATCGCCGCGGCGGGCGTCGGCGCGGCGCGGCTCGTCGGTCACTCCATGGGATCGCTCGTCGCCTTGGCGACTGCCGCGCGGCATCCCGAAAAGGTCACCGCTCTCGCCCTGATCTCGACGGCGGCGCCGATGCGCGTGTCGGACGATTTGCTCAATGCCGCGAAGGCCGACGACCACGCGGCCATCGACATGATCTCCCTTTGGGGCAACGGTTATCACGCCACGCTGGGCGGCTCTTTGGCGCCGGGCCTGTGGATGCTGGGCGAGACCGAGCGCTTGCTCGAACGCGCGCATCCCGGCGTGCTGTTCGCCGATCTCTCCGCCTGCAACGATTATCAGGACGCGCTCGCCGCGGCCGCGACGGTGGTGGTTCCGTCACGGGTGATCCTCGGCAGCCGCGATCTGATGACGCCGGCCAAGGGCGGCAAAGCGATTGCAGGCGCGCTCCCGGATTGCCGCCTCACCATGATCGAAGGCGCCGGTCACATGCTGATGAGCGAGCGGCCCGACGACGTGCTCGCCGCGCTGCGGGCGTAATCGTCCGCCGCAGGCAGCGGCGCGTTCCTCTGTACGCTCGTCCGTCGATATGCTCCACTATCAGGTGAGCCCGCACAACAAACCGCCAGAGCATGATCCGGAAAAGTGGAGGCCGGTTTTCCGAAAGGATCATGCTCCACCAAGGAATCTAGAGCGAGACACATTGATGAGCGCGTCAAAACCCGGCGTCGCTTTGATCGGAGATATCGGCGCGACCAACATCCGCTTCGCCTTGGTTCAGCCAGACGGCACGATCGCGCCCGCGCGCGTCTACGCCTTGAACGATCATGTGTCGCTTCCCGACGCGATCGAGACCTATCTGGCCGAAGCATCGCCGGCCGCGCGGCCGCTCCAGGCGGTGCTCGCCGTCGCTTCACCGGTCACCGGCGATCAGGTGACGCTGACCAATCATCCGTGGTCGTTTTCCATCGAAGGCTTGCGGCAGCAGCTCGGCCTTCGACGGCTTCACATCGTCAATGACTTCGTCGCCAATGCTGCGGCGATTCCGCATCTTGGCGAGAAAGATCGTCTTCAAATCGGCGGCGGCGCGCCGGTCGAGGGTACGCCGGTCGGCATTATCGGACCCGGCACCGGTCTCGGCGTCGGCGCGCTGGCGCCGTCGCCGAACGGCCCGGTGACCATCGCCGGCGAGGGCGGCCATGTCACGATGACGCCGGCCAGCGCGCAGGAAAGCGCGATCCTCGATCTGATGCGCAAGCGCTACGACCATGTCTCCGCCGAGCGGCTTCTGTCCGGTCCGGGTCTCGTCAATCTGTACAACACGCTCTGCGAGCTTGCGCAAATCCCCGCTGCACCGTTCACGCCGGCGCAGATCATCAGCCCGCACATCTGGGACAAGGATCCGCGCACACGCGAGGCGACGGCGATCTTCTGCGCCATGCTCGGAACGGTGGCCGGCAATCTGGCACTGACGCTGGGCGCGCGCGGCGGCATCTACATCGCCGGCGGCATCGTGCCGCGGCTGCCGGAATTCTTCGCGCAATCCGAATTCCGTTCCCGCTTCGAGGCCAAGGGCCGGATGCGCGGTTACCTCGCCGCCATTCCGACTTACCTGATCGTGCGGCCGCATCCTGAACTGCTCGGCGCCGCGGCGTTGCTGCAAGAAGTCTGACACGACGCATCCCTAATACCCGGCCGCCAGCGCGCCGCGCGTGCGCGGGTCGGCGGCGCCGACGAAGCCGGCCGGCGTGACCAGGATCGAATTGGCCGATGTCGGCAAATGCCGCACCACCACGCTGTCGCCGCGCGCTTGCAGCGCGGTGATGAGATTGTCGGCGAGCCCCGGTTCGGCGAAGACCTTGTCGGGCATCCACTGATCGTGCACGCGCGGCGCCGACACCGCGCCGGCGATATCGAAGCCACGGTCGATCACGTCGACCACGATCTGCAGCACCGCGGTGATGATCAGGCTGCCGCCCGGCGAGCCGGTGACCAGGAACGGCTTGCCGTCCTTGAGCACGATTGTCGGCGTCATCGACGATAGCGGCCGCTTGCCGGGGCCCGGCGCGTTGGCCTTGAAACCAAGCAGGCCGTAGGCGTTCGGCGTGTTCGGCTTGGCGGCGAAGTCGTCGAGCTCGTTGTTGAGCAGCACGCCGGTGCCGGCGGCGACCAGCCCGACGCCATAGCTGAAGTTGAGCGTAGTGGTGTTGGAAACGGCGTTGCCGAAACGGTCGACGATGGAGAAGTGCGTGGTGTTGCGGCCTTCGGGCGACACCGTGCCGCCCGGATGGATATCCGTCGCCGGCGTGGCGCGCGCGGGATCGATGGTGGCGCGCCATTGCGCGGCGTAGCTCTTCGAGGTCAGGCGCGCGACCGGCACCTGCACCACATCGGGATCGCCGAGGAACCAGGCGCGATCCGCGTAGGCGCGCTTCATCGCCTCGATCATCAGGAACAGCGTCTGCGCCTCGGCCTCGTGCGCCAGATCGTAGCCTTCGAGGATGTTGAGCATCTCCAGGAGCGCGATGCCGCCCGATGACGGCGGCGCCATCGAGACGATGTCGTAGCCGCGATAAGTGCCGCGGATCGGCGGCCGCTCGACCGCGCGATAAGCTTTAAGGTCGTCGACAGTCATCACGCCGCCGGCGGCCTGCACGGCAGCGGCGAGCTTTTGTGCGATCGCGCCTTCGTAGAACGCGCGCAGCCCGTCTTTGGCGATGGCCTCCAGCGTGTTGGCGAGGTCGGGTTGCACCAGCCGGTCGCCGGGCGCAAGCGGGGCGCCGTCGGCTTTCAGAAAGAGCTGCGCCGAGGACGCCCAGCGCAGGAGCCGCGGCAGGTCGTGGGGCAGCGTATCCGCGGTGTCGTCGGCCACCGCAATGCCGCCGCGCGCCAGCGCGATCGCAGGCGCAATCAAGTCGGCCAGCGTGAAACGGCCGGAGCCGTATTTTTCCTCCGCCAGCGCCAAGCCCGCGACCGTGCCCGGCACGCCGATGGCGAGCGCGGAGTCGCGCGATTTTTGCAGATCGGCATTGCCCTGCGCGTCAAGGAACGATTTGTCGTCGATCGCCGCCGGCGCGGTCTCGCGATAGTCGATGGTCGCGTCGTCGCTCCCGCCGGCATCCCCGGCGCGATGGATGACCATAAAGCCGCCGCCGCCGATATTGCCGGCGCGCGGATAAGTCACGGCCAGCGCGAAGCCGACCGCGACCGCGGCGTCGATCGCATTGCCGCCCTTTTCCAGAATGCCGGCACCGATCCGCGCGGCCATCGCTTCCTGCGCCACCACCATGCCGTGTTCGGCGGTGACCGCTTGCGCGTGGCCGATCGCGGAATCCAAGCGGCCGTCGGCGCGTGCGAAAAGCGGCAGCGCGACAAGGCCGATGAATGCGAACGCGGCGAGCTTGCGGGCCAAATGTTTTTCCATAGCGCAAATTAGATATGAGCAGGTGCGTGGGTGCAAATGATGGCGGCGCGATCCGCGCACACTTCCCTCTCCCCGCGTGCGGGGAGAGGGTTGGGGTGAGGGGGCGTTGCCGCTTGGCTCAGAATCGCGGATAGGCCCCCTCACCCTCCTTCGCTTCGCTCAGTCGACCTCTCCCCGCGCCCGAAGTCGGATGTTTCCGACTTCGGTCACTTATATTGCCGAACTCGGGAACACCCGAGTTCGGTGGGGAGAGGTGAAATAAATCTCGTTCTCGCGGCGCGATGCGCGCCCGAGGGATGCCGTACAACGCGTCGACTAACTCCGCTGAGCACCATCGCGTCATGCCTGAACCGGCGGTGGAACCGGTTTTCGGCTCGATGATGCCAGGGCTTTATTGAGCATGATCTTTTCGGAAAACCGGTATCCACTTTTCCGGGATCATGCTCGACAAATAAAAGGAAGCGGAACGCCGCCAGGCGCATCTTCCGATCCTCCGCGCCACACGAACGAATGTTGCCACTCGCTCGCGCTTCGGGCGCGGCTCGCGCCTAACGAGGCGCGCTCGCCTGACGGCGTTCCACCGCGGTACTTGCGGCCGCGAGCCAACGCCGCCGCTCAGCTCCAGAACGCGCTTCCTGGGACGCGGTTGTCGGCGGGCGTTATCCGCCGTCCCCTATCCCAGTCCAGCGACAAAGTCGCAGACCGGTCATCATGCCGGCCGGGCGTCTTCCCGTTAGCCGCCCGGGAGCGGAGGTGACGAGCCCCTGCCCGCGGGAACCGCTCCTGCCTCATCGACCGGCGTCACCCGGTCGACGTCCTTGGTGGGCAAGATTCGCTAGGATGTAACGGAACTAGGGACGGATGTCAAAGGCAATGTCACTGAGAAGGCGACGGCGCATCGCGCCGCTTTGGGGGTTCTTAGACTTTGCGCACCTCTCGCGGTATATTAGGTCGTGACGGGTGGCGAATCCGCCAACGTCAAAATCAGCGATTTTAACCGCCTAGTGCTGCCGCACGGCTGCGGGGATAGGATTCCGTGCATGTTAACTGCCTATTTCGACGATAGTGGCAGTCACGCCGATTCCGACGTGGTGCTTTGGAGCGGGCTATTTGGGAATCAACACCAATGGCAGCATTTCGAGGGACTTTGGGCTGCTAAGTTGCGGGCTCCCAGCCCAGGCAAGCCCCCACTCAAGCGATTTCACATGGCCAATTGCCAAGCTGGAGACGGTGAGTTCTTAGGCTGGTCTAGAACCGCTACCGATTTCCTGGTGCATGAGCTTGGGGAAATCATCCTCAGATGCGGACTGTATTCCAACGGAGCGGCGATCTCTCGGAAGGACTGGGATGATCTGATAACGGGCAACTTGCGCACCGCGCTTGGTGACGCGGAAGGCTATTCTTTGCGGATGGCCTTCGTGAGGGCGCTAAAATGGGCGAAGGAAAGCGGCTGTGAGAGCAAGATAGAGTTTGTTTTTGATCGACGGCAGGAACGTGAGCGAGAAGGAAAGCGAGTATTCGAGCTTTTCGAGCACTATGCCAAAATTGTACCCACCGGTATCACTCCTGTTTCTGTTAAATTTGCAGATTCATATCGAAACCTACCGTTGCAAGGCGCCGATCTGCTTGCTTGGGAGCAATATCGCTATGCAGCTGAGTACCTGAGAAGCAATGGGAAGGCCAAGTTTGCCAGCCGAAAGGAGCTACAGCGTCTTTCGAGGGGCGGCAGAATCACGCTTGGGATTGCATTGCGTTCGGCAATTGAAAGAATGGTTGCTCTAGAAATCGGGAACGAAGATAAAATTGCCAAAGCTGCGGAACTAATGATGAGCGATAACTCAGTGCAGTTTGCGGAGAGGTTTAACGCGCCTTCATCAGCGTCGGCGGTACAACCTTCCGAAACTTGAGCTGAAAATCTTTCAAGCTCTCAATCGAATTGGCATTTCTTGTCAGCCCGTCGTCGGCGGATGCTGTTTATCGGATTGACTTCACCAGGAATGGCAAACTGGGAGTACATAGAACTGATGGCGCAGAGCGCAATTTGTGCGCGCTAAAAAGCCTGTGCTCAGCTACGAATCCCGTTTTCGATCGACTGAGTGTGTAGAGCAGCAAGGCGAAGTCTATTGCGCGGACGCTCAGCATGGATGCGCGGGTTGGGCCCGGGCATGACGCGATAAACGCGCAACGCTCGCGCCCGCTCCCGCGCCCGCCCCTCACAGCATCGATGGCAAAACGCGGTCCGGCGGGCGGTGGCCGTCCATGAAGGTCCTGATGTTGATGATGACCTTCTCGCCCATGTCGACGCGGCCTTCGAGCGTGGCCGAGCCGAGATGCGGCAGCAGCACCACTTTCCCGGCGCGCGCCAGCTTGACGAGCTTGGGATTGACGGCCGGCTCGTGCTCGAACACGTCGAGGCCGGCGCCGGCGATCTCGCCCGACTCGATCAGCCGCGCCAGCGCGTTCTCGTCGATCACCTCGCCGCGCGCGGTGTTGACGATATAGGCTTCGGGCCGGATCAGCTTCAAGCGGCGCGCCGACAGAAGGTGATAGGTCGCCGGCGTGTGCGGGCAATTGACCGAGATGATGTCCATGCGCACCAGCATCTGGTCGAGGCTCTCCCAGTAGGTGGCATTGAGCTCCTCTTCGATGCGCGGCGCGACGCGGCGGCGATTGTGATAATGGATCTGCAGGCCGAAAGCCTTGGCGCGGCGGGCGACGGCCTGGCCGATGCGGCCCATGCCGACGATGCCGAGCCGTTTGCCCCAGATGCGATGGCCGAGCATCCAGGTCGGGGTCCAGCCGGCCCAATCCTTGTCGCCGAGGAGTACCTGGGCGCCTTCGGCCAATCGGCGCGGCACCGCCAGAATGAGCGCCATGGTCATGTCGGCGGTGTCCTCGGTGAGGACGCCCGGCGTATTGGTCACGGTGATGCCGCGCTGCAGCGCGGTGGCGACATCGATGTTGTCGACGCCGTTGCCGAAATTGGCGATCAGCCGCAACTGCTCGCCGGAATGGCTGAGCACGGAGCGGTCGATCTGATCGGTGACCGTCGGCACGATGACGTCGGCGACCTTGACCGCCTCGACCAGCTCGGCCTGGCTCATCGGCTTGTCGTCGAGATTGAGCCGCGTGTCGAACAACTCGCACATGCGCGTTTCGACGCTGTCCGGCAATTTGCGGGTGACCACGACCAGCGGTTTTTTACCCGATGCCATTCGCTGCCCCGTGCGCCCTCAGACTCTTCCCCTGGAGCATGATCTTTGCGCAAAACCGGTTTGCGCTTTTCCGGATCATGCTCGCGTCGCTGGCGGCACCGGCCCCTTTGCCGCCTCCGCCCGTTCAGGTCTCGTTAACCGCCCTCGCCGACACTGAGACTTCGGGGGGCGGTACATCAATCCTCTCTACCAGATGGCTGCGTTCCGACAAAGCGCGCCGGGTTCCCGGCGTCATCGCGCTTAGCTTAGGCATCCGGGTAGGTCGCCATGGCAGTGCGGCATGGCAGGTTCATGATCGTTTGGACAAGGGCGGCCGTGGCGGCCATCGTCGTACTGACGCTCGCCGCGGCGGCGGCGCAGGCGGCCGGCGACACCGCGCCGAGCGGGCTGCCGGTGCCGCGTTTCGTTAGCCTCAAGGTGGATCGCGTCAACGTGCGCGGCGGACCGGACAAGGATCACGACGTCTCCTGGATCTACACCCGCGTCGGCTGGCCGGTCGAAATCACCGCCGAGTTTGAGAATTGGCGGCGCATCCGCGACTCCGACGGCTCGGAGGGCTGGGTCTATCACTCGCTGCTGTCGGGCAAACGCATGGCTGCCGTGCAACTGAAATCAAAGACCGATCTGGCGCCGCTGCATGCCAAGCCCGACGCCCAGAGCGCGGTGACGGCCCGCTTGCAGTCCGGGGTGCTCGGATCGGTCAAGCATTGCACCGGCAGCTGGTGCCGGTTGACCGGCGACGGCTTCGACGGCTGGATCGAACAGCAGCGGCTGTGGGGCGTCTATCCGGACGAGAAGATCGAGTAATAGCGGGCCAGCGGTGGAATTCGACTCGTCATGCCCGGCCATAGCCGTTCGAAGAACGGCGTCGCTTCGCTCGCCTATGTGCCGGGCATCCACGTCTTAAAGGTCGAGCCAAGTCAAAAACGTGGATGGCCGGGACAAGCCCGGCCATGACGGTTTTAGGTCGGTCGGACTCTCAGCCCCGCTTGCGCCGCAGCCGCACCACCACGTCGATGCGCGCGATCTCGTAGCCCTCCGGCGGCATCGGCGCCTTGCCGACCGCCACCTCGGACGAGGGAATGTCGATGAGATCGTTTTTGTCTTCGATGAAAAAGTGGTGATGCTGGGAATTGTTGGTGTCGAAATAGGCTTTCGAGCCTTCGATGGCGACCTGACGCAGCAAGCCGACCTCGGTGAATTGGTGCAGCGTATTGTAGACGGTGGCGAGCGACACCGGCACTTTGGCGTGGTTGGCTTCCTCGTAAAGCATTTCCGCCGTCACATGCCGGTCGCCCTTGGCGAACAGAATCCATCCCAGCGCCATGCGCTGCCGCGTCGGTCGCAGACCGACCTCGCGCAGCTTCGCCTTGACGTCGTGCCACGGACAGCCGTTGAGGTCGGTAAAGGCGGCCGGCGGGTGCTGTCGGACGATCGGCGCCGTGAGCGTAGCCGTGCCGGGGACGAAAGGACGCGACTGGGTCATATTCCTACACCTTTCGGCCCGATACCGGGTCGAGCGGAATTGTTGCAAGTGAAATTATTATACACGAGCCGGCGCAGCCGCCGCAACACCCAAGGCGATCAGCCGCGGCGCGGCGTTGGCGCCGCGGCAGAGCAGCGCGTCAGGCGGCTTTGCCGCTATGGTCCCATATGTTAGGGCGCTGGTGTGAGGAAAATCAATGACTTCCGGGCGGCGTGGCGTGGGTTAGCTTTGGTCTTTAGCGGGGGTCGAATCGGCACCGGGCGGCTGCTTGAACGTGACCAGGACTTGAACCTTCACACGTCCGACCGTTACGTTCACTTCGACCGGGCGGCCGTTGCCGGCTACCTCGACGTGCTCGACGTGCATGTCGTCGTCGTCTTGGTTGCTCATATTTAAGTTTAGGCGGCTCGAACAGCGCCCGCAAGCGGCGCTTTTCCGAGTCTGACGGCCCGCGCAAACGGCCCCGGCTGTCTTTTGGTCCACTGGCCCTCCACCCACACAAACTTGTGCTTTGCCGGAACGAAAATGCGTTCCCATCCGAGCGATTCCAGTTCGGCATTTTTGAATTTGCGGCCAATCTGGCGGATGCCGCGATGCTTTTGCCAGACCGGGCTCCACTCGCTGCGCTCACCAAGCCTCGAAGATCCCGCGAGCGGGATGACCGGTCTTGGCCTTTGGTCACGATCCCTCGCGTAAGAGATTCGGAACCCCTTGCCGGGGGCAGTCGATTCCGCGTCCCTGTCACTCACGCCGAGTGACAGGCGCTATGCTGACGCTCCTGCGGCTGCCCTCTTATCAGTGCTTTGTCGCCGTGCCCATCTCCTAAAGGATGACCGGAACCTCGTCAGCGATGTACTTCGCGATCTGCGGCGGAAGTTCGAGGGTCATTTGGTCCCCCGATGGGTCCGCGACGGTCAGAAGAACGGTCACCCGCATGGCGTCCGGCAACACACGA
>JBEKIC010000058.1:0-24028 GCA_050011955.1 Xanthobacteraceae bacterium
CGTTCACCGTCAGGAGCCTCTGCAAGGCCGTCGCCTCGTGTCTCGATCAAATCTCTCGAGCTGAATGCGCTGCATACCTCGCGAATTCAGGATATGGTCGACTTAAACGGAAACCGCTCTAGGTGTCCGTTCGTTGGTGGCGCACCTCCGCCGGGCCGCCATGTTGCCCGCCGCGCGATATTCAACAAGGTGGCTCGCCTCCGCTGTGAAAGCTCGGCTTGTCGTGGCGCTGTTGCCCGAAACTGCGGGCCGCCGAAGCCAGCGGGACCAACGGCCGCGTTGCCAGCGGTCGGCCGGCCAAGCGTCAATCCCAGCCCACCCGCCGAGGGCAATTTCGCCTGGTACCAAGGTGTTGGTGAGGGATTGTTAACCATACCAGGCGTTAATCGGGCCTCGACGTGTGCTGGATCAGGGCCGGATTACGCGTATGCGGGTGACCCGCTCTTTCATCCTCTTCCTGGGCGTAGCGATTGTGGCCGCGGGGTGCGTGCGGCAGCCCGTGGCCTACGTGGCGGCTCCGACCGTCGCGGCGCCGTCCGGCGTCGACAACGTGGTCTATGGCAACGCCATGCCCGCGCCCCCTGCTGTCCAGACGTACGCTGCGGCGCCGTACGCGGCGGCTCCCGCTGCGGCGGCTCCCGCCGCGGCCGCTCCTTCCGCAACGGCTTCTTCTACAAGGGGCCTCTATGCGATGGTTCCTTCTGCAAGGGGCGATGCCGCGGCTCCTTCGACAACGGGTTCCTTTGCCGCGCCCCCTCCTGCAATAGACGCCTATGCGGCCGGCCCTTATGCCTATGCGTCCACGGTTTCCGAGGGGCCCTACACCCTTGATTCCGGCGACCGGCTGCGCATCGTCGTGTTCGGTCAGGAGGGACTCACCAACTCCTATTCGGTCGACGCCAGCGGCCACATCGCCATGCCGCTGATCGGCCCGGTGCTGGCGCGCGGCGCGACCACCGACCAGCTTTCCAGCCGGATCGCCGAGAAGCTGCGGGAAGGCTATATCCGCGAGCCGCACGTGGCGGTCGAGATCGAAGCCTATCGGCCGTTCTTCATCCTCGGCGAAGTCACCGCGCCTGGCCAGTACCCGTTCGTCGCCAATATGAGCGTGGAGACGGCGGTGGCGATCGCCGGCGGGTTCACGCCGCGGGCTTTCCGTAAAACCGTGATGCTGAACCGCAACCTCAACGGCCGCCCGGTACGCATATCCGTCCCGGTCACTTTTCCGCTGCGTCCCGGCGACACGATCAACGTGCAGGAACGCTGGTTCTGATATCAGTGGTCAGTGATCAGATGTCAGTAATCAGAAAGAGCTTCTGATTACTGACCTCAGCTCCCTATTTCTTCAGGTGCTTCTGCAGGAACGCAATCGAGCGCCGCCAGGCGACCTTGGCGGCCGCCTCGTTGTAGCTGCCGCGTTCATCGCAATTGAAGCCGTGCTGCGCGTCGGGATAGGTGTAGATTTCACAATCGGCGCCGCGCTTTTGCTTGATCATCTCGACGTCGCTCATCGGGATCGAGGCGTCCTTCTCGCCGAAATGCAGCTGCGTCGGCACTTTCGGCTTCGCGTCGGCGTTCTTGGCGATCTGGCCGCCGTAATAGCCGATGGCGGCCGACAGCCCGTCGAGCTTGGCGGCAGCCATGAACGCGATGGTGCCGCCCATGCAGAAGCCGATGATGGCGACCGGGCCGTCCTTCTTGAGATCGTCGATGGCCGCCTGGGTGTCGCGCATCATCGCTCCCCAGTCGGGATTGGCGACGAACTTGCGAGCGTGGGCAATCTCGTCCGGCGAATAACCGCATTCGAAATTCGGCTGCTGGCGATCGAACAAAGCCGGCGCCTCGGCGGTGTAGCTTTCGGCTGCGAGGCGGTCGCACACCGCGCGGATGTGATGATTGACGCCGAAAATCTCCTGGATGACGACGACACCGCCTTTTGCCGGCTCGCTGGGCTCGGCGCGATAGGCGCCGAGCTTGAAACCGTCCGACGCGACCAATGAGACATGCTGACCCAAGATGATCCTCCTTCGACTGACAAAACCCGCCCCGCCGGTCCAACATATACCGTCACGGATGTCGGTTGAATGGCGGCGGAAGGCGGCGGCTTTGCGGCTGCTTCGCCTCAAGCCGATCGCGCGAGCGCAAAGGCCTCTGCCAGGAGCTTGTACGAGCGCCGGCGCGCGGCATGGTCGTAGACCATGGTGGTGATCATCAATTCGTCGGCACGCGTCGCTTCGATCAGCGGCAGCAATCTCCTCGTCACGGTATCGATGCCGCCGACCGCCAAACGCTCCCGTTGCCGCGCGATGCGCTCGCGGTCGATCGGCGTATAGGGATAGGCGGCGACCTCGGCAGGCGAGGCCAGCGGCAGATATTCGCCCTTGCTGCGGCGAATGAAATTCAGATCGGCGCTGACGGCGATGCGCTCGGCCTCGGCATCGCTATCGGCGGCGATCGCCGCTGTGGCGAGAATGGCATAGGGTTTTGGCAATGCCGCCGACGGCTTGAAATGCGTGCGATAGCTCAGCATCGCGCTTGCCGCATCGTACTCGGCGAAATGATGCGCGAAGGCAAAACCCATGCCGGTGGCGGCGGCAAGCTCGGCGCTGTAGCCGCTGGAGCCGAGCAGCCAGACCGGCGGCAGCGCCACATCCGCCGGCATGGCGTGCACGCTGCGAAACGGATGGCCTTCGGGAAAGCCGCCGCGCTCCAACAGCATCAGTTCCTGAAAACGTTCGAGGAAGTCGTCGCCGTCCCGCGCGTCCTGTCGGCGGCGCAGCGCGTAGGAGGTCACCGGATCGGTCCCCGGCGCGCGGCCGAGGCCGAGATCGATGCGGCCGGGGAACAGCGCCTCCAGCACCTTGAAGCGCTCGGCGACCATCAGCGGGGCGTGGTTGACCAGCATCACGCCGCCGGAACCGACGCGCATGCGCGTCGTCGCCGCCGCGATCTGTCCGATCATGATCTCGGGCGCGGAACTGGCGATGCTGGCGAGGTTATGATGCTCGGCAAGCCAGTAGCGCTTGTAGCCGAGCCGGTCCGCCAGCCGCGCCAGGTCGAGCGAGTTGCGCAGCGCCGCCGATCCCGGCGTGGCCGTGGTGACAGGCGACAGGTCGAGAACGGAAAGCGGGATCATACTAGTGTCTCGATTCCGAAGTTCGCAAGGGGCTTGCGGCATACTCTCATGCGAACTTCGGAATCAAAGGGACACTAGCAAATTTATGATTCTAGTGCGGCTTTGGATTTGAAGTTCCTCCGCGAGCTTGCTGCCGGATTGTAGGAACTTCAAATCGGCCGCACTAGCGGCGGTCAATTCTGACTCCGGAATCCGCGTCTACGAGCGAACGCATTGATGACGTGAAAATCGCAGCGGCAAAACGGTGAGCGCAAGTGGGGCGCCGGTCAACCGGACGCGAGCTCAGCGGCCCGGCGGGTTGACAAACGGGCCGCCGGCCACGGAAGTCGCATCTTCCGGGGGCCTGGAACTATCTTTCGCGCGACGATGCTGCCTTGGGCCGATTTGAAAGTTCCGCTGCGAGAATGCGGTATCCTGGTTCAGGTATTGCGTGTCGAACTGAGCGACACCGTTGGCGCGCGGCCAACGTGTGCGGTATCCCCCGGCGACGACGCGCGTCCGCCTGGTCCTGCTCACCGCCGCTTTGCGGTCGGGCTTATGCGCCACATCCTCGGCCGCTTTTATGATGCTCGCGGGCGCGAGTTCGCTGTCCGGTTTTGTCCGCTCGACCGGGAGCGCCAGCTCTGTCGGGGGCGCGATGACAGCGGCGGCCGGCGTTTCTTGCGGCAGCGGAGCGGCGTCGACGGGCGCCGGCGCCGGCTCGGCGGCGCCAAGCGCGTGGTCTTCCGCAGTCGGCGCACCGGCATTTGTGATCGGCGCTGTGGTCGGTGGCACGGCGGGCGCAGCGGCCACGACCGCTGTCTCTGTCGATGGCGCAACCGCGGCTGGCTCCTCCGCGCCGGCGGCAGCGTGCTCCGGCACCGCAGCCGAGGCGGCGGGCGCCGATTCGACGCCATCGCGATCATCACGCCGGGGCGTCGGCGGCTCCGTCGGCCGAGCGGCGCTCTGCGGCGGGCTGGTCTGAAAGCGACGATCGAAGGGCTCTGCCGCCGCAACCGCGACGGAAGCGGTATTGCCGGCGATGAGTTGCAGCGGCGCGGTGACGGGCGGCAAGCGCACGAGAGGTTCGTGGTTGACGCGGAAGGCGGCGAACACGCCGAATCCGCAGCTCAACGCCACGATCGAGGCAACGATCGCCGCGATCATCAGGCGGATATTCGGAAACATTCGACCTCGCCGAACCCCCGCGCGATCCGCAGCAGCACGCATCACAACGGGCGAGAGATCATCGCGAGGGCATATTGCGTTCGCGTCGGCCGCGGCCCAGCGCCCGACGCATCACTGGACCGGGGGCGATTCGACCGCCGAATCCAGCACTTGCGACGTTTACGTGAGTCGCTGAAAAACCAACAGGAAAAATTTGCCGGCCGGCCGCGTTGCTGAGATCAACGCGCGGTCATCCTCAACGCGCGACCGCGCCTTGCGCCGACGCCGACGTTGCCGGCGATCCTGCCAAGACCACAACGCGGGTGCCGACATTGATCCTGTTGTAGAGGTCCTCGATGTCCTCGTTGGTCAGGCGAATGCAACCTGACGACACGAAGGAGCCGATGGTTGAAGGCTGATTGGTGCCGTGGATTCGATAGAGCGTGTTGCCGAGGTAGAGGGCGCGCGCGCCGAGCGGGTTGCCCTCGCCGCCGGCCATGAACCGCGGCAGATAAGGCTGGCGCTCGATCATCTCCTTGGGCGGATGCCAATCGGGCCATTCGGTCATGCGGCTGATGCGCTCGCCGCCCGACCAGGTGAAACCTTCACGCCCGACGCCGATGCCGTAGCGCAACGCTTTGCCGCCGCCGAGCACCAGGAAAAGATAGGTGTGCGGCGTATCGATGATGACCGTGCCCGCGGGCTCCGTGGTCGGATAATCGACGAGCTGGCGGCGCAATTGCGGCGGCAGCTCCTTGGCTGGGCCACCTTCGGGCTGATCTTCCGGCGGCAGCGCTGCGACCACGGTTCCGCGGTCCGGTTCCGGGCCGGCAACCGGCCGCTGGGGGTTACTGACCGTGCCGGTGATGTCGCCTGGCGGACGCGGAACCGACTCGCCGCCGCGCGAGGGCTGGGCTTGGGCCGCAGCGCGGTCTGCCGGTGTGAAATAGGGCGGTCCCCCCGGCGGATAAGCCCCCGGCTGGTTTTCGTCGGCGTCCGGACCGTAAGGTTGTACCGGCACGCCATTTGCGTCGCGATAAACGGGGGGCGTACGGTAAGGGCCGCCAGGCTGTTCAGCGGCGGGCGCGCCGACGTCGAGCGGCGGCAGCGGCGCGCTGCTATAGGGTTGCAGCGGCGGCTGATGATACGCCGGCGGCGGCGGGTAATAACCCGGGGGCGGCGGGGTGTAGTAATCCGGCGGCGGGTATGATTGCGCGGCCGCCTCGCCGAGCGAACCGACCAAGGCCAACGCGATGACGACCCAAATACTGCGCACGGTGAGGCCCCCGATAAACCCCAGAAACATGGCATTGGTTTGCAAGGAAGATTTGGCGGGAACAAGGCAATACCGCGGATGGTGTGGCCGAAAAGGGTTGTGCGGCCAAGCGGCGGTGCTGTCGGACGAGTTCATGGGTAATCAATCGTAAAGGAGCGGAACCGGCACTCCGCGACGCGTGTTGGGCTCGGTCGTTGCTCCTGTATCATGTCGATGATTAGCCGGATTGGACGGCAGCCATGAGATTCCTGGGAGACCCGACGTGAACCGCCTTGCTTATAGCGCCCTTGCCCTGGTTTTGCTTCCCTGGTCCCCGCTGCACGCTCAAAATGCCGCCATCGACGAGCTCAAAGGCAAGATTTTCGACGCGCGCATGGCCCAGCAGACGTTTGCCAACGGGTTGAAATACTGCAGCGAGCTGAACGGCAAGAGCTTCTATTATCAGTTGCGCAATCGTATCCTCAATTTGGAGGAGTATTTTCACTCGTTGGAAAATCTGGTGAAGGCGCAAGTCTTCAATCCCGACAAGCGGCGCCCCTGGACTTTGCAGGATGCCAAGGAACGCTGGGAAGAGGTGAAGAAACAGGCGCAGGCCGACAAGGAGAAATGCGAGCTGGTGCAGAGCCTGCCGGAGCTCGAGAAGCGCCTCGCGGAACTGCAAAAGACCAGTGCGGCGTCCGACAAGAAAGAATGAGCGAACTGGGGAGCGATATGGGACGGCGCCGGCCAGCGGGTTTTAGCTCAGCGTCACACCGGCTATCGCGTCCGCAGCGAAGGAATGTCAGATGGCGTCCGTGAGCGACTGGAAGGTGCCGTCCTCCGTGCAGCCGAAGCCGGAGGATTATGCCTACGATCTCGATCGGGCCTTGGCCTGCATGGTGGCGCTGCGCGCCACCGTTCCGGCGGACGCGTTCACCGCGGAAACGCTCGGCACCGAGCGCGCCGGCAACGGCGTCATCATTCGCGGCAACGGCCTGATCCTGACCATCGGCTATCTGATCACCGAGGCGGACACGATCTGGCTGACGCTGAGCGACGGCCGTTCGGTGCCCGGCCACGTGCTCGGCTACGACCAGGAAACCGGGTTCGGCCTGGTGCAAGCGCTCGCCAAGCTCGCCATGCCCGCGCTCGCATTCGGCCAGTCGGCGGCGACCTCGATCGGCGAGCGCGTCGTCATGGGCGGCGCCGGCGGCCGGCAACACTCCGTCGCCGCGCGCATCGTCGCCAAACAGGAATTCGCCGGTTATTGGGAATACGTGCTCGACGAAGCGATCTTCACCGCGCCGGCGCATCCCAACTGGGGCGGGACGGCGCTGATCGGACCCGCCGGCGACCTCATCGGCATCGGTTCGCTGCAGCTCCAGCAGGCGGTCGACAAAGGCCCGCCGCAGAACATCAACATGGTCGTCCCCATCGACCTCTTGAAGCCGATCTTCGACGACCTGCTCAAGTTCGGCCGGCGCAATGCGCCGCCGCGGCCGTGGCTCGGTCTTTATGCGACCGAAGTGGAGAACCGGCTGGTCATCGTCGGGCTGGCGGATCGCGGACCGGCGAAGCGCGCCGACCTGCGCACCGGCGACATCGTGCTGGCGGTGGCGGGCATGGAGGTCAGCGATCTCGCCGGCTTGTTCCGCCGCATTTGGGCGCGCGGCCACGCCGGCGTCGAGGTGCCGATCACCGTCTATCGCGACGGCGAGACCATGGAGCTGCGCGTGAAGTCGAGCGAGCGCGATCGCTTCCTCAAGGGGCCGAGCCTGCATTGAGTGCGCGTAACCCCTCGCGATACGTCGGATAAAGCAGGGTGACGCCGAGCTCGCGCTTGAGCTTGTCGTTCTTCACGCGCCGGCATTCCTGCCAAAAACTCAAGGCCATCGGCGACATCGACGGTGCGGCTTCTGCGAAGGGAATTTCCGGCGGCGGATCGCGGCCCAAAAGCTGCGCCGCGAACACGATCGGATCGCTGGGCGGGCTCGGCTCGTCGTCGGCGACGTTGAAGATGCCGGCGGCCCCGCGCGCCAACGCCGCATCGATCGCCTGGGCGATGTCGGCGACATGGATGCGATTGAAGACCTGGCCGGGCTTGACGATGCGTCGGACATCGCCGCGCGCGATCTGCACCAGCGCGTTGCGCCCAGGTCCATAAATGCCGGCGAGCCGCAGGATGGCGACGGCGACGCCCGACCGCTGGCCGAACTTTTGCCAAGCGTGTTCGACGGCGAGCCGCTCGCGCGCGCGCTCCGAATCCGGCTGCGGTATCGTCTCCTCGTCCACCCAGGCGCCGCCGCGGTCGCCGTAGACTCCGACCGTTGACAAATAGACGATCGACCGCAGCCGGCGCGCCTGCGCCAACGCTTCGCCGAAAGCTGCAAGCACCGGATCGCCCTTGGCGGTCTGCGGGATCGAAACCAGCGCGACGTCGGCTTCGCCGATCGCGCTTTTTACTTCCGGGGTGGCGAAAGTGCCGTCGAAGGCGAAAGCCTTGAGCCGGCCGCCTAAACGCGCATTGAGAACGGCGGCATGTTCGGCGCCGCGCACGGTTCCGATGATGCGCTCGAAGCCGTCGCCGAACATTCCGACAAAATGTTCCGCCGAATAGCCGAGACCGAAACACAGGAGCGTGGACATTGGACCCTCAACCATCGTGCGCGGAGGGTGGGGGAGGGGCCAAAGCCGCCGCCCATTCCGCGATGACATCGGGGTCGGCCTCGGCAGCGCGGTGCGCGCCCGCGCAGTGTTCGAGCCGCGCGCGGTCGAGCCGGCCGAGCGCCCACACTGCCGCACCGCGAACGAGCGGCGCTGCATCGTCGAGCAATCGCTCGGCCTCGCTCGCCAGCGCCGCTTCTCCGGAATTGCCGATCGCGATCAGCACATTGCGCACAAAGCGTGCGCGGCCGATGCGCTTGACTGCGCTTTTGCTGAACAACGCGCGGAAGGCGGAATCGTCAAGCCGCACCAATTCGGCAAGTGGCGGGGCGCGCAGCGTGGCACGCGCGGCCAGCCTGGTTTCGCGCCCGGCTTGCGCGAATTTGTTCCACGGGCAAACCGCCAGGCAATCATCGCAGCCGTAGATGCGATTGCCAATGAGCGGACGCAGCGCGCGCGGGATCGGGCCCTTGTGCTCGATGGTCAGATAGGAGATGCAGCGCCGCGCATCGAGGCGATACGGCGCGGGAAATGCCGCCGTCGGGCAGATGTCGAGGCAGGCCTGGCAGGTGCCGCAATGGTCGCGCTCCGGCGTGTCGGGCGGCAGATCGAGCGTGGTGAAGATGGCGCCGAGAAACAGCCACGAGCCTAATTCGCGCGAAACCAGATTCGTGTGCTTGCCTTGCCAGCCGAGGCCGGCTGCTGCGGCCAGCGGCTTCTCCATCACCGGCGCGGTATCGACGAAGACTTTGACATCGCCGCTGGCCTGTTCGATCAGCCAGCGTCCGAGGCTTTTCAGCCGCGGCCTGATCACCTCGTGATAATCGTCGCCTTGGGCATAGACCGAGATGGCGCCATGCCGGCGCTCTTGCAGGATCGCCAGCGGATCGCCGTCCGGGCCGTAATTGACGCCGAGCATGACGATCGAGCGCACGTCCGCCCACAGCGCGCGCGGGTCGCCGCGCCGATCGGCGTTTTTCGCCATCCAATCCATGTCGCCGTGGGCGCCGGCGGCGAGGAAGTGGCGCAACCGCTCGGCCGCGCGCGGGATCGCGTCCGGCCGCGCGATGCCGATGGCGTCGAAGCCCTGCGCGCGGGCGGCCGCGGTGAGCGCCGTCTTGAGCGCGGCCGGGGTCAGAAGTCGAGGTTGGCGTAGTGCGGCGACGGCGGCAGACCGGGGAGCGTCTCGCCAAGGAGCGCGCGGAACGAGGGTCGCGATTTGATCCTCGCGTACCAGGCCTTGGCGGTCTCGTCTTCGTCCCACGGCACATCGCCCAGGTAATCGACGGCGGAGAGCTGCGCCGCCGCCGCCAGATCGGCATAGCTTAGGCTATCGCCGGCCAGCCAGTCGCGCCGGCGAATGAGCCAGCCGATATAGCTCAGATGGTATCTAATATTGCCCTTTGCCGCCCGCATGATTTCCGTATCGGGCGGGCCGCCGCCGCTGCCGGCCGGGATGAAGCGCTTGTAGACGCGCTCCATCACCAGAGCACCGCTCGCCTCGGCGAAGAACTTGTCGTTGAACCAGCTCATCAGGCGGCGGACCTCGATACGTCCGGCCGGTTCGCCTGGCATGAGCCGGAACTGCGCCGCCGTCGCCCCACGGGTCTCGTCGATGTATTCGGCGATGATGGCCGCCCCCGGCACCGGCGGCACGCCTTCTTCCACCAGGACCGGCGTCGTTCCCGCGGGGTTGAGCATGAGAAATTCCTCGCGCCGCTCCCAGACCCGCTCCTCGACGAGCCGGGTCGACAAGCCGAGCTCCTCGAGAATGAGCCGCACAAATCGGGAATGGGGACAGAGCGGATGATGAAATAGCGTCAGCATGCCATCGTGGGCGCGTAAGAGAAGATATCTGGTCGAGCCGCGGGTTCCCCCTCAGGACGAGCGGCGCGACTGCGAATCGTTCTCTTATAGGCGAAGCGTTCCCGCAGGCAAATTGCGGGCGGCGCGCCTGTGCAGGGCGCGCCCTTTGCCGTTGCCAGAATCCCGGTCCTGCGCCACAAGTCTGCCAAACCGTCCTGCCAGGTCCGCCGCACCGGCGTACCGCGCCTGCCTCCGCCGTGGAGCTCTTCCATGATATTCGATGTCATCAAGGCGACGATCCTCGGCGTGGTCGAGGGACTGACCGAGTTCATTCCGGTCTCGTCGACCGGGCATCTGCTGCTCATGCAGCAGTTTTTCGGCTTCGGCGACGACGCTTTCGGCAAAAGCTTCGCGGTTTTGATTCAGTTCGGCGCGATCCTGGCTTTGCTGTCGATCTATTCGGGGCGGCTGTGGCATCTCGCTACCGGCATGTTCAACGATCCGCAGGCCCGGCGTTTCATCATCGGCGTGCTGTTGGCCTTCCTGCCGGCGGCGGTGATCGGGGCGACGGCCTACAAATTGATCAAGGAGGTGCTGTTCAATCCCTGGGTGGTGTGCTTCTCGCTGATCGCGGGGGGCGCGGTGCTGCTGTGGGTCGATCAGCTCGATCTCAAGCCGCGTTTCCATGAGGCCACCAGGTTCACGCTGCCGATGTATTTCATCATCGGCGTTGCCCAGTGCCTCTCCATGGTGCCCGGCGTGTCGCGTTCGGGGGCGACCATCGTCGCCGCGATGCTGCTCGGCGCCGATCGCCGCGCCGCCGCCGAATTCTCGTTCTGGCTCGCCATGCCGACCATGGCCGGCGCCTTCGCCTACGATCTGTACAAGGACCACGGCCAGTTGAGCCACAGCAACCTCGCGATCATCGCCGTGGGTTTCATTGTCTCCTTCATCTGCGCCTGGTTCGTGGTGAAGACTTTCCTCGGCTACGTATCGCGCCACGGTTTTACGCTGTTCGTGTGGTGGCGGGTGGCGGTCGGCACGCTCGGCCTTATCGCGCTGGCGCTGGGGTTGTGACAAGCCCGTCGATCCAGGCCGCGAGCGCGTCGAGCATTTCGCCGCGCACTTGCGCATCGCTGCGGCCGGTCCGTGCCGGCACGTGGAAGGAATGATCGGCGTCCTGGAAGAGCTTTAACGTCGCGCGGGCGCCGAGCGCGTCGCAAAGCGGCGAAAGCTGATCGAGCGTCGCCAGCGTGTCGCGCGTTCCTTGCAGGAACAGCATCGGGATTTGCACGGCAAAGAGATGCTTCGCGCGGTCCTGCGACGGTCGGCCGGCAGGATGCAGCGGAAAGCCAAGGAATGCCAGGCCGCGGACCCCTTGCAGCGGCGCGCTCGCCTGCGCCTGCGATGTCATCCGGCCGCCGAAGGATTTGCCGCCGGCAATAAGCGGCAGGCCCGGCAGCAGCCGCAGCGCCGCGGCAGTCGCGGCGCGGACGGTGGCCTGCGCCAGGTGCGGCGGATCGGGCCGCTTGGCGCCGCGCTCCATCGCCGGAAACTGGTAGCGCAAAGTGGCCATGCCGCGCTGCGCGAGTTCCGCCGCCACGGCCGCCATGAACGGATGATCCATGCCTGCTCCGGCGCCATGCGCCAGCACATAGCAAGCGCGTGCGCCGGGCGGCATTTGCAGCAAGCCGGAAACGCGAACGCCCTCTTCACTGGCAATAGTGACGGGCTCGGCATGAGCAGATGACACCGGACGCTCCTTGAAGGCTGCGGCACGCCAACAATTTATCGCCGCGATCTTTGTTTCCCAAGAAGCATTCCAGTGCTCCCGGATTTCGCTTTGGCTCGATCCGGACTACGATGTCGGACGAACCGAATGGGAAGTCGCGAGGCAGCCGTCACTGAACCGCTCCACGCGAGGCAATTTCATGGCGACAGCGGACGTGAAAATAGGGGGCCGCCGGTCCGCTTCGTTACGAGCGGCCGCTCTGTGGCTGGCGATTGTTTGCTATCTTGCCGCAGCCATCGCGTTTTCCTGGAATCCGACTCCCCTGGCACAAGCGCTGGCGGTGATCTTTATTGCCAGCGCTGTCGCGCATGCCAGTTGCGCCTACGGCTTCAAAGACGCACTGGTCCTTGTCCTGATGTGCGTCGCGATCACTTTCGTTATCGAGAATATTGGCGCTGCCACGGGCTTTCCCTTCGGGCGCTACCATTTCGAAGTTGACCCCGAGCTTATCCACGTTGGCGCTATTCCGATCATCGTCGGGCCGCTGTGGTTCCGTGTAGGCTATTTCTCGTGGGTCGTTGCCTCAATACTGCTCGACGGCGCCGACCGGCATCTCGATCGGGCTTTCGACTTCTTCGCCTTGCCCGTCGTCGCGGCTTTTGTGATGACGCAGTGGGATGTCGTGATGGATCCGCCTGAATCGACCGTCGCCAAGGTATGGATCTGGCATGATGGCGGCGGCGATTTTGGCGTTCCGCTGTCCAATTATTTTGGCTGGCTTCTGACGTCGTGGCTCTTCTTTCAGGCCTTTGCCATCTATCTGCGGCGCCGCACCGTGACGCGGCCGCGGAGGCGCCAAAGCCGCAGACTTGGACTGATCGCCATCCTCTTTTACGCCAGCGCCGGACTCACCCACATCGTCCCTTGGCTCATGGGGCAGTCCGGAGAGGTCGCCGACGCTGCCGGTCACGTTTGGCGCATCCATGACCTGCGTGAAACAACGGTCGCGGTCATGTTGTTCACGATGTTCTTCACGGCCATGCTGGCTGGATTGAGGTTGGCAAAAGATAATCGGTGATCGAAGGAGGTGACCAATGTGTCGTAACATCCGCACGCTCTTCAACTTCGAGCCGCCGGCAACGGAACAGGAAATCCGCGCTTCGGCGCTGCAGTTCGTTCGCAAGCTGAGCGGATTCACCAACCCGTCACAGGCCAATGAGGCGGCGTTCGAGCGTGCGGTCGATGAGGTGACGGAAACAGCGCGCCGGCTTCTGGCATCGCTGGAAACGGCGAGCCCGGCCAAGAATCGCGAAGCGGAAGCGATGAAGGCGCGCGCTCGGGCGCGACAACGATTTGCCCGAGCATGATCCGCGATCGCCTACTTGCGCCGCGGCTTCTTGCCCTTATTTGGCTGCAGCTGATGAATCGACGCCGATATGCCGGCGCTGCGCCGTAGCGCTTCTTTCAGGTCGACGGGGCAGTCGTGCTTCCGCAACAGATCGCGGAAGGCCTCGTCGGCCAGTTCTTGAAAGTCCTTCATCTGGTCGCGGCCTAGCAGGTCCAGCTGCCGCCAGGTCTCTTCATCGAACTGCACGCGCTTGCCCGGCATCGATGAGCCTCTTTGCGCCGCCCGACGGCGGCGCCTTTTACAGCTTTCACCTTTCGGCCAAGCGAGTCCAGCGCCGGAAGCCATCGACGAGGTGGCGTAGCTTGCTCTAAGCTAAGCTGATCGCGCAGCGGTGTTGATCGCGCGAGGACAGCGTGGCCTCGAAAGGGTTCATCCAATGGCAAAGAAACAATCGGATAGCGTCTACCGGGTTATCGACGTTGTCGGCGTCAGCGAAAAATCATGGGAGGATGCCGGTCGCATTGCGGTGGAGACGGCTGCTGGTTCACTACGCGATCTACGCGTCGCCGAAGTCACCAAGATGGACATGAGGGTGGAGAACGGAAAGGTCACGGCCTTTCGCACCCGGGTCGCGCTTTCGTTCAAGTACGAGGCGTGATCCCATTGCAGTCGCCGATCAATCGATCTGAAAGCGATTGCGCCTAATATCTTGGTGGAGCATGATCTTTTCGGAAAACCGGATTCCACTTTTCCGGATTATGCTCTAAGCCATACGGCTGCGGAATTGGCCGGTCCTGCGGAAGCGCCAGAGGTAAGACGGCACGACGACGCCGATCGATTCGGGCACGATGCCGAGCGCTTCGAGGGTGCGGGCTTGCTCTCGCGCCGCGGGCGAGACGACGTTGTCGCGCTTGAGGAGCTCGACCTGGTCGGGCGTGATCGGCGGCTTCGGCAGGTATTGCAGATACATCGCGTGCAGCTTCATCCACGCGAACGGCACCGGCAACAGCAGGCGGCGGCGTTCGGTGGTGGCAAGCACGAATTCCATCAATTCCTTGAACGTGCGCACGTCCGGCCCGCCGAGTTCGTAGATCGCGCCGGGCCTGGTTTCGCCCTCAACCGCCTTGGCGATCGCCTGCGCGACGTCGCCGGCAAACACCGGCTGAAAGCGGGTATGGCCGCCGCCGGGGAGCGGCAGCAGCGGCGAGAGACGCGCCAGCGCGGCGAAGCGGTTGAAAAAATCGTCCTCGGGGCCGAACACGATCGACGGCCGCATGATGGTCGCTTCGCTGTGCGCCGCCAGCACCAGCTGTTCGCCCGCGGCCTTCGCGCGCGCATAGTGCGAAGGTGACTCCGGGTCGGCGCCGATGGCCGAGACGTGGACGAGGCGGGCGCCGACGGCCTTGGCGGCCCGGGCCACCGCTCCCGCGCCTTCCGCCTGCACGGCGTCGAAGCGCTGGCGGCCTCTTTCGAACAAGATCCCGACCAGGTTGACGACGATGTCGGCGTCGCGCACCGCCGTCTCGACCGATTGCGGAAAGCGCAAATTCGCCTGCACCGCTTCTATCTGCCCGACCCCCCCGAGCGGCTGCAAATGGAAGGCCAGCTCCGGGCGGCGCACCGCGACGCGGATGCGGTAGTCCCGGCTGGCCAGCGCGCGGACCACGTGGCGGCCGAGGAATCCCGAGCCGCCGAACACGGTGACAAGCGTGTCAAGCTTGCTTTTCAGGGTCATCGGCTGCGGGCATACAGCATCGATTTCGCAATGTATAGAGCCATTATCCCGCTGCCGACGGGGAAGGGGAATGCGCAAAGCGCGGGGCTGTTCGTGAGCTCGCGGGCGACCGGTGCCGGCGCCAACCCGTTGAATTGACAACGCGGGGACCGCTCCGTACCTATCCGGCACGGGCCCAGGTGGCGGAATTGGTAGACGCACTAGTTTCAGGTACTAGCGCCGCGAGGCGTGGAGGTTCGAGTCCTCTCCTGGGCACCATCCCCGAAATTCGGCTTTGATTTTGCTGAACTTTTTTCCGAGATTGTCCCACTCGGCATTTCGGTGGGACACGATTTTGTGTCTTTTTGTTCTGGCAATCCGAGCATGTGCATTGCGACTTCCGCAAGGCGTTCTTGATCGGCGGCGCGTGTGTAAGCTTCCGCCATTTTGAGCGTGTCCCAACCGAAAATCGGCCATGAGTTGATGCGCCGTCGCACCATTGTTTGCTGCGATGGTCGCACCCGCTTTGCGCAAGCCGTGCGCGGTGCAATGGCGAAGTCCTGCTTGGTTGCACCATTCGCGGAACTTGTTTCCGAAACCGGGGTCTGTGAAGGGCCGTCCTAGGTCGTTAACGAGGAACGCGAGATCGCCACACGGCGATGCGTCGATTACCTGTTGCAGCGCGGGCAGGATCGGTAGGACCAGCCTTTTCGGCTTGCGATTCCGCCCCTTAAATTGCGTGAACGCGACTTTTCCGTCCCTAATGTGTTGACGACCAAGACGGGTAATGTCCGACCGTCGTTGTCCCGTGAAGAGCAAGAGCGCGAGCGCAAGCCGTGCCTTGGTCCCGATGGGATGACGCGCTTCAAATTGCCGAACCTCTTCCGGTGTCCACGTGTGATAGCCGGAAGGGTTATTGCTCCTCAAATATGAAACGTCGCGCCCTGCATTATGAGCGGCGAGCGACTTGCCATCAGGTCCCTTCTTCCTGACGGCCCATTTGAAGACGGCGCGAATTGCCTTCAGGCGATTGTTTGCGGCCTCAGGGAACGCAATCTTACGATCCCGCAACACTTCGATTGCGTCGGGCCCCATCCTCGATAGGGGAAAGTCACGAAAGAACTTCGAAGACCCGGGCGCGATGGGTTCGTCGAAAGTCGCTTCCAAAATTCCCCGGCGCACGCGCTTCGTTCTGTCGTCGAGCCGAAGGTAGTCCGCGCACTCCCCAAAATACTTGACGCAGAGCCAGCGCCAAGTGCCCGCCGCGATGCCTGATTTTCTTGACGGTTCTGCCGCCGCGCCTTTGGCAGCCTCGTATGCTGCCATGAACTCCGGCGCCCACGGTGTTCCGCGAAGGCGTACCTTCGGCCTACCTTTGGCGCGGAAGTAAATACGGACGTTGCCGTGCCGATCACGGTCCTCGACACAACCAGGCGGAAGTCTGCGGGGCATGCCCGGGGAGGTTATCGCGCTCATACGCCAACCGTCCAGTCTTCGGTCACGTCATGGGTCTCGTCGGGAAGCGCGTCAAAAAATTCATCCAACATTTCGATGGCATAAAGCTTCCGGCCGTCAAGAACCTTCGCAGGGCCAATCCGGCCGCTCTTGTGCAGTTCATCGAATTTTGACGGGGAGATTCCGAGGTACATCGCGGCCTCAACGCGCGATAATCCCCGACGCGGAATCGGCCGGACGGCGGAGAGGGCGGTCGAGCGCGTCATATTACTCGGCCCGCCCGCGGGCGCTTTCTCGGCGTAGGCCGGAGGCCGTCATAGAGCCATCTGGAAATGCGAGCGCAGCCGCCACGCTAAGCCGAAGCGGCGTATCCGGCATAATTTCGTCGCGCGGTGGAAGGACTGTGTGCCTCATGGCCTTTGTCCACAGATGCTGCCGCCAAAGGGGACGTCGGCACCAATGACGGCAGCATCGGTTTTGCGGTTTTCCGCTTACTCGCGTTTTTTGAGATGTGGGCCCTTTGGGTCCGGGCTCGGCTTTTTCTTCTTGAAGACGAGCTCGATAGAGCGGGGTCGCGAGCCATCGGGCCAGATAAATTGCTCTTGCGGCCTGCGCTCGGTGCCCTTTTTCGGTGTCGCCAAGGTGATATGGTTTTTTTCGATCAGACGGTTCGTGATTTGGTGGCGTTGCTCGCCGCTTACGAACATGCGGCAGTAATGTTCGTACCTAAAGCGATACCGGTTCTCTTCAGCCGTTGAGAATCTGTACCCGATAAGCTTCTTATAATCGCGATTCTTATCGCACTTCTTCAGGGGCGTAGAAACCTTCGGCAACTGACGGCGAACTGTCGTCAGCATAGAGATGCCAGACCGCAGCAAAACCCCCGAATCTGGAAGAAGTTCTCTCGCGCCCAGAAAGCTCTTCAGAATTGCGTCACGAAGCTCGGCTTCCGTCCAAGGCAGTAATCCGGATTGGATGCCGAACAGGCCGCCAGCGTAGATGACCCCGAATTTGCGAGCTACGTCGCGCGCTATTGCACCATCGAATTTGTCGCAGGCGGCACTCACGAAGGCGTTGGCGGTGTTGACGGTGTCGCCCTTCAGCGTCGCCTGCCGGGCGATAAGCGACTTGATGTATTTGCGGAATGCCTTGCCGTGGTTTTCTTCGCATCCTTTCGCAATCGCCGCGAACATGCGGCTCTTCCAATCCTCCACGTTGCTGACGTCCGATGGAAGCCGGTCAAATATGTGGTCCTGTCCTTCGAACACGGCCGGTACATCGATGAGCCGCAATGCCTCTCCTGGTTCGCGCTCAATTTTGAGTTTCGAGGCTAACTGGCGAACTGAAAATTGCCAGGAGGTCAGGACAATCGAACTCCAGCTCTTGGGTAAGGCGTTCTGCGCGGTCACCCACTGGCTATGGCGCGCGGTGCCGAAACCGTGGGAAATGCCGTAAGAGAGATCTCGAAGGCGCTGGTACTTGTCTTTCTCTTTCCCCTTCATTTTGTCGAGGTCGTCTATGGGGAATACGGCGTCATTGAACTCCGGCAGCCGCTGCTCCAACCGAGCATCGGTGAGTTTCCAGGAGATCAGATCCTTCTCCCGACCAATGCCGATAACGGAACTTGCTGCGACAGTCGCCACACTCTTTCCGGCACGCGTTGGCCCGAACAAATTGAGGCAAAAGGGCTGGATGCCCGCAAAAGTGAGGAGCGGCGCCCCGAGTGCGGCACTTATGCAGAGCATCATGGTAGTGGAATTTTTGGCGGTGTCGGCAACGGCGTCCCGCCAAGGCTTCCATCCGCCGCTTATCGAGAGCTTGCCACTAGGATCTTTAAGGTCTTGCCACTGATTAACGCCGACAATGTTGCTCTTGAGGTCGCCAATTACGCCGTTGGTCAAGATGAAGGCTTTTCCGCCTTCGATCCATCCGGTGTGATCCTCATAGACCCATTCCTCCGGCGGATCAGTCCGCGCTACCCTTTCAAGCTGCTCCTTTAGCCGGGCCTTGTCCTTCTCCAAAATGGCGCCCGCATCACGAAGCTTTCTCGCAAAGACTGTCGGGTCGCTGACCTCAGATGGCAAGAGCTCCAGCCGGTTGTTTTGGATTTCGGAAACTGGAAAATCGATCACTTCAAGGTACTTGTCGGTGGCCTTGTCGTGAATTCGTGCTAGCTTGCGGATCGTGTTAGCAGTGGCGGTAGTCATGTTTTTCTCCTTTACGAAGGGTATGCGGTATCGTTGCCTGCACGGCGTGCACGGCTGATTCAGCATTCGTCAGTGTTTGGCTTTGAAATCGGCGGCGCTGGGCGGCCAATCGATTGCAGTGTTACGAGTTTTTCGAGCTAAAATTGCTCATCATCCGCGTATTCCTTAGTTTTCAAGCGATTTTCAGCCGGTATTTGTCGATTCACTGATACAGAAAATCATTCCAGCTTCTTTATTCGGACCAAACCGACGCTGTCGCCGTTACGTGTCATCCGAACGCCTCGCAGGACCAATCGTCCGCCAAGTCCGACCTGGTGCAGCCAGAGCATCGCTCGGACATGTTCAGCAGGGCGAAGAGAAACTTTCCGCGTGTGCCAGCATTTCCGTCGTTTCTCGAGCGGACCCACGATGGTCCGGTAAGCGATGCGCCGGACAAAATCGGTCTTGAAGGCATATGAGATTGCCGTCGTAGAGCCGTCACACTCTTTGATCTGTACCGGCCTAGGAGCTATTTTGGTTGGGCCGTATGCGTCGCGCAGCACCTTGGACAGATCTTCACGGCTGGTTACGTCGGCAAACCCGTAAAATTGGGGCTGCCAAGCGATGTCACCATTCTTCTGCGTGTCGTCGTTCAGGCTGATATCGATTCCACCAACCATCCAGGTGAGTCCATCAGCCTTCTTGATCGTCTCAGAGAGGGACCGTTTCATGCCGGTGGTGTCGAGCGCCGGTAGCTGGTCTTCGGCCGTGCGATGGTTGGCGAAGGCGATACTGACGGCGATGAGATCGAGCGAACTCTCGTTTCTCGCCAGGTCCGTGACCTGGGCAACAAACCACCGCTGGAAGGCTCGCCCACATTCTGGGCATGCACCGCTCATGCATCGGCGACGCTTTTTGCAACGGGCCAGGATGTTGGCCAGCTGCTCGGTTTCTGGAAATTCCGCTGTAAACCGCCGCAACCGCTTGATGTGCCTTTTACGGGTTTTCTTTGCGCCGCTGGAGGTGGGGGCACCCACCCAGATCGGAGCGCCATCGCCGTAATGCTGTTCGTCGGCCAACACCCTCGCGATCAAGGGTGGGACAAGAGTCTGGTGCAGATGATCGCGCATGTTAGCCTCAGGCCGCACCCATTGGCGGCGTCGACGATGATGCTAATCTGGGGCTAAGTGACGGAAATAGCTAAGGAAACAGACCATTACCAAATGAGCCGTTTTGGAAAGTGGGAGTTTCCACTACAAATTAGCCGCCCGAACGCCGCCTGTGCGTGGCGGCTCGGCAGACCAAAAAATGGTTCTGTAGAATCTCGTCGTAGGGAATGTGAGCAGGAAAACGAGGCGTGCCAGACTTCTATCCGGTCATCTCTAAATAGTGTTTGTCATACTGACTGATCGTTTCCAATTCGGCTTTCGAGAATGGCGGAGTTAAAATCGGTATCCGTGCTATCGAGACTGGAACCGACACATAAAACAAATCGCTGTGCGCTTTCATAAAGGTCTCGACCAGGTAGGCGTATGCACCAAAAAACTGAAGTATCTCTCTCGTGTCATTTGACTCGCGCAGCAGATTGTCAATGAAAGAACCACCATCGGTGTCCATTGGAAGTTGGCGGAAACCATGCTTGTGAATCAGATAAATAAATAGGGCGCTTTCTTCAAATGTTTGCCACCATTTACGCATTGTTTTTGGCGAAACCGATTTATTCGGTGATGTCCTTCCTCGGCTGCTCTGAACCCCATGCGTTGGCCACCAACAAAAGAACAGCGCGTGATTGTGATTTGCGCCATTTGGATGAGCAGTGACTTTCGGATTGCCACGGCCATGTTGAATGTATCTCAGGCGGTAATCGATCAAGTCAGGAATGATATGCATCTGGCTAATTCGAAGTTGTATCGCACGATCAAAGCCAGCTGGGGAAGCGGCGTCAAGCAAAGCTAGTAAGCCACCGCGCCTTCCGATTAGTCGATCATATATTTCCCGATATGCGTTATTGTCCTTCCTGAGCATATCTATCCTTTTAAGTGTTTGCGGCGGCTTATGGGTAAAGTTCACGCCCGTCGGCTTGTCTTCTCTGTCCAGTCGCGCCGATTCTTCATCCCAAAAATAGTTCTCCTCGGCTGGATCAAGAAATTTATATCGCGCCGAATCTTTATCCCAAAAATAGTTCTCCTCGGCTCGATCAAGAAATTTTGCCGCCGTTATCAATTCTGCGCATTTGGTAGCTCTCCCTTCGTCGCTATCTGGAAAAAGAATCCAGGTGCGAAATTGAAAGAGGCGGACTGCTCGTTCGCCCTCGAACGCCTCCTCCCGCTTGTGGGCGAGAAGTGTCACGACATCCTCAACGTCGAAAATGGGGAGGCCCTTTTCGTGAACTCTGTTGATGCGCCGCATTTCAGGTACTCGGTCGCTTTGCAAGCAAAACGCGTCGTGCATTGGTCCTATGATGACGTCAAATCGGAATGATTTTCAAGCGGCATGCGGTCTTAGCATTTGTTCACCTAACAAGCAGTTGTGAACCAGCGAAAACGGGTGGTTGATACCCGGTCGCGGCGCCAAGCCGAGCAGTTCCAAAGAGAGTGTGGCGAAAATGCTATTTCCTGGATGGAAGCAGCGAGATACAAAACATTGAGCCCACAATAGAGAAACAAAGAGTCGCCGCATGGCAATCCTGATAGATAAAAGTCTCACGTAATACGTGGCTCCGACTTGTGAGGCCCCGGCACTCCCACCATTAGTTCTCCTTTAGTGCCCCTTTTCGATTTCGGATTCAATTCTCTTTATTAAAAGCCGTAAGGCTTCGAGGGCCTTCTTCCTCGACACATCGCTTCCCAATGCGACAACTACTTCGTTTGCCACCCAATGATCGCCGTCGCATTTGGGATGCAGACTTTCCACATTGAAAAGGTTTTCATCAAGTACCGTCACTCGATTTTTATCGGCGACGTACACGGTGCCATCTCCATAAAAATCGCGGACGCTATCAATGCTGTCGTACCTCATGTCGATCTCCTTACATTGTGATCTGGTTGATGGAGCGGCTTTGCTAAGCCTTATCCTATTTACAAGATGAACGGCTGTTGGAGCAGAGCTGTTTGGACCCTGAAAAGTCGGGATCACAGTGGGCCCGCTGCATCAACTGATAGCAAGGTATCCGAAATAGGTGGATCCAGGCCCGCCAATTGCAAAAAACAGCCAACAACCGGGGTAAACCGCAATCGGGCACGAAACCAACGCGAGCTTGAGGTATCCCTTCCAATAAGGGCGAGCGGGGGCCACGGACATCTCCTACGCAACTGTAAGGAGGGTCCACGCCCCCAAAACGTAGTGAATCTCATGGATGCCCTTCGCCGTAGCATTGCCCAGGAGAAGCGGTCAACCACCCCTTCAAAGAAGGGGCGAAAGCGAATCGAGGGGCAGCGGGAAATGCTGCTTCCCATACCGGGCAAAAAGAGCAAAGAAGCGGCGACAAAAGAATCGGTTGGCAAAGCCGGAGCGCGACAGAAGAAGGCCGGTTGACGACAGGGTGGTCCTTGACCATCCGCCAAATATGATGTTTATCTGGGAAACTGTGCGATTAAGATTTTTGTGTGCGTCACCTCAGAATTCCCGAGCGTCGCAAAACGCAGCGTTGGCCCCTATTCGTAGAAGCGACGATTAGCTTTCGCGGACGCTTCCGTTTGAAGTGCTTGGTCCAAAACCTCTCGACAACCGGCGCAAAGCTAGCGTTTCACACGGTCACCGATGCTCCGAGTGAATTTACTCTGAGCGTTTTCCTTGCAGGCAAAGAGACCCGCTGCCTAGGACGCACGAGATGGCGTCGGCATCGCTTAGTTGGGGTTGAATTCGTGGAGCCTGAAAGTATTTTTGCTCTATAGGCTTAAATGGAATGGCGTTCCAGCAGCGCCGCTATAATTCTTGGAATCCTGGCGTGTTGTCCCCGGTGGGCCGGGTCGTCGGTTCGACACGAAATTGTTCAAAGTGCTGTCGGAATTCTTTGTCCAATTTCTTCAGCAAATCAAAGAGGGTTCGCATCCGCAGCCGTATTTCCGGGTTTTCGTCAGGGAAGGCCGCATAGTAGCGTTTGCCGTCGAGCATTACTGGTCCCCAATGAGCTGCGAATCACGGCATGACCGCGTGATGAAACACGCGGTCGGGTTAAGAAGCCGTCAAAGACCTACCAAACTTCCGATGAAAATCTCGGGCGGAACCGGTTGCCCCTTAGTCGACAATGAAACTTCTCCGGTGCTGCGTAAGTCCAACGACACTTGTGAGACGCGCGCCGAGGTAAACCGGACCCGTCACTGATGGGTGTGGGGCGACGTTGTTGACCCCAAGTCGAATCTGAGATGGTTGGCCCACTGAAAAAGCGCGACACGCGCCCGGGCAGGATTGCAAAAATCAGCAGCCGCAGAATTGGCTCCAAACGCTGGTGCAATGGTGCAAGCGGCTGACCTAATACCGGTGACCTTATAGGCTCCGCTCACGCGACGGGGTCGGACGGTAAACACCGATTACAGGTTACAGGTCAGAGAAATTCCACGCCCGCTTTATTTAATTTTCGCCATACAAGGCGGCTTGGCCGAGTCGAATGACCAGCATCCAGTGTCAAATCCAAGTTTTCGGGCAGGCCGGTTGTATTTGGGACCTGGAGACCTGCACCGCTGTTGGTCAAATCCCGCGCAACGCAGTCGATCACCGATGATTTTCCAAGCAGCAATTTTGCTCCCTTGAGCACACGTGTGCGGGTAAGTTTGCGGCGCTCCTGCATATGACGCTTCCTCAACGCAGGATAAAACTACGAGGCAAAACTTGGTGCTTACTTAATCTGAACCACTACACGGGCGGTAGTCTCGAAAGAAGTAATTAATCAACACAAAAGCTGAATCAAAGCCACTGCGGGTTGCGCTGACATGCACCTCCGCGCACCGGCTACTTCCTGCCGCCGGGTTCGACTTTCGCTTTCACTTGCGCAAGCTCGCTGTTCAGCCGCGCCATCGTCGACTTGAGCTCAGCGATCTCGTCTCGGGCAGCGGCAAGATCACGACCGGCTGCGTCGATCTTGTCCTGTGTCTCGCGCGCCAGCCTGGTCAACGCCTGTTGAAGAAACTCGACATTGGCCTGCAGGCATCCGGTACGACGCTCCATGTGCTTTTCGGCGGTGCAGACTTCCAACCCGCGAATGTCCTGCGCTGTCGCGGGCGACAGCAATGTGACGAGCAGTGCTCCCGCAGGGCACAAAAGTTGCGCCGCGCCGAACCAAAGCGGCCGAAGCTGCGGCTGTTCGCGTTTCATGCCTGAGAGTTTACACGAAAGAACCGACATAAGGGCTCCCTGACGTCTCCTCCTGTGCCCGAACCGGCGGTTCATTCGGTTCATTGCGATGCAGCGATATGTCCGGAGTTGAGATCAAAGCGGACTCGAAATCGATGGCTTCGTTCGGTCGCGAATGTTGAGGGTTTCGGATGCCGGCCCATGGCGACGATGCGGCTTGCACCGGGGCCGGCGTCCGAAAGCCTTCAATGAAAGAAACCGCGATGGGAGAAGGTTGGCGATGCGGCTTGCACTATG
>JBEKIC010000059.1:0-23343 GCA_050011955.1 Xanthobacteraceae bacterium
GGAGCACATCGATGCCTTCATCAAGGCCTACAACACCAATGCCACCCCGTTTGCCTGGACCAAGTCAGAGGTCCATCAAAAACGCCTCAAACCACGTTTCGCGCATCAATGATTCCGGGTACTAGTGCGGTGGATTTGAAGTTCCTACAATTCGACGGCAAACTCACATAGGAACTTCAAATCCAAAACTGCACTAGGATCACTAGTGGAGGAATTCGATGCGCGTTGCCGTCTTGGCGATGATTGCCGCATTCGCCGGCGCCGCCGCCGCAGGCGCCGAGGAGAAGCCGATCGCGCTCAAGCCGGGCCCCGGCCTCGACAAGGTGGAAGGCCATTGCGGTGCCTGCCACAGCCTCGACTACATCCAGATGAACTCGCCGTTTCTCAATGCCGCCGGATGGAATGCCGAAGTGACCAAGATGATCAAGGCTTTCGGCGCGCCTATCGACGATGCCGACGCCAGGGCGATTGTCGACTATCTGGCGAAGAATTACGGCTCGTGAGGGCGGCCGCCGCGCCTCCGACATTGTGTTTGCAATGTTTTTCGCTTAGAAGCGCTTCCGCCCCGCCGCCGCGCCGCGCGACGGGGCGAAGTTTCGATGGAGAGTTGACGATGGGTTACAATGTCGCCGTGGTCGGGGCGACCGGGAATGTGGGGCGTGAGATGCTCGATATTCTCGCCGAGCGATCGTTCCCCGCCGACGAAGTGGTCGCGCTCGCCTCGCGGCGCAGCACGGGCGTCGAAATCTCGTACGGCGAGCGGACGCTGAAGGTCAAAGCGCTCGAGCATTACGACTTCTCCGGCGTCGATATCTGCCTGATGTCGGCGGGCTCCGCCGTGTCCAAGGAATGGTCGCCGAAGATCGCCGCGGCCGGCGCGGTGGTGATCGATAATTCGTCGTGCTGGCGCTACGATTCCGACGTCCCGCTGATCGTGCCCGAGGTCAATGCCGACGCCGTCATCGGCTTCCGCAAGCGCGGCATCATCGCCAATCCCAACTGCTCGACCGCGCAACTCGTCGTCGCGCTCAAGCCGCTGCACGACCGCGCCAAGATCAAGCGCGTCGTTGTCGCCACCTATCAGTCGGTGTCGGGCGCCGGCAAGGAGGCGATGGACGAGCTGTTCAGCCAGACCAAGGCGGTGTTTCAGATCGACGAGATCGTGCCGAAGAAGTTCCCCAGGCGCATCGCCTTCAACCTCATTCCGCAGATCGACACGTTCATGGAGGACGGCTACACCAGAGAAGAATGGAAGATGGTGGTCGAGACCAAGAAAATCCTCGACCCGAAGATCAAGCTGGTCGCGACCTGCGTGCGCGTGCCGGTCTTCATCAGCCATTCGGAGGCGGTCACTATCGAGTTCGAGAACCCGATCACGGTCGATGAGGCGCGCGACGTGCTGCGCAACGCGCCGGGTTGCATCGTCATCGATAAGCACGAGCCGGGCGGCTACGTGACCCCCTACGAGGCGGTTGGCGAAGACGCCACCTATATCAGCCGCATCCGCGAGGATGCGACGGTCGAGAACGGGCTGGCGATGTGGATCGTCTCCGACAATCTGCGCAAGGGCGCGGCGCTCAACGCCATCCAGATCGCCGAATGCCTGATCAACCGCAAGCTGATCACCGCCAAGCAGAAGGCGGCGTAAGCTGCTGAAACGATCGGCTAGGCGCGGGGAGTTTGTACTCCAGCGCGAGGATCAGCGGCCGGGAAGATTGAATGCCGTCGTCAGGCCGTAGCCGACCGCGAAGGCCACGGCCGCCGCGCTCATGCCGATGAGCAGGGTCTCGAGCCCTGACCGCCACCATGCCAGCGGCGACCATCGGCTCTTGATGGCGCCGACGCCGAAGAAGGTGGCGCCGGCCGCGGCCACGCACGCGGCGAGGCCACCCGCCGAAAGGTAAGTCACGAGCGGCACCAGGCCGCACATGATGAAGGCTGCAAACGTGCTGAGCGCAGCCAGCACGGCCGACCGCGGCGTCGGAGAAAGACCGTATTCCTCCACCGCCATTGTCTCCGCCCAGAGCTTCCGATCGGCGGTGATGACGGCGACAATCCGTTCGAGATCGTCGCCGGAAAAACCCTTGGCGGCGAAAATCTGCCTGATCTCCTCGCGTTCGCCGTCCGGCTCCAGCGCGATGTGCTTGCGCTCGATGCCGAGGACGCGATCGTAATCGTCACGCTCGGCTTTGGTGCCGATGTAGTTGCTGGCGGCCATGGCAAAGCCGTCGGCCAGGAGATTGGCGAAGCCGAGCACCAGCACCACCGCCGCCGAAAGGTCGGCGCCGGCGACGCCCGCCACGATGGCGAATGTCGTCACCGCGCCGTCGATGCCGCCATAAATCCAGTCGCGCAGGTAATTGCTCCGCGGCCCGCGCGCCAGGCGCGCCCTGATCGCCTGTTCGGTATGGCTATGTTCCAGCGCGTATTGCATCCGCCGTCTCTGACTCCCGGCCACCCACATCCGCCGATCGCATCAACTTTCCTTGAAATTCGGACCGCCGTCTTGACCTGAATCAACGAGATTTCTTTAATTTAAAAGCCATCCTGGCCGACCTGACCGAAATCGCAGCGGTCAAGTCCTTGGTCCGGTCATAGTGCAGCGCATGGCAATTGCGCGGTCGAAGCTTCGATGATCTTTTGTATGCCAGCGAATGCACCTCAGCACGATTGTCTGCCTGCAGCGGCGGGAGCTGAGATATGACGGATTCGGTCGCGGCGGGAGGCACGGCGACGATCTCTCGCGGCGTCGTGCAAACGTTGCTCGATTTACTCACCGCGAAAAACTACGAGGTGGTCGGACCGACGGTGCGGGACGATGCGATCGTCTATGACCGGATCGCGCGCCTTGCCGATTTGCCAGCTGGCTGGACGGACCGTCAGGAGGCCGGACGCTATCGCCTGGAGCGGCGCGACGACGGCGCGCTGTTCGGGTTCACCGTGGGTCCGCAAGCCTGGAAGCGCTTTCTGCACCGGCCGGTCGAAACGCTGTGGACGATGCGCAAGACCGAGGACGGCGTCACGGTCGAAAGCGGCGACAGCGCGGTTCCGAAGTTCGCCTTCATCGGCGTGCGCGCCTGCGAGCTGCACGCGATTGCCATTCAGGACCGAGTGCTTTCACAAGGACCTTACCCGGATCTGGCGTACGCGATACGGCGCCAAGACGCTTTCATCGTTGCCGTCAATTGCGGACAGGCCGGAGGAACCTGCTTCTGCGTTTCGATGCAAACCGGGCCGCAGGCCACTGCCGGGTTCGACCTCGCGCTCACCGAGCTCCTCGACGGCGCCGACCATGAATTCCTGGTTGAGGTCGGCAGTGAAGCGGGCGCTGGAATTCTCCAAGAGCTTCCGCACCGCCTCGCCACCGACGGCGAACGTGCGAAGGCCGCGGCGGTCGTCGCGCGAACGAAAGATCAGATGGGTCGTCACCTGGAGACCGAGGGATTGAAGGAGCTGTTGCTGAGCAACCTCACTCATCCGCGTTGGGATGACGTCGCCGAGCGCTGCCTGACCTGCGGCAACTGCACCATGGTCTGCCCCACTTGCTTCTGCACGACGGTCGAGGATCGCAGCGACCTCAGCGGCGCGTCGGCGGAACGGGTGCGGAAATGGGATTCCTGCTTCACCATGGATTTCTCCTATATCCATGGCGGCAGCGTCCGCAAAACACCGCGTTCGCGCTATCGCCAATGGATGACCCACAAGCTTGCGACCTGGATCGACCAGTTCGGCACGTCTGGCTGCGTCGGCTGCGGTCGCTGCATCACCTGGTGTCCGGTGGGCATCGACATTACGGTCGAGGCGGCGGCGATCAGGGCGAACCCACAGCCGCAGACGGGGCGACAGCATGGCCAACCTTGAAGAAATTTTGCAGGAGCACCCGTTGTTCGTCGGCGCTCCCGCGGACCTCGTCCGGCTCGTCGCCGGCTGCGCCCGCAACCACGTCTTCCGTGCCGGCGATTACTTGTTTCACGAGGGTGGAGCTGCCGACGAATTCTTCTTCGTCCGCCACGGCAAGGTGGCGCTCGAAATCAACGCGCCCGGCCGCGCCGCGATCGTATTCGAGACTGTGGGCGTCGGCGATTTCGTCGGCGCCTCCTGGCTTATTCCGCCGTACCGCTGGGCGTTCGATGCCCGCGCCGTCGAGCTGACGAGCGCGACCGGCATCGATGCTGCCTGCTTGCGCGGCAAATGCGAGGCTGACCACGATCTCGGCTACGAGATGATGAAGCGCTTCCTGCCGCCGCTGGTGAAGCGGCTGCACGCCACCCGGCTGCAAATCCTCGATGTCTATGGCAAGCATTGATAGCGCCGCGCCGCGGCCTTCCGATCCGTTCGTGCCGCAAATCTATCGGGTCGAGCGAGTCAGCCGTGAGCTGACCGACATCGTCACGCTCGAGCTGAATCCGTTGGCTGGTCCGCGACCGCCGTTCGAGCCCGGGCAGTTCAATATGCTCTACGCCTTCGGCGTCGGCGAAGTGCCGATCAGCATAAGCGGCGACCGTCACAACAGTGGCTTCGTGCATACCGTCCGCGATGTCGGCGCCGTCAGCGGCGCGATCGCAAAACTCTCATCGGGGGCGATGATCGGCCTGCGCGGTCCGTTCGGAACCGGTTGGCCGCTCAAGCAAGCCGAGGGATCGGACATTGTGATCGTGGCCGGCGGCCTTGGCCTCGCGCCATTGCGGCCGGCCATCTATGATGTCCTCGCCAACCGCGGCCGCTATCGCCGCGTGGTCATTCTGTCCGGCAGCCGTCACCCCGATGACATGCTTTATCGCCGCGAACTTGAGCAGTGGCGCCGGCACCTCGATGTCGAGATCGAAGTGACGGTCGATCACGCCGATGCCGATTGGCGCGGCAATGTCGGTGTGGTGCCGACGCTCATTCCGCGCGCCGCCTTCGACCCTCGCGATGCCGTCGCGCTGATCTGCGGCCCGGAAGTGATGATGCGGTTCACGGCGAACGCGCTCCGCGATGTGGGGCTGCCAACCGACCGCATCTATGTTTCGATGGAGCGCAACATGAAGTGCGCCATCGGTCTTTGCGGTCACTGCCAATTCGGACCGAGCTTCGTTTGTAAGGATGGGCCGGTAATGCGATTGGATCGTATCGCCGATATCCTCACCATGCGGGAGATTTGAAATGGAGAGCTCCGGCTTGGACGGTGGGCGCCCGCTTCTCGCGGTTTGGAAGTTCGCATCCTGTGACGGTTGCCAGCTTTCCTTGCTCGATTGCGAAGACGAGCTCCTGACGCTCGCCGGCACGGTCAAGATCGCCAATTTCCTGGAAGCGTCGAGTGCCGTCGAGGACGGTCCTTACGATCTGTCGCTGGTCGAGGGATCGATCACCACCGAGCACGACGTCCGACGCATTCACGAGGTCCGGCGGCGATCGAAGTACCTGGTGACCATCGGGGCATGCGCCACGCACGGCGGAATTCAGGCCTTGCGCAATTTCGTCGACGTGAACGAATTCGTCGCCGCTGTCTATGCCTCGCCGCAATACATCAGCACGCTTGCGACATCGACGCCGATTTCGGCGCATGTCGCGGTCGACTTCGAACTACAGGGCTGTCCCATCAACAAGGCGCAGCTCATCGAGGTGATCTCGGCGTTCCTGGTCGGCCGCAAGCCGGCCATTGCAGCCCACAGCGTCTGCATCGAGTGCAAGCAGCGCGGCACGGTCTGCGTGATGGTACAAGGCATGCCCTGCCTCGGGCCGGTGACGCATGCCGGCTGCGGGGCGATCTGCCCGTCCTACCGGCGCGGCTGCTATGGTTGTTACGGGCCGATGGAGACGCCGAACACCGCGGCGCTGGCACGCGAATGGCGGGCGCTTGGCGCGACGCCGCGCGACCTGCAGCGGGTCTTCCGCACCTACAACGCCGCGGCGGAGCCGTTCTTGAACGAGAGCAAGGCCCATGGCGACTAAGACTATCAGGGTCGATTATCTGGCAAGGGTCGAAGGCGAAGCCGCGCTGGATCTGCATGTCGACGGCGGCCGGGTGGTGGCGGCGCAACTCAATATTTTCGAGCCCCCGCGGTTTTTCGAGGCGCTATTGCGCGGGCGCGGCTACGGCGAAGTTCCGGATATTGTCGCTCGTATCTGCGGCATCTGTCCGGTCGCCTATCAAATGGGCGCCGTCCACGCGATCGAAGACGCCTTCGGCGTCGCGGTCGGAGGCCAGCTCAGGGCGCTGCGGCGCCTGATCTACTGCGGCGAATGGATCGAGAGCCACGCCCTGCATGTTGTGATGCTGCATGCGCCGGATTTTCTCGGCTACCCAGATGCGATCGCGATGGCGCGCGATCATGGCGACATGGTGCGCAACGGTCTGGCATTGAAGAAGACGGGCAACGAATTGATCCGCATTCTGGGCGGGCGCGAGATCCACCCGGTCAATGTGAAGCCCGGCGGCTTCTATCGGGTTCCGCAGGTCGCGGAGCTTGAGCCCGTCACCGAAAACCTCAAGCAGGCGAGGGATAAAGCAATCGGTCTGCTGCGCTGGGTTGCGAGCTTTCCTTTCCCGGAGTTCGAGCGCGACTACGAGTTCGTTGCGCTGCGCCATCCCGATGAATATCCGCTCAACGAAGGACGGATCGTCTCGAACCGCGATATCGACATCGACATCGGCGATTATGCATCCGAGTTCGAGGAACGGCACTTGGCGCATTCAACCGCGCTGCATGCGGTCGTGAAGCGGCGCGGCGCCTATCTGGTCGGGCCACTCGCCCGCTACGCCCTGAATTTCGATCGCCTGCCGGCATCGGTGCAGACGCTGGCCGTCGCCGCCGGGCTCCGGCCGGTGTGCAAGAATCCGTTTCGCAGCATCATCGTTCGCGCCGTCGAGATCGTCTATGCGTGCGAGGAAGCGCTGCGCATTATCGCCGACTATGAGCCGCCGGATGTCGCCGCGAGGCCGGTCGAGCCGCGCGACAGCGTCGGTTTCGGCTGCACCGAAGCGCCGCGCGGCATCTGCTGGCACCGTTATGAGTTCGATGCCGACGGCACGGTTCGTGCGGCGCGGATCGTGCCGCCGACCTCGCAGAATCAGGCCAGCATCGAAGCCGATCTCGTCGGCGTCGCGACGCCGCTGCTGGACCAGTCCGACGACGTGATTCGCAGCCGCTGCGAGCAGAGCATCCGCAATTACGATCCCTGTATCTCTTGCTCCGCACACTTCCTCAAGCTGTCCGTGCATCGGCCGTGAAACAGACGCTGCGGCGCAAGGTGCTTGTGGTTTGTCTGGGAAATCCGGATCGCGGCGATGACGGTGTCGGCCTCCTCGTTGCGAAAAAATTGGCGGGCCTTCTGCCGACCGACGTGGCGATTGCGTCGCTGAGCGGCGATATCTTAAGTCTGATGGCGGATTGGGCGGGCTTCGATGCGATGATCTGCATCGATGCGGCGGCGCCGCTGACCGCGCCTGGGCGCATCCATCGTGTCGATCTCGCCACCAGCGAGCTGCCACGGAATCTCAGCCCCGGATCCAGTCATGCACTGGGCCTTGCCGACGCGATCGCGCTTGCGCGCGTCCTGCAAACGGCGCCACGAGACATCATGATTTACGCGGTCGAAGGCGCGGCTTTCAATAGCGGCGTACCGATGACTCCGGAAGTCGCCGCTGCGGTCGATGAAGTGGCCGCATGCGTCGTGGCTGACGTCGTGAGGCTCCAACAGAGTGCTGCAGAGTTGGCGAGGTGAACCGCGACGGCTTAATTTCGGTGACTCATCAAAAAGGGGAGGAGATTGGTCATGCCGAAATATTTGGTGCAAGCCAGCTATACGATCGAAGGTTTGCGGGGATTGCAAAACGATTCCGGTACCGGCCGCCGCGACGCCATCGGCAAAGCCTTCAAGGCCGCCGGCGGGTCGGTCGAATGCGCCTATTTCGCCTTTGGCGACTATGACGTCGTCGTCATTGGCGACGTGCCGGACAATACCAGCGCCGCGGCGTTGGCGATCGCGGTCTCGGCGAGCGGCTTGGTGAAGACGCGGGTAACGCCGCTCTTGACTGCGGAAGAAGTCGATGCGGTCTTGAAAAAGACCGTGGCCTACCGGCCGCCCGGACGCTAAGCCGTCTACCGTCCGGCATTTCGCAGCGCGCTTGAGCTGCCGTTGCGGCCACGGCTTTTCGCTGCCTGGCGCGAAGCGGGGCGTGTACACTCGGGCTGAGAGCCGCGGAACTCCGCCACACCCCGACAGTTGGCGGAGCGGCATCGGGCGACTTGCCGGCAAATCCGGACTTGTCGGCGGATGGCGGCGGTGCCGCGCGGCTCCCTGGGCGATACGAACCGGAAGAGGACACCATGAAAGTAGGATTTATCGGGCTTGGCGCGATGGGCAGCGCCATGGCGGTCCGGCTGATCGATGCCGGACACGAAGTTGCGGTTTGGAACCGATCGCCCGGCCCCGCCGAGCAGTTGGCGCAGCGCGGCGCCCGCCGTTTGGAAAATCCAGAAGACGCTTTTTCCTGCGACGCGGTGCTCACGATGCTGGCCGACGACGACGCCGTTCGCACCGTACTCCTCGCCAACGATGCGCTGAAACGGGCGCCGAACAAAAAGCTCGTCCACGTCGCTATGAGCACGCTGTCGGTCGCCTTTGCCCGCGAGCTCGAGCAGGCGCATGCCGCGGCCGGTCTCGCCTATATCGCCGCGCCGGTGTTGGGCCGGCCCGATGTCGCCGCAGCCGGCAAGTTGAACGTCATCGCCGCCGGCGCTGCGGATGCGATCGAACGGGTCAAGCCGCTGCTCGACATCATTGGGCAAAAAACCTGGATGCTCGGCGCCGAGCCGCACAAAGCCAATGTCGCCAAGCTGGCGATGAACTTCCTGATCGGCGCGGCGATCGAGGCGATGGCCGAGGCGGTGACCTTGGCGGAGCGCTACGAGGTCGCGCCCGGTAAGCTGATGGAGCTCCTCACCGGCACGCTGTTTGCGGCGCCGGTCTATGCGACCTATGGCGGGCTGATCCTCAAGGGCGAATTCATGCCGGCGAATTTCAAGCTGACGCTGGGCCTCAAGGACATGCGGCTGGCGCTCGCCGCCGGCGAGACGGCCGGCGTGCCGATGCCGTTCGCCAGTATCGTCCGCGACAATCTCGTCGATGCCATCGGCCACGGCGACGGGGATAAGGACTGGTCGGCCGTGTCGCTGGTCGCGCGCCGGCGGGCCGGGCTCGACGGCGAGTCGCGGCGGCGCTGAGGGCCGCGCCGCAGGAGCGATGGGTCTAAGGTTATGGAGCTGCTGATCTCTGCGGTGTGGCTCGCGATCGTGTCATGGCTGATCCTGCGCGCGGTGAGGCAACGCGGGCTGCTGCCGCGCCTCGTTGCCGCGTCGCCACCGTCCGGCGAGCAGGCGCCGCATCTGACCGTGATCGTTCCGGCGCGCGATGAGGAAGCCAATATCGGGCGCTGCCTGCAATCCCTGCTGGCGCAGGATTATCCGGCGCGCCGCCTGGGTATATTGGTGGTCGACGACCATTCGGCGGACGCGACCGCCGCCATCGTTCGCGCGCTCGCGGCGCGCCATCGGCAGATCGCCTTGATCCAGAGCCCGCCCTTGCCGCCGCGTTGGGTCGGCAAATCGCATGCCTGCTGGATCGGCGCGCGCACCGCCGCGCCCGAGACCGAATGGCTGTGTTTCATCGATGCCGACGTGTGGGCGGAGCCCGGCGTTCTGTCGAGCGCCATGCATGCGGCTTCGGCGCAACGCCTCGACCTTTTGTCGCTGGCGCCGCGCCAGGAGCTGCAAAGCTTCGCCGAGCGTCTCATCCTGCCTTGCGGCCTCATTCTTCTGTCCTTCCTGCAGGATCTGCGCCAGGCTCAGGCGCGCTCCGGTTCCGATGTCACGGCGACCGGGCAGTTCATGCTGGTCAGGCGCGACGCCTATGACGCGGTGGGTGGCCACGCCGCCGTGTGTACCGCGATCTGCGAGGACCTGGAATTCGCGCGGCTGCTGAAGCAATCGGGACGATCGGTCCTGCTCATGGGCGGCGAGCAGCTGCTATCGACGCGGATGTATACCGGGTGGCGGACGCTCTGGCCGGGGCTTGCCAAGAATCTCGTCGACACTTTGGGCGGTCCGGTCCCGACATTGGCGCTGGCCGGCGCGGCTGTGATCTTGGCGTGGGCGGCGTTCGCCATTCCGCTGATCGATCTGGCAAGCTTGATTCGCGGCGTCGCTGGCGCCGCCGCGGCGTTCATTCTCGCGCTCGCGGCCTCGGGCGCCGCCGTCGGCTTGCATATTGCGGCCACGTTCTATTTCCGCATTCCCTTCTGGTATGGACTACTTTTCCCTCTCGGGTACACGGCGGGCGCGCTGATGGCTCTCGACAGCGTCCGCCGCCGCCTCAGCGGCCAGGTGAGCTGGAAAGGCCGGATTTATTCATGAAAGCTGCCAAGCAGAAAAGCGACGAGGCGAGTCTCGCCGAGCCAGTCCGCGCCGCCGGGCCCCTCGACTCTGGGGAAACGCGCGCGATCATGATCGGCGCCGTCGTCCTTACGATCTTTCTTTATTTCATCAAGCTGATTTTGCTGCCCTTCGTGCTGGCGGGCATCATCGCCTATATCTGCACGCCGGCTTTGGACTGGGCGGCCGCGCGGACGCGGCGGCCACGCTTGCTGTTCGCGGTCGCGCTGTTCCTGCTGCTGTTCGGCATTGCCGCGGCGGTCATGGCCTTTGTCGCGCAGCGCCTCTTGGACGAGGTACGCGCGACGGCGGCCGATTTGGGGAGCATGCTGGAGAACTTCACCAGCCAGGCGACCGGCGGCCAGCCGGTTCACCTGTTCGGCTCGGTGATGAATGCGCATCAGATCGCCGAGGCCGTGCTTGATCGCCTGCGCGATTGGTTCGGGCAGACCGATCAGATCGCCGTCCTCACCGGCTATAGCCTTGCCGCCGTCATGGGCGCGTTTCTGACGATCGTGCTGTTGTTCTATTTTTTGGTGAGCGGCAGGCGGGTGGCGCTTGGGTTGTTCTGGATCGTGCCGCCGCATCGCCGCCCGCTGGTTGCGCGCATCTGGCATCGCCTGGATCCGGTGCTGATGCGTTACTTCATCGGCGTGCTCGGCGTCGTGGCCTACGCGACGGTTGCGGCTTACGTCGGTCTCGGCGTTATTCTCGGCATCCAGCACGCCGTCCTGCTGGCGTGCTTGACCGGGATTCTCGAGACCGTGCCGGTGATCGGTCCCACCTCGGCGGCGGTCCTCGCCGGACTGGTCTCGCTGCGGACGGCGACCGGAATCGTCAACATCGCGGAATATGCGCTCTACGCGACGCTCCTGCGTCTGTCGATCGACCAGCTCGTCGGTCCGATCGTGCTCGGCCGCGCCGCGCATGTGCACCCGGTGCTGATCATTTTCTGCTTCTTGGCCGGCGGCATCGTGCTCGGCATTCCCGGCGTGATCCTCGCCGTCCCGGTCGCCTTGGTTGTCAAGAGCACGCTGGCGACGCTGTACGGTGATGAAGCCGAGTAGGCGACGTTGGCCGCGGGGCCGATTTCGGCTGCCACTTGCTGCGAAATTCGGGCTATAATGCAAAGTCTGCGAGCAACTTTTTCGGCGCCGGAGAGTTGCCCGTCGGATTGGAAATCGCGGGAGACCCGCTAAATGGCGGTGTGGGATTCCGCAGAGCAAAGGATATGGCCGCGGCACAGCCACCGCTGGCTGGCCGAGCTGCTGTTCGCGCTCGACGCGCGGTTGCGCCGCCGTCAGGCGGTGTTTGAATATACCCGCGATCGCCGCTGCGTGTTTCGCCTCGATCTCGGCCGTTCGCCGCGAGCGCTCGTGCTGCGCGACGGCACGCGCGTGCATCCGGGGCAGCGCATCGCGCGGCTGCATTTCTGGAACGAGCAGATTCCGCCGCTGCCCGAGAACGGGCCGACGATTGCCTGGGCGCGCCAGATGCAGCAGGCCATCGCGATCTCGCTGGCCGCGCTCGCGCGCTATCTCGTGTCGCGGCCCGAGTTGAGCGATATCGCCGTGGTCTACGGCGACGTGCCCTCCGGCACCCGGGCGCAGAGCGAGCAACTGGCGCGAATTATGGCGCACTACGGATTCGAGACAATCGCCGAACCGGAGCGGTTGCCGATCGCCGAACGCGTGCACCGCTTTGGGGAAAATATCCTGATTTCCCTGATCGTCTTGGCGAGCAATGCCGCCGCGCTTCGCGGCGACACGCTCAAGCGCGTGCGGGTACCAATTTATCTTTCGCGCCGCGTCCTGGAAAAAAGATTCAACGGTATGGGTGAGCGGCGACTATCGGGTGAGTAGTCATGAGCATTGCCGAAAATATTCCCGAAGCGATTTCATGGATCCGGTCGCTGGGCGACGGCTGCCTTCTCGTCGCATTCGTGGGATGCGTATTCATGCTGGTGGCGTCGGCTTGCGTGCTGGGCTTTCCCGAGCAGGAGACGGTAGCACCCGCCACGCAGCCGCCGGTGACGGTGCTGAAACCCCTGCACGGCGCAGAGCCCGGCCTGCGGGCCCGTCTCGCCGCGTTCTGCCGGCAGGAGTACGGCGCTCCGGTTCAGGTTTTATGCGGTGCGCAAGACCAGGCTGCGCCGGCCGTTGCGGCGGTGCGAGGCCTGAAGGCCGATTTCCCCGACGAGCCGATCGATCTGACCGTTGACCGGCGCAGTCATGGCGTCAACCGCAAGGTATCCAATCTGATCAATCTGATGCCGCGCGCCCGCCATGACACGCTGGTGTTGTCCGACAGCGACATCGTCGTCGGGCCCGGCTATCTGCGTGCCCTTACCGCGCTCTTGGCGTCACCGCACGTCGGTGCGGTGACCTGCCTCTATCACGGCATCAGCGGTGAAGGCCTATGGACGCGCTTGTCCGCTCTCGCCATCAACTCGCAATTCCTGCCGCAAGCGGTCACCGCGGTCAGTCTCGGGCTGGCGAAACCATGTTGCGGCGCCACCATCGCGTTGCGCCGGTCGACGCTCGACCGCATCGGCGGCTTCGGCACCCTTGCCGACGTGCTCGCCGACGATCATGCGATCGGCCTTGCCGTGCGCTCCGCCGGATACGACGTGGTGACCGCGCCGTTCCTGGTCGGCCACCGCTGCTTCGAAAACAGCCTGCGTCAACTGTTCCTGCATCAGATGCGGGTCGCCCGCACGATCAGGAGCATCGATCCGATCGCCTATGCCGGCACCATCGTGACACATCCCTGGCCGCTTGCGCTCATCTCCCTGCTGTCGGGAAGCCCGGCCGCGGTTCTGGTCACGCTTGCCGTGCTGGTCTCGCGCATGATGCTGTGCCGTTGCGTCGAATGGCGCTTCGAATTGCCGCGACAAAATTACTGGCTCATTCCGCTGCAAGATGTCATTGCTTTCGCCGTCTATCTGGCGAGCTTCTTCGGGGCGACGGTTCATTGGCAGGGCGCCGATTACCGCATAACGGCGGACGGTACCCTGATCGAAGGACAAGACCTGAGGGGGTCATGATGCGAACTTTGTTTCTGCAAGCTCCTTCCTTCGACGGGTTCGACGGCGGCGCCGGCTCGCGCTACCAGGCGCGGCGCGAAATCCGCTCTTACTGGTATCCGACCTGGCTGGCCCAGGTCGCCGCGGTCGTTCCCGGCAGCAAGCTCATCGACGCCGTGCCGCATCGGCTGACGCTCGCCGATGTCGTGCGCGAGGCGCCGCATTACGACCTTGCCGTGCTGCACACCTCGACGCCTTCATTCGCCTCCGATGCGCGGGTCGTCGAGGTGCTCAAGGCGGCAAATCCGCGGCTGAAGGCGGGGTTCGTCGGCGCCAAGGTCGCGGTCGAGCCGCGGGCGAGCCTGGAGAGTTCGCGCGCCATCGACTTCGTCGCCGGCAACGAGTTCGATTTTACCATCAAGGAAGTCGCGGAGGACCGCGACTGGAGCGCGATTGCCGGGCTGTCCTATCGCGATGCCGCAGGCGCCATCAGACACAATCCGCCGCGCGCCATCCTTGAGAACATGGACGAGTTGCCGTTCGTCACCCCGGTGTACAAGCGCGACCTGCAGATCGAGAATTATTTCATCGGCTATCTCAAGCACCCCTATATCTCGCTCTATACCGGGCGGGGCTGCAAATCGCATTGTACATTTTGCTTGTGGCCGCAAACGGTCGGCGGCCATCGCTACCGCACCCGTAGCGTCGGCCACGTGATCGAGGAGATGTGCTGGGCCAAAGCGGCGTTTCCGCAAGTGAAGGAGTTTTTCTTCGACGACGACACCTTCACCGATGATCGGCCGCGCACCGAGGCGATCGCGCGCGCGCTCGGCAAGCTCGGCGTCACCTGGTCGTGCAACGCCAAGGCGAACGTGCCGCGGGAAACGCTCAAGGTGATGCGCGACAATGGCCTGCGGCTGTTGCTGGTCGGCTATGAAAGCGGCAATCAGCAGATTCTGCACAACATCAGGAAAGGCATGCGCATCGACGTGGCGCGGCGCTTCACCAAGGATTGCCACGAGCTCGGCATCACCATCCATGGCACCTTTATTCTCGGGCTTCCCGGCGAAACCAGGGAGACGATCGAGGAGACCATCAGGTTTGCCACCCAGATCAATCCGCACACCATCCAGGTCTCGCTCGCGGCTCCCTATCCGGGCACCGAGCTCTATCGCGAGGCGCTGGAATACGGCTGGCTCGACGAAGCGCATGCCGAGCTCGTCGATGCGAGCGGCGTGCAGATCGCCCCGCTGCATTATCCGCACCTCAGCCATACCGAGATTTTCCAATCGGTCGAGGAGTTCTACCGGTGCTTCTACTTCCGCACTCCCAAGATCGCGGCGATCGTCTCGGAGATGGTGCGCAGTCCGCAAATGATGATGCGCCGGCTGCGCGAAGGCGCCGAGTTCTTTGCCTTCCTGCGCGAACGGCGGGAGTTGGCGCACTGAACCACTTGGTCATCACTGCGGACGACTTCGGGCTGAGCGAGCCCGTCAACGCCGCGATCGAAGAAGCGCATAGAAGCGGCGTCCTCAGCGCCGCGAGCCTCATGATCGGCGCTCCCGCGGCGGCCGATGCGGTTAAGCGCGCGCGGGCGTTGCCGAATCTGCGCGTCGGGCTCCACATCGTCCTCGTCGATGGCGAGCCGGTAACCGACCCCGCGCAAATTCCGGCTCTCATCGGCGGCAGCGGACGGTTCCGCAACGATCTGGCCCGCTACGGTGCGCAGATCGCCTTGGACGGTTCGGTGCGGCAACAAGTCGCCAAGGAAATCACCGCGCAGTTCGCGGCTTACCAGGCGACCGGGCTGCCGCTCGATCACGTCAATGCCCACCGGCATTTCCATCTGCATCCGGCCGTCGCCACCTCGATCATGACCGCCGGGCGGCGCTACGGCATGCGGGCACTGCGCATTCCGGTCGAGCCATGGCGGATTGTCGCGGACGTCGATCCGCACACGCAGCGTCGCGTCGGTCGGATCGTGGCGCCCTGGGCCAGCTGGTTGCGTCGGCGCGTCCGCCGCGCCGGACTGACAACCGCCGATGCGGTGTTCGGCTTGGCATGGTCAGGCGCGATGACGCGAACGCGCCTTGCCGCGCTCCTTGGCCGGCTGCCTCCCGGCTTCGTCGAAATCTACCTGCATCCCGCGGTCACGGATGCCTTCGCCGGCGCGGCACCGGGCTACCGCTATGCCGAGGAATTCGCGGCGCTGTGCGATCCCGATTGCATCGCCGCGGTGCGCCGCTCGGGTTGTACGCTCGGCGGCTACTCAGACGCCTGACGTTCTACCGCCGGCGCTTTCCGTCGAGATAGCCCGCCGCGCGGAACCAATGGATCGCGTCCTCGAGCGCCTGCCGGTAAGGCCGCGGCCGAAAGCCGAGATCGCGCTCGGCCTTGGCGGCGGTGAAGAACATGCGGTGTTCGGCCATGCGGATACCGTCCAACGTCGTGAACGGCGCCCGCCCCGTAAGCCGGGCCGCCGCCTCCGCGGCGTAGGCAAACGGAATGACGGCGGCGCGGGGAAGGCGCAGGCGTGGCGGACGGCGGCCGACCATGCGCGCGATGTCGGCCAGCATATCGGCGAGCAGCACGTTCTCGCCGCCGAGAATGTAGCGTTCGCCGATCGCGCCGTGTTTGAGCGCCACGAGGTGCCCCTCGGCAACGTCATCGACGTGGACGAGATTGAGGCCGGTATCGAGGAAACCGGGGATACGGCCGCGCGCCGCCTCGACGATGATGCGGCCGGTCGGCGTCGGCTTGACGTCGCGCGGCCCGATAGGGGTCGAGGGGTTGACGATGACGGCGGGAAGCGCCTCGTTCGCGACCATCGCCTCGACCAGCCGCTCGGCGGCAATCTTGCTGCGCTTGTAGGCGCCGATTCCCTCCTCCTCCGACAGCGGCACGGTTTCGTCGGCCGGACTGCCGTCGGCGCGCAGGGCAAGCGTGGCGACGCTGCTGGTATAGACCACGCGCGCGACACCGGCGCTTCGCGCCTCCTGCATCACGATGCGCGTACCGTCCACATTGGCGACAAAAATCTCCCGGGGATCGCGCGCCCACAACCGGTAATCGGCCGCGACATGGAAGAGGTAGCGGATGCCGGCCATGGCGCGGCGCACAGAACGTGCATCGCGGATGTCGCCGTCGGCGAAATCCAGATCGAGCCCCTCGAGGTGAAAACGCGGGCTGCCGGGCCGCACCAGCGCCCGCACCGAGAATCCGGCGAGGATCAGCTTTCTCGCGACAGCCGAGCCGACGAGTCCGGTGGCCCCGGTAACAAGGGTTTCTGCCGTGTTGCCCATGGCAATCCTGTGCGTAAACGGAAACCAAGCATTTTAGCGATAAAAATGCCATGCCAGTTCACATGAGAGTGCCGGAATTCATTGGAAGCATTTGCATTAGCAATGGCGTTGGCATTGGATTGTGGTAGACTTGCGCTGCAAGCTCGGTGATTTGCCGGCAGCCGAGGATGTCTGCGCGCTACGCTTTGGGGGCGGGTCAAGTTAGGCTACAGACGCGAGGGGCAAAAGGCTTCTATGGCATCCCAATTGGATTTCGCCGGCGGTACTTTCGTAGATGGACTGGTTGACGAAGGTGACGACACGAGTCGGCTTGCCGACGCTGCTGTCGAACAGCCGCGTCGCCTGGTCATCGCCTTCGTCGGTCTCGACTTCGAGGCCCGCATCGCCGCGGGGCCAGGGGTCCTGGTCGTATGCCGTACTGCCGGAAGCGAGTTGGCGACGGTCGCCGCCAGCGCTGTCCGGCAGGGCTACCGCGGCATGATCAGCTTCGGCGTCGCCGGCGGGCTCGCCTCCCACCTGCGCGCCGGCGACTGGGTGGTCGCTTCCGCCGTCCGCGAATCGCAAACCGTCCGCGCGACGGATGCAGTGTGGTCGCGCAAGCTCCTCGGCATGGTCGCCGGCGCCATCCACGCCCCGATCGTCGGCGTCGACACGCCGATTGCCGAGCCGGCAAAAAAACGCGAGTTGCACAGAACGACCGGCGCCGCCGCGGTCGATATGGAATCCCACGTGGTGGCGCGGGTTGCCGCCGCGCATAAGCTCGCTTTTGCCGCCTTGCGCGTCGTTGTCGATCCGGCGCATCGCACGGTGCCCCCCGCGGCGCTCATCGGCATGCGCCCCGATGGCCGTGCCAACGTGTCGGCCGTATTGCGCGACATCGTGGCGCGACCCTCGCAGATCACGCCGCTGGCGCGCATTGCCGTTGACGCGCTCGCCGCCCGCGCCGCAATGGCTCGGGTGCGACGCCGGCTCGGCCCGCATTTCGGGCTTCTCGATCGCAGCTGAGCGACAGTGTGCTCGTTTCCGCACCTCTCCCCAGGGGGAGAGGTGACTACGAGTGAATTGCGGCAGAGGCAGCGAGAGAACTAAGCCTGCGAGATGAACTTGGTGTTCAGATAGGCTTGCAGCCCTTCGATGCCGCCTTCGCTGCCGTAGCCGGATTCCTTGACGCCGCCGAACGGCGTCTCCGGCGTCGAGATATTGATGGAGTTCACCCCGACCATGCCGGACTGCAACGCGTCGCCGATCAGGTTGGCGGTCTGTGCTGAACCGGTGAAGGCATAGGCGGCGAGCCCGAAGGGCAGCGAGTTGGCGCGTTCCACCACTTCATCGAACGTCTTGAACGCGACCACCGGGGCCAGTGGACCGAACGGCTCCTGCGTCATCAGCATGCTGTCGTCCGGCAAGTCGGTGATCACCGTGGGCTCGTAAAAGTATCCCTGATTGCCGCGGCGTTTACCGCCGGTGACGATCTTGCCGCCGCGGTCCTTGGCATCGTTGACGAACTTGTCCATGGCGTCGATGCGCCGTGAATTTGCCAGCGGTCCCATGGTCACGCCTTTTTCCAGCCCGTCGCCGAGCTTGAGCGACTTGGCGTATTCGGTGAAGCGCGCCAGGAAGCGGCTGTAGACCGGCTCCTGCACGTAAAACCGCGTCGGCGAGATGCAAACCTGGCCGGCGTTGCGGTATTTGTAGGCGGCAATGGTGTCGGCGGATTTCTCCGGGTCGGCGTCGGCGAATACCACCACCGGCGAATGGCCGCCAAGCTCCATCGTGGCGCGCTTCATGCCCTTGGCGGCCAGCGCCGCCAAATGCTTGCCGACCGGAATCGAGCCGGTGAACGAGATCTTGCGCACGTCTTGCTTGGCGATGAGATGCTCGGAAATGTTCGCCGGTACGCCGAACACCAGGTTGAGCACGCCGGCAGGCAGGCCGGCATCGGCGAAGCAGCGCACCATCTCGACGCAGGCGCCCGGCGTCTCCTCGGACGCCTTGAGGATCAGCGAACAGCCGGCGGCGAGCGCGCCGCCGATCTTGCGGGCGGGCGTCAGCGTGGGGAAATTCCACGGCGTGAACGCGGTGACAATGCCGACCGGCTCCTGCACCACGATTTGGCGCAAACCCTTGCCTGGGCCGGGCACGATGCGGCCGTAGGCGCGGCGGCCTTCCTCGGCGTACCACTCGATGATGTCGGCCGAGGTCCGCACCTCGGCGCGCGCCTCGGGGTAGACCTTGCCTTGTTCCCGCACCAGCGTCTTGCTGATGGCGTCGTAGCGCTCGCGGATGAGATCGGCGGCTTTACGCATGATCTTGGCGCGCTCATAGGGCGAGGTCGCGCGCCAGACGGCAAAGCCCTTTTTCGCGGCTTCGAGCGCGTGGTCGAGATCGGCCGTACTGGCATGCGGCAGGCGCGCGAGCGGCTTTTCCGTTGCCGGATTGATCACGTCCTCGCCGGCGCGGCCGTCGCCGTTGAGCCACTGGCCGTCGATATAAAGTTCGAGATTGGCGTACATGGGATCCTCTTCGCGTCCTCTGATGCTTTTTCGTTGGGATGTGTGATGGGCGTGGGCGAACGAATTAGCAGGTTTCGGGGTTGCATTCACCCCTCCCGGCATTCGGGAGGTCGGAGCGGACATAAAAAGCCCCGGCTCGGGGGCCGGGGCGGGAATGCATGTAAGTTCTTGTCGAGGGGCGGTTTACAGTTGCCCGTACTTCCTGAGCACCTCACGGCACGTGCTGCCCACGCGCCAGCTATGCGCGGCCAGCGTTGCGCCACAGCGCAGCAAGTTGCTCCAGGTCATGCCGCCGGAGCGGTCACACAGCCTCGCCGCGGCCGGCTTGCACGGCGCGAGTTCGGCGAGATCGACGGCGCTGGCGTTCGTGGTCCAAGCGCCGATAAGAAGGCACGCGGCTAGCATCGTTTTCATGCTGGGACAGTCCCTCGTTTTTGTCCGGAGAAGCGGCGGAGCTAACGGATTATTACGCAAAAAGCTAGCTTTTTGTGCATCGCACAAAAGCCGTATCAGAGGAGAGAAACTGAGGCAGTCCAACTTATTGAATATGAGAGAGAAACTAGGTCAACCGGCTTAACTATCTTCACAAATGGCGCCTATTCGCGGGGCGATTCCGCTTTCCCGCGAACGGCGCCATCGCAGGCGACACGGTTCCCGCTTGTGCCAGGTGGCGCGATGCTCCCGCAGTCGCGCTCCCGTGCCGCCGGCGCTCAATAGCGATTGGCGATCGGCAGCTCCTCGGCCGGGAACAGCGAGATCACCGTGTGGCCCTTGTCGGTGACCACGACCTCCTCCTCGATGCGCGCGGCGGAGTAGCCGTCGCTCGCCGGGCAATAGGTCTCGAGCGCAAACACCATGCCTTCCTTGATCACGGTCGGGTGCTCCATCGAGACCACGCGGCTGATGATCGGCCGCTCGTGCAGGTTCAAGCCCAGGCCGTGGCCGAATTGCAGGCCGAAGGCCGACAGCTCGTCGGGGAAGCCGAACTCCTGCGCCTTCGGCCACACGCTGCACACCTCGTCGGTGGTCACGCCGGGCTTGATCAGATCGATCGCCAGGTCGAGCCATTCGCGGCACTTTTTGTAGGCGTCGTGCTGGGACGGCGTGGCACGGCCGACATTGAAGGTGCGGTAATAGCAGGTGCGGTAGCCCATGAAGCTTTGCAGAATATCGAAGAACACCTGGTCGCCGGGCCGCACCATGCGGTCGGTGAAATTGTGCGGATGCGGATTGCAGCGCTCGCCGGAGATGGCGTTGATCGCTTCGACATCGTCGGAGCCGTGGCGGTAGAGGAACTCATTGACCATGCCGACGATGTCATTCTCGCGCACGCCGGGTTTGAGCTTTTCGTCGATCAGCTGATAGGCGCCGTCCACCATCGCGGCGGCGCGATTCAACAGCGCAATCTCGTCGGCGGATTTCACTTCCCGCGCCTCCAGCATCACCTGCTGGCCGTCCTTGATCTTGAGCCCGGCCTTTTCCAGCTCGAACATCATCGGCGGTTCGATGATGTCGACGCCGACCGGCATCTTGGCGACGCCTGCGGCCTTGAGGATCGAAGCCATTTCCTCGGCGTGATGCTTCATCAAGCCGAAAGCCGGATCGACGGTGCCGCGCAAGCCGACGAGGCCGGCCTTGCAATTCTCCGGCTTGAGCCAGGGCGAATAGAGCCGGTGGTGGACGGCGGCCGAGCCGAAGTCCCAAAGGATCGGCTCACCACCGCGCGTGAGCAACACCCAACGCGAGAGCTTGTCGCGCGCCCATTCGCCGATCTTGGTCGAGGTGACGTAGCGGATATTGTTGTCGTCGAACAACAGCAGCGCGCCAAGATCGGAGGCTTCGAGCACGGCCTGGGCGCGGCCAAGCCGGTAGCGGTGCATGCGCCGGTAGTCGACGCGCTCCTCGAAATCGACGCCCATCGTGCCAAGCACCGGCAGATGACGGCCCCAATTGTAGCGTGGGTTGATGTCCTCGGCGCGGATGCTCGTCGGCTCGCGGGTGATCTCGTCCATGGCGTATCTCCCTCGGTTGTTTGGAAAACATTATACCCGGTCTTCCGGGCGCAGCGCAGCACGAAGTGGTGCACTGTCGAGCCTGGACCGTGCTAACGCCGAGACGCTCCGCTCACGGCATTGAGATTTCGCCCGATAGCCGGTGGTGAGGATGCGGCCGCGGCTTGCAATCATAGTGCGAGTTCTGGCAAGGGATCGGCGCGCTTGTCACAGCGCATACCCCGGACTTGACAGGGCATTGCCGCCGAATTTCCGCGCCGGCATAATGCCTTGCCCCCGGGGCAAGTGACGGGCAAGACCCGACGGGCCTGGGAGGAACACGGCGATGAATATCGCGCAGCCGAATTTGGCGCCGAATGCTGCCGAAAGCGCGATCCCGCGCGACTACAATTTCGCGGCCGACATTCTGCAGCGCAACCTCGATGCCGGCCGCGCCGCAAAACTCGCCTTTATCGATGCGCGCGGCGGCTGGACCTACGGCGACCTCGCCGCGCGCATCGAGCGCTTCGGCCACGTGCTGCGCTCGCTCGGCATCCGCCGTGAGGAGCGCGTGCTCATCTGCCTCCTCGACAGCATCGACTGGCCGACCGCCTTCCTCGGCGCGATCAAGGCCGGCGTGGTCCCGGTGCCGGTCAACACGCTCATGACCGAGGACGATTACCGCTTCATGCTCGCGGACAGCCGGGCGCGGCTCCTGATCGTGTCCGAAGAGCTTTATCCGAAATTCGCCGGGCTGGTCGGCGCCTGCGAAAACCTGGAGCATGTGGTCGTGTCCGGGGAGAAGACACACGGCCATCCGCGCTTCGAGGATCTGCTAGCCGGCGCCAGCAGCGAGGCGGTGACCGCGCCGACGGTGCGCGATGAAATATGCTTCTGGCTCTACACTTCCGGCTCGACCGGCAAGCCCAAGGGCGCCGTGCACACGCATGCCGCCCTCACGCTCACCGACGAACTTTACGCCAAACCGTTTCTCGGCATCACCGCAAGCGACGTGTGCTACTCGGTGGCAAAACTGTTCTTCGCCTATGGTCTGGGCAACGCGCTCACCTTCCCGATGTCGGCGGGGGCAACAACCGTGCTGCTGCCGCAGCGGCCGACGCCGGAACTGGTGGCTGATCTCCTGAGAAAGCACCCCGTCACCGTTTTCTACGCCGTGCCGACGTTCTATGCGGCCTTTCTCGCCAGCGCAGGCGTTCCGGAGCGTGGAGAGACCCGCTTCCGGCGCTGCGTTTCTGCCGGCGAAGCGCTGCCTGCCGACGTCGGCCGCCGCTGGAGCGAGCGCTACGGCATCGACATTCTCGACGGCATCGGCTCGACCGAGATGCTGCACATCTTCATCTCGAACCGCCCCGGCGAGGTGAAATACGGCACCACCGGCAAGCCGGTGCCCGGCTATGACGTGCGCCTGGTCGACGACAATGGCGGCATCATCAAGACGCGCGGCGAGATGGGCGAGCTGCAGGTGCGCGGACCGACCAGCGCGCTGATGTACTGGAACAATCGCGAGCAATCGCGCGCGACTTTCCTGGGCGAATGGACGCGCTCCGGCGACAAATATGTCGAGGACGAGCAAGGCTATTTCGTCTATTGCGGCCGCCGCGACGACATGCTCAAGGTCGGCGGCATCTACGTCTCGCCGTTCGAGGTCGAGGCGGCGCTGCAAAGCCATCCCGAGGTGCTCGAAGTCGCCGTCGTCGGCTGGCCCGACGACGAGACTCTGATCAAGCCGAAAGCCTTCGTGGTGCTGAAATCGCCGGAAAAGGCCGGCGACGAGCTGGCGCACACGCTGCAGGATTATTGCCGGCAAAAGCTCGCCGTCTTCAAATATCCGCGCTGGCTTGAGTTCCGCAGCGAGCTGCCGAAAACCGCGACCGGGAAAATCCAGCGCTTCAAGCTGCGGGCGGAGGCGGAGACCCACTAGTGTGGCGGTTCAGAAGTCCGCATCATTCTTGCCGCGAACTCGTCATGCGGACTTCTGAACCAAAGCCACACTAGATCAATACGTTGCTAGTGTCCTTCGATTCCGAAGTTCGCAAACGAGGGTGCCGCATAATGATGCGAACTTCGGAATCGGGA
>JBEKIC010000060.1:0-23295 GCA_050011955.1 Xanthobacteraceae bacterium
ACCATGAAGGCGAAGCGGCTTGGATAGGCGGCCTATCTTAACGATCGATCGGGTGCAGAAGAACTTCGGCGGCCTTGTTGTGCTCGATGGCGTGTCGTTCGAAGCTTTCAGCGACGAGACGCTCTGCTTCATCGGTCCAAACGGCGCCGGCAAGACGACGCTCTTCAACATCATCGCCGGCGCCCTGCCGCCATCTGCCGGGCGCATCCGCCTCGACGGGCGCGACATCACCCGGTTCAAGCCCCACGTCCGCTGCCGCATGGGCATCGCCCGCACCTTCCAGATTCCACAGCCCTTCGCCACGCTGAGCGTCCTTGAGAACGTCGAGGTTGCCCTCGAGTTTGGCCGTCGTGAGGGGCGCGGCGGAGACCCGGTCCACGTCCGCTCCTGGCTGGAGCGCGCCGGGCTCGTGCAATGGATGCACGTACCGGCCGCGGAGCTGCCTCTCGGCGCACGCAAGAAGCTCGAACTTGTGCGTGCGCTTGCCACCGAGCCGCGAGTCATCTTGCTGGACGAGGTGATGGGCGGCCTGTCGCCGGAGGAGGTCGGCGAGGTCGCCGCCATCGTCCATGGACTCAAGGCGGAGAACATCGCGGTGATTTTCGTTGAGCACGTTCTTCGCGCGGTGATGAGCATCGCCGATCGCATCATCGTGCTGCACGGGGGCCGGTTGATCGCCGACGACGCGCCGGCCGAGGTGTCGCGCGACCCGGCCGTGATCGAGGCCTATCTCGGGGGAGCCCTCGATGCCGCTGCTCAGCCTTGAGCGCATCTCCAGTTATTACGGCGATGCGCGCGCGCTCGCCGATGTCAGTCTCGAAGTGGGGGACGGCGAGATCGTTGCCGTGATCGGTTCGAACGGCGCCGGCAAAACCACCATGTTGCGCACGATCTCCGGCTTGATCCATCCGCGCGCGGGCCGGATTTGCTTCGAGGGCGCGGCGATCGAGCGGATGCAGGCGCATCATCTCATCCGCCGCGGCATCGCCCATGTACCGGAGGGGCGGCGGCTGTTTGCCCAGATGACCGTACGCGAGAACCTGCTGATGGGCGCCTATGGCGCGCCGAGCTGGAAGGAGCGCGCGGCGCTGATTGATGAGGTCTGCGCCCTCTTCCCTCGTCTGCAGGAGCGCATCGGACAGCTTGCGGGGACGCTCTCGGGCGGCGAGCGGCAAATGTTGGCGACCGCGCGCGCGCTGATGGCGCGACCGCGCCTGCTTATGCTCGACGAGCCTTCGCTCGGACTGGCGCCGAAGATCGTTGAAACGATTCTCGCCATCATCCAGGACGTCAACCGGCGCGGGGTCGCCGTCCTGCTGGTCGAGCAGAACGTCCAGCTCGCGCTCAAGGCGGCGGCGCGCGCCTATCTGTTGGAGAGCGGCGCCGTCGTCAAATCCGGCATGACGGCGCAATTCCTCGCCGACGAAACCGTGCGGCAGTCCTATCTCGGGATTTGAGGGATGCTGACCCAGCTTGTCATCGCCCAGATCGTCAACGGCATCGTCGTCGGATCGATGTACGCGCTTTTCGCCAGCGGCCTGACGCTGATCTGGGGCACCATGAAGATGCTCAACTTCGCCCATGGCGAGTTCTTCATGCTGGCGGGCTATCTGGTCTATTTTTGCTACGCCGTGCTCAGCATCGATCCGGCGCTGGCCACGGTCATTGCCGTCGTCGTCGTCTTTCTGCTCGGCGTTGTCGTCGAACGCACCGTCATCCACCACTTGCTGTCGCGCCCGGTCTGGCAGTTCACCACCATCATCGCGACGCTCGGCACGTCGATCATTCTGCAGAATCTGGCCCTCCACTTGTGGGGGCCGGAGTTTCAGAATGTGCCCTATTTCGTCGAGGGCATGCTCAACCTCTTCGGCATCCGCATCGCCTACCAGCGCCTGCTGATCCTCGGTGTGTCCTGCGCCTCGATTATGGCGCTGTGGTTCATCCTCAAACACACGCGGCTCGGCCTGGCGCTACGGGCGACCGCACAGGATGCCGACGCGGCGCAGCTTTACGGCGTCAACATCCTCTCGATCTATACGCTCACCTTTGGGCTCTCGGCGGCGCTCGCGGCGCTGGCCGCCGCCATGCTGGCGCCCATTACCGCGGTCAACCCGTATATGGGCTTGAGTCCGCTGCTCAAAGGCTTCGTCGTCGTGATCCTCGGCGGGCTAGGCAGCTTCGGTGGCGCCATCGTCGGCGGTGTCCTCCTCGGCGTCGTCGAGAGCCTCGGCGTGCTGTTTTCGTCAACTGAGTGGAGCGACGTCATCGCCTTCACCTTCCTGGTCCTGGTGATCTGGATTCGGCCCTGGGGCCTCTTCGGTGTCGAGGAGCGAAGCTAGGCCATGGTGCTGCGAACTGAAGCTTGGCGTCGGCACGGCGTCATCGTCGCGATCCTCGGACTGCTCTGCTTCGTTCCCCTCTTGGTGCACAATCCGTACCTGTTGCATCTTTTCATCCTGAGCATGCTCTACGCCATGCTGGCGGGCAGCTGGAACCTGATCAACGGCTATGCCGGTATCTTCACCTTCGGCCACCAGGCCTTCTTCGGGCTCGGTGCTTACGCCTCGGCGCTGCTCGCCATGCATGCGGGGCTGAGCCCATGGATCACGCTGTGGTTTGCCGGCTGCGTCGCCGCGCTGGCGGGCCTTGCCATCGGTCTGCCCGTTCTGCGCATCCGGTCAGTCGCCCACGTCGCCATCGTCACCCTGGCTTTTGCCGTGATCGTGCAGGCTGTCGTCGCCAATTTGCCCGACTTCACGCGGGGAACGCTCGGGCTCGCCGGCATCCCCTCGTTCACGGCCTTCGCCTTGCCGGGGATCGGAATCGTCTCGTTCGGGGCCGGCGACCAAGTCGCGTATTACTATGTCGCGCTCGTCTTTCTTGCCCTGTCCATGGCGTTCATGATTTGGCTGGTCAGCGGCCGCACCGGCCTCGCGCTCAAAGCGATACGCGACGCGGAAGAGGCGGCCGACAGCCTCGGCGTCGATCCGACGCGCTACAAGCTCATCGCCTTCGTTGCCAGTTCCTTCGTTGCCGGAGTCGCCGGAGCGTACTACGCCCATTACCTCCATATCCTGACGCCTGACTCTGCGATCGGCGTCTCCATCATGGTCACTATTCTGGTCATGACCCTCGTTGGCGGCATCGGCACCACCATCGGGCCTTTGGTCGGCGCCTTCGTCGTGACCTTCGGGCTCGAGGCCATGCGCGGCCTCGGCGACTACCGGCTCATGGTCTATGGCTTGCTCCTGGTCCTCTTCGTTACCTTCGCGCCAAACGGACTTGCGCAACTGCGGCGCGCCCGCCCGCAGCGGCACCGGGGCGAGGCGCAGGGCCCGAAGCCGCCGCCGAAGAAATAATATTTCAGTGCCTGATTGGCCGGACGGCAGCGGGTATCCGCACTTTCATCGCGCGCCGCGGAAAGTCCCTCGGATCGTCGATTTCTCGTCCTTGGCGAGTCGGCGAAGCTTGGCGACGTCGCCCACTGCCACATCCGCAGCGCGCACGGCGACCCCGACTGATTTCAACTTGGCGAAGGTACGCGACAGCGATGACGGCGTGAGGCCAAGCCGTGCCGCGATCAACGCCTTGTCGTAAGGCAAGGCGATGACGCAAGGACCGCGGTCCACCGGCGCGAGCGATGCCAGGAACTCGGCAACGCGTTGCACGCCACTCTGCGCCTTGAGCTGCTCCACCTGTTGCATCAGCAGATACAGACGCTGTGACATGGAGGCGATCATGGCCAGGGCGATATTCGGATCTTCGCGGATGCAGCGGATGATATGATCCGCCGGTACCCGTATGACCCGGGCATCGGTGACAGCCTCGGCCGTCGCCGGGAAGCGGGCGCCGGTCAAGGCGGCGGCCTCGGCAAAACTGTCCCCCTTGGTGAAGACATGAATCACCGCTTCTTCACCGGACAAGTTGAGCCGGTAATGCTTGGTCCAGCCGTCGATCATGATGAAGAATGCCGTCGCTGGATCGCCTTGTCGAAACAGCGTACTGCGCGCTTTCAGCGTCACGGCGCTCGCCGGCGCAACGATATGCTCGACCGTTTCTGGCTTGAGACCGCGGAAGACGGCGATGCGGTTGATGATCTCAAGGTCTCCGGCCGTAGGATGTGAGGCCATGTTTGAAGTCCCCCGAAGCTTCGTCATGACGCCAACGCCGCCGCGCGCCTGACCACGATCCGACCACCTCCTTGTCACCGTTGCAACCGCGCCGTTGACGAAGGTTTGCAGCGAGTCGATCATTTCGCCGCGCGACGCGGACTAAGGTTTTGCATCGCTGACGGCACGGCCCGGCGGGCTCGTGATCGCCGCGGTGATGGCTTCGGCCTGGGTTTCCGGCAAGACCCCATCAAGGAACAATTGCGCCAAGCCGTGCACCAGCGCCCATGCCGCGATGGCAGCCAAGTTTGACTCTTGCGCCGCGCGCCCTTTGCCTTGCACGCCACCCTTCAGCCACTGGAACGCCTGATCGGCGGCGGACTTCAGTTCCGGATAATCGGCACGCTTCGCCGTCTCCGGGCCGAACATCAGCCGGAAAACGCCGCGCCGCGTGAGCGCAAAGCGCACATAGGCCACTCCCATGGCCGATAACGGGTCGCGTTCGCTCCGCGCAGCGGCGGCTAAGGCCGCGCCGAGGTCACGAAACCCTTCGGCGGCGACCGCGGCCAGCAACGAGTCCTTGCTGGCAAAATGACGGTACGTCGCCGGCGCCGAGACGCCGACGCGGCGCGCGGTCTCGCGCAGGCTGACGGCGCCGACGCCGCTCTCCTCGACCAAGGCCATGGCGGCGGCGATCAGCGCCGGCCGCAAATCGCCATGGTGGTAACGTCGTTTTTTCGATGTTGACATTGTTAACATTCTAGCATAGTTTACACCGTAAACATAGACCTAGATCAAGGCCGACGGCGAATTTCGCGCCCAGATGGGCGAAAGACCGGGCGCCCGATCCGGCGGCCTTCCTCGCACCATGCAGGGGAATGACCATGAAAACATTTTTCACGGTGAAATTTGCTCTGGCGCCGTTCGTCGTGTTCTGGGCGCTGCTCGATCTGACTTCCCCCGGCACGGCGATCGCGGCCGGACTTGTCCTGTCGCTGGCCGGCGGCGCCTGGCGCTGGTACTGGCGCGAAATCAAGAGTCTCGAGATCGGCGGCCTCGCCATCTTCCTCGGCTTGGGACTTGCCGATCTGATCGCGCCGCAATTCGTCGGCGCCAATGCGGCTTCGCTCTCGTTCACGGGTCTCGGTCTGGTCTGCCTTGTGACAGTGGCTCGCAGAAAGCCCTGGACCGCGGATTATTCCCGCGCGGCATTCGCGCAAGCCGCCGAGAGTCCGATTTTCCAAGCCGTCAACATGGTCCTTTCGGGCCTGTGGGGCGTGCTGTTTCTGCTCATCGCCGCGGCGCAAATGCTGCGGGCCGGCGCATGGGTCACGACCGGCATCGTTGTTGCCGGCGCGCTGATCTCCATTTTCGGCCCGAAACTCCTCACACGCGTCGCCATAAAGCGGTTCATCGCATCGCTTGAGACTTACAGATGGCCGGCGCTCCAGCTCGGGGGCGCTATGGGCGGCACGGATTTCGACGTGGCTGTGGTCGGCGCCGGCATCGGCGGACTGACGGCGGCGGCGCTCTTGGCCGATGCCGGTCTCAAGGTGGTCGTCGCCGAGCACCATGTCGTGCCGGGCGGATTCTGCCATACGTTCGTGCGCAAGGCGCGTCACCTGGGTAAGTCGTGTCTCTACCGCTTCGATGCCGGTCCGCACGATTTTTCCGGGGTATGGCCCGGCGGCTCCGTCGCCTCGGTCCTCGAACGTCTCGACGTGGCGCAAAAGCTCGAGTGGCTTCGCCTCGATCACGCTTATTACCTGCCGGGTGTAACACTAGACGTACCGCGCGACTGGCACGACTACGTGCGCGAGCTTGGACGCCTGTTCCCTGCGAGCGCAGCGGGTTTCGAGACGCTGTTTGCCGACATTCGCGCCATCTACGACGGCATGTTTTCGACTGGCCGCGACAATGGCGGCATCCCCGGCATACCGACCAGCGTCGACGCCATGCTCGCCTTTCCGCGTGACTATCCGCTTGCCTTTCACTGGCAGGACAAGCCGTTCGACGAACTCGTCGCGCAGCATATTCGCGATCCGAAAGCGCAAGGCGTGGTCAATATGTTGATCGGTTATATCAGCGATGGGTCGGAAGCGCTGACCTGCGGCGAGATGATCCCAATATTTGGCTATTACTTCCATGGCGGCACCTATCCGGCCGGTGGTTCCGGACGACTCGCGGATGTCCTCGTCGAGGCGATCGAGGCGCGTGGCGGCGAGGTTCGGCTTAAGACCCGCGTCGCCGGCATCACTGTCGAGGACGGGCGCGCCGCCGGCCTCATGCTCGGCGACGGCACGCGTATCACCGCCAAGGCCGTGGTCTCGAACGCCGACATGAAGCGCACGTTCCTGGAGCTCGTCGAGGCGCAGCACCTGCCCGAAGATTTCCGCAGCCGCGTGGCGGCGGCGCAGCCCGCAAACTCCGCCTTCATGGTCTATCTCGGCGTCGATTTCGTGCCGGACGTCAGGCCGGCGCTGCATGTCTCGGGCGATCCTCATATCTACATCGAAGCCCTGTCGCTGGTCGACCCGACCGCCGCGCCGCCCGGCCATTCGACCATTGGGATCATCACCCTGCTGCCTTATGTGGAGTCCCAGCGCTGGTTCCCGGCCGAGAGCTCCGACGACTGGAAGGAATGGCGCCGTTCCCCCGACTACGAGGATCGTAAGACCGCGTTCGGCGACCGTTTGATCGCCGCCGCCGAGAAGGTCATTCCAGGCCTTTCGAGCCACATCGTCTATCGCACCGATGCGAGCCCGGTCACTTATGCGCGCTATGACTGGACGAGCGCAGGCTCGATCTACGGGATGTCCAAGTCGGGCCGGCTCAAAGGCGCGAAAAGCCCGGTGCCCGGACTCGTGGTTGCCGGCAGCGCCACCCACGGCGCCGGCGTCGAAGCGGCGGTGATCTCCGGCGCATGTGCCGCCAACGCCCTTGTTCCGGGGCTGCTGGCGCAGCCGGCGGCGAAGACACCGCGCAACATGCCGCGCGCTGCGCTGCCACTAGCCGCGGCGCAGTGACGGCAGCCGCAGAGATGCAGGTGCGGCGCGCTACGGCCCGCCAAACGCCTTGAAGGTGATAATGGTGCGCGTGTCGGCGACGCCAGGGATGGTTTGCACCTTCTCGGCGATGAAGTGGCCGATGTCGGCGGTCGGCTCGACATAGAATTTCACCAGCAAGTCGAAATCGCCGGCGGTCGAATAGATTTCCGAGGCGATCTCGGCGTCCGCCAGCCGGTTGGCCACCTCATAGGACTTGCCGAGCTGACACTTGATCTGCACGAAGAAGGGAACCATGCGCACCTCCGAACCGCGGTAGACTAGAACCTTATGGGGCCGGATGGAATGAGAACCCGACGCCCGTTTCGCTGTGCCGTGCCTGCTAACCTCATTCTAAGGTGAGATATCTTGAAACCAATCGACCTCCGCCTCTACGCCATCGTCGACGCCGAGCGGGCCGGCGGATACGCGCTCGCCGATCTGGCGCGCCGCGTCGCCGAAGGCGGCGCGACTTTCGTGCAGTTGCGCGACAAGCGCAGCGAAACGCGGGCAATCGTCGAGGCGGCGCGGGCGATCAAGGCGGCGCTGGCGCCGTTCGCGATACCGTTCGTGGTCAATGACCGTGTCGACGTAGCGCTCGCCGTTCAAGCCGACGGCGTGCATATCGGTCCGGACGACATGAGGGCCGAAGATGCCCGCGCGCTCCTTGGCCCGGACGCGATCATCGGGCTCTCGATCAAGACCGTCGAGCAGGCCGCGACGGCGCCGGTCGAGCTCATCGATTATGCCGGCATCGGCGGCGTCTATGCGACCACGTCGAAAGAGCAGAACAGCGCGCCGATCGGCCCGGAAGGATTTGCCCGCGTCGCCGAGGTGCTGCACCGCCGCGCCCCGTCCTTGCCGCTTTGCGGTATCGCCGGCATCGATGCCGAAAACGCCGCCGCTGTCGTTGCCGCCGGCGCCGACGGCGTCGCCGTCATCTCGGCATTGTCGCTTGCACCCGATCCCGCCGCCGCGGCGCGCGGCTTGCGCGACATTGTCGATGCCGTATTGGCGAAGCGCGGGACGTGATTGGAGTCCAGACATTCCCAAACGCTTCTGGGTGAATCGATTGGCGGTCTAGATTTCTTAGTGGAGCATGATCTTATCGGAAAACCGGCTGCCACTTTTCCGGATCATGCTCTACTGCACCAGGACGTTCGAGAACTGCCAGGGGTCGTCGCGATCGATGTTTTCCGGGAACAGTCCGTCGCGGCCGGCGGCGGGCGTCCAGTCGGTATAGCGGCCGATCACCGGCCCCAGGTATGGCCGCTGGATTTCCAGGCAGCGCCGGAAATCCATCTCGTCGGCTTCGACGATGCCGCGGTCGGGATTTTCCAGCATCCAGACGATGCCGGCGAGCACTGCCGACGTCACCTGCAAGCCGGTGGCGTTCTGATAGGGCGCGAGCCGCCGCGTCTCCTCGATGGAAAGCTGCGAGCCGTACCAATAGGCGTTGCGGGCGTGGCCGTAGAGGAGGACGCCCAGCTCGTCGATGCCGTCGACGATGTCGCGCTCGTCCAGAATCTTCCATTCCGGCTGCGGCTGCCAGGCCGCCCCCGCCATTTCGTGCAGCGACAGCACGGCGTCGTCGCAGGGGTGATAGGCGTAGTGACAGGTCGGCCGATAGCGGACTTTGCCGTCCTCGTGCAGCGTAAAATAATCCGCGATTGAGATCGACTCGTTGTGCGTGATCATGAAGGCGTGCTGGGCCTGCGCGGTCGGCGTCCAGGAACGCACCCGCGTTGCGGCGCCGGGCTGCCCAAGGTAAATCGCAGCATCGCAACCGAAATCATGCCGGTAGGCGTTGGCCGGCAGCGTTTTCTCGTGCGTTCCCCAGCCGAGCTCCGATGGCTGCAGGCCTTCGGAGCAGAAACCCTCGACTGACCAGGTGTTGACGAATTGACCACGCGGCTTGGGATCGCGCGCGCGCTGGGTGTCGCGCTCGGCGATGTGAATGCCCTTGACGCCGGCGCGCCGCATCAATCGCGCCCAATCGTCGCGCGTCTTCGGCTCGTCGACATTCAGGCCGACCTCGGCGGCGACGTCGAGGAGCGCTTGCTTGACCAACCACGACACCATGCCGGGATTGGCGCCGCAGCAGCTCACGGCAGTGACGCCGCCGGGGCGACGGCGGCGCAATGCCAGAACGCTTTCGCGCAGCGCGTAGTTCGAGCGCTGCGAGATCGACAGATTGCGGTCAGTATAAAGTCCTGGCCACGGCTCCACCACGGTGTCGATGTAAAAAGCATCGATGTCCTTGGCCAACGCGATCAGATCGACCGAGGAGGTATCGACCGAAAGGTTGACGATCATGCCGCGCCCCGGCCCGGTGGTGAGCAGCGGGGTGAGCACGTCGCGATAGTTCTCCTTGGTGATCGCCGCATGGATGAAGCGGAGTTCGCGCTCGTCGAGCAAGCCACGGTCTGCATCCTCCGGCGCGATTACGACGAATTTCTCGCGGTCAAAGCCGATGTGCCGTTCGATCAGCGGCAGCGTTCCCTTGCCGATCGAGCCGAAGCCGATCATCACGATCGGGCCGTCGAAACGCGCATGCAGCGGCCAAGCGGTATCGGGTTTGGTCATTGCATGCATGGTTGCTCCTTCAGCCGTTCGGGTGCCGCCACGCTATGTGTCGCACGGCGCGCTCAGATATGAAATGTCTTCAGCGGCGCGAAGCCGTTGAAGGCGACGGCGGAGTAGGTCGCGGTATAGGCGCCGGTTCCCTCGATCAAGAGCTTGTCGCCGATCTCCAGCGAGACCGGCAGCAGATAGGGCTCTCTCTCGTACATCACGTCGGCCGAATCGCAGGTCGGGCCGGCGAGCACGCAGGGGCCGACCTCGCCGTCGCGGCGGTCGCGCGGGGTGCGGATCGGATAGCGGATCGATTCGTCCATGGTCTCGGCGAGACCGCCGAATTTGCCGATGTCGAGATAGACCCAGCGCACGTCGTCGTTCTCGCTCTTCTTCGAGACCAGCACGACCTCGGCCTCGATCACGCCGGCATTGCCGACCATGCCGCGGCCCGGCTCGATGATGGTCTCCGGGATGCGGTTGCCGAAGTGCCGCCGCAGCGCCCGGAAGATCGTCGCGCCGTAGGTCTTCACCGTCGGCACGTTCTTGAGATACTTGGTCGGAAAGCCGCCGCCCAGATTGACCATCGATAGCGTCATGCCGCGCTCGCCGCAGTCGCGGAACACCGCGGCGGCGGAGGCGAGCGCCCGGTCCCAGGCCTGCGGATTGCGCTGCTGCGAGCCGACGTGGAATGAGATGCCGTAAGGCTCGAGGCCGAGCCGGTGCGCGGCTTCCAGCACGTCGACGGCCATGGCCGGCTCGCAGCCGAACTTGCGCGACAGCGGCCACTCGGCGCCGGCGCAGTCGGAGAGGATGCGGCAGAACACGCGAGCGCCCGGCGCCGCGCGCGCGATCTTCTCGACCTCGGCCTGGCAATCGACCGCGAACAGGCGGACGCCGAGTTCATAGGCGCGCGCGATGTCGCGCTCCTTCTTGATGGTGTTGCCATAGGAGATGCGATCGGCCGTGGCGCCGGCGGCCAGCACCATCTCGATCTCGGGGAGCGAAGCGGCATCGAAGCAGGAGCCCAGCCCGGCCAGAAGCGACAGCACCTCCGGCGCCGGATTGGCTTTGACGGCATAGAACACCCGCGTGTCGGGCAGCGCCTTGGCGAAGCCGAGATAATTTTCGCGGACGACGTCGAGATCGACGACCAGGCAGGGCCCGTCGTCCTGATGGTTTTCCCGGCGGCTGCGCAGGAAATCGCGGATGCGCGTGGTCATGGCGCTCTCCTCACAAGGTTCAAGGAGCCTCGCGGCTCGGATTGAAATTCGAGCGATCACGAATCGCCCGGCGTCAGCGGGTGAAGATCGGCGCCTTGCCATGCGGTGGAGACACGGACGAAGGCGGCGGGTTCTGCACCCGAGATGCTGCCTTGGCTTGGAGCGGGATGACCCGTTCCGCACGGCCGGCAAGGATGGACAAGCCTCTGCGGTGTCGACCTTTGGAGGGCCGACGAGACCAGAGAAGCCCGCTCCGTCGTTGCTTTAAGCCGCGTCCCCCGTTGAGCGCGGGGTGCGCCGGTTTCGCCTCCGGCTGCCGGTTAAGTGGTTCGGAGCTCAGGCGGCCAAAACTCTTTCACAGAGTCTCGGCGTTTGCTCCGGGCGGCTGTCCGGCCTCTTGTCCGGATGCCCACCAACCGACACGCGGCCACAGGCACGTGCGAAATTGGGCGAACGGCAAATAGGCGCAACGGCTGTGCGTTGCAAGGATTTTTTGTCGCGGCGACAATTTTTTCTGTTGGCAGTCAAAATGTCGGCGCTGCGTGGCCGCGCATCGTGCGCCGCCGCGACTGGTTAAGCGCAGGGTCATCTGAGTTCCGGTAGCGATTTCGCGTTGTGTAATACGGTAGACTGACGACCACCTCGCCCGACAAAAGGGGGAGTGAACGGGAGACTCGAAGGAAGGATGAGCGTTCCCATCGCCTTGACCATCGCCGGTTCGGATTCGAGCGGCGGCGCCGGCATCGAAGCGGATTTGAAGACTTTTTCCGCGCTCGGCGTCTATGGCGCCTGCGCCATCACCGCGCTCACCGCGCAGAACACCAAAGGCGTGGTCGCCGTCCACGACGTGCCCGCCGAAGTCGTCGCCGCGCAGATCGATGCCGTATTCGCCGATCTCGATGTCGGCGCGGTCAAGATCGGCATGCTGGCGAATACGCAAATCATCGATGCGGTGGTCGCGGCGCTCGACCGCTATCGCCCGCGCAACGTCGTGCTCGACCCGGTCATGATCGCGAGCTCGGGCGAACGATTGCTGCGCGAAGATGCGGTCAGCGCCTTGCGCGGCCTGATCCGGCACGCCCGCGTCACCACGCCCAATCTGCCGGAAGCCGCGGCGTTGCTCGATGCGCCGCCGGCGCGGGATGAAAGCGAGATGCGCAGCCAAGCGGAAAAGCTTTTGGCGCTCGGCGCCGGCGCGGTGCTGATCAAGGGCGGCCATGGCGGCGGGCCAGAAAGCGTCGACCTTTTGGTCGAGCCCGGGCGCTGTCTGCGGCTGGCCGCGCCGCGCGTCGCGACCAAAAATACTCACGGCAGCGGCTGCACGCTCGCTTCCGCATTGGCTGCCGGACTTGCCAAGGCGCTTCCGCTCGACGAGGCGGCGAAGCAAGCCAAGACCTATGTCAACGCCGCGCTTGCCGCGGCGGACCGGCTGGCGATCGGCGCGGGCCGCGGCCCGCTGCATCATTTTCACGCCTGGTGGTAGCGCCCGATCTCGACACAGGCTTTCGACGAGGCCCGAAAATTGCTACCGCTTAGGTTGCTTCGGGTTCGGCGGGGGGCCTGCGGCGGAGATCACGATCATGCCTGCCATAGCAAGCGTGATGGCGGCGCTGGCGATACTGCTGGCGGCCGGCCAGGCATTCGCAACGGAATATGAGGTCACCAGCAAATCCGGAATCGTCTACGCCGACCACGACGGCACCAAGCTGGTCGGCGACCTCTATTTGCCCAAAGGCCGCGCCAAGGCGCCGGTCCTGGTGGCGATCCCCGGTGGCGGTTGGCAAGCCGGCAACAGCCGGTTTTACTGGTATTGGGGCCTGTTCCTCGCCCGCAACGGCTATGCGGTGTTTGCGATCGATTACCGCGTAGGCAGGGCCGGCGCCTATCCCGCCGCCGTGTACGACGCCAAGGCGGCCGTTCAGTTCGTGCGGGCCAATGCCGCCGACTTCGACATCGACCCCGACCGCATCGGCCTCATCGGCGCTTCCTCCGGCGGTCACCTCGCGGCGCTCACGGCGCTCGCGGGCGACCAGTACACCAGCGCGTACCGCGACGATGCCAACGCCGCCATTCCGGCCAATGTCAAAGCCGTGGTTGTCTTCTACGGCGTCTTCGACATGCTGGCACAGTGGACCCACGAACAGACCATGCACCCGCACGACAACCTCGTGGAAAAATTCCTCGGCGCCTCGCCGATGCAGAACCGGCACATCTATTTCGAAGCCTCGCCGATCAGCTACACGACCGTCGATCATAACCAGGTACGTTTTCTGCTCATTCACGGCACCGACGACGACGTCGTCGATCCGGCGAGCCAGTCGGGCGCGTTCATGACGGCGCTCGGCCAAGCCGGCTTCTACGTGCGCCGCGTCGTCATTCCCGGCGCCGGGCATTTCTGGGCGAGCGACCCGTTCGAAAGCGAACCGCGCAGCTACAACGCGTTGACCGTGCCGCGGCTATTGCGGTTTCTCGAGAGCTCGCTGTGACCTTGCAACGAAGGCGGCGCAACCGGTCAAGGCCGGGCGCCGCCATAACACCAGGAGGAACGATCATGTTGAAATCAGTCGCAATCACTGGCGCCGTTTTACTCGCCGCCATCGCCGTGGTGCTGCTGCCGATGCGCAACCACGAGGCAGCGGCGCAATCCGGGCAACTCGAGGTCCATGCGGTCGATATCGACGTCGTGCCGGGCCAAATCGACAATTACCTCGCGGCGCTCAAGGAGAACGGCGCCGCCTCGGTCCATGAGCCGGGCTGCCGGGAGTTCGACATCCTGGTCTCGCAAAATGATCCCAACCACGTGCTCATCTTCGAGGTTTACGACGACGCAGCGGCGGCTGACGCGCACCGGCAGACCCCCCATTTCAAGAAATATGCGGCGGCGACCAAGGAGATGGTCGCCAAGCGCGACGCCCGGAATTTTTCGTCGGTCGCGATGAACATGAAGGGCATGTGACCCGCGCAAAGTTCTCGACCGGCCACGCCGCCCATGACACCGCAGCCGTCTGCGCCGTGCTCGAAGCCATGGCGGGGATCAAGCACGGCAAGGCGAAACAGGGCAGAAGGCCATCGAGATAGGCTACGCCGCCGTCAGCGTCGGAATTTTCTTGATCTCGCCCGCGAGCTCGCGTTCGGCGCGGGCGAGATCGTAGGCGCGCTGCAGATTGATCCAAAGCTCGGGACCGTTGCCGAGGAGCTTGCCGATGCGCAACGCCATCCCCGGGGTCACGGGCTGCTTCTCGTCGAGGATGTCGTAGAGCGTCTGTCGCGAAATACCAAGCAACCGCGCGATCTCGGTCTTCGACTTGCCGAGCGCCGGCAACACGTCCTCACGCAGCATCTCGCCCGGATGCATCGGCTTCAAGCCGCGAAGAAGATTGTTCCGGGTCATCAGTGATAATCCTGCGCTGCACCAGTGTAAGGTTTTGCCTTACATTTATCTAGCATTGCCTGCTATCGTCGAAGCCATTATCCCTCCGGTGCAACGGCAACGCCCGGTAAAGCAGCAAGAGCGAAACAGAGCGATGGTGCGGCGCCGCATCTCTGAACAGCCGACGTCGCGGCTCGCGATCTGGGCGCGGCGCACGGCGCTGTTCTCGCTCGCCGCGACGCTGATCGCCATCATCATCGTGCGCTCGGGCGCGCTCGACATCGTGCCGGCGCTGTCGACGCTGGCCGGCGCGCTGGTGCTCGCACTGGTGGCGATCCTGCTCGCCTTCGCCGCCGGGATCGCCATTTGGCGGGAAGGGATCGGCGGGGTCCGCGAGGCCGTCACGGCGCTGTTTGTCGGCGTCGCGCTGATTGCCTATCCGCTCTATCTCGGCGTCAAGGCGTACCGGCTGCCGGCGATCTACGACGTCACCACCGATCCGATCGACCCGCCGCGCTTCGAGGCGATCGCGCGGTTGCGGCCGCGCGACGCCAATCCCGTCACTTATGCCGGTCTGTACACGGCGGAGCAGCAGCGCGCGGCCTATGCGGATATCGAGCCCGATCTCACCAATTCATCGCCGCAAGAGGCCTACGACGCCGTGCTCAAGGTCGTCACCAAGCGCAAGTGGCACATCGTCGACGCGCGGCCGCCGCAGGCCGCGGCGCCGCGCGAGGGCCGCATCGAGGCCATCGCGCGCACGCCGATTCTCGGCTTCCGCGACGATGTCGTGGTGCGCGTGCGCGGAACAGCGGACGGCGCCCGCATCGACGTGCGCTCGGCGTCGCGCTACGGCCGCCACGATCTCGGCACCAACGCCGCGCGGGTGCGCGCGCTGATCGACGACGTCGATGACGTGCTGGCGGCGGGGCCGGAGAAGAAGCAGCCGGCGCCGAAACCCGCTCAGGCGGCCGGCAAGGGCAGTTCGGTCAGGCGGTAGTGTACAAACAATGGAGCCCGGCGCCGGGGAGCTCCGGGGCTCAACAACTCGTTCAACCGCCGATGCTGCTTGGCCGCGATTGCATCACGACGAGACGTTGGAAAAAGACAAACGTCGCTTGGCCACGTTGGGTGATCATCGCTGGCCTCGTGTGTTCCTGATGATGGCAATGGTCTCGGCGGAAACGTCGCCGGGGGCGACGGTCACCGTCGATGTCTGGTTAGGTAAATTACAAGCACCCTGTTGGCTCGCGGGGACGGTGGCGCAGCCGGACATGACGATGCCAGCGGTCGGCGCTTCTGTGATGACCACCTGGCCGGCGGTGACCTGTATCGCCGGCGAGCAATACCCGGGCGGGACGGAGAACGGTCCCAGATTCCCAGGATTGACGGTGAAGGTGAAGTTGCCTTTCGTGTCCAGGTCTCCCTGCTTGCAGATCTCGAGATAGCCCATGGTCGAGTAGTCGGTATAGGTCACTTCGGTGACGCCACTGCCGATCGTGACGGTCGCGGTGCCTGTGGCGAGGTTCGTGCTTACCAATTGACCGGGCGGCGCCACGGTGATGCTCGACACGGCATCCCCGGAGGGAATCGTTTCGATCACGGTGGCATTCGTACCCACAGGAAGGCTCGGCCCGATCGCGCAGGTCCCGCCGGGCGGGGGGCCGGCCGGGACGGTAAATTTGCTAGAGCCGGAGGTGAACGTGAATGACGTACCCACGGCAACCCCGGGGCCGGCCACTTTACAAACCTTCAGGTAGCCCATTGGTGTGATGGTACAAACCCAATTGTCATATCCCGCGTGGTTGGTATAGCCGGCACCAAACGTGGAATTGCCCGTGTAGAAGCCGCATTGAATCGGTGGGGCCGTACCCGAGAAGTCCGGATGGGCGGTGGAATCAATCTTGACGACAGCGTTTGCTCCAGTTCCTGTTGTGGTGATTTCGTTGAAAGCAGTCGCCAGAAGTGGAGAGCCTGTAAAGAAACGATTCCAGGGCTTGACGTTGGTGGCGGTACCGGCCGTGTTGGCGACGAAATAGTGGCCGTTCTGCACGAGCGCCGGTCCGAATGCTTGGCCGTCTGTATTCGGACAAGAAGCGGAAGTGGCGGAGTCCGGACATTCGTAATCGATCTGAAAATTGATCGAGCCAATGGCGCCGGAATTCGCTGGATTGTAGATTCCGTAAAAGATGTGAACGCCATAAACACCACTTTCAGCACTGGTGGTCCCCGCGATATTCAAGATGTCTGCTACGTCGCGGTAATCACCGTTCAGCGGGCAGGCGGCGGGGGGCTGAGGGTTGGGAAGAGTCGTACTGATGGACCCACCGGTGGTCTCAGGGGTTGCACTCACAGTATTGCCCGCTGGGCCGGAGAAGATTGTGAGCGTCCAATTTGCGGCGAGGAAGTTTGTATCGCAAAAGGTAACCGGCTGCGCCGCTGCCGGCCACGACAGCAGGAGTGCGAAGGCCGCGCCTGCGAACCTCCACACATGGAGTGATTTCAGCACGTCACGAAGGTGCCAAGGCGACAGCCACATCTGATGTGCGCACATCTTGATTCCCCCTTCTGTCGCTCCGAAGACTTTCGCTCGGATTTTGCGGTCGGACGCTCTCCGCGTCGGGACCCGTCCGGCCGTGCCGGTTCTCACGCTTGAGCGCCGGTCTTGGCCGACATCGCTCCCGAATAAGCGGGTATGTGACAACTTTAACTAGAATAATACTTGCGTTCGCCCCAGGCGGCAAGGGCATTAATATTGATTTTTGCTAATTCGCCGGCATTTCCGGATGACCAGGTACCAGGAGCTGGAAAGCGGCTTTCGCGACGGCGTTGTGAGGCGCGCGCTGATCGACGACGTCGATGACGTGCTGGCGGCGGGGCCGGAGAAGAAGCCGCCGGCGCCGAAACCCGCTCAGGCGGCCGGCAAGGGCAGTTCGGTCAGGCGGTAAGTGCCGCCGATCGACGGCGTGCCCTCGGTGGCGACGAGCCGGCGCGCGACCAGGTCTTCAAGATGCGCGAGCACCGAAAGCCCGGCGGCGCCGGTGAGCCGCGGATCGATGCCGATGTAGATCGCCCTGACCAGCGTCGGGATATCGGCGGCGCCCTTGGCGAGCCGGCGCAGGATCGACACTTCGCGTCCCTGCCGATGCCGAATGTAGCTCCCGACAAAGCGCGGCGCCTCGCGCACCAGGCCGCCATGGCCGGGCAGATAGACCGGCTCGGTGCGGCGCGCGAGCTTTTCCAGCGAGGCCATGTAATCGCTCATGGCGCCGTCGGGCGGCGCCACGATCGAGGTCGACCACGCCATCACATGGTCGCCGGAGAAGAGGAGGTCGGCCTCCTTGAACGCATAGGCCATGTGGTTCGCGGTATGGCCCGGCGTCGTGATCGCTTCGATGGTCCAGCCGGCGCCGGACACGACCTCGCGGTCGGCGAGCGCGATGTCGGGACGGAAATCCAGGTCGGCGCTGGCGTCGAGCCGTTGCGCTTCGCCGATATGGAGCGGGCGCGCTGGCCGGTGCGGCCCCTCTGCGTACACCGTGGCGCCGGTCGCGGCCTTGATCTTCGGAACCGCCGGAGAATGGTCGCGATGGGTATGGGTGACGAAGATATCCGTGACCGTCTCGCCGCGCACGGCATCGAGCAACGCTGCGACGTGGGCGTCGTCGTCGGGGCCGGGGTCAAGGATCGCGACCTTGCCGCGGCCGATGATGTAGCTGACCGTGCCTGTGAAGGTGAACGGGCCGGGATTGTTGGCCACGACCGCCCGCACGTTCGGCGCGACCTCTTCCGATCGGCCGGGTACGAGATCGAAGCTCTTATTATAGGCGATGTCGTCGCTCATGCGGAGGAATTCACACGTCACTTTGGGCTCGCGGCCTTAAAGCATGATCCGGAAAAGTGGAAGCCGGTTTTCCGAAAAGATCATGCTCCACCAAGGCCGCGTTCGCCGCTTCCATGTGCGAAGGGTGAGAGGAAAGCAATGGGGGGTAGGGGCAGGACCGCCATGCCCCAACCCATGGCCGGGCCATGACGAGGCGGCGCCAAAAATAGATGGAGCCCCGGTGCCGGGATCGCCGGGGCTCCAAGCAATCTCATTCAACACGAGTTGTGAGATCGAGATCGCACATAAAGCCATGCAAGCTGTGGGCCAAGTTGGCCAAAGGCGTAATTTGCCGAAATATCAGGGTGTTGCGGTCGATCCCGGAACTGCGCCCGCCTGCCCCATGGTGCCCGCGCGGCGGGCGGGAATTGGCTAATTTGCGGGCAGCTCTGCTCGGGGTGCGGCTAAAACGGTGTCCGGCTGCGTATCGCCGCCGCCAGCGTGCCTTCATCGAGGTAGTCGAGTTCGCCGCCGATCGGCACCCCGTGCGCCAGCCGCGTCACCTTGACCTTGGCGTCGTGGAGGAGGTCGGTGATGTAGTGGGCGGTGCTCTGGCCGTCGACCGTGGCGTTGAGCGCCAGGATGATTTCGCTGACCGCCGGATCGTGCGCGCGCTTGATCAGCGCGTCGATCGACAGATCGTCCGGCCCGACGCCGTCGAGCGGGGAGAGCGTGCCGCCAAGCACGTGATAGCGCGCGTTGATGGCGTGCGCGCGCTCGAGCGCCCACAGATCGGCGACGTCGGCCACGACCACGACGGCGGAAGGATCGCGCCGCGTGTCGGTGCAGACCGTGCAGGGATTCTGGGTGTCGATGTTGCCGCAGATTTTGCACACCTCGATCTTTTCGATCGCGGTCTGCAAGGCGGCGGCGAGCGGCGCCATCAGGAGCTCGCGCTTCTTGATGAGGAACAACGCCGCGCGCCGCGCCGATCGCGGTCCCAGCCCGGGCAGGCGCGCGAGCAGCTGGATCAGGCGTTCGATCTCGGGACCGGCGGCGATCACGGGCATCGCTTAAAACAACTTCAACCCCGGCGGCAGCGGCAGGCCGCCGGTGAGCGCCTGCATGCGTTCGGCCAGCAACGTTTCGAGCTTGCGGCGGGCGTCGGCGTGCGCGGCGACGAAAAGGTCCTCGAGGATTTCCTTCTGGTCCGGCTTGATCAGCGAATCGTCGATCTGCACGGCCCTGACCTCGCCCTTGCCGGAAAGCTTGATGGTGAGGAGGCCGCCACCGGCCGCGCCGTCGACCTCGACGCGGTCGAGCTCGGCCTGCATCGCCTCCATCTTCGATTTGAATTCGGCGGCCTGTTTCATCAGGCCGAGAAAATCAGCCATAAGGCACCTGCTTATGCTTCGTCGTCGGCGATGTCGCCGTCGTTCTGGGCGACATCCGGGATTTCTTCCGCACCGGTAGCCGGCGTGCTCGCCGGCTGGCGCACGTCGACGATTTCGGCGCCGGGAAAGCGTTGGAGCACCGCCTGCACCAGCGGATCGGCGCGCACGCCGTCTTTCAGTTCCGCTTTGCGCATCTGCGCCTGCGCGTAAAGGGTGGGCGCGCCCGGCTCGGCGGACACGATCACCATCCAGCGCCGGCCGGTCCAATCGCTGAGTTTTTTCGATAGTTCCCCGGTGAGCGCTTTCGGCGCGCTCGCTTCAAGCGCGACCTCCAATCTGCCGTCCTCGAAACGCACCAGCCGCACCTCGCGCTCCAGCGCGCTCTTGATCGCGAGGTCGCGTTTCTCGGCGGCGAGCGCCACCAGGTCCTCGTAGCTTTTCAGCGCCCGCGCCGGCGTGTTCAGCGCGACGCGGCCGACAGCCGGCGCAGGCGCCGGCATTTCGGCCGGTGCGGCTGCCGCGAGCGCGGCGCGCGTTGCGCCGCGCGGAACTTCCGAGCGCGTCTCGGAGCGCATGTCCGGCCGCGGCGATGACGGGCCGCCTGGCGTCGGCGCGCCCGCGCCATTGCCGCGCGTTCCTTCGCCGAGCGAGCGGATCACCTCGTCTGGCGTCGGCAGGTCGGCGGCGTAGGCGATGCGCACCAAGACCATCTCGGCGGCGGCGAGCGGCCGTCCGGCGGCCGCGACCTCTTCGAGGCCTTTGAGCAGCATCTGCCAGGTGCGCGACAGCACACGCATCGAGAGCTTGGCGGCAAAGGCGCGTCCGCGCGTCCGTTCGGTTTCGGTCAGCGACACGTCGTCGGCCAAGGCCGGTACCACTTTGACCCGCGTGACGAAATGCGTGAACTCGGCGAGATCGCCGAGCACCATCGCCGGATCGGCGCCGGTGTCGTACTGGTCGCGCACTTCCTGCAAGGCGCGAGGCAGGTCGGCGCGCATCAGCGCTTCGAACAGATCGATGATTTTCGTGCGATCGGCGAGGCCGAGCATCTGCCGTACGTCCTCGGCGCGCACCGGACCTGCCAAAGTTGTTGTTGAATTGCCGGCGCCGGAGGCGCCGGAATGCGCGATCGCCTGATCGAACAGCGACAGCGCGTCGCGCACCGAGCCTTCGGCGGCGCGCGCGATCAGCGCCAAGGCTTCCGGCTCGGCGGTGATGGTTTCCTTCTCGGCAATGCCTTGCAGATGTTTGACCAGAAGCGCCGCGTCGACCCGGCGCAGATCGAAACGCTGGCAGCGCGACAGCACCGTGATCGGGACTTTGCGGATTTCGGTCGTCGCGAATACGAACTTGGCGTGCGGCGGCGGCTCTTCCAGCGTCTTCAGCAGCGCATTGAAGGCGGCGCCGGACAGCATGTGCACTTCGTCGAGGATATAGACCTTGTAGCGGGCCGAGACCGGCGCGTAGCGGATCGCCTCGTTGATGGCGCGGACGTCCTCGACGCTGTTGTGGGAAGCGGCATCCATCTCGATCACGTCGAGATGCCGGCTTTCCATGATTGCCTGGCAATGAATGCCCAGCACCTGCATGGTGATGGTCGGGCCGGTGACGGAACCGTCCGGCAGTTCGTAATTGAGCGCGCGCGCGAGAATTCGCGCCGTCGTCGTCTTGCCGACGCCGCGCACGCCGGTGAGCACCCAGGCCTGCGGGATGCGGCCGGCCTCGAAGCCGTTCGAGATCGTGCGCACCATGGCGTCCTGGCCGATCAGATCGGCGAAGGTCGACGGCCGGTATTTGCGTGCCAGCACGCGGTATGCGGTCGGGACGGCGGTGTCGTTCATGGGTGCGATTGTAGCAACCGTAGCCCGAAATGAGCGGAGCGAAATCCGGGATTTATCTGCGAGCGGGCCGGTTCTCCCCGCATTTCGCTGCGCTCAACGCGGACTACATCGGTATGAGAGGGTGGGAGGCTGACGAGCGACCCGAACCGCGCTCGTTAGGGCTGCTTCCTTCCGGACCTGACCCGGTTGGCGAGTGGCTCGTCCACCGCCAACCTCCCGCCGCCTATATCGGCCGCGGAGGGGAAGAAAGCAAGCTTCGGCGTTAGCTCCGCCAAGCCATTGTGGAAACGCCGCTTTCGGCCGGAAGTGAAACGGGGCGGGGGTGGGGAATCATGCCGTCAGGTGCGGCCCGAAGCGGCGGCCCAATGAGAAGCTCCGCATGGTGGAGGGGCGTCATCTGAAACGCTGCGCTCGACCCTCGCTGCGACCGCTTCACCAGCGCGTCGGCGCGTACATCATGCGCTCGATGTCGCGCTCGGCGCGATCGGTCAATTTTCCGCCCCTGCTCTGCAGGTAGGCCGCAATCTCGCGATCCAAGGCGCGCTGATGCGATTGCTCCAGCGCATCGCCCAGGCGGCGTAACAGACCGCGCCAGTTTCCGGGCTTTCGGGGGGCGGCGATAAATCCTCGCGGAGCGACCGCGGTGCGGGCGTAGGCCATTGGTGTCATCTCCAATTCAAAAGTCCGACAACCCAAGGCATTTCCTGCAGATTCTCTTCTTGTTGCACCGCAATATAAACGCATGCGGACGCGGCAGTAGAGGCCGCAGAGCATACAGTCCATGCGCCCTGTTCATGCGCTGCACCGCAAAAATGACGCATCTGGGCGCGGTCGATTCGAAGTGCCGCGAAAAGGGCTTCAATCCACCAGCCAGGCCGATCAGCGGGCAGGCGAAGCCGCCGCTTTTTCGCCCCAGCGCCTTAACGAAAATCTAACCATGCGCGCATCATCGCGGCGCTTATCGCGGCTGCCGGCAACATCGCGTTCGAGGGCTTCCTCGGTGCGATCCGAAATAGGGTTAAATTCGTGGCTCTTGATTCGTAATCTATGGTCGGTGAATCATCAGCGGTCACGCAGCCAATGGATACGAACGATGATGCAGCGTGCGCTCGTACTGCTTAGTGGGGGAATTGATTCTGCTGCTTGCGCACACTTTCTCCAAAAGACATTTCGTGTCGACGGGTTATTTGTTGATTTTGGCCAAGGAGCTCTTGCACAGGAGCGTATTGCATCGCGCGCTGTAGCCGCGGCGCTAGCAATTGGGTGGTCAGAGGCTTCGCTAAGGTTGGAAAAGCGCTTCGGAAGCGGGGAGATCCCTGGCAGGAATGCCTTACTGCTTACGTTGGCTGCTGCCGCCAAGCCGACGGGAACCAGCATCATCGCAATGGGGATTCACGCGGGAACGCCTTACTACGATTGTTCACCGGCGTTTGCAGAAAAAGTTGACGCGCTATTGCAGGAGCAATCTGGAGGTGACTTACGTTTTCTTGCGCCATTCCTGACTTGGTCGAAGGCTGAAATATACGAGTATTGCCGCCAAGAAGGACTCGATCTATCCTCAACGTATAGCTGTGAGGCCGGGGGAGACTCTCCGTGCGGATGTTGTCTATCTTGCCAAGATCGCTTGCGGCTTAATGCTGGCGAAACGGCGTAAGGTGACATTAAAAGACGGAGCAGTGATTTCAACACCGCTCTTACTGCCGTCGTTTTCCAGCAAGGCGCTTCAAAACGAAAGTGTCACTGAGATAATTGACTACATGGCAGGAACCATTACAGACGAGATTTTGATCAGTGAGGTGGTCCCGGTTGTCTGAACAGATTTTCCGCCTCGATAAGTGGAGTCTCTGCCGGGGTTAGGCTGCCAAGCGGAGGGGCAGCGGTGGGAAGTAGGCTTGATCGGGTGTCATGCCGTCAAGG
>JBEKIC010000061.1:0-23115 GCA_050011955.1 Xanthobacteraceae bacterium
GCGAAGGTCGCCAAGTCCATCTTGATTCTTTTTCAGAAAGTCCCAGCACCCCGCCGGAGTCCCTTGTTACCCCGACATCTCAGCTAGAAAATGAGGGGATAGCTGAGGCGTGAACCCGGTTCCAACCGCAGAAAGGGGCGGAAAATGGAACCGAAAGAAGAAGAAGAGAAGTCAGGCGAGACAGGGCTTAAAAATCGTCACAGTGTTGCTGACGAGGTCAGCAAGATGCTGGACGATTTCCAGCATCGGCCCAGGCTTGACGACCTCCGGCTCATAGAGCGCTACATCAAACGTGAATTTCATTTGCTCGTCGATTTCACCGTCAACGAGACCAATGAAAAGTACGTCGCCTTTTTTGAGAGGGCAGAGGTTGTCGGCCGGGCGGAGTCCCAAGGAGATTGCGGGGAACTTCGTTCCCGGAAACATTTCTTCGTGGGTGCGGGCGATGCGCCTTGTTATCAGGGAGCCTACATCGACCGACTGATAGCTGGAACCAGCAGCAACAATGGTGCGATGCTTGTCGATGTTGTTAAGGCGGTGCAGGATCCAGAAATCGTGCCCCTTCCCTCCGTTGTATGGTTCGAGCGCGCTGAGCGCATCGATAGCATCCTTCCGCATGCCCTCTACTTTTCCGCTAACATGGCGTTTGTATTCAGAGGCTTTAGGAGCGATGAAAAAGCTGGTTTTGTCCCGATACCCGGCAGAACCGCCAGTTCCAACGAGGTAAAGTTGTTGGGCGAGATGATCGAGGGCGCTTCTGAGATTTTGCACAGCATCTCCAAGGATCATGGGGATAATGACGGGAATCGGACTAACTTCGGCTATATAATGGATTGGTTGTCGTGTCTTAGGATCGCGCTTGGCCCTGACTATATATGGGCCTGTAGCGTTAAAGGCCCGGATTGCGCTATTCAGATCAGCGATGTGCTTGTTGGCCCGTTCAATTTTCAGCCAAATTAGAGCGAGCCTTTCGTCAGCAGTCATGGTATCTTCCAGGTGGCGACCAATTCAGCGCCAAGAGGTAATGAAATGGACCTCACTGAGCAACGCCTGCAAAAAATCCTGCAAGGTGCATTTGGCGGCCCTCCCACGCCGCTAAAGGATATCCCAACGCGAAGCGGTGAGTCCCGCCGAATCGGCAAGAAAAAGCCTCAACGGCGCTTACGTCGCCAGCGTAAGAAACGCGCTGCCTGAAACGGGAAATCCGTTTTAGTGAGATTGATGATAGGTGAGGCGCTTGCCCTCACCGCCTCGTACCGCCGCAATGGTGCGATCTGTATCATTGAACCCAAGCGAGGCCCGGTAGTTGTAGCGGAAGTCAAATTCCGCGAGATAGCGGTGTAAGTGCTTTTCCTTGCAGTGCTGATAGACACCGCGCATACCGCGCTTGAAGATCGAGAAATAGCCTTCCGCCGTATTGGTGTGGATAGCCTCGCCGTCCTCATAGCGCACATACTCGTTGTGCGAATGCGTCACAGTCTTGTGCGCTCCGAAGTGCTGATCGGAGCCGGAATAGAGTTTGCTTTCGTCCGTGTGCAGACGACTTTCGCGGGCCATGTTCTCGCGCACGATTTTGGTCACTGTGTTCTTATCGGCGACTGGTACATGGAACGTGCGGACGTTGCCGTCGCGCTCAACCAGCGCAACGATGGGGCGCTTGTTAGCCGGACCTCCACGCTTGCCCTTTTTTAGGAATGGGGCACCGCGTGTCCGCGTCTCGCGACGGTTCTGACGGTCAACATTGCCGTAGTAGGTTTCGTCAGCCTCGACCACTTTGCCCTCTCCACCCATAGGCGGCAGATCGAGGCCGCCGCGCCGCATGGCTTCCATGACGCGATGGTGGAGAAACCAAGCGGTGTTGTACTGGCAGCCGAGTTCGCGGTGGAGCTGGTGCGCCGAGAAGCCTTTCTTGCTGGATGCCCCTAAATGGAACGCAACAGCCCACTGAGTGAGCTTCGCGTGGCTACGCTCCATCACCGTCCCGGTCTGAACGGTGAAATCTTTGCGGCACGTAGGGGCGGCGCAGCGATATCGGCCAAGCTTCTTGGTTGCGTAATGCTTTTCGCTACCGCACTTAGGGCAGATCGGACCGTTCGGCCAACGAGCAGCCTCAAACCACACGCGAGCGGCTTCCTCATCGTGAAAATGGGCGGCTGCAAACTGGTTTTTAGCCATAGGAAAGTCTCCTTATGGCCGTAACACTAGCACTTGCGGTTTGTGGTGTCAACTACGGAATTGCGAATAAGTTCTTGCACCGTGGCGGAATGGCGGCCAAAATACGTTTTTATGTCGCCGGCGACTAAAGAGCGGGGTGGAAGACGGCGTCATGGCAGTGTTTTTGTTGCTTTTGGGCGTGGTGACTACGGCCGCGGGCTTGGCCCTTGTGGCGTCCGGCGCGACCAGCGACACGGATATCATTACGCCCGGGACGATCGCGGCCGTCGGCGGGCTCCTTCTGATCGGGTTGGGACTTGCCGTTCGCGAGTTGCAGCGAATCGAGCAGGCGCTTGCGGGGCGGCCGCTGCGTCCCGCGCGTCCGGGTGAGGCGCCCGCCGCCGTCGCCAGCGCGGCTGAACCGCAGGTGCGCATTCCCTTTCCGCCCAAGCCGAAGATCAATTCGCAGGCGGAGCCGCCGGTCGCCGATGCCACTCCGTCATCGCCGCCCGCCGAGCCGGCGCCTGCCATCCAGCCCTCGCCGGCTGCTCCGCCGGTGCTTGCCGCCCCGCCACCGCCTGCTGCCGCTACTGCACCGGCCCCAGCCGAGGATGGGGCGTTTGAGCGCTTGCGAGCAAAATTCCCGACGTTGACCCGGTTTGAAAACGGCGCGGTCGTTGAGGGGCCCGAGGCTGCGATGGTCACGCAGCCGCCGGCTGCCGCGGAAGGAAACGTGGGCGAGGTGAAAAAAACGGCTGCCGTCGCTGCGGGACGAACGAATGGCGCCGCGGCCGCCCGCGTGGCGCCGCGGCTCGACGCGAAAACTCGCCCAACGGCCTCCCCCGACAGAGCGAAAGCTTCCGTGTTCAACGCTTTTTGGCCCGCAACCCCGCGACGGGATAAGCCGGCGGCGTCCGCCCAAGTTGCCGCGCCCGCGGCGCCGCCGCCGAGTGAGCCAGCGACCGCCGGTGGAGCGGCTCGCGGTTTCAGCCCCGCGGCCGGCGAAGCTGCGGCCCCGGTCTCTGCCCTTAAATCCGGTGTGGTCGAGGGGATGGCCTATACCCTCTACTCCGACGGATCGATCGAGGCGCAGCTGCCGCAGGGCAAGTTGCGCTTCGGCTCGATCACCGCGCTGCGCAATCACATCGAGCGTAACGGGTAGTTTTCCGTCCGCGGTCTGGACAACCGGGTATCGCGCGTGTTCATCGAGCGCGGCCTCCGTCCTGGCTCGTTTGCCGCGCCCGAGAAATTCAATCTGCGAAATTCTGTATAAGCGCCAGTACAGCTTGAATATTCAACTATCGTCGCCCCCGGCAGAGCCGCGTTTTTCCTTTAACATCTGAGATTGTTCTAGTATAGACTTCTACAACGTCCGGCATCGCCATGCCAAGATGCGCGGTCGGTCGACGCCGTTTTTGCTCGATCTGAACTGGGCGAACGCCTTGAGCCGGGGCGGCGTGGGGACGAGCCGCAACTCTCGAGAGATCAGACCCAACATGGCCGAGAATTCAGGCGACAGCAGTTACGTTCAGCTGACGGCGAACATCGTTTCCGCCTATATCAGCAATAACACCGTTTCCAGTGCGGAAATACCGAATCTGATTGCTCAGGTGTACTCCGCATTGATGCGGATTTCGAGCGGCCAAGTGGCGCCGCCGGCAGAGCCGCTTAAGCCGGCCGTTGCGGTCAAGCGTTCCGTCACGCCCGAATACATCGTGTGTCTCGAAGACGGCAAGAAGTTCAAGTCGCTCAAGCGCCACCTGCGGACCCAGTACGGCATAACGCCGGAGCAATATCGCGAGAAATGGGGCTTGCCGCCCGATTACCCCATGGTCGCGCCCAATTACGCGGCAGCTCGATCGCAGCTCGCCAAGCAGATGGGGCTCGGCCAGCAGCGCCGCCGCCGTAGGGAGCGCGGCTGACCTGCTTCATCGGCTGTTTCGTCAACTCAGCGCTGCAGGACGCCGATCGCCCGGTTGGCAAAGCTGAGCCGCTCCGCCATCACCCTGACAACGTAAGCCAGCAGCGCCTGGCTCAGCGCCGGGTGCTCACGTTTGATGCGTTCGAAAGCCTCCGCATCGAGCTCGTAAAGCACGCTCGCGGCCTCGGCTTGGATGGTCGCGCTGCGCGGCGACCGGGTTATGAGGCCCATTTCGCCGACCGTGGTGTGCCGGCCCAGGCTGCGCACGCGCATGCTACGCCCTTCAGGCAGATCGACAATGATGCCGACGCGGCCCTCGAGGATGAAATGCATCGCGGCGGCCGCATCGCCTTGCCGGGCGATGATGTCGCCGGACCGCACTTCAAGGCGTCGGCAATACTCGGCCAGGCGATCGGCAAGCTGCGGATCGCCGAGCGCTTCGGACAACCAAGCGCGCAACGGTCGTGTCTCGCCGCCCTGGGCCCGATGCGCCCCGATGATGGCGTTCTCGCAGGATTCCAGCGCTCGATCGAGATCGGGCGCAACGGTAATGTCATCGGAAATGAATCTGGCGGTGCGAAACGCTTGTTCCAGTCCCGGCGTGAGGTTGACCATCACAATCCTTGCGCCGGCCTCGGTCGTTACCTGCTTGATTTGCGCGAAGCTTTGCGTCGCCGAGGAATCGATGCCCGTGACCCGGCGGAAATCGAAAATCAGGAAACGACAATTCGGCTGCCGCGCGAGCAATGCCTTGACGTGCTGGTAGAGCCGATTGGCCGAGCCGAAGAACAAATAGCTCTGCAACGCCATGCCCTGGATCTCGCGGCCATGCTCGGCGAGGAGCGATTGCTCGTGCGGCCCACGATCGAGCGCAGAGCGGTACTCCGAACCGTCGAAACTGAACTTGATCGCATTCACGCGACTCGCGCTTAACGCAAAGGTGGCGCAACCGATCACCACACCGATCAGGACGCCGGCAATAAAGCCCACATTGACGATGAGCAGCGCGATGGCGATCAGCGACAAATATTCCAGGCGCAGCAACTGCCACGAGGAACGGATAATCCATTGATAGACCAAGCCGCCGCCGAGATAGAACAGCAGGCCGGCCAGGACATATTTGGGCACATAGCCGAGAAATCCGGGATCGACGACGAGCACGGCCGCCGAGATCGCGGCGACCGTGAGCCCGGAAATCCGGCTCGTCGCCCCGGCCATGCGGACCAGCATGGAACGGCTGAACGATGTGCAGCTCACGTATCCGCCCAGCGCGGCGGTCGCAATATTGGCAAGCCCGAGCACTTTGAGATCGCGCTCGATATTGGCCTCGGTCCGTGTCGCAATCTCGATGCCGGTGGTGTTGAGCACCAAAGTGATGATGGTGACGAACATGACGGCGAGCAGATCGCCGGCGAGCGCGGGCAACGCCATCCAGGAAAAGCCGCGCAACGCGCCGGGTTGCCACGGCGAGATAAGCCCGGCCATCGGCTGCGGCCGGAACATCCACCCCTCGGCCTGGGCCACCACGAGCGGCGAGCCGGTCAAAAACAGGAAAAGATACGTCGCCGCGATTGCGGCCAGCAGCACCCCGGGAAGCACGAACGGGCTTTTGGAGCGACGCAGCGCGATAAACAACGTGATGGCCACAATCAGCCCGGCGGCGAGCCTGGCGGCGATCGCGGCGTCGACGAACGCGCCGATATTAACGAGCGCCGGGCGTTGATTCACGACCACCTGTATGGCGCCGGTGATCATCAACCATCCGGTGGCACCAAGAAAGCCACCGATCACCGGATAGGGCACAAAACGAATGGCACGTGCGGCACGCGTGAACCCGAGCACGCACAGCAGCAGGCCCGTAATCGCCGTTGCCGAACATAGGGCGACCAGGGTCGGCTCAAGAAGGTCGGTATCGCCAGCAGCGACCACCCCCTGGACGACGGTCGCTACCAGGGCGGCCAATACAACGGAAATGTTGCTGTCCGGCCCGGCCACGGCGAAAGGAAGCGAGCTGCGCAACGCAACAATCGATCCGCCCACTGCGGCCGATAGGAATGTCACCGCCACGCCATAGGCGAGCACATGCTCCAGCGGGCCGGTGAAAATCAGCGCCGCGTACGACAAACAATAGGCGATCGAAAGGACGCTGCAGATGGTGCCGGCAAATACGTCGGTCAGCACCGCGCGGAACTTTTGGTTGCTGAACGGGCTGTCCACCCCGACACGGCCGACGGCCATCTTTGACCTTCCCGGGCGCCGACGCATGAGCCCCGAGCAGACTTACAACACCATGGCAGACGTTGGCTAGAATTCCGCGCCTCAGAAGCGGCGTCGCGCCGCCGGTAATTGCAGTGGTCCGCGGCACACGGCAGTCACACGGCGGCGGCCGAAAGCGCAGCATGCGCGTCCGCACGAATGCGCTCCACCATCGAGCGGAAGCCGTTCGAGCGCTGCGGCGTCAGATGCTCGCGCAAGCCCATTTTTTGAAACAGCTCCAGCGCATCGATGCTGAGAATATCTTTTGCGTTCTTGCCGGAAAAGATGGCGAACAGGATCGCGATCAACCCGCGGACGAGGTGGGCATCGCTGTCGCCCGCGAATGTGAGCACCGGGCCGCCCGCGCCATTCGGACGCACGCTGGTTTCGAGCCAAACCTGGCTCGCGCATCCCTGCACCTTATTGGCGTCGCTATGCGCCGCTGCCGCAAGCGCAGGCAGTTCCCGCCCCAGCTCGATCAGATAGCGATAGCGATCGTCCCAATGGTCGAGAGTAGAGAAATTATCGATGATTTCGTCGATGTCGGCCATCGCGGCGGAGGTCCCTTCGTCACCGTTTATATAGAGCGCCGAGCCGGCGAGGTCGATGTTATTGCCGGCGCCCATGCCGTGCGGCCGCGCGCGGTCATTGCGGAACCGCGCTTCGCCGACCGCGAATGACGTGCGGCGATGCAGGATTATGCGGAGGGCTTGCCGTCCTTGCGCGGCGCCGGGCCACGCCAGGCCGGCGCCAGATCGGACGGGGTCAGGGTGCTTTGCGAGGTCCGTTCTGGTGACGCTTTCTCCGGCGTCGCTTTGGCGCTGCCGCCGCCACGCGGCGTGCCGCTCGTGAGCGAGCCGGTCTCATGGGGCGCGAGCGCCTCGCTCAAGAAATCGTAAAGCATCTTGGCGCCCGCCTGCGCCTTGTAGCCGATGGCCGTCGCCACTTGCGAGCCGACCGTGCAGGCGTCGGGCTGGCGCGTGCAGAAGCCGCGAAGATCTCCGACGGTGGCGGAGGCGGCCGAGAGGGCCTCGGAAGCGCCGACCTCGGTGCGCGACGCGTTTGGTTGTACCGAGGCGCTGGGCAACAGCACCAGCACCAGGCCGAGCCAGAACGCCATTCGCAACAGAAAGAACATGAGACCCGCATCCCCTGCGGCTAATATTGCCGCCTGAGCGGGGAACCTAGCAGGCAGCTTTGAAAGCCGCGTTGGCGGTGCCGGAACGTTTTTGCCCATAATCGAGCAGAATACGCCGCAAATTTTCGCGCAGTTTGAAAAAATAGAATTTACCTAAAATTTGCGCGAACGCATGCCAGGCCGGGCTTTGGCGCTGTTCTCGCCGCCAGCATGTGTCTTGGTCCGATGGCTTCTTTGCAAATATCGGCGCGCACGGTGGATGCGGTACGGGTCGTGCGGCAACGGCCCGTTCACCATGATGGGCGATTCCGCCGTCTTTGTGCCGGCGCCGGGCGCAGCAGCGGCGCTCCTGCGCGGCCGGCGCGCGGCGCCTTAGCGTTCGCTTAAGTGGCGTCTGACACGATCCGATAAAGAAAAGGGGAGCGCGTCTGCAATGTCAGGCGTGCAAAGCGGGACCGTGGGCCTCTACGCGCCAGTACGAGACTACATTGAGAGTCTGGTGCACCCGTCGGCGCGGCAGAATGCGCCGACCGCGGCGCGGCATCGCGCCTTCATCGCACCGCGACTGGTCGGCAGCATTATCGCCTTGGCGTCGTTTCCTGCTTACCTGATCGTGCGCGGCGCGCCGGGTACGATGGAGCTGATGGTGTTTACCTGGCTGGTCGCCCCGATCCTCGTCGCCTATTTTCTCTCCCGCACCGGCCGCTACGAGAGCGCCCATGTCCTGTCGTCGCTCGCTTTGACCGGGCTGGTGACGATGGTGGCGGTATTCAGCGGCGGTATCGCCTCCTTCGCCGCCATTTGGCTTGTCATCGTGCCGCTCGAGGCGGCGCTATCGGCGTCGCGCCGGGTCGTCGCGATCGCTTCGATCTTGGCGCTTGCCGCGGCCGGCCTGATCCTTCTTGTCGGTGAATTCGATCTGTTGCCGACGCCCACAGCGAGCGGGAATGCGGCGCTGGCGGCGCTCAGTATCGTATCGGCTGTGCTCTGTGCGACAGGGTTCGCGCTCGGCGTCGAGGCGCTCGCGCGCAGCAGTGGCTCGCTGCCGTACGCCGAGGATGACCGCTACCGGTTGCTGGCGCGCAACATGACCGACGTGATCACTCGCCATGGCCGTGACGGCGCCGTGCTGTTCGTGTCGCCGGCGGCCGAGTCATTGTTCGGGTGCCGTATCGTCGACCTGCACGGGCAGGGTTTGTTCGACCGCGTCCATGTGGCCGACCGCCCCGCTTACCTGACCGCGCTCGGCGATGCAGCGGCCCTGGCAGAGAGCCGCTCCGTCGAGTTTCGTGTACGGCGGGACAGTTCCGACGCCGGCGGGCGGTCGGCCGGAGAATTCGTCTGGGTTGAGATGCGCTGCCGGCCGCTTGAACAGGCTGCCGTCGAGGTCGGCGGTGATGACCGCCGCGAAGTCGTTGCCGTCCTTCGTGACGTGACGGACCGCAAGCGGCACGAGCAGGCGCTCGAGGACGCGCGCGGTGAGGCCGAGCGCGCCAACGCCGCCAAGAGCCGGTTCCTCGCGACCATGAGCCATGAACTGCGGACGCCGCTCAACGCCATTATCGGCTTTTCGGAAATGTTGATGAAGGAGCGGGCGCTGGCGCTCGACCCCGAACGCCGCCACGAATATGCCGGCCTCATCAACGATTCCGGGCACCACCTGCTCGCCGTGATCAACGGCATTCTCGATATGTCGAAAATCGAGACCAATAATTTTGAGATCACGCCGGAACTGTTCGCGCCGGCGCAGGTCATTGCCGGCTGCTGCGATCTCCTGGCGCTGCGGGCGCACGAGGCCGGCGTACGGCTGGAAAAAATGCCGACCGGCGATCTCCCCGGAATGGTCGCCGACAAGCGCGCGCTCCATCAAATCCTGCTCAACCTGTTGTCGAACGCCATCCGCTTCACCGACCGCGGCGGCACAGTCACGATCGGCGCGCGTGCCGAGGCGGGAAGCATCGTCTTCGTGGTCGAGGACACCGGTGTGGGGATTAGTGACGAAGATCTGGCCCGCGTCGGCGAGCCGTACTTCCAGGCGCGCGCCTCCTACGACCGCCGCCACGGCGGCACCGGTCTCGGACTGTCCATCGTCAAGGGGCTGGTGCGCCTGCACGCCGGCGAGATCAGCATCCGCAGCCGCATCGGCGAGGGCACGCGCGTATCCGTGCGCCTGCCGCTCGACTGCGAGCGCGCGGCGCCGGCAACAAAGCATTCCGTCCCGCTTCCGGCTGGCGTGACGAGCTATTTCCCGGCTCATTTGCCGAATCGCACGCCGGCTCACCGGGCGAGCCCTGCGAAGGTCGGCGAGGGGGCCGCTTCCCGCATCGATATTCGGGTGAAGAAAAGTGCGTAACCGCCGCAACGACAGTCGCCATGCAGCGGAGCGCGCCGTCGGCGCAGTCGTAACGCTCGGATTCCGACTATGGCGGAAGGCCGCGGATCGTCCCGTCGATTCGCTGGCGATCGTCGGCGCCGGCGCGGTGAGCCTTGTCATCATCGTCAACGCGGTTTTTCTGCAGACCGGTCCGCATCCGACGCCATTCTTCGCGATGCCGACTTCGCCGCCGCGGGCGGTCGACAGTCGTCCCAGCGTTCTGGGCGTGGCAACGCCCAAGCCCGCGGAAGCGGTCCCCGCGCGTCCGGCCGCCGGCCTGCGAACACCGCAGGTCATCTCGGCGCGGCGCAACGATCCGATCGCCGACCTGATCGGGTCGCCATCGCGCGTCATGGCGGTGCAGCGCGTCCTCTCGGAGTTCGGCTACGGCCAGATCAGGCCCTCCGGCATTCTCGACGAACCGACCAGCGCCGCGATCGAGAAATTCGAGCGCGAGCACAAATTGCCGGTAACCGGGAGGCTCTCCGATCGCCTGCTTGCCGGACTTGCCGCCATGGCCGGCCGGCCGCTGGACTAGCAGGTGTATTCCGGGGCCGAACGCATTGCCCCGTCCCCCAAAATGACGTGAGCATTTGCGGCTTACGCCCGGCCAAGTCATATCTTGATCGTGTCACCATGCGAGCCGCGCCATGCGCCTAAAGACCGCGCTTTGGGTCGCCGCCTATCTGCGGCGCTGTCAAGTCGAGGGCATTTCCGGCGTCGTGCGTAGGCGCGGAGCGGAAGAGGCCGGCGCCGTATTCGTTCGCATCAGCAGGCTCGATGGCACCTCGGACCTGTTCGGCCCGGCGCCGCAAAGCGCATTCGACGCCGCGCAAGGAGCGGCGCGGGCGTTCACGCCGAGCCTTGCCACGCAATCCGCGCCCGATGCGGCGGTCGACGCCTATCTCGCGCGACAGGTGAAATTCGATCCGGATGTCTGGATCATCGAGGTCGAGGATCGCGTAGGGCGAAATTTTCTCGATGTCGTTGCCGGTTGAAAACCCGAATGAGTTCCGTTCACTCCCGATACAAAGCCTGACTCAGGAAGCACTGCGGCGCTCGTTCGTTCGCGGTGCGGCAGCAGTCCGCGGCGGGGCCGCCGCGGCGCGCGCGCCCCGGCGCATGGCCTCGTCCCAGGTGAAGGGCTGATGCTTGGCTCCGGCACGTTCGTTCTGTGGCAGCGCCTGCCAGATTTCGACCATGGCCGCCGCCGCCTGCGGCGTCATCGCGTCATAGAGCGCGGCAAGCGCATGGACGCGCTCGACCGAATGGCCGACGGCGGGATTGACGAACAGCAGGATACGATGCAGCACATCGCGCGCCAGGCCAAGCGCCTTTGCCGCCACCGCGACCGGCTCGCCCAGTCCGTCGCGCGCCATGCGTCGCGCCTGCTCGCGTGGAATCCGCAGCGCGCGTGCGAGGTGTTGTGCGAACTCCTCGTTGTTGCCGGCGATTGCCGCCGCTTCGAGCCGCCGGCCGACCGACGGATCCAGCGAAACGCCGACACGTCCGCCCGGAACGGGAGCGACTACGTCGAGATTGAGCAAAATCAGACGCCGCTCTTGCGCGTTCGCGGAAAAGAACAGCTCGTTGAGTACGCCGGCAGTGGTCCGATCGACCACATGGGGCGAGTCGGTCAACCTTTCGCTTTCGCGCCATGCATCGTCTTCCCCGGCCGGCATCGCGGCAGGATTTGGCGCGGCCGTGTCGACCCCGGCAGACGGTTGCGGAAGCGAATGCGGCAGCTGGTCGGCGACTTCCGCAACATTTTCGCTCAGCCATTGCAACACCCGCAGCGGCGCCGAGCGATAGCCTGCAAGCCGCTTCGCCACGGCGATGCGCGTCGGCACATCGACCGCTTCGAGCAGGCGCAGCGCCAGCTCGGTGTAGTGGCGCTCCTCATCGGGCGTATGAGCGAGCCGGTGCACGTAGAGGTCGGTGAGGACGCGCAGCAAGGTCGGCCGCACATCGACACCGCTGCGTAAGCCAAAATCTGTGAGACCCTCGAGGCCGAAGAGGCTCTGCGCTTGCATTTTACGCTACTCAACCGCAACAGCGGACCGGGTCTGACCAGGCTCCACCGATCGCCTTAACAGCCTAAGTTGCCGCCGTTAGCGGAGCGTTAACCCTGCATGCCGCTTAGTCGATTCGACGCCGATGCGGGCGCATCGGGGCAGGGGTCCGCTGCCCGGCAGGTAGCGGACGATGGGTCGCCGCCACCATGGGCACCATTGTAAAATTCCCCGACGAGGGGCGCATCGTCCGCTTCGGCCGTGCCGACATGCCGGACGAGTCCGCGACGGTCATCATTCTTCCGGTCATCCGGGTCGAGCGACACGACGAGCTGTGCGCGGCAGACGCCGAACCGCACAGGCATCCGCCTGCGGACAATAGCGGGCGCCGGCGCCTTAGACGCCGCTGAAGCGCTATTGCGTCGCTTGCTCGATGCGGCACTGCGCACCGGCAAGCGCGCGGCGCGCCATGGTCATGAGCCCGGGCTCCGGCGCCAGCGCCCGCAGCACGATCAGTCCGGTCTTGGTCGGCGACTCGATGATCAATCGGTCGGCGGCAGTCACGTCCTCCTCCTCGGGCATTTCCGCATGCTGCTCGGCCGTCATGAGATTGAGCTCGATGGCGCGGCGCCCGGCGGCGCGGTCGTTGATCGCGTAATAGGCGACGCTGTTACGCGTGTAGAACGTCACCGAGGTGTAGGCCAGGCTCACCGGCGCGTTCAGCTTGAGCGGCCCCCCGGAGAGATCGTATCGGCACACCGCGACCGCAAAGGCCGGGTCCATGAACGGCATGACCGCGGCTTGCGCCGTCGGCGGGGCGAGCGGCCCCACGGCGTTGACGGGAGTGAGCGTCGCCAGCCGCGAATAGGCGTCTTGCGTTGCCGCCTGCGGCATCGCCAGCACGGTCGAAAGGTGCACGATGCCGGCCAGCAGCAGGGCGCCGAGAATCCACAGCGGCACGCGGATCATGAGCAGCCCTTTCGCACGATCGCCGGCATCGGCCCTTCCTTCGTGCTCCGCATCGCGACGCCGATCGGCGTATCGTAGAGCCGCCAGACCAGGACGAACTTTTCGATCCCGCCGCTCGGCAGCCAATTTCCCGGCCGCGCCCGCGGCCCGACGTTGATGGCAAAGCGGCCGCTGGCGTCGCGCACGACTTCGGCGCTGGTAAAGCCGTGCCGGTCGATCGTGTTGGCGACCAGCCGGCCCTCCGGGTCATAGAGCGTCACCGTCCAATAGCGCGCCGCCGGACTCATGCCGCTGATCGTGTAGGTGCAACGTCCGTCGAAAGAGTTTCCGGCATCGTCGGTGTGCGCATAGAAGGCGACGCCGTCACCGGTGCCGATCGGCAATTCGCCAGTGCGGGCGATGGTGGCGCGAGCGTAGGGATCAATGTCGACCGATCCGCTCTTCGGCCAGGCCGTCCAGGCGCCGATGGTCAGCGAGCCGAAAGCGACGCCGCGCGTCAGCGTCAGCCAAGTCGCGCCGAGTCCGATGACGGCGGCGAGCAGCAAGGTGAAACAGGAACTGAAGAACAGGCGCACGTTCGACCCGATCGAATGGCAATTATTCGCGAACCCGGCTTCCTAGAGCGCAATCGCTTCAGATTGAATAGATTGGCGCTCTAATATCTTGGTGGAGCATGATCTTTTCGGAAAACCGGCCTCCACTTTTCCGGATCATGCTCTAGTGTGGCGGTTCAGAAGTCCGCATCATTTTTGCCGCGAACTCGTCATGCGGACTTCTGAACCAAAGCCACACTAGATCAATACGTTGCTAGTGTCCTTCGATTCCGAAGTTCGCAAACGAGGGTGCCGCATAATGATCGAACTTCGGGAATCGGGACACTAGTCGCGGCGGGAACTTCCGGCAGGCTGCTGGTTGTTCGCCGCCGCCAGAGGGTTGGCGCGATACCCGCCGCCGCCAAGCGGGCCGAGCGCGCCGAGCGTTGCGGCGGGAGCGGTCTGCACCGCCATCGCCCGGCTGGCGTCGTCGAGCAGATGCTCGACGTGGACGAGAGCCTGAGTTCCCTTGCGGGTGAGCAGGATTTGCTGCGGCGCCGAGCCGCCCGCGAGCGCCGCGTCGGCAACCGTCGGAGCGTGCTGTGGCGCCGGCAGGCCGGGCAACGGCCGCAATTCGATGCCCTGATGCGCGTAGGCCATGATGTTGTGCCAGACGAGCGCCGGGATGGTGCCGCCGGTCATGCGCTTGGTCGGCGAATAATCGTCGTTACCCATCCAGACCGCGCCGCAGAAGTTTCCCGTGTAGCCGACGAACCAGGCATCGCGCCAGCCGTTGGTGGTGCCGGTCTTGCCGGCGACCTTGATGCCGTCGAGCTGCGCCCGCCGGCCGGTGCCGTTTTCGACGACCGAGTTCATCATCCCGATCATTTCCAGCGCGACTTGCGGCGAGATCACCTGCTGCGGCCGTTTGCCGTCGCGGTCGAAGCGCCACACCAATTCGCCGGTGCCGGTGCGCACTTCGAGCGCCGCATGCGGCGTGACCGTCTTGCCGAGATTGGGAAAGGTGGCGTAGGCGACGGCGTGTTCGAGCACGTTGACCTCGTCGGCGCCGATCGGCAGCGACGGCGTGTCCGGCAGCGGCGTCCAAATGCCGAAATTGCGCGCGGTCTGGATGATCTTGGCGCGGCCAAGCTTGGGATTGCCGTCGCCGAGCGCGATCGAAAGCTTGACCGGAATGACGTTGATCGAATGGGTGATGGCCTGGGTCAGCGTGATCGATCCGGAATAGCCGCCGGAATAATTGTGCGGACACCAATTGCCGATGCACACCGGCGAATCGACCACGACCGAGTTCGGTGTGAAGCCGTTCGCCAAGGCGGTGGCGTAGACATAGGGCTTGAACGAGGATCCGGGCTGGCGCAGCGCGTCGACCGCGCGGTTGAACTGGCTGGCGCCGTAGTCGCGCCCGCCGATCATCGCGCGCACGGCGCCGTCGAGATCGGCGATGACGGCCGCCGTTTGGCTGGCGCCGTAATCGTGGCCGTACTGGCGCAACGCCGATTCGACCTCGCGCTCGGCGTAGTATTGCAGGTTAGGATCGAGCGCGGTGCGCACCACGAAGAAACTTTCGTTCACCGATTTCGGGAATGTGTCGACCAGCTTGCGCATCTCGTCGAACGCCCAGTCGAGGTAATAATTCGGCGCGTCCTCCTGGCGGCGGTCGATCGGCGTGGCCGGATTGCGGCGGGCGCCGTAGACCTGACCCTCGGTCATGAATCCGGCGTCGACCAGATTGTCGAGCACGACGTTGGCGCGGGCGCGCGCCGCCGGCAGGTTGACCAGCGGCGAGAATTTGCTCGGTGCCTTGAACAGCCCGGCGAGCATCGCCGCTTCCGGCAGCGTCACGTCGCGCACCGACTTGCCGAAATAGTACTGCGCCGCGCCGTCGACGCCGAAAGCGCCGCCGCCGAGATAGGCGCGGTCGAGGTAGAGCTTGAGAATCTCATTCTTGGGCAGCCGCGTCTCCAGCCAGGTGGCGAGAAACGCTTCGTTGATCTTGCGCTCGAGCGTGCGCTCGTTGCTCAGGAACAGGTTCTTGGCGAGCTGCTGGGTGATGGTCGAGCCGCCCTGCACCACGCCGCCGGCCCTGGCATTGGTCATCAGCGCGCGGAAGGTGCCGAAGAAGTCGATGCCGTAGTGTTCGTAGAAACGCCGGTCCTCGGTGGCCAGCACCGCCTTGATGAGATGGTCGGGCATGTCCTCGAGCGGCACCGAATCGTTATGCTTGATGCCGCGGTTGCCGACCTCGTTGCCGTAGCGGTCGAGGAAGGTGACGGCGAGCTCGGATTTCTTCAGCCAGTCCTCGTCCGAAGTCTCGCGGAAGGCGGGGACGGCGAGCGCCAGCATGAGCAGGAACGCGCCGGTGCCCAAAGTGGCGGCTTCCGACAGCGGCTCGACGATGAGCCAGCGCCGCCAGCCGGCGACATGGCAATGATCCATGATCGCGGTGAACCGCTCGTACAGCTCACGCGCCCATTTGCCGCTCTGGAAAACAGCGGAGTCGATGCGCGCGTCGAGGTCCAGCAGCAGCCGCTTGAACTTGCGCCGCCAGTCGTTACCCGGTTCGGGGAACAGGTCCGTCACGCGTTGCGTACTCCCGGAACGGGTGCGGCCCCGTCCTTGTCGATTCCGTCAATGAGATTTAGCCGAGCCGGCGGCATGGGCCAATGACGTGTCAGTGACAGTGTGAATGGAAATTGGGGGCAAATTGGGCGTAAGAACCTTGCCGGCGGCCCGTCGCCGGCGCGGAGAACAGATGGCAACCGATCAAAGCCCCGAGGACATCCCGTTTTGGCGGCGTAAGTCATTGGACGAAATGACCGATTCGGAATGGGAGAGCCTCTGCGACGGTTGCGGCCGCTGCTGCCTCAACAAGCTCGAAGAGGAGGGAAGCGACCGCACCTATTACACCGACGTCGGTTGCCGCTTGCTCGACGGCGACACCTGCCGCTGCCGCGACTATCCGCACCGGCTGGAAAAGGTGGAGGATTGCGTGCGGCTCACGCCGGAGAGCCTGAAAACCATTACCTGGCTGCCGCCGTCTTGCGCCTACGTGCTCCTCGCCGCCGGCAAGGACCTCTATTGGTGGCATCCGCTGGTCTCCGGCGATCCCGAGAGCGTTCATGCCGCGGGTGTCTCGGTGCGCGGCCGCGTCGGCGCCAGCGAGAAGGACGTGCCCGACGAGGACCTGGAAGACCACATCGTGAGCTGGCCGCAGAAGCTGCCGAAGGCGGCGCGGCGGCGGAAAGAACCGTAGCATTATCCTCCCCCGCTTTGTTTCACTTCGCGTCGGCGGATAAGCGCCGTCGTTCTCGCGGCGCGATGCGCCCGAGCTTTATTTGATTCGTTGCGTCCCCCCAGAAAAGCCGAGGGGAGCGAAGCGCCGAAAGGCGCATCTATCCATTGTCCGCGCCACACCGGCAGATGTTGCCATTTGCCGATGCGTCGGGCGCGGCAGCGCGCCAAAAGTCGGGGCGCGCTCGCCTTCCGGCGCTCCACTGCGGCTCTCGCCAGGGCTATGACCTCCTGGCTCAGCTCCAGGCCATGCTTCCTGGGACGCGGTCCAGGCGGGCGTTACCCGCCCTTTCCTGTCCCAGTCCAGGGACTGCACCTCCCGCACCGGCCGTAGTACCGGCGTGAATGATGCCCGAAGCCGCCCGGGTGCGGGTTGCGAATCCGCGCGCAGGCGCCGCACTCACTCCGCCTTATAGGACGCCCCTAGAAAGCGACCCTCGATGAGCGAGATTCGCTGTATGTAATCGAAACGGGGACGGATGTCAAGCCTTTTGTCGCATTATAAGCGACGCGGTTTCTTGAGCGCAGAGCGTGCCGCCAGCCACCGCGCGGCTGCAGAATTCGGCCGCGGAAAGGTGTAGGTAAACCCCCGACCGGGATCACAGTCAGCGAATGAGAAAATGAGGAGATTCGAATGAGTGGGCTCGGCGGATTGAACAAGACTCCCGACGGCGTGGTCATCGGGCTCGTTCAGTTGCAGCTGCCGACGATCGTCGACACGGGCGATCTGGCGGCACAGACGAGAAAAATTTGCGCCATGGTGCAGAAGGCGCGCAAGGCGATGGCGACCATGGACCTCGTGGTGTTTCCCGAATATTCGCTGCACGGCCTGTCGATGGACACCAACGCCGAGCTGATGTCGCGGCTCGATGGACCGGAAGTGGCGAGCTTCAGAAAGGCGTGCGCGGAGAACCGCATCTGGGGCTGTTTTTCCATCATGGAGTACAATCCCGACGGCAACCCCTATAACAGCGGTCTCATCATCGACGACCGCGGTGAAGTGAAACTCTATTACCGCAAGATGCATCCGTGGGTGCCGGTCGAACCCTGGGAGCCCGGCAACCTCGGCATTCCGGTGTGCGACGGCCCGAACGGCAGCAAGGTCGCGCTCATCATCTGCCACGACGGCATGTTCCCGGAAATGGCGCGGGAATGCGCCTATAAGGGCGCCAATATCATGCTGCGCACCGCCGGCTACACGGCGCCGATCCGGCACGCCTGGCACGTCAGCAATCAGAGCAACGCCTTCACCAACCTGATGTACACGGCCAACGTCTGCATGGCCGGCACCGACGGCGTGTTCAATTCCATGGGCGAAGGCATGATCGTCAATTTCGACGGCGTGCCGCTGGTCACCGGCAACGGCGTACCCGATGAGATCATCACCGCCGAGGTGCGGCCGAAGCTCGCCGACGAGGCGCGGCGGATCTGGGGCGTTGAGAACAACATCTACCAATTCGGCCATCGCGGCTTCGTCGCGGTCAAAGGCGGGGCGCAAGATTGCCCCTACACCTACATGCGCGATCTGATGGCAGGCCAATATCGCCTACCTTGGCAGGATGAGGTGCAGGTGACCGATGGCTCGAGCTGCGGCTTCCCAATCCCTAATCGGAGCTATGGGACCTAGAGTCGCCCTAAATCGGCCGTTCACGCCCGGTTCACTGCGCAGCGCCTAGTGTCCCGATTCCGAAGTTCGCATCATTATGCGGCACCGTCGTTTGCGAACTTCGGAATCGAAGGACACTAGCAACGTATTGATCTAGTGTGGCTTTGGTTCAGAAGTCCGCATGACGAGTTCGCGGCAAAAATGATGCGGACTTGTGAACCGCCACACTAGTGTCCCGATTCCGAAGTTCGCAATTTTGCGCACGCGCGCATGCGTGCGAATATCGGAACGGGCGTACGCGAGCGACTTTTTGATCGCGTGGATGTTTGGATTTGAAGTCCGCGACAAGGTTGCGGCGACACGGCAGGAACTTCAAATTCTCACTCGGGAGGCCGCATGGGTACCGCGAACCAAGCGTCCGTCGCCGCGCTGCTGGCGCTCGCCGTTACGCTCGTGCCCGCGCGCGCGCAAGAGGCCGGCCGGCCGCCGCCGCGCGGCGGCGCCGATCTTGCGCAGCGGGCCTGTCTCAATCAGAAGGAGCGCCGCGCCCTGGTTGAGAGTGGCACCGTGCTGCGCCTCGCCGCCGCCATGCACGCGGTGAGGAGCCGTGTGCCGGGAACCTTGGTGCGGGCGCGGCTTTGCCGCCGCCCCGAGGGCCTGGTCTATGTGCTGACAGTGCTTGCGCACGATGGCAAAGTGGCGCGAGTCGTGGTCGACGCCGCGAAAGGCACGCCCGTCGGCGGGCTTTGAGCGCGGCTTTTCTTCGGAGCGTTTCTTGCGCCTTCTCGTTGTCGAAGACGATCCCGATCTCAATCGGCAGCTTGCTACCGCGCTGACCGACGCCGGTTACGTCGTCGATCGCGCTTTCGACGGCGAGGAAGGCCATTACCTTGGCGAGAGCGAGCCCTACGACGCCGTCATCCTCGACATCGGCCTGCCGAAGATGGACGGTATCTCGGTCCTGGAAGCTTGGCGGCGCGCCGGCCGCGCCATGCCCGTGCTCATCCTCACCGCCCGCGATCGCTGGAGCGACAAGGTGCAAGGTTTCGATGCCGGTGCCGACGATTACGTCGCCAAGCCTTTCCACCTCGAAGAAGTGCTGGCGCGGGTGCGCGCGCTGCTGCGCCGCTCGACCGGGCACGCCAAGAGCGAGTTCACCTGCGGGCCGGTCCGCCTCGACACCCGCACCGGCCGCGTCGCCGTCGACGGCAGCCCGGTCAAGCTCACCTCGCACGAATACCGGCTTCTCTCCTACCTCATGCATCATACCGGCCGCGTCGTGTCGCGCACCGAACTGGTCGAGCACCTTTACGATCAGGATTTCGACCGCGATTCGAATACCATCGAGGTGTTCGTCGGGCGCATCCGCAAGAAACTCGGCGTCGACGTGATCCAGACCGTGCGCGGCCTCGGTTATCTGCTGACTCCGCCCGATGCGCGCTAACTCGCTCGCGTTTCGCCTGTTCCTCTGGGCGACCGGATGGACGGTGATCATCCTCATCGTCACCGGCCTCGTTTTGTCCTCGCTCTACCGCCACGCCGTCGAGCGCGCCTTCGACCGGCGGCTCGACGTCTATTTGCGCACGCTGGTCGCCGACGTGGCCTCGCCCGAGGAAGGCAACGACAAGTTCCCGCAATCGATCGGCGAGCCGCTGTTCGAGCTGCCGCTGTCGGGTTGGTATTGGCAGGTCACGCGGCTCGATACGCCGAAGCCGGAGGTGCATTCTTCGCGCTCGCTGTGGGATTCCAATCTGCCGCGGCTGCCCGAGGCCGCCGACCGCGCTGCCGCCGCCAGCGGCTATCGGCAAGGTTACGCGCAGGGCTCCGAGGACGTGCGGCTGCGCCTCGTCGAGCGCAACATCGATCTCGGCGACGAGGGCCGTTATCTGATCGAGGTGGCGGGCGATGCGTCCGAAATCGACGAGGAGATGCTGAGCTTCGACCGCGTCATCGGCGCGATCTTTGCCGGGCTGGCCGCGGCGCTGTTGTTGACCATTGCCTTGCAGGTGCGTTTCGGCCTGTCGCCGCTCAAGCGCATTTCGGAAAGCCTGGCCGCGATCCGTTCCGGCCAGACGGCGCGCTTAGAGGGCGAATTCCCGGTGGAGATCGCGCCGCTGGCGCGCGAGACCAACGCGCTGATCGAGGCCAACCGCGAGATCGTCGAGCGCGCGCGCACCCATGTCGGCAATCTCGCCCACGCGCTGAAGACGCCGCTCTCCGTCCTCGTCAATGAGGCGGCGGCGAGGGGAAGCGATCCGCTGGCGCAGAAGGTGCTCGAGCAGACCGCCATCATGCGCGACCAGGTGGCGCGCCAGCTCGAGCGCGCGCGGCTCGCCGCGCGCTTTACCGTCGTCGGCACGCTGATCGACGTCCCCCCGGTGGTGAATGCATTGGCGCGCACCATGGAAAAGCTGCACCGCGAACGCGATATCGCTATCGCCGTCGAGCTGCCGGAGCACGCGCGCTTTCGCGGCGAAGAGCAGGACCTGAAGGAGATGATCGGCAACCTCGTCGACAATGCCTGCAAATGGGCGAAATCGCGGGTTGCCATCGAGGTTGCGGCCGACGGTCCCGCCCGCGACGGCAAGCTGCGCGTGCGCGTCATCGTCGATGACGACGGCCCCGGGCTTTCTCCTTCGGAGCGCGGGCAGGTGGCGTTGCGCGGGCAACGGCTCGACGAGAGCAAGCCCGGCTCCGGCCTCGGCCTCTCCATTGTCGTCGAGCTCGCCGACCTCTATGGCGGCGTGCTCACGCTCGGCACCGCGCCGATCGGCGGCTTGCGCGCCGAGCTGGCGCTGCCGGGCGGGTGAGCCGACTGAGTTTCGCCCCAATCGTCCTCTGTGGATGAAGCGGCTGAGGCCGGGCGGAGCGGGCCGTCCAGATCGGGCGTTGGGCGCGTCATGGCGACAATGAAGTTTATTGCAATTGCGTTGGCCGGCTTGAGCGTGGCCGCGTGTTCGGCCGATTCCGGGCCGAAGGAAATCGGCGGCACGGCGGGCGGCGCGGTGGCCGGCGGCGTCATCGGCAACGCAGTCGGCGGCAGCGTCGGCAATCCCGTCGTCGGAACGCTGACCGGCGCGGCGCTCGGTGCCTTCCTTGGCAACCGCATCGGCGCTGCGCTCGACGACGAGGACAAGCGCCGCGCTTACGCGGCGCAAATGCAGGCGCTGGAAGCCGGTCCCTCGGGCGCTCTTGTCGCCTGGCGCAATCCGGATTCCGGACGTTATGGCAATGTCGTGCCGGGCCCGGCTTACCAGGTCAACGGCGCTCCTTGCCGTCAATTCACACACACGATCTACATCGACGGCAAGCCGCAGATCGACCGCGGCACCGCTTGCCGCAATCCCGACGGCACGTGGACGACGGTGAGCTGATCGGTCCGGGTCATTTCCGTAAGGCCGTGGTTAACCGGCCGCGTCACAGTGCGCAATTGCCGCGCCGGGGTTCCCATTGCGACAGCGCCGACACCGTGATGATGTAACCTTGCGCTGCGATGGCGGCCGTGCCTGCGTTTCCCCGGGTTCGAATAGAAGTTCGAATAGAAGTTCGAATAGAAGGAAGCCATGATTCTGTGGGTGATTTTTGCGTCGATGACGGCCGCGGCGATTTTCGCCGTGCTGTGGCCGCTCGGGCGCAACTTGCGGGCCGCGCGCGGCGGCAGCGATCTCAACGTCTACAAGGATCAGTTGCAGGAAATCGACAGCGACCGCGCGGCCGGGCTGATCGGCGAGGCGGAGGCGGAAGCTGCCCGGCTTGAAGTGTCCCGGCGGCTCCTCGCCGCGGCGGATGCTCCGTCCGCGGCGGCCGCGTCGGAAAACCCGCGGTGGCGCCGCGCCGCGGCGATCGCGGCCTTGATCATTTTGCCGTGCGGCGCGCCGGGCCTTTATGTCGCGCTCGGCTCACCGGACATTCCGGGAGAACCGGCGCTGGCCCGCGTCAAGACAGCGCAGGGTCAAGATGGCGGACAGTCGGTCGCAAGCCTGGTCAGCCAAGTCGAGGCCCACCTTGCGCGCAATCCCAATGACGGCCCCGGCTGGGAGGTGATCGGCCCGGTCTATATGCGGCTCGGCCGTTACGACGACGCGGTCGAGGCTATTCGGAAATCGATCGCGCTCAATGGCGATGCCGCAACGCGTGAGGCCGACCTCGGCGAGGCGCTGGCGACGGTGGCGAACGGCGTGGTGACCGCGGACGCCAAGGCGGCGTTCGATCGCGCCATGGCGCGCGATCCGCACGAACCGAAGGCCCGCTATTTTCTCGGCCTGGCGGCTCAGCAGGACGGCAAAAACGATGAGGCCGCAGCCATCTGGCGCGCTTTGCTGGCGGACGCGCCGGCCGGCGCGCGGTGGGTCGAATTCGTGCGCGAAGCGCTTGCCCAGGCGACCGGCGCGCCAGCCCCCGCAGCAGGACCGAGCGCCCGCGACGTGGCCGCGGCCGCCGACATGAGCGACGACCAGCAGCGCGAGATGATCCGCGGTATGGTCGGCCGTCTCGCCACCCGGCTGCACGAGGACGGCGCCGACGTCGAGGGCTGGTTGCGCCTGGTGCGCGCCTATGTCGTGCTCGGCGACCGCGACAAGGCCAAGGACGCCGCTGCCGATGCCAGGCGCGCGCTTGCCGATCATCCCGATGAGATCAAGCGCATCGACGAACTGGTCAAAGGCCTCGGCCTCGAGGGTTGACGAACTGGATCATGCCGCGGAAAACACAACAATGACCCGGAAGCGACGACGGCTGGTATTGATTGGCGGCGGGGTTGGGGTGCTGGCGATTGCGGTTGGGCTGATGCTCAACGCGCTGCGCGACTCGATCGTATTTTTCAATTCACCGAGCGACG